>CANJ01000023.1 GCA_000309075.1 Occidentia massiliensis
TTTATAGTATCAAGTATTACACCACAAATGTACTTAGGAACAGCTATTTGTTTAATATTCTTAGCTCTTATTATATAACGCAAGCAATTTCTTGCTAAATTTAGAGAAATAGTAGCTTTATGATACTCCTTTTTTTTAGAAGGAGTTTCTAGTTCAAAAAATCCTCCTATTTCCTTACAGTAATTCATAACTATCTAACATAACTCTTATTTGTTCTGGAGAATTAAACATCATTACATCAATAATTGAAAGACCTGACTCAAATGTTGAACGATATTGGTTATATTG
This sequence comes from Occidentia massiliensis, assembly GCA_000309075.1. Lineage (GTDB taxonomy): Bacteria > Pseudomonadota > Alphaproteobacteria > Rickettsiales > Rickettsiaceae > Occidentia > Occidentia massiliensis. Next base: position 289 of record CANJ01000023.1, read on the forward strand.
AGTAAAGTTAACTTTATGAAAATATAATTCTATACCTTGTTGTTTATATTTTAAGCGATCATAAAATTCCATTCCCCCCGGAGGATTCCAATATTCAGTAACATTTTTAAGGGCTTTACATACATTTAAAGCCCATTCATCTGGAGCATTTACCTTATCAATTTCAAGATTCATCTCAGACAATAATTTGCCTTGAAAGTTTATACCAATATAATCACAAGTAACTTTTAAAGCATATTTGTTAAGCTTAGCAATATTATCAGTATCAATAGATAATACATTTTCAACTAACATTCTTGTCTCCTTATAATAAGGAGCTTTAAACTTATAGTGTTCTATTTGTCTTATTATTCTATTTCTCCAATCAATATTATTACTAATCCTAATATCTTTTATTAAAGTTGTCATCTTATGCTGAGCCAGCGGAATAGTAAAATATTGCCATCCTTCGTTAGGTTTTAAAATTCTATTTCTGTTAATCCATCCACCCTTCATAAATTGTATAGAATCAAAAAGAATTAAACTTTCTATATGCTTTACTAAACTAATATACCCAATATATGGAAACAAATAAGGTTGTAAAAGGGCAATTTTCATATTATTTCTCAAAGACTATTTTTAATAATTTTACAAATTTTTATAAACTATATCTTTCTCTAAATTATGATATAAAGGTAAACATAAAATTCTTTTTGATATATCTTCTGATATTGGACAAGCATTAGGATTATCTAAATATGGTAAAGTATTCAATGATGGATAAAAATATCTTCTAGGAAATATATTTTCATGATTTAAGGATTGCATAACAGTCAAAACCTGATTTTCATTTTGAAAAATAACAGGATAATAAGAATAATTATACTTTAAATCTTTGTCCATAATAGGTCTTTGTATAATATTACCTAATTCTTCATCATATAATTTACTAATTAAGCACCTAGAGTTAATAATTTCATCTATATATTTTAAATTACATAAACCCATTGCTGCATGCAGTTCTGAAGACTTAGCATTGATTCCAAGCATATAATGGTTATCATTAAAATGCCCAAACCTTTTCATTAAATCTACTATATTGCTTATATCATGTCTTTGGATAATACAGGCTCCACCTTCTACTGTATGAAATAATTTTGTAGCGTGAAAGCTACATGTAGAAATATCACCATATTTTAGTAATGATTTTCCTTTATATTCTACTCCAAAAGCATGAGCTCCATCATAGATTACCTTTAAATTATATTTTCGTGCAATTTGCTCTATTTTTATAACCTCACAAGGGTAACCAAAAACATGAACTCCCATAATCGCTTTTGTTTGCTTAGTAATTGCTTGTTCTATTTTATCTGTATCAATACAAAAACTGTGTGATGTTATGTCTAAAAATACAGGCTTACATCTTTCCCATAAGATAGCTGATATTGTAGCAACATATGAAAAAGGTGTTGTAATTACTTCTCCTGATGTAATATCCATAGATCTAAGTGCTAGTTGTAGTGCAAGAGTGCCGTTTGCAACATAATGAAAATTTTCTACATCTAGATAGTCTTTTACTGCTCCTTCTAATTTTTGTACCAGGGTACCTTGATTCGTTATAATTCCACTTTTCCATATTTCAGAAAGATAGGTCAAATACTCTTCCTTTTGTGGTAGAAACGTTTTTGTTACAAAAATTTTTGTATTCATGTGTTTGAATTTTAAGTTCTTGAACAGTAGTGCCAGTTTTACAAATTAATATAAAATCCAAGTAATATGACTTAAAATATAAACTGTTACTACATTTTAACTAAATTAATTAAATTTAGTATGACATAATTATTCCACAATTGACCACCAAGCATGTCGTTCATTAATATGAGATCGTATTGTTCCTTTATAAATCTTTTTAACTGTAGTATACCAATTTCCTATAGGATCAGCAGGACCTACAAATGAAGTAGGTAATACAACTACTGGACCATATGAATGCATATTTTTATAAACAAAATGTGGCAAGCTCCAATTCACTGCAGTACCTTTTGTGTAAAATTCATCTAGTACTTCTGATAAAATAGGGTTAGAGTTAGTAGATCCTATTATTCTATGTGATGCAATAACTTGCATATTTTTTTTATTTATAGGTTGTAACCCAAAATATAGCTTATATTTATTTCCTAATTCAAACACAGGATTTATTGGCTTTATTCTAAAGTCTATATAATGACCACCAGTTTTATTAATAATTTCAAGTCCAGCAATAAACCTAACATTTTCTAAAGTATATTTTGTTGTGTTAGCAAGATAAGGCTCTAAATGTGGAGCTATTTCTATAATTTTGTCCTTGTTCCAGTTTTCAATTGTAAAAGTACGGTTAAACATTACCCAATCTGGTATATGCTTTTTAAGTTCTTGTTCTTCTTGATTGTTGAAGGTAATAAATATTAGCTTTTGTGGTATTTCATCTGTATTTTTAAAACTTACTTTACTACAATTAAATGTGTTATAGTTTTCTCTCATATTATTTAATCTATCTTTCTCAATAGTTGAAAGATTCTTATACATGCGATAACGCGCAGGATCATTAAAATCCATTCCTTCATCAAATTCTATGTAACCAACTTCATGTTTAGGAAAATTGTGAAATATTAGAGCTTCTTTTCCTACTTGTGCAAAAGGAAGTGGATCTGGCACTTTCCTACCTTGAGCTACTTTTAAAAAGTTAGATAGATTATTAGACAATTGTACTGGAAATTCTCTTGCGGTTATACAATGTTGTTCAGGATTTAATATTATAGGAAAAGAATAGCTAATAGGTAAAGGAAGTGCTTTATCATCATAAGATGCTATTTTACCAAAAGAAGTTGTTAGTGGTTGCATAGAAGTATTTACTGTAAAACTATGGTAAGAATATATATTAAATTTTTCTCCTTGATGCTCTTTATCATACTGCTCTAATTGAGCTGGTAAATTTGTACTAATAGTCTCTAATACATCTTTTATTATAGGATGATTAGCAGATGACCCAATAAATCCGTTGTTAAACTGAGGTGTAGACAACACTAGCATTGTATAAAAATCATATTTATGATTTAATTCATCAAGATTTCTATAGCATTTTACATCCATATCTCTATAAATACCACCATATTGTAATAATATTGCATACCTAAACATATCTGACTTTTGTATTGGTGTACGAGAAATATCATAAATTTTTTTATATTGTGGGTACTGTTCATAAAACTTTATAATATCTTTTTCAGTCCATAACTTAAATTCATAATCTGGATGTAGTAACTTACATTCTTTATAATATTGCTTATATAAAGGAGGTATTTCATTTGTACCAATCCATATTTGGTGTATTATCTTAGGTATTAATGGATCTTTATTATAAGGCATTTTCGATGGAGATTTTGCTAAATAATGTTTTCTTAAATATGCTAAACTTACACCATCATAGATATTATTTTCATTATTTCTAAGTATTTCCTCTAGTACCTTTGAATGTCCAGACTGCGATTCCATAAAGTCAACATCTGAAATATGTGTAGCAAAAATTAAATTATTAACGGAGAATATTAATAAAAGTAATAAAACAATCAAACCTACTGATTTATTTTGTGTATTAGTTTTAAACATACTCTTTCCTGGTACCAAATTTTATAAAATTACAAAGATATTATTAATATTTTAGTGTGTATGATTGTTAATATTTTAATTTAAGCAAGCAGATACATAATAAATTGCTGAATAAAGGCATTACCCCCATCCCATAACTCAAGGTTATCATTTTAGACAGTATTTGTATTGTTCAAAACTAAAATCATCAAAACTGAAAAACCTTGCTTTATCTGGTGCAGTTAGAAAGAATTGAACCTTCAACCTCATCATTACCAATCTCGAAGCCAACTTCTTAACTCTTCACCAAGACTAAAATCTATTGCAATATCTTCCATGACTTAATCTCAACAAGCTTTATATTTATTACTAATTCTCTTGATTACTCAAGTTTAAATTTAATGTAGTTAATTTTATAATCTTTGTCAATAATTTACAAATGTAGTCAAATATTCAAATTAACATCAAATTAGTGGATTTTCTATGGGAAGCTTAAAACATAGAAATATAAAGCACTACTATCTTATCGTCTAAATATAAATTTATATATTTCAATGGACAGAGCTATTTAAACATTTAAAAACAAAACTAATTTTATTATGTTTATTGTATTTTTTCATCTAGATAAAGTTTTTATTTATTTTTAATACTAAGTATAGTTTAAATTTATTTACTATTATTTTAGTTTGTTTATTATTTGAGTTAATCCTTCTATATAATTAGAGAATCATCCAAATATGTTTAATGTAAAAGGTACAAGAAATATATGAAAAAGTCGTCATTAGTTTTATCAGCTCTTACTATAGCTTTAGTTGTTTTTATCACTATGATTAATACAAAAGTTAATGCAAGTGCATTTTATTCAAGCCTCTCAAATAATTCTCTTTTTGTTTCACAATCTACTACTATACAGGAAAGTTTACCTGACACTAATAACAGTGAAGACAAAGAAGATGTAGTTAAATTTTTAAATGCTTGGGCTAGACCAGCTTTTAAAAGTAGCAATACAGCTGTTTACCTAACTATTGATAACAAAACTCAACAAAATATTGAGATTATCTCTGTTGTAGCCTCATCTATTGCTAATAAAGCAGAGTTTCATCAGACTATAACCGATAGTCGTGGCATTATGAGTATGAGCAAAATAGAGCATATTCTTATACCATCGTCAACAGCCTTTGTAATGAAACCTAAAGGATTTCATATTATGTTAATGGGATTAAAAAAGCAATTATCAATAGGGGAATCTTTTGAACTTACTTTTATTATGAAAGATAATACTACTAAAACAGTAACTGTTAACGTACAATCAACATAAGTTAATTCATTTATTAAATAAATAACTTTTATTACATTAGGTTAATAAAATTTAATAAAGACCTTGACATTGTACATTAACTATAGTATAACACCATTATTGATTATGGTGAAACTATTTAAGGTAGTATATAATAATAATTTAGTACTTAAGCTTTACGGTGTATTGTTTATCTCAGCCTTATCAGCTAACATATGGACTAATTTTCCATCTTCCGACCTTCCTTTTATAAACATATGTTAGCTGATAAGGCTGAGATGGTTTTTTCAGCTTTTTATATCTTATCAATTACTTCCTCCAAAACTGCTTTTATTCTTAGAAGTTATAGTAACTTAATTTTATCTATAATTCAACTAATTATATACATTAATTTACTATTTTTATTATAATTAAAAAAGAGTTTATCTTAATAATATCAAATTATAACTCTAGAAGATTTTTAATTGGCCTTTGAAAAATAAAATATACCATTTATTTTTTTATTACTCGCACCCATGCTTCCCAGTCTCTCTTTCCTAAATCCTCTTCAAAATTAAGTAGATCTTGTACGGATTTTTGACATATTTCTCTTGACGGAATTACAATATTACTAATATTTTGTTGCAGCAAACATTGAGTTCTACAAGCCTGTTCAAGGTGATAAGTATAAAACATTGCTTCTTGAATTTTACGTCCGCAAGTAATAACTCCATGATTGCGTAGCATCATTACATAATTTTTTTTCAAATTTTCTACTAAATTCTTGCCTTCTTCTTCTATGTTCAACACTAAAGAATTATAATTATGGTAGGAAATGCGATCATAAAAATGTAGAGCCCATTGACTAATTGGTAATAAACCATCTTTGCTACTTGCAACTGCAACATTATTGGGGGTATGGATATGAAATATGGCATTTATATCTGATCTAACTTTATAAATTGAACTGTGAATAACATAACCAGTCTTATTATAATGCTTTTCCTGTCCTGAGATAATATTTCCATCTAAACTAACTTTTAGTAATATATCAGCATTTACTTCTTCAAATCGGTAACCAAATGGATAAATATAATAATTCTGAGCTCCATCTACCCTAGCTGAAAGATGAGTATAAGTATGATCATCAAAACCTAGCTTAGCAAGAATTTGATAAGCTAGTGCTAAATCTTCTTTAATTATTTTTTCCATTAAAATCACTGTTATTAAAAACTTAAGACTTAACATCTATTATCTAAAGAATGTAAATATAGACTAATCTAAAATAAATTCTTTTGATTTATTGCATTTAACTTGTTTCTACTCACATCCAATGTTTCAATTTTGTTATAATATTATAATTAATTTCTTCTATGTTTAACTCACCGTTTATTTCAACTATCCTATCTGGAAATAAACGACTTACTTGTTGAAAACAATCAACAATTTTTTCATAAAATCCTAAATCTTTTTTATCAAACTTGTTTAAACTATATACATCTTTAGTTTGTTCTCTCTCTCCAATTCTTTTAAAGGCAATTTCTGAAGGCAGTTTTATGAAAAAAGTAAGATCTGGTAAAAAATTTTCTAATAATTCCTGATGAAGTTTTATTACTAATTTCTGACCAACTTCATTACCCTGATAACATAAAGTTGAATCTATAAATCTATCACAAATTACCCATTTACCTTGTGCTAAATTTGGCTTTATAAACTTTTCAATATGATCCAAGCGAGCAGCCATGATTAGCATTAACTCTGTCATAGCAGACATATCTTTAAACAAAATAATATTTCTTATAAGCTCAGCTGTTTTAGTGCCACCAATTTCTCGTGTCCATACTGTATCTATACCATTAGATAATAATTTTTTATGTAATAATTTACTTTGGGTTGTCTTACCACTACCGTCACATCCTTCAAATGTTATAAATTTACCAATCGTCTTCATATATTCTTATATTTTTTTGTATATTTTGATCGTGAAAAATATTCATCACTATCCATTTCACACAATCTTGATAAAGTTCTTTGATAAGGCTGCTTATAATTGTTTCCTATGTATAATTGTTTAGGAGTTATTTCAATACTCATATAAATAAGTACCTTTGAACTGTAGGCATTATCTATAAAATTAATAAATCTTATTATTTTATCGTTTTCATTATTTTTAATAGATGTAACACGCTTAACTACAATAATAGAGAAATATTCACATATAGTAATATAATCATTATAAGATCGTTCTTGCTGACATAAATCATCAAATGTAATGATCAGTATATCTTGGTAGACTGTTTTTAAATTAAGGTTACGGCCAAATGTTTGTAAATCACTTTTTACTAATTGCTTATTATTAATTAATTTATTTATAACACCTTGTAGTTTACTATCTGCTCCTTCACCTATAAATATTCTATTTTTTACAGATTTAACTTTTTTTGCCTATAATCTAGATCTGATTGCAAGTAAAATATGTAAATATTTTGTTTAATAATATCTATGTAAGGTAAAAATAGTTCTCTCTTTAAACCATCTAAGTATAAATTATTAGGAGCAATATTACTAGTTAGTACTACATAAACTTTTTTAACCAATAACCATTTTATAAAATTTCCAATTAATAATGCGCTTGCTATATCTTTTATTTCAAATTCGTCAATACAAATCACTTTATATTTCTGTGAGTACTCATACACCAATTTCTTAATTAAATTACCACTATTTTCTAAGTTTTTTGTAGCAATAGCGTACAAATCATGCATTAAGGTTTGATAATGAAAATAACCAGCTTGGGCTCTAACTGACTTGTAAAAGGCTCTCATCATCATAGTTTTACCAACACCAACCTCTCCATATATATATATACCTTTATGTTGCAGCTTCTTTAAATATCTAACTATCTTGTTACTATTAAAATAATTACTAACAGATTGTAATATAAGTAATAGTTTCTCTTGACTAGAATTTAATTTATAATTTCTAGCTATATACCACTTAAGATCCATTGTGCTAACTACTTTTTACAAAACTCTTATTACTATAATTCTTTGTAAGTTGCTTTATATCTTCTTCTAAAAGTTGTTTTAAATCCTCCGATAAATTTAAAATAACAGCTACATGAATTAATAAGTCATATTTGTTAGGAAATAATAAAATCCTATTTAGCTTGCTAAGCAGCTTTTGAGGTTTCAGACCAGAAAATGAAATATATAGCTTAACAAGTTCAAGTGATTGACAAGTTTCTAAAGCATTTTCAATTATAGTAATATTATTATGATTTTGATTTAAATTAACATTAAGGGTACATAATAACTCAATTGCTTCAACATAATCAGGCTTATAAAATAAAGATGACTTAAGATCACAAATAGCCTCCTTATCTTCTCCAGATTCAAGCATTGACTTTGCAGCATTAAAATAATGAGACGCTATTTTATCAGCAATTTGTAACAATTTTTCAGGACTTATTTCTTCTAATTTTTTCATCATAAACTTAAACTTATGCCAAACCCCTAACTTAGCATAAATATCTACAAGCATCTCAACTAATTCTTCATCATTTTCATTTATATTATAAGAGATTAAAAGATATTCTAAGCCTCTTTGATAATAACCATGATCAATTAAATTTCTAGCAAGATGTTTAGCAGCAAAAAATCTATAATCATTATGATCAAGTAATTGCCTTAAATGATGCATTTTCTGATCAAAATCTTTTTCAATATAATAAAGTAAAACGTTCATGGAAACAGCAACGTCACTTTTTGCATTATACTCAATTTTAGAAATCACCTTCTTTGCTTCTAAATAATTTTTTATTAAAATCAAAGATGAAGAATATAATAACTTATATAAATTTTGTTTGGAGTTAACTTCAGAGATAAAACTTGGAATATTAAATATAGTTAATAGTAGTTTTAAAATTAATAACAAAAATATTACACATAGAGATATTGTAAATAAGCAAAAAAACAAACTAGTATAAATTTTATAGTTCAAAACACTAATAATCACTGAACCATTATATTGGTTTAGGTAAAATAACCCTAAATAAGATGTGATTAAAAAAGCAATGGCTATAATTATCTTAATCATTTACAAGTTCTTTTAATAATTGTTTAGCATAAAAATAATCTTGCAGAACATTTAAATTTTCAATGATTTCTTGGTAATCTTGTTCTTTTTGTTTTAAGTTATAATTAAATTCTTCTATTTGAAAAAAGTAATCTATAAGCTTGCCTAATTTATTTTTTTGTAAGGTTGATGGCTTGGATACTAACATAGAAATAAGATAATTTTTATTATAATTATACAACTTAGTTAAAATAATGTTTATCTCATCAGGAAAAATATCTACCTTTAATAAAAAGTCTATCTCTTCTGAATAATCTATATCTTGTAAAAACTTAATAATAATTTTATTAATAGTTGATACTACAGGAATATATTTTAAAGCCATAATATCAACAATTTCAGAATTATTGTTGTTATTAACTGAGTCAATTTGAACATCATAATTAGGTTTTTGCTTTTTACTATCATTAATTGATAATTTATCTTGGTTTAGCAAATTAAACCTTGTAATTGAATTACTTATATAATCTAGATTACTATTTATAGGCTTCATAAACCATGCATAACTATATTTTTCTCTATAGATATATATACTAGCTGAAACTAATAGAATAAGTATTATAATGCTTAAAATACAAAAATTTTTATTTATATTTATCATAATTTAATAATATTTTAACCATATTATCACTAGTTGGCACTTCTGGAAATAAAACTGTTTGAGCAAGATCTTTAAATAATTCTGCAATTTTTGAACTTATACATATTATTCTAATATATTGTAATACAAACACTAAGCTGTTTTTTTCTAATAATCTAATTAAACTTTGAGCTGTATTATAGGAGTAAATCAAAATATAGCTAATCTGCCCCAAAGATAAATTCTTTTTTGTTTCATTTGTTAGATCTTTCTCATATTCAACAGTATAAATTATTTTACTTGCCCATATATTTGGTGGATAAAAAGAGATATAATTACCATGAAGATATATTATTTCTTTAACTTTTGGCATTTTCATTAGTAATTCTTCAACTGTATTATATGTAGCAGCAATTTTTATAAACTTATTTTGTTGTAAAATTTGTGATGATATTTCACCGACCACAAAACAATTAATATTATAGTTTATATTAGCAGCAGCAATTTTAGCAGCAAATTTACTAGTGATAATAACATTCTTAAATTTATTAATAATCTCATTAAAGTTTACATCAAGTACTTTATAACAAATTAAAGGGCTATTGCACGTAATAAACCCTACTTTCTCAAGCTTAGCTTGAAGCAGTAAATTTTCTTTTATACTACGTGTTAAAAGTACTTTGTTAAAATCCATTATTTTTTATCTAGTAATATAGGGGTTTTTAGTCTTTACAAAACTTAATCTTACAGGTACTCCTCCTATAATATTAAAACTATGTTTTAGATTATTCACCAAATATCTTTTATAAGATTCTGCAATGTCTTTTATATTATTACAAAACAATTTAATTGTAGGTGGCCTAGTTTTAATTTGAGTACAATATTTTATTTTAATTCTTTTTCCATATTGTTGCAATGGTAAAGGATGTTGATTAGTAGATGAAATTAACCATTGATTTAATTTACCGGTTGTAATTTTCTTATTCCAACTAGAATATGTAAGTAGACAACATTCTAATACGGCTTCAAGGTTAAATTGTTCTATAGCAGATATATAAATAGGCTTTATACCCTTAATTTGTGATAAAGAACTATTAATTAGATTATCCAGTTCTTCTTGAAAATATTTTTTTTCCCTTATTAGATCCCATTTATTAATAACAAGAACTATTCCCCTACCTTCATGAATTATGTAGTTGACTATGTTTAAATCTTGCTGTTGTAAAAAACGTGTGGCATCAATCATCAGTATAACTATATTAGCAAATCTAATATTTCTTAGAGTATCATTTACTGAAAGTAACTCACACTGCTCAGTAACAGTATTTTTCTTACGTAACCCAGCAGTATCTATTAATCTAATTAATTGGTTTTTATATTGCCAGTCAACTTCAACTGAGTTACGTGTAATTCCAGCTTCTTTATCTGTAACTATTCTTTCTGTATTTAGAACAGCATTAATAAATGTTGACTTACCAACATTTGGCCTACCAACTATTACTAGTTGAATTACATCCGACTTTCCATAACACTTATTATCATAATATGTATTAAAACGCTCATTACTTGATTTAGTAAATATATCATCCTGCTTTGCTATATTTTCAATAGTTCTACCCAGTTCATATATACCACCTCCATGTTTTGCAGATATACATACTGGTTCACCTAAACCAAGTTTATAATATTCCTTTTCTAGTATAACAGATTTTTCAGCCTTATTAACAACTAATATAATTTTAGCTTGTTTTTGATATTTTCGTATTAAATTTGCAAATTCTTTATCAACTGGTAAAATACCAGATATTGCATCAACAATTAAACATATTATATTGGCTTCTTCTATTGCAGTTAAACTTTGTTTTGTCATTTTAAATTCTAATGACTCTATAGGTGCCTGCTCTAACCCAGGAGTATCAATAACAATAAAATCAAAAAAATGAATTCTAGCCTTAGCGTATTTTCTATCTCTAGTTATTCCAGGTAAATCATGAACTATTGATTTTTCTTTTAAACTGAGACGATTAAACAAAGTGGATTTACCAACATTTGGCCTGCCAACTAATGCTACAATGACCTGCTTCATAACATTTTCAATGCTAACTTAAAAAATTAATTAAAAAATAAAAAATATCCCTTTTCCAGGTATTTGTATGTTAAATAAGGTAGTGTAAATATTAAATGTTGTTATAAAATTTTTATCATACTCCAAAAGCAGAAGAATATATTTATATATCTAAATTAACTACGTTTAAAGCATTAGCTTGAATAAATTCACGGCGAGGTTCTACTACACTACTCATCAATGTCGAAAATACTTCTTCAGCTTCATCAAAATTATTAATTTTAATTTGCAATAAGGTTCTTGTTTCTGGATCTAAAGTAGTTTTCCATAGTTGATCTGCATTCATCTCTCCAAGACCCTTAAAACGTTGTATACTCATTCCTTTTTTACTAATTTCTAGAAGCTTAGCTAGTAATTCAGAAGGCAATTTAATTTTAGTTTCACTAGATTTATGTATTAATTTTAATGGACTTTTAAATAACAATGATAACTCATTTCCTAATTTGACTAAATTTATAAATTCAAGAGACTCTAATTGACTTCTAAATAAACTTTGAGTCTCTCTTATACCACGAACAAAACGGTAAAACTGCATAGAATTTTCTGTAATTTGAACTTGCCAAGTAGTTTTATCTAAAGTTTGAGTTTGCACCATATCTTTAATAATAAGAGATATTTTATCTTGATTAGATTGGTTAAACATATCAGATACAAGACTTTGTGTAATAGCTAAAACCTCTGCAATGGATTTATGAAGTTTATTACTAACCTTATCAAGAGCTAAAACAAATTTCCTAACAATATTAATAATCTTGGTTAAGTCAGCATTAACTATTTTAACACCATCTTGACCTTGCAAGTTAACTTCTTCAATTGCAATATTCAGCAAGTAATCATATAAGGCTTGGTCGTTTTTAAGATAAATTTCATTATTTCCACGTTTAACCTTATATAAAGGTGGTTGTGCTATATATAAATATCCTTTTTCAATGATTTCTCTCATATGCCGATAGAAAAAAGTTAAAAGTAAAGCCCGAATATGTGATCCATCAACATCAGCATCTGTCATAATAATAATTTTATGATAACGAACTTTATCAGCTAAAAAATCATCGCTGCCTATTCCTGTGCCAAGAGCAGTGATTAAAGTACCTATTTGTTCTGACTGTAGCATTTTATCAAATCTAGCGCGTTCTACATTTAACACTTTACCTCTAAGTGGTAAAATTGCTTGAAATTTTCTATTACGACCTTGTTTAGCAGTACCACCAGCTGAATCACCTTCTACTATAAACAGTTCTAATTTCTCTGGGCTACGTTGCTGACAATCAGCTAATTTTCCTGGAAGATTAGCTATTCCTAGTACAGATTTACGCCTAGTTAATTCCCTAGCTTTACGGGCTGCTTCCCTAGCAGTAGCTGCTTCAACTATCTTATTTACAATTTGCTTAGCTTCAGATGGATGCTCTTCTAACCATTCTACTAGCTTTTCATATACTATGCTTTCAACAATTGTTCTAGCTTCAGCACTGACCAGTTTATCTTTGGTCTGAGATGCAAATTTAGGATCAGGTAATTTTAACGACAAAATACAAGATAGTCCTTCCCTCACATCGTCACCTGTATAACTGACGTTAACTTTATAGTTATTATCCTTAATATACTTAGTAATTACTCTAGTTATAGCTGACCTAAACCCTTGTAAGTGACTTCCACCATCTTTTTGCCTAATATTATTAGTAAAACACATTATATTTTCATGGTAAGAATCATTCCATTGCATAGCAAGTTCAACTTTAGCACCTTGGTCATTACTAGCTTGGAAGCTAATAGGTAAATGTAGTGGTAACTTAGCACGATCAATATATTTAATATATTCTTCTACACCACCAGTATATAAGAATTCTATTTCTTTTATTTCACTACCCCTTTCATCACTCAGACTAATTTTAACTCCAGAGTTTAAAAATGCTAGTTCTCTTAATCTATGTTCTAATTCTGCAAAACTAAACTCTATAGACGAAAAAATTTCAATAGAAGGATAAAAAGTAACTTCAGTACCGTGTTTTTGCTTAGCATCCCCTGTTATAGATAAAGATTTTTCAGGTTCACCTTTTTGAAAACACATAAAATATTCTTTATTATTTTTCCAAATACGAAGTTCTAACCAATCAGATAAAGCATTAACAACAGATACACCTACACCATGTAATCCTCCTGAAACCTTATAAGCATTTTTATTGAATTTACCACCAGCATGTAGCCTAGTCATAATCACTTCAGCTGCAGAAACTCCTTCTTCAGCATGAATATCAACTGGTATTCCTCTACCGTTATCTCTAACAGTTACAGAACCATTTTTATTAAGTATAACCTTAATATCATTGCAAAATCCTGCTACTGCTTCATCAACAGAGTTATCAGTAACCTCATAAATCATGTGATGTAATCCACTACCATCACTAACATTACCTATAAACATACCAGGGCGAATACGAACTGGCTGCAACCCTCGCAAAATTTGTATTGATTGAGCGTTATATTCTTCCAATTTATTATCTTGAATTATCTGAGAACGTATTGACATAACTTTTATAAAAATAAGAATAAATTAAAATAAATGCTTAATAGAAAAAGATTTTAGTGTAGTATATAATAAATACTAATTTTTTAAAAGTTAAAACTAACTTCATATGGAGAATTCATGTGTTCAAACCTTTAAAAGTTATAAATTTAAGTGATATAGTTGATAGTTATGATGTTTTATTATTTGATATATGGGGAGTAATAGTTGAAGATGATGAAAATCCTCATCGTCAAGTAGTAAGTACTATTAATGAATTATCTAAAAGTAAAATAGTTCGTTTCATTTCTAATGCTCCTAGGCCAGCTGAATACTCACAAAATAGATTAAGTGCACATGGGATAAATACTGTTAAAGAAAATATTTTTACTTCTGGTGAAATTGCTAGAAAAACACTAAAAAATACTAAAAAATTTCTTAATATTGAAAAACCCGTTGTTTTTCATTTAGGCCCTACTATTAAAAATGACGTGCTAAATAACATTAATGTTGCAACCACTGAAAATATCAAAGATGCTAATATACTACTTTTAACAACTTTTGTAGATCATGATGGAGATCTAACCCAATATAATAGCTTATTTAAAGTTGCAATAGAGCATGATGCAATTTGTCTTTGTGCTAATCCAGATGAAATAATTCCATATAAAAGATATAATAGATATTGTTCAGGGTATTTTGGCAATATTTATAAATCTATGGGTGGAAGAGTAGTATATACTGGTAAACCATATCCAGAAATTTTTGAGGAGCTATTAATTACTCTAAAACCTAACATAATGAAAGATAAAGTACTTATGGTTGGAGATACACTAGAGACTGATGTCTTAGGAGCAAATAATGTTGGATTACACTCTGCTTTAGTACTCACTGGTAATTCTTCAAGAATTACTCAAACATCAAATGTTGAAGAACAAGTTAACCTGTTAAATGATAAATTTGCATCTACTAAGATTTACCCTAATTATATTATAAATATCAAATAATATACTTATATGAAATAAAGAGTTGGTGGACGAAGGTTAACATCAATAATTGCGTTATCGTCAAGTTAAGATCTGCGCTGCTCACGTACTAAAGTACGCTCTACTGCTCGACTTAATAACTCCTAGCATTTATTTATGTTGACCGAGTAACAACTAAATATCAATTTTATTCATTAGTTTTACTTTCAAAAATTGCTGTAGAATTTTTTATATATTAAAATTAAATTGATATATTATACTTATATCTAATTCCTGAAATTACTCAAATTTATAAGTAAAATTATTATTTACAATATTAGCAACTACATTTAATCCTAAAGGATAATTAGGACGTACATGTCCTACATTAAAAATTTTAAATGCTGGAATCTTTGGAATTTCCTTTCTACAAAAGTCAAGAATAGCGTATTCTACTAATCCATCTCCTTTGGTGAATTCTCCAAAAATTAAAGCTGGAATATTATCAAATATTCCAGAATATAAAAGATGAATCAACTTGCGTTTAACTGCATATCCTTTTTCTGATATATCTTCAAAAACCAGTATTTTACCATCAGTATGTGGATGAAGTTTTGTACCAATAAGAGTAGTGTAAACAGTTAAATTCCCTCCTGAAACAATTCCTTTTATAGGTGATTCTCTCATAGAGATAGCTAAATCATTAATTGGCATTAAAAAAAAATTTTGTTCATTACCAGCTATAGCATTCATAATTTGCTTTATATCGTTAATATCTTCGATCCACATTGCTACATTACCATGGATAGATGGTAAATGATAAATCTGATTAAATAATATATGCAAAGCAGTAATATCACTAAAACCTACCAATATTTTAGGAGAAGTAGGCTTAATATTAAGAGATTTAATTGCTACTTCAAATGAACCTTAGCCCCCTCTAAAACACCATATTATATATATTTCTGGATCTAGCAAAAACTTTTGAAAATTATCTATACGAACTTGTTTACTATTACTATAAAATGGAATAGGAGAGCTAGAAAATATATCATCAAATACCTTATATTGGTAATTAGCACTTTGTAATAATTTCTTAAATCTATTGAGTATTTCTATTGTATTTACAGAACCAGAAGCAGGAGCTATAATACCAATTTTCTTACTAGAATCAAAATTTTTTAACATATTCAGGTACCCATATTAATAACCTAGCTTTATTGAAATTTAATTTTTACAATCATTTAAGTACCTTCCCTTCTCCTCCTTAATTTTTATAATCGTTTATATATAGACGTTAAGCTTGTAAGGCCAGCATAAATGAATTTTTTTAAATCTCCATCTAATACTCCTTGAATATCCGAAGTTTCAACATTAGTACGAACGTCTTTAACTAACTGATAAGGTTGCAGTACATATGACCTGATGTGATGCCCCCAACTATTATCTGTTTTAATTGCGTTTTGACTATCAATAATTTCATTACGTTTTTTTCGTTCTAATTCATAAATTTTTGCTCTCAACATTTTAATGGCTTCAGCTTTATTTTTATGTTGGGATCTGTCACTTTGACATTGAACAACAATTTTAGTTGGTAAATGCGTAATTCGTACTGCAGAATCTGTAGTATTAACATGCTGCCCCCCTGCACCAGATGCCTTATAAGTATCAATCTTTAGATCCTTTTCCTCAATAATAACTTGAATATTATCATCAATTAAAGGATAAACCCAACTGCTAGCAAAGCTTGTCATTCTTTTTCCTACCGCATTAAATGGTGAAATCCTTACAAGACGGTGCACTCCTGATTCTGTTTTAAACCAACCGTAAGCATTATGACCTTGTATTTTAACTGAACATGATCTAATACCAGTTTCTTCTCCATCCAACAAACTAACAATTTCAGTTTTAAATTGCATATTTTCAGCAAACCTTAAATACATCCTCAGCATTATTGATGCCCAGTCATGACTTTCTGTTCCACCAGCACCTACATTAATATCTAAAAAACAATCGTTACTATCGATTTCATCAGTGAATAAACTCTCAACTTGTAGTTTTTGAGTATCTTCTTGTAACTTTTTAAAATCTTGTTCAAGACTATAAATAAGTTCGTTATCACTATCTCCTTCAATAAGGTTTGCTAACTCTACGCAGTCATTAAACCTATGTTTTATTTTATTATAAGAAGATAACTTATTTTCTAGAATTTTCTTTTCTTTCAAAATTTTTTGTGCTTTTTGCTGATCATTCCATAGTAAAGGATCTTCTACTAATTTCTCTAGTTTAAGTAACTGCAACTGCAACTGTTCTAAGTTAAAGTGACCTCCGAATTAAATCTAAAAATTCTTCAATCTTTTTTTTATAGTTTACAAATTCTATATGCATTTTTCTATTTATTTATATTATTCTGTAACAAATTATTATATATCATAATATATAAGTAACTAAGTAAAAAAATGCACAAGCAGTTACAAATTAGAAATTTTGCAATAATTGCCCATATAGACCATGGTAAATCCACCTTAGCAGATAGGCTAATAGAATATTGTGGAGCTTTAGAAGCAAGAAAAATGAAAAAGCAAGTACTTGATTCTATGGCTATTGAAAGAGACCGTGGTATCACTATTAAAGCCCAAACTGTAAGATTAAGCTATAAAGCTGATAATGGTTTTATATATCACCTTAATTTAATGGACACCCCAGGCCATGTAGATTTTGCCTATGAAGTTAGTAGATCTCTTGCAGCTTGTGAGAGCTCTTTATTAATTGTTGATGCAAGCCAAGGTGTTGAAGCTCAAACCCTAGCAAATGTGTACCAGGCTATAGAAAATAATCATGAAATTTTAATAGTTCTTAATAAAATTGATTTACCAGCAGCAGAACCTGAAAAAATAAAACAGCAAATTGAAGATGAGATTGGGCTTCATACTTCTGAAGCTTTGATGGTATCTGCTAAAACTGGGGCTGGTATTAAAAATGTCTTAGAAGCAATAGTAAAAAAATTACCATCACCAACCGGTGATAATCAAGCACCACTTAAAGCCTTATTAGTTGACAGCTGGTATGATTCTTATCTTGGTGTTGTTATATTAATCAGGGTAATTGATGGTAAAATCGAGAAAGGTATGCAGATAAGAATGTGTTCTACAGGAGCTGTATATACTGTTGAAAATGTAGGATTTTTTACTCCTGAAAAAAAAATTTCTGGAGTACTATACAGTGGAGAAATAGGCTTTTTTACTGGCTCAATAAAGCAAATATCAGATTGTAGAGTAGGAGATACAATTACAGAAAATAAGAACCCTTGTGCTAAGGTTTTACCAGGATTTAAACCAAATTTACCAGTTGTTTTTTGTGGACTATACCCAACCGATACAGAGCAATTTGATTACTTTAAAGATTCATTACTGAAACTAAGGCTTAATGATGCTAGTTTTGAATTTGAGCAAGAAAGTTCTAATGCTCTTGGTTTTGGTTTTCGTTGTGGTTTTTTAGGATTACTCCATTTAGAAATCATTCAAGAGAGATTAGAGACAGAATTTAATCTTGATATGATTACAACAGCTCCAAGTGTAGTATATAAAATACATTTAACTAATGGTAATATCATTAACATTCATAATCCATCTGACCTACCTGAAGCTCAGAAAATTCAAATTATGGAAGAACCATGGATTAAAGCAACAATTTTTACTCCAGATCAATATTTAGGGCCTATACTAGGTTTATGTACAGAAAAACGTGGTATACAGGTAGATTTAACTTATGTTGGTAATAGAGCTAAAATTATTTATAGATTACCGCTTAATGAGATAGTATTTGATTTTTATGATAAACTTAAATCTTATTCAAAAGGTTATGCAAGCTTTGACTGGCAGATAGATAAATATGAACAAAGTAACTTGGTTAAACTCAATATTCTAGTAAATGGTGAACAAGTAGATGCATTATCAACCATAGTACATCGCTCAAAAGCTGAATTTAGAGGACGTGAGTTATGCAAAAGATTAAAAAATTTAATTCCTGCTCACCTTTTTCAAATAGCCATTCAAGCTGCCATAGGAGGAAGAATAGTTGCTAGAGAAACTATTAAAGCTCTAAGAAAAGATGTACTTGCTAAATGTTATGGTGGTGATATTAGCAGAAAACGCAAATTACTTGAAAAGCAAAAAGCTGGTAAAAAACGTATGAGAAATATAGGAAATGTTGAAATCCCCCAATCTGCATTTATTGCAGCATTAAAAATAGATAATTAATTGATCAGCATTTAATCTCACTAATATTACCTTTTTTCAGGTAAAAAAGAATTAACTAATGGCGAAGTATTAAATCTGACTTTTCGTTTAGCCATAGTAACATTACCATTTTCTTTATAACCACATAAACTATGATATAGGAAATTACAGTCATCTCGCTCAGGAAAGTCTTGTCTATAATGACTACCACGACTTTCTTTACGAGCTAGTGCAGAATTTATAGTAACCTCAGCTAATGCCAACATATTTTCAAACTCAAGATATTCAACTATACTATAATTCCACTGTAGAGAATAATCTTCTATTTTTATAAGAGCTAACTCTGCTTTTATAGCATTTAACTCTTCTTGTGCTAAATTTAACATTTCTGCGTTTCTAAAAATACTAACGTTTTTTTGCATTACTTGTTGCATTCGTTTTCTTAAATCTGTTATTTTAAACTTGCTATTACTATTACCAAATTTACTGATAAAATTAGGCATTTTTTGGTAAAACAAACCTAAATCTATTATATCAGGTAATATATTACCCACTAATAATATTTGTTTGGAAACAACTTTAGCAAATACAATTAAATCCAATAAAGAATTACAACCTAAACGATTAGCTCCATGAACTGAAATACAAGCTGCTTCCCCAATGCACCATAACCCCTTGACTTTACATTCATTATTTCCACTAAAATTTATTACCTGACAATAAATATTTGTTGGAATTCCTCCCATTGTGTAATGAGCTGCTGGTGTTACAGGAATTTTCTGTTTATTTGGATCAATTTTTAAGAATTTTTTACAGTTTTCAACCATAGTTGGCAAATATTGATGCATAAATTCATAAGATAGTCCGGTCATATCAAGGAAAACATGGTCTTTAGATGGTCCACAGCCATTTCCTAAAGCTATTTCCATTGATATTGCTCTTGCAATAATATCACGAGATGTAAGTTCCATAAACATTGGAGAATATTTTTCCATAAACCTTTCTCCATGACAATTCAGTAATTTCCCACCATATGATCTTGCTGCCTCAGTAACTAATATTCCTGCATTTTTCATTGCAGTTGGGTGAAATTGAATAAATTCCATATCCTGCAACATTAGACCTGCTCTTAACACTAAGCTATTACCATCACCAGTACAAATTTTAGCAGAAGTCGTAGTAGAATATATTTGACTGTAGCCCCCTGTAGCAATAATAATATCATTAGCTATAATATAGTGTATAGCTCCATCTTTAATATTTAGAGCAATAACACCATAACATTGATTATTATATATGATTAATTCTATAGCATAATAATAATTTAATATTTCTACCCCATTTAACAATATCTGATTGTAGATACTATTTAAAATATTATAGCCGGTTCTATCAGTGGATGAACAAGAACGGTAAGCTAAACCACCTTGCCCAAAATTTAAAGTTTGACCACCATAGGTCTTCTGCATAATATTACCCTTATCATCTTGGCAAAACTCCACTCCAATTTCTACCAAATCTTTAATTGCTTCCTTGGCTTCTTTACACATTAATTCTATTGCATCTTGATCACCAAGCCAGTCAGAACCTTTGACAGTATCATACATATGCCAGCGCCAGTCATCTATAGTAACGTTACCTAATGCTGCATTTATACCACCTTGAGCAGCGATAGTATGACTTTGTAATGGATGTACTTTAGAAATAATTACAACTTTTTTTTTACTATTTGACAAATAAAAAGACGACATCATACCAGACCCACCAGCACCAACAATTAATACATCACATTTCATTTGTCCGATTTTAAAATTAGGAATTTTCATATTATAATAATGTTTTAATACATCATTTTTTTCATGTTTTATGTTAAACAAATTAATATTTCTCATTTTTAGTTAAGTTAAAAAACTATTAGAATATATATAGAATATAATATAAGTTATGTGGGTAACCATTCAATTTGATAAATTATAAGGTATTATATGCAAAAAATTATGAGCTTAGCTGTAGCTCTTATAATCATCTATACACTTGTAACTAATAAGTTTGAGAATAATTTACAAAAAGTAAATAGCAATGCTGCATCAGAAAGTCAACTACAGGAAAAAAAAGATTCTAAAGATCAAGCAATAAACTTATTAGAAGGAAATTTTCTAGAAAAGTCACTATCAAAGTTATTAATTAATGTTTTAAAAACTGATGAAGGAAGGAAATTATTTGAAAACATGATACGCCCACTAGGTAATAACTATGATATGGTTACAAATACTATAAAAGTCAATAATTTAGACTTGATTAACAATTTATTTAGTATAAGAACTATTTCTAATTTGCCTTCAGCTAATAAAAGTTCAGCTTATTGTGGACAAGCAGTTACTGCTTACTACAAAATAACTGATGAAAATAATATTATTGTTAAAGAAAGCTTAGAAAATTTTCGACTTGGCTCTAAAAAGATTATCAATGGCCTGGAAAACGTAACAGTAGGTATGAAAATAGGAGAAACTAGAGAAGCAATTATTCCAAAGCAATATATGTCTACAGCTATATCACAGAACTTAAGCAGCAAATCTTATAAAATTCAGGTTAATTTAAAAGATATCAAGCCAGAACTTGTTATAAAAGAAGAAGAGATTAGAGTTTGGGATGATGAAATTGCTTATAGAGTACCATATTTATGTAGCAGCATAGCAACTTTTGATGTTAAGATTATTAAAATCGATGGCACAATAATATATGACACAAGCATTATTGATCAAAAAATAACGATGAATGTTGGAGATATATCTTACCCTGTAATATTTTCTTATGCTCTCTTTAACAAAATTCCAGTAGGTAAAAGAACAGTTTTAACAAAAGGAAAATATTTGCAAAGTATAGATACAACTGCAAATAAAATTTTTCATTCTATTGAAATTCAATTACCACAAGAAGAATTTTTTATAATTGAATTTTTTAATTTTCAGCAAACATAATAGAAGTAAAAATTCAACAATTATATTAATAATACAAATTTATATCTTAAAAATACTAATTTTATTGTAAACATTGAAAAAAAATATTAAACTAAAAGTTAATTAAATTGCATAAAAGTTTAAAATATATAAGTTTTAACTTATAACATAAAGTTTTTTATATATATTTAACTAATAATTAAGAGATGCAAAGTATATGGTAAAAAAAATAATTAACATATTAGTAATTATTTTAATAATTACAATATTTATCTACCTTATAAAAATGTTTTTATAATAGAGGAACTTAAAACTTTAGTTAGATATGAATTAAATAATAAAAGGGAGTAAAATATATGATAAGGTATAAAAAAATATTCTTATTAATTGTCTTAATGACTATATTAGTCACTAAAACAATTAAAAATGTAGAATCTTCTGTAAAATGGGAAACTAATAACAAAGCTGCAGAAACTAATAAAATAGAAACCCTTACCTCTTCAGATAAATCAGCTATTAAATTTTCTAATGGAGACGATATTGCAATATTAAAAGGTCACAGATTAACAATAAATAGTAATACAGACCTAAATTCAATAGCAATCAGAAGCACTAAATTACCTAATGTTATTATTGATCAACCTAAACTACTAGTTTATGCTATCTTTGGCACAGATGATCTTAAAAACGCTAATATCTTATTCAATACAACATCAAAACTAATATTGCCAAATTTTGATACTAGAAATTATAAAATTGGTTTACTAGACTTCAACCATACAAACTCAAAATTAATGTTGAACAATATTGTAAAAGTCAAGCTAGACTTTCTAAAAGACATAGTACTTAAAAATAGTGAAAACGCAGTTGTAGATGTTGGTGGTAAATCTGAGATAAATAATGAATTTAACGATATGGATATAGATATAGTTGTTTCTAATTTAAAATCTTCTATAAATTCTATGTCTACTCATGGTGAGTTAATAATTAGGTCACCACTATTATCTCTTAGATCAGGTAATGATTATAGAAATATTATTCTTGCCCAATCAAGTAACTTAGTGGTAAAAGACTCTTCTTATATTTTTGCAAATATAATAGGTAAAGGTAGTAATAAAGTTATCGTTACCACTAAATCACCAGTATTTCCTACAGGAATAAATTTTCAAATTCTAGGAGAAGAGGCAAATCCACTAGAATTTGAAGTTGGTGGACTATTAAAACTATCTTCAAATAACAATGCCCAGGATAATACTACAAATATGTATGCAAATTTTATGCCATTTAACAACAAGGCCAAAAGCATTAGCAATGAAGTTGAAGATGTCCCTAATAGTATAGAATTTGTTCAAAGTAATAAAAACGTAATTCATAAAAAATATAAGGTAAATCAACCTATAGGTAATAAATCAAATTGTTTTTCAACTATACTACTTAATGGCCATTATATAGAGTTAGAAGTAATGCAAGGAATTCATACAAATGAATTAATTTTAGCTAAAAATTCAGATAAAGGTTTAAATCTAGATAAAGATTTAAGTAAAAGCTCAAGCAAAAACTTAAATAAAAATCCAGATAAAAGCGTATATAGTGCTATTTCACTAAGATCAGAAGATAATACTATTAACAATATATCAACTTTACGTCCTGGAATAGGTACAATTAAAGTTTTTAAATCAAATATATTTGATGGAACTATAGGTAGCCCTAAGAATCCTATTCACTCTATTGAGCTTTTTGGTACAGATGAAGAACCAATAACAGTAGAAATAGGATCCTTTAAAAGAGATATACCAGCAACAGAAATTTATACTGCTTCTGGAATAACCTTCAATAACCCTAAGGATATATTAAAAATCAATAATGATGTAGAACTTTATAGTACAATCCATGGAGTTTTTGCTAAAGAAAAAAGCACTGGTGGTAATATTGATATATCCCCTAATAGTATATTTAAAATGCATGGTAAACATATTGGTAATTTAACTTACCCGATGCAGAAAATTACTATGCGTGAATCTGCTAATTTTGTTATCGATCAAACTAATAATAACAACCCTGATGATGACAAAACTTATATATATTTATCGGAGGGAATTAATATTGATAAAAACTCAACTTTAACAATTTTAACCCCAACAAAAATACAGGCTCCAATTTCTGGTGATGGTACTATTAACGTACATAGCAACGCATCATTTATTAACTCTTCTTCTAATAACAACAATTCAGTTGGTATTATAAATTTAAACTCAAGTAATGATAAATTATACAATTATAACTTATTAGAACATATGGTTGAAATTGTAGATTCAAGTGAAAACTCAGCATTAGCTAGTAAAGAAATTAACTTTAATTCTTATAGTAAGTTATTAATTAAACATAGAAACCAAAAACAAGAACAAGGTAAAATACTAACAAACTCAATTATATTAAATAGTCAAAAAGCATTAATTACAACAGACTTTAAAGAATTAAGTGTTGATTCTAATATTATAACTAAAAAACCAAATGATAGTGTTTTAACATTCTCTAGTCAAAATAATACAACAAAAATTTTCTTAAATAAGGATGTAGGTTCAAATTCTTACCCTCTTAAAAAATTAAAAGCAAACGGTAACTTAAACTTTATTATATCAAAACCAGATACTAAAATATATGCAGATTTTGCAACTAACATACCAGTAACTTCTCAAATAACTATAAAGGGTATAAGAAATCAAATACAAAATGTAGGAACAGAAGACTCTTACTTCAAGAGATTCCTGATAACAAAAACTGCACAAGATACTAAAATACTAGGAAATATATATGCTCAGGATATTGAAGTTAAAAGTCCAAATCCTACAACTTTTGCTAAACTAGTTAAAGCTAATAGAATGATAATATCTAATAAAAACGCTAATATTACTTTAAATTATGGTACTAACATAAAAAATATTGTACTTAAAGATAAGGTAGAGACTGGTAGTGGAACAATAACATCTGTAGATGCTACATATCTTGGTAATATTGGTGCGCAGGGCCAAAATTTAAACTCCATTACAATAAAATCAAATAGAAACAAAACTGATGTATCTGGTACAGTTAATGCTAATATCTATGCTTTGGGTTATAGAGCAAGTATTAACCTTATAGATGATTATACAATAAAGGCTCAAAATCAAGGCTCAGGTAAGACTACTATTAACGAAGCATCAATAAATATAAATAACTATAATCTATCAATGCAAGCCGATAATATATTTATCAATGGTGATATTAAAGTTGGAATTAATTATCATGTTGGTAAGAATAGTATACCAGATGTTTGCGGAAAATTGAATATTGATTGTGGTAATTTGGTAATGCAACCTAATGCTAAATTAACTGTAGAAGTAAACTCTCAAAATGCTGACTTATTAAATAAAAATTCTACTTTAAAACCAATAATTGTTAGCAGTGACCAAAAAACATTACTTAGCTCAGTTATTGTAAAGGACAAACAAGTTAACTGGGTAAAAAGTAACAGTGATGAGTGGGAGTGGAAATTTCAAGAATTAAAAGCTAAAGATGAAGATTTAAAAAATTCAGCTAATTCAGAAAATAATGACGAATTATCCTTAGTTAATGACAATAATAATGATATAATTAAAAAAAGAAAAAAAGAAGTACTGATGATGAACAACTTGCTAATATAGAAGAAGTGGAAATTGTGCCAGATCAAAGTTATGTCTTGTTATCTTCTCCAAATATGGAAAATACAAGTGAACAAGGTACAGATACAGGAAATATAGATAATAAAGTTAATAACAAGATAGATACTATGCCGTTATCTTTAAATGGCACTTCATCACTTGATATAGCTGAATTAAAAGAGCTAGCTTCAACAAATGTTAGTAATGCTTTTGGTAATGCAGTAAATGACAATATAAATACTTTGACCTCAGTTGTTACTGCAGGATTATCAGGTCAAACACAACCTATATATGTAAGCGCTGGATCAAATGATAAAATAAGGCATTATAACATATGGATAAATAGTTTTGGTAACTTAGTAAAGCAAAAACCTTATAATACAGTAAAAGGATATAAAACTAATACTTCAGGTGTATTTGTTGGAATAGATACTTGTTTGCATAATAAAATTACAGTTGGTATTGCTGGTTCTTATTCAACATTTAATACAAAATATAGCAATTATGCTAATTTAAATAAAACAGTAACTAATGCATATTTACTGTCCTTATATAGTAAATATCATTTTAATAATAAGTTATTTGTTCAAGGAGTAGCAAGTTTAGGCCATTATGTTAGTAAAAACAAAAATATAAAGTCAATTATACTAGCAAAACCAAAAAGCAAAAGCTATAGTGGTCACTTACTACTTGGGTGTAATAATTATCTATCTAAAAAAGTAATTTTAACTCCAGGTTTGGGTGTTAATTATACTCACCTTAATATTAAAAGTTACAAATCTTTAGGACCTAACGGCACTAATATTACTATAGGTAACAAAAAACAAGACATTGTAGAAGGAGTTATAGGTGCTAGTATAAAATATTGGAATGATAAAATTATACCTGAAATATATGGCTTTGTTCACCATAGCCTATGTAATAAAAGTAGTGATACAAAAATACAAATTGGTAATCTATTAGGAGCTAATAATACGATTAAGTCCGAAGGACCACATAAAACTTTTTATCAATTAGGTACTAAAATAGTTATTGAAAGTAATAAAGGTAAGGTACAATATGGTATTTCATATGACTGTTACCTAGCAAAAAAATATATTAGCCATTCTGGAGCAATAAATTTAAAAGCTAAATTCTAATAACCTTAGTATATTTTCATGGTTGCAAGAAATTCCTAAACCTCATATTTTTCTTTCTTTTCCCTGTATTTTAGGATTTCACAACCACTTTTGCTTCTAAATTATGTCTAAAAATACAAATATTATCTACCTATCTACAATTTTTTATTATTTAATTTTGAGGAGGCATATATTTTTCATCGTGTTTTGCTAACAAATCATCAGCTATAAAAACCTCTTTACTAATGTAGCCTTTAGCAACTACTCCTTGCCCTTCTTTAAATAAAGCTGGTAACATGCCTTTAAAATAGACCTGTAACTCATTTTGCTGATCAGTAACTATAAATTTATTTTCATTAGGAGAAATTTTATGAACAGAACCTTGCTTAACTATTCCCCCAACTCTTACTATTTTCTGATTATTTAACTGTAATAGTAGCTCTGTTGGAGTATAAAAGAAAACTATATTTTTAGAGAATGACCATAAAATTAAAAATACTCCAAGTGATATAGTTAAGATAGTCAAAAAAACAAATTTAAATCTACCTTTTACTTTTTTATACATTTACTCTTTAAGTACTGATAAAATGATGTGAAAAATAAGATTGCAAGAATTACTAGAGTTATAGTATAAGAAGCAAGTACATAAATCATAAACCCATAATAATTACAATATATAACAGCTGTTATTATATGTGTTATTTAAAAACTAACAATAACTATTTAGTTATTTTTAAATACAAAATAATTATAAAATACTTTTAAAATAACAACAACTATAGTACTAAATAAAATATGATAATATCTCTAATTATATCATTATAACTAAATTATATCTGGGTACTAATATGTTAATATTTATAAATTTATAGTATTTATGTCTGAACAAAGATTATATCAAGTTAATTATAGCAGTGGTACACCTAGCCTTGAGGTTGTACATGCTTCTGTTCCTGACCCTCAAGATGATGAAGTTTTAATTAAACATACCGCTATAGGTATTAATTTTCAAGATTACGAATATTACAGGCAAATACCAGCAAATAAATCAAACTTAATTATACCTAAGACTAAATTAGGTAGAGTTATAAAAGCAATAAAAAAAGTAGTAATGGGCTTTAGTACAACAGCAAATAATATAAACCCAATTGTACCTGGTATGGAAGCTGTAGGAACAATAGCAAAGCTTGGAAAATCAGTTAAAGATTTTAAACTAGGTCAAAGAGTTGGTTATTGTACCATTCCATATGGTGCTTATAGCTACTACAGAACTATAAAATCTAATTATGTTTTTGCAATTCCTGATCAAATTTCTGATGAAGCAGCAGCAACAAACTTAACTAAAGGTATGACAGCTCACTATCTAATGAGAAGGACATTCTATGTCCGTCCTGATATGACTATATTAATTCATGCAGGCAGTAGCGCTGTAGGACAAGCAATGATTAGATTAGCTAGGGAATATAATGCAGTAGTTATAACAACTGTAGGTCATAATGATAAAATTCACATTGTTAAAAACCTTGGAGTTAAACGTGAACATATACTCAATTACAATGATGATAACTGGGTAAAAAAAGTCAAAGAAATTACTAACTTTAAAGGAGTTAATGTAGTCTATGATTGTCTAGGTAAACAAACTGTTGTAAACTCTATTAATTGCCTAATGTCTTTTGGTTTAATGGTAATTTTTGGTCAAATTACTGGCAGTATAGCTGTTATTGATCCAAAACTATTAACTAGAAAATCTTTGTTTCTTACAATGCCACACCTTCAATATTATAAACAAAATAATATTGAACTTTTACTAAGCTCCCTTGAAGTATTTGCCTTAATAGAAAAAGGAGTATTCTCCCAAAAACCAGCAAAAATATATAGCTTTAAAGATATACCACAGGCTATTAATGATATTGCTACTCGCAGTCATCCAGGAGCTAAAATTATTGTTTTATAAACAACACATAATAAATAAACTATTCAATAACTATAAAAAACTAGCTTATCATATTATCAATTTTGTTCTTAAAACTTTTAACTTTATAAATTACATAATTACTTATTTTATAACTTCAATATCTATTATTCCTGATAAAATTCATTAATAGTATTTCTTACTTGACTTACATCTGTCATAGTGTTTACTTTACATCTAAAATCATTTGAATTTGGTAATCCTTTACTATACCAACAAAGATGTTTACGAGCTATTTGCATGCCATTTTCAATTCCGTAATAGCTTAAAATAGATTCATAATGATCTAAAATAATATTTCGTTGTTCTTTTAAACCAGGGGCTGGTAAATAATTATTATGTTCCATATAATGAGATATTTGAGCTAACAACCAAGGTTTACCATATGCTCCTCTACCTACCATTATCCCATCAGCCCCTGATAACTTTAAACAATTCAAAGCATCATCACTACTAGTAATATCACCATTAGCTATAACCGGAATATTTACCTTATTTTTTACTTGTTTGATAAATGACCAATCAGATTTTCCTGAATAAAATTGACATCTTGTACGGCCATGTACTGTAATCATTTGTATACCACAATCTTCCGCTATCTTTGCTATTGTAGGAGCATTACGACTATTTTCATCCCAACCTGTACGCATCTTCAAAGTCACTGGAATAGATACAGAATTTACAGTAGCAGTTAAGATCTTGGCTGCTAATAATTCATCTTTCATCAATGCAGACCCAGCATCTCCCCCTACTACTTTCTTAGCCGGACAACCAAAATTAATATCAATAATTTGAGCTCCCATATCTTGATTCATTTTAGCTGCTTCTGCCATAACATCCGGCTCACAACCAGCAAGTTGAACACAAGAACCAGTAATGTCATCCTTAATTACTGCAGATTTCATTAATGATTGACGCGTCTCTTGAATCATCGCTCTACTTGCTACCATTTCAGAAATTACTAGCCCAGCTCCAAATTTTTTAACAAGCTTTCTAAATGGTAAGTCTGTAACTCCTGACATCGGAGCTAAAACTACTGGCATTGACAATTTTATATTAGCAATATCAATTGTCATAATTAATCTCTTAACCTTTAACTTAATCTATTGTTTAATTGATACAGTGATGCAGTGTAAGCTGTGGCTAACGCATCAAATTCATCTTTACACAATCTATTACTGATATGCATTAACACCTTAATCATTTGTGCAACTTGATGCTTTTCTGCTTTCCCTACTCCTACGGTTGATTTCTTAATCTTGTTAGGAGCATACTCACTAAAACTTATGTTACAACGTCCAATTATAGACATTATCGCTCCCCTTGCATGAATTAAAGAAATAGATGACTGAAAATTCTTGTTAATAAAAACTTCTTCCATAGCAATATGATATGGCTTAAACTTTATAATTAGTTTCTCTATCTCTTGGCTAATTTTTCCTAACTTTAAAACAAGTAAATCCTTTAAAGAAGTCTTTATTACCCCACTAGCAATATAAACTATATTACTACTAGATATATTAACCACCCCCCAACCTATATTACTTATAGCTGGATCTATTCCTAAAATTATCATCTATAAAACATATACTCCCTATATAACTTGAACCAACCTCCCTAAATAAAAACCTACAAACTATGATTAACTAGTAGCACATTGCGAAGCATCACTACCTGCTATAAATACATATATATCACCAGCTTTGGTTACTACAATAATGCCTATAACTGTCATAGTGGCAGTACCCCAATTTATCTTTCCTAGAAACACTCCAACCCCTAAAAAGAAAATCGCAACTACACAAACTGCTTTAGCAGTATTACCAGACATAATTATTACTAACTTACATATTCTATGTCCAAATGGGTCACTGTCACTAGCAGCATATACTATATCTGTAGCTCCAATAACAAGTGCTACGAAAGATATAAATAAAAATAATCTCCAATAATAATAATATTCTTCATTTTTTTTTAAGTTCAATATATTCATATTAATTTCCTTAATTTATTAATAAAATTTAAATTACTAAGAACTAACACATTTCGATGCATAATCTTTATGAGCTATAAAAATACATATATTGCTAGATATAACCTTCACTAACTCACATAGCCTTTCTCCAAATTGATCATCTTTAGAAGAAATACCCCCTCCTCCCCCTCTTATACTAGAAGCAGCAGCTACATCCATGCTCCCAATAGCTATAATCACAAAAGATAAAAATAAAAACAAAACTACCTCCAATAATATCATTCGTTTCTTTTTAAGTTTAACACATCCATATAATGCCTTTCATTTAAGTAAATTAAACATTTTTAAAGTTAAAAAACTTACTAGCATTTAATTTATGTTATTATACAATGTAACTCTCATCAAGTAATAGCTATAAGTTGATCTTTGTATTTTAGTATAAATCAACAAATTTGAGGTTTTTTAGCTACATGATAGTATTAAATACTAAGCTATTTTTTTATATTCATAGTAAATCCTCTTAACAGCACAAATCCATACTAAACACACAGCTATAAAAATTAACATTAAAGCTAATGAGATTGATGTATAAGTTGCAGCTGGAAATATGGTAAATAGTAAAGATTGAATTAATCCACTTGATGACTTACCAACTTTAGCACTTACTACATCAACAGCAGCTTTTCCTTTTGTTCTTAACTCATTATCAAGAGGAATATATAACATCTCTCTAGATGTATCCCATATTGAATATTTTGTACCTTTAGCAATAATATTTTGTATTGTTCCTATCATTACAGCCATAGTAATAGGAGTCATAAATGTAGTGGAACTAATAAATGAAAATATATTTTTATCAAACACAATTAAAGTAAAAAATATAGTACCTGTAATCATAATTGTAACTGGAGTAATTACAGCAGTTATAAACCAGCTATGGTGGCGTAATATGCTATTACCAATAATTGTCATTAAAATTATTGAAATTCCAGTCCACAAAATATAAAAACTATTAAATTCAGCATATTTATTAGTAGTAGAATATATTTCTTTAACTTGAGCCTTCCAAACTGCCTCTACTAAGTTCATACTAAAGCCAAAAGCAGCTGTACAAATTAAAATAAGCCATAAATATTTCGATGAGAAGACATATTGAAAGCTTTCTTTTAACCTCATTTTTTGTTTGGTAGACCGTTCTTGTTTTACTTTATAATATAATTGCGGATCTAGCATCACATTTTGGCAAACAAATCGAACAAGAAAAATTGAGCATATAGAACTAACTAGTACTAAAACTACAGAAGATTGAATAAATAATACATTGTTTTCTACTTCCAAAAAGTATTTTTGAATTATAGAATGCTCAGAGGCAAGGTGCATCATAACAATTCCTACTACTATTAGGGATGAGTTACCAAATAATGAAAACAACATGTAAAATCTTTTAGCCTGTTCAGTAGTTGTTATCTCATTGGCAAACTGCCAAAAAAGTAGAATGTAAAATATATTAGGCCATAACTCTGAAAGCACATAAAAAACTATATAACTCCAATTACCAGTAAGAGCTATATACCACTTTAAATGAGGATAGGCTAACATGAGCTCATCAATTTTAGTTAAATCCATATGCAAAGTAGATACTTTTGGGTATATAAAAAATGCAAATATAATAAAGAAAGATAAAAAAGCTGTTGTTAAATAATAATATATCTTTTCAAAACTTAAATTATTAACCATCTGAGCATATACCACAACAAACAATGCAGCAGCAGGAGTTACACAATATACTTTAATAAAACTAGTTACTTCTGCACTTACCTCTGGTATTATTATACTGTCTTTAAGTATACGAAGAATGTTTTGGTTAAAAAGTATACAAAATATTAGAAGAGACATTGGAACAAATTTTCTTAGCTCATATTTATATACAGGCCAGAGGCTATTTGTTAGGGTAGTTAAAAATAACGAAAATCTTGACAGTGTCATTACAAAATTCTATTTCTACACCTAACTTTAAGCTAAGCAACTCTTAACAGCTTATTAAATAAGGTGAATACAAATTTACTTAAATATTAAAAGTTTTATTTTTATAAATTTTTTATTTAAAAGTCAAGATTTAAAAGATATAAGAATAATAATCAAATAAATCATTATTTATCACTTAGTGGTTTTAGTTTTAGCTAATATAATAAACTAATATGTTTACTCTTTATAATATAATATGTATATCTTTAAAATACTGATTTTGATATTTTATTATCAAGTTTATTGACATTAACATTGTATGTTTTTACTTAAGGCCTAAAATTTTAGCTCTTAATTCATATTATTAAATAATTTCAAATATTGAAAAATAAGAAATACAAGTTTACATATGTTAATTAAATCTAGGCTTTTTTGTATTTTCTTATATTCAATTAGTATCAGGTATTTTTTATATTTTAATTCCAGAGAGTAAAATATGTATATTGTATTAAAATTTAAGTTTAACAATGTATAAAGTTACCAAACAACTTATATTTAAAGTTTGTTTACTTGGTTTTATGAATGGACTAACTTTATTAATTAGTGGCAATACATTAAACTTTTGGTTGGCTAAAGAAGGTATTAACAAGTCAACAATTGGGTTATTTTCAATAGTAGCTCTACCTTATGCTATAAATTTTGTCTGGGCTCCTATATTAGATATAAAAAAAATTCCTTTTATATCCAGCTTTCTAGGGCATAGGCTAGGCTGGGTAGTTGTAATACAAGTTTTACTTGCAATAAGCATATTTTTAATGAGTTTCTTATCTCCTTTAACAAAATTACAAGAAATAAGCGTTATAGCTTTTATAATATCGTTTTTAAGCTCAACTCAAGACACAGCTTTAAGTGCTATAAGAACTTCGATGATACCTAATAACAAACAAGGATTATTTTCTGGAGTTTATATCTTAGGTTATAGAATTGGAATGGTAGTTGCTGGCTCTGGCGCCATATATTGTTCAGCTTTTATTTCTTGGAAATCTATTTATCAGATTTTTTCCTTGATAGTTTTATTATTTCCCTTATTATTAATCCTTTTTTTACAAATTATAAAAGAAGATAAGGATAAACCCATAGTACAAAAAGAATCACTTCAAAATTTTAGTCTTCCATTTATATCTTTT
Source organism: Occidentia massiliensis (assembly GCA_000309075.1). Taxonomy (GTDB): domain Bacteria; phylum Pseudomonadota; class Alphaproteobacteria; order Rickettsiales; family Rickettsiaceae; genus Occidentia; species Occidentia massiliensis. The sequence goes on from CANJ01000023.1 coordinate 34,567, forward strand.
TTTCTACAAATAGTTAAACCAATAGGATCTTGGAGATTAATATCGATAATACTAATATTTTTAATTATTTACAGGTTACCTGATAATTTTATTTATGTAATGACTAATTCTTTTTTATTAGAATTAGGGTTTAATGCAGTAGAAATCGCATATGTTGGTAAATTTTTTGGAGCAATTGCAGCTACTTTTGGAGGATTGTTAGCAAGTTATATTATGCAGAAAGTGAGTATGTTAAGTAGTTTAATTTATTTTGGGTGTTTACATGCTATAGCTCACTCTTGCTTTATTATTCAAGATATAGTAGGTAAGAATATAAATATATTAATAGTCATTAATATATTTGAAAGTTTTACCGGAGGCATGGCAATGTCTGCTTATATTGGTTTTATTAGTTCTTTATGTAAAGGCAGATATAGAGCTACGCAATATTCTGTGTTAAGTGCTATGATGGGTGTATCTAGATCTTTGTTTCCTACATTATCTGGATATATTGTAGATATAGTTGGTTGGAGATGGTTTTTCACCTCAATGACAGTTAGCATAATCCCAGTAATTATGCTAGCAAAATTGCTAGTTAAACATTTAAATAGAGTTGAAGTAATTAGATGACTGATAAATTTATAGTAGTTATATATCTACTAATAATTTTGGGAATAGGTGTTTATCATCGAGCTAAATCTCATTCCCTACAAAATTTAGGCTCTGTTAGTGTTGGAACAATAAGTAATCAGTGGGTTCTTGTTGCTACTATTTTTACTACTTCTATTGGTGGTGGAACTATTTTTGGTATCTTTGAAAAAACTTTTAGTGATAGTTTAGCATGGGCTTATGGTATAATACTTACTGTACCAGTTGATATAGCTATAGCATTTTTTATTGTCCCTAAACTGATCCGCTATCATGAAGTAGTTAGTATAGGAGATATTATTAAGAAACATTATGGTAATTATGGTAAAGTAATTACTGGTGTTAGTGCAACTATTTCTTCTGTTGGTTATATCGCTGCTCAAATTAGTGTAAGCGGGCGTATATTTGAATTTATACTTGGAATTAAGGCTGCAGAAGGTCTTATATTAAGTTATTTAGTAGTTATTATTTATACAGCAGTTGGAGGACTTCGTTCTATCATTGCTACTCATCTGCTACAATTTTTAGCTATGATTGCTACGGTTCCTATCATAACTATATTTGGTATATATAAGCTAGGTGTTAACAATATATTAAATCAAATTTCAACAACAAAATATTCTCTATGTGACCCAAATCTATTTTGGAATACTATAAAAATGGCTTTAAGTTTTTCTGTAATGAGTTTTTATCCAAGTTTCATTCAAAGAGCATTAATCAATAAAAACCCACTTAAAACTAGAAGTGCTGTTATCATTAAGTCTTGCCTTTATATATTCTTTATATTATGTGTTGGCATTAACGGCCTATTAGCATTTTGCTTTGTACCAGAGCAACCAGCTACAATGGCATTACCAGTTATGATTGATATTTTTTTCCCACCAACATTAAAAGGAATTTTAGTAATAGGACTATTAGCTGCTGTAATTTCAACAGCAGATGCAAATTTAAATATTGCATCCGTAAGTATTGTTAACGATATAATTAAACCATTAGTTCATATTGAAGGACAGACAATATTGTTTTTACTAACGCAAATTATTACCATCCTTGTAGGAAGTATTTCTATATATATAGCACTTCAATTCAATAGTGTTCTTGAACTTGTAATATTTGTTATAGGGTTTTGGGCTCCTCCCTTACTAGTGCCGTTTATTTTTAGTTTATTTGATATAAATATCAGCTTTAAAGCCTTCATAGCAAATATTTTAATAGGATTAGGATCATTTATTGTATGGGAATGCTATAATCTTTCTTCTACATTTGGTATAGCTGGAGTTTTCATTGGTAGCTTAATGAGCTTGTTATTTTTCATATCAGTAAAATTATTGACTACATATAACAAAAGTAACGTTCATTATAGAGATAATTAATAAAAAGAGTAAACTCAAAAAAGCCAAACAGTTTTTATTTTTACTATCTACGTTTCCTATATATTTAAATGATATAAAGATTTAGATCTCATCCCTTCCTATAACATCATTTTTTCATTCTCTCCACAACTTTTTGTTTCATAGATAAAGAGAGTGTCTTCAAAATTTTAAGAAGTTTAGAGATTCATCTAATTAAATTACAAGATAGAGCGATGAAATTATATTAACGGAACTAGTGATATCATACTCATAATTTTTATTTAACCGTCTATATTTACTAAGCCAAGTGAATGTACGTTCAATGATCCATCTTTTTGGGTAGATAAGCAAAATCAGGTACTATACAGGTGGTTCTTGATTCTTTAACTCAATTTTTTTGTCTTGTCACATAGATAATTCTAAACCTAAGTCATACAAATATCGTACTAGCTTCTACCTTGTGTACTCCATATTCAGCACAGATTTTTTAAGATGTGGAATCTACCCTGCAACTTCAAAGCAGTTTTATTAGCTCATGTCTATCATTAACGTTTGCACCAGTTACTAAAATTTCCATTGGGCACCCTAAGTTATCTACTACGATATGTCTTTTACAAACCATTAACTTTCTTTACTGCATCATAACCATAACTACCTATTCTATCAATTATTTTAATGGATTGACTATCTACTACTCCTACATTTGTTTCTGCTTTCTCAATGTTAGATCTAAACTCTCTTTTAAAAAAGATTATATAATTTTTCAAATATTCCTAATATCTTCCTATTCTTCTATAGATGTATATATCGTTTTTCATGAGTCATAACCTCTTGGTAAATGCCTACCTCCATGAACAGCCTGTTCTTAGTAAATAAAATATAGAGCTTAATATTTCTTTCTTTCCTGCTATATTTTGATGGCGCATTTTTTGATTAAATTTAATGATAGGATTTAATACC
>CANJ01000022.1 GCA_000309075.1 Occidentia massiliensis
ATCTGAGCCAGTTGAGAATTAATCTAACATATGAATACCCTGCCTATAGATAGTTAAGAGTATCCAATGAGCTAAAGAAGGAAGGGATATTAATATCACATAGAGGAGTAAGATCTATCTGGCTTAGAAATAATCTAAATATAAAGAAAAGGTTAAATGCGCTTGAAGCGAAAGTAGCACAAGATAGAATAATTTTAATAGAATCACATTACAAGCTTTAGAAAAGAAAAAAGATGCTAAAGAAGCATATGGAGAAATTGATATAGAACATCCTAATATTTAGGAGCTCAAGACACTTTTATTAATACTTTACACTGAGAAAACAACAATTATTAATATATAGACTATTAAATGACAGAATAATACAATTTTATAACAGCAAAAAGTTTCACTACTGAGAATTCTTACTGATCGTAGTACAAAATTTATGATAAATTAGAAAATCATGTATTTGAGTTATTTTAACTATTGAAGAAATTGAACCTTCAACTTCATCATTACCAATGATGTACTCTGCTTCTGATCTACAGAGGTCTAATCTTAAAATTGTACAAAAAAAACTAATTCTTATGTTATTTTCTTTCTCAGAAATGTTTAAGAGCCTAATCTACATGAAGAAAAATCATAAATAGTTAAACCTCTTTATATAGAACAAAGGTATTGAAATTTGAAACATGGATTAGCTATTAATGAAGTCAAAAAAATGAGCTTTTTTGTATATATTAGGTATAAAGTGGTACTTACTATTATAAAAATCTCTTAGATTTTTTAAAGATATCTTAGTATTTATTTTACTAGAAATTAATTTTTTAACTTTTACTTGTACACTCCTATATTTTGTATGATCATTATCATAGTTTCTAATATCTAATACAATATTATCATACAGGTTCTGAAATGACTTATAAACTGTCTTACAATCCTCAAAATCCTTTGGAAAAAAGGTATTATTATATACAGCAAAGGCAATTGAATTACTTAAGTATGGTTCAATAAAATAACCATCAAAACCTTCACCAAAAGTAATGGTAAATTTTGCTCTTGAAATAATAATTTTATACTCTTCCAAAGACATATTTTCAATATGTACTAATTTATAATGAGGAAGTTCATGTTGTAGTTTATTAACAATATCTGATTTTGTAATATTTTCACATATAGGAATTTCATTATCAGGAGATAATAGAATGATGTTTTCTTTTTTAGAAACATCTGTTTCGTAAAATTTTGGAAGAAAAGGAGTTAATAAAGAAACAGGACAATTATATTTTTCAGCTAACTCTTGGTTACAATATCTACTATGAGCAGTTGTAATAGTAATATTATGGGTTATATCTCTTAATTCCTCTATCAAGTCTGTACTTGGCATAAGATCATTATTTTGATTCATTATATTAATCTGTAAATTATTTATTGATCTTAGCCACTTATAAATATCTTTATTTAATTCATTTATAAATATAGGTAAAAAGCATTCCGGAATGTTTAGTAATACATTTTGAGGTGCGGTATGTAAAACAATATAGTTAAAATCTATCAGTGGCAAAGAAGCTTTAAATTTTGAGTAATTAATAACAGCATTATGAAGTGGAACAGCAGACATTATAAGATCAAACTTATACTGTTTAGCAAAAGGTTTTGAATATTCAACAAATCTATTTATTGATAACATCCCTCCCCCGATTAAATCTCTTGAAATATTAAAAAAGATAACTAGCTTTTTAGACCTCAGAAATGGCTTTAGTAACTCTATTTGTTCGTTATGATATGACTCTTTTAATCTATTATAACAATGTTTGATTTTTCCTAAAAAAATAAGTCTATACACAGAAACTTTTTGTATCATTTTTCTTATCAGGAATAATAAAAATGGTGGAAGACAATTTTTAATAAAAGCTTTGAAACTTAAATAACTTTGTCTCCTACATAAGTACAACAAATCATTAATAACTATTTTTCTATCAAGATCCACTTGTCTTACATAATATTCTAAATCACGTATAGTATATTTCTGAAATTCCTTTGTTAATAAATCAAGAAATTTTATAGATACAGGATTATCTTGAAAGGTTCTTATTTTTAGCAATGGAAATTTATATTTTAGTAGATTAAACGCTTGTATTGAATAAATTGTAGTATTTTTGTATACAATGTTAATAAAACAGTCAATCTTATAATTATTTTCTATAAAAAACTTTGTTAACCCCATTTCGTAGCTTACACAAACTTCAAAACGAGATTTTTGTTTCTTTATATTTTCTAAAAACTTTCTAAATAATATATTATTAATTACTTTTTTTCTAACACAAATAAAATAACTTCCAATACAAAATAAAGGTATTCTTTTAATAGGAATTTTGACATATTCATCTAGAGAATAGATGTGACTAATATTATCATCATCATGTGCTAATAATCCCCAAACATCACATTCTCTCTGTTCCATGTTTTGAAATACGCGGTCAAAAGAATTAACACAAAAGCAAGAGTCATTTGCTAAAATTAATTCATCATATTGTTGTATAATATTCCAGCCCACATAATTTTTAGCCAACTCTGAGTAAGAACCAAAATCATACTTCCCATGATTTAAAAACCACGCCCCTTTTGTATAAGGTTTAATCTTATCTAATTCTCCTATATCTAAATAACTATCAGTTAAGTAATATACATCTGCATGTTTTGAAATATCAGACAAGTAATCTACTACATAGGGTAGAATTTTTTTTCTATAATTAAATCCTGCAAATAAACATATCCTCTTCATGTTTTAACATCTCCAGTCTAACAATACTTCTATTCCATCAACATCAAAAACAGGTATATTACACTTATTTGATACTAATACTCTTTCTTTATACGAATTATCAATAAATATAGCTTTTTGAGAATCTATATATTCATATTTATTTTCATTAGATTTAATGTGTACAATATTACTGAATAAACCTTTATGAATTGTAAATTTTTCTAAAGCTTCTTCTAAATTCCCTTCATGCTTTGTAATTAAAATAACTTGTTTCCCTTGGTTTCTACATTGATATAAGAATTTAATCGCATTAAAGTTAACCTTTTCTTCTATAATTAATGTATCGTCGAAATCAAAATAAACTGTATCGTATCCATAATCAATTTTATATCTATTAATAAGAGTCCTATCTACCACTACATTATAATAGTTATTTGTAACATCTATATCATAACCCATAATAGTATACACACTAAGCAAAGGTAAATTTACCCCTAATGCTCTAGTTAAACACATAGTTCCAGCACATCTAGTTGCAATTTCTAGAAGCTTAAATTTACCATTCTCATCTTTTTTGATTTGAAAGAACCATAAACCTAAGAAAGAAAGTTTTGCATTAATTTCTTTGGCAATAAAATAAATTTCTTTGGTTAATAATTCATTTTTACTAGACACACAAACTCCAGATAATGTTCGTTGTCTTGAACGAGGAGATACAAACTTTAATTCCCCATTTCTATCTGTTATACAATCAACACTGTATTCTTCCCCAGGAAGGTACTCTGAAATAATATATTTATCAATATTCTGAAGCCTAAAATCTTGTTTATCTTTTATAAGCTTTGTACCAACAGATCCTTGCCCAACTTTGTATTTTATAAAGACTGGAAATGTAGTTACTTCTTCTGGACTATTATAAATCCTTGGTATAAAATTTGAGTTTAAAAAATGATTATAAGTTTTCTGTTTATCCCTACATATTTCTGCTGTCATTTTATCTGCAACTACAATTTTTGCATTAATTAAATTTTTATTACTTGCAAAAAACGTTGATACTGTATCATGTGTTGGAAAAATAACATCTATGTTATATTTTTCAATAAGCTCATTAAACTTACCTAAAAA
>CANJ01000021.1 GCA_000309075.1 Occidentia massiliensis
AAAATTACTTAAAAGTAATTTTTTTATAACTATTTTATGTAGCATCTTATACTGTTATTTAAGATTAGTATACTTTACTACTAAATGGGAGTATAGTTTTAACCATGATCACAATATTAAAAAATTTAATGATTTTTCCCAAAAAATTTTTCTTTTATGGCATAATCGTTTAGCTATTATTCCTGTTGCTTTCGTGCGTAGTAACAACATATTTGCTCTTGTTTCTTCTCACTCAGATGGTAGAGTTATCGGCTTAATTTTAAAGTATTTTGGACTTAATGTAATTGAAGGTTCTACTAATAAAAATTCAATACATGCTGCTAGAGAGGTTATAAGAAAATTAAAAGACGGTTATTGCATAGCTATCACTCCAGATGGACCAAGAGGTCCTTTATATACAATTAATAGTAGAATCTCTACTATTTCAAAAATTGCAAATGCTGATATAATACCTATTTCAGCTAATATAACACGTTATATAACCTTAAATAGCTGGGATAAGCTTATAATTCCACTACCATTTGGTAAAGGAATTATTTCTACTGGCAAAGCCATCAAAGCACCAAGAAAAGAAAAACAGCAAAAAGGCTTTGATCAAATTCTACAATATCAGTTAAATAATTTATCCTTGATTCAACCAAACAAAAATAGTAAATGTTAGTTCTATATTCCTTAATGAGTATAATATCTTTTCCTATCTTACTAATATATTTACTAATAAGAATAGCAATGGGAAAAGAAGATTACACAAGAATAAATGAAAGACTAGGTTTTTCTTTTAGCAAAGTATCTTCAATAAATAAAGTAATTTGGATTCATGCAGCAAGTGTAGGAGAGTCTTACATAGCTCTTAATATTATAAATAACCTACAACAAGATCTATCAAATTATCATTTTTTAATTACAACTTGTACTCAAACTTCAGCTAAATTATTACAAAATATGTTGCCTAATAATACAACTCACCAATTTGTGCCAATAGATACATATTTTTCCGTAAAAAATTTCTTAAAAACATGGAACCCTACTATAGGGATATTTATTGAATCTGAAATTTGGCCAAATCTATTGTATTTTTCTGCAAAAAACTTTCCTATCATGTTGTTAAATGCAAGGATATCCGATGCTTCATATAAAAAATGGTTACATTTTACAAAATTTTCTTGCAAATTGCTAAATCGTTTTAGTATCATAGCCACTCAAAGCATTTATGATTTTAAAAAATATCGGTCTTTAGGAGCAAAAAATATTATAAATCTTGGCAATTTTAAATTCGCTAACCCTATACCTATTGTTAACCAGCAAAAACTTAGTTATTTATACAATCAAATACATGGTAGAATGGTAGTAGTTGGAGTAAGTACTCATATTGATGATGAAGAAATGTTATATAAAGCTTATGTTAATCTAAAAAGCACTTTTCCATGCTTATTACTGATAATTGTGCCACGCCATCCTCAAAGGGTAAACAATATTGTTAAAGCTATAAAAACCTATAATATCATAGCTATAACTGATTCTAGTAAAAATCCTATTACGGATCATATAGATTGTTATATAGTTGACTCAATAGGAGAATCAGGCACCTTTTTAAGCTTAGCATCTATTACATTTATAGGAGGTTCAATTACAAATGGGGGACATAACCCTATTGAAGCTGCATATTTTAAAACAGTAATTATATTTGGCCCAGATATGTCAAACTTCAAGTCTGTTGCTGAAGAATTTATACAAAATAAGGCAGCTGTTCAGATAAATAATGATCAAGAATTATTAAATACTATCAAATTTCTTTTATCATCTTTGGAATTAAGAAAACATTACTATTTAAATTCTCAAAAAATATTACAATCTAATAAAGATATTGCAAGAAAATATGTTGAACAAATTAAAAATTATATCTAATAGAATATTTAAATTAAATTACCCTAAATTTTGGCAAAGCATTAATGTTTTAAGTTATTTTTTAATACCTTTTAGCATAGTTTATTGGTTTAGTAGCTTTTTACGCCATTTATTTATTAAACCTATCAAATTACCATGTAAAGTAATTTGTATAGGTAATATCACAATCGGTGGTACTGGTAAAACCCAAGCTGTTATTTGGTTATCTCAATTTTTAAAACAACAAAAAATTAACTTTATAATAATTAGCAAAGGCTATATGGGAAAGTTCACAGAACCTACTATTGTGTCTAAAAATTGTGACTCTAGCTATGTAGGAGATGAAGCCTGTGAGTTATCAAAATATGGTAAAGTTGTTGTATGCCACTGCCCTAGTCAAGCTATATCAATAATAGAAAAACTAAATCCAGATGTTATTATAATGGATGATGGCATGCAAAATCCACGCATTTATAAGGATTTTACTATTATGGTAGTTGATGGTAGTAGGTATTTTGGTAATATGCTACTTATACCTGCTGGTCCTTTACGTCAATCTGTAATGTCTGGACTAGTTAAAAGTGATGCAGTTATTGTAGTACACCCTAACCCTTATATCTCTCTGCACCATAACAAAGTTTTTGAAGCATCTATTAAATCAGTAGATAATATTTTACCTTTAGATAAAAAATACTTTGCTTTTACAGCTATTGGTAACCCAAATAGATTCTTTCATACATTAGAACAAGAAAATATTAATGTTGTCAAAACCATGTTTTTTCCTGATCATTATCAATATACTACTAAGGACTTAGAAGAATTACAAAACTCTGCTAAAGATATTAATTCAACGTTAATTACTACAAGAAAGGATTATGTTAAGATTCCTAAAGAGTTTCAAAGAAACATACTATGTTTTAATGTTAAACTTGAAGTTACTCAAGACCAAGAGCTTTTAAAGTTAATATATGAAAAAACTATTAATAAAAATAAGATATAAGTTAGAATATTATTTATTTATATTTCTTATAAAATTACTTCAATTACTTTCAATTGATATTACAGCATCTATCTGTGCGTTTATTGCTACAAAGATAGGACCAATCTTACCTATAACGCAAGTAGTTAAAAAAAATCTTAAAATAGCTTTTCCTAGACTTAATTGGAAAAAGGAAAAAGTAATAATACAACTATTATGGAATAATTTTGGCAGATTTATAGGAGAATTTCCTCATTTAGAAACTATTACAGAAGCAGAAATTAATGGAAGAGTAAAAATAACAGGATTAAAGCATTTAAAAAATTGCCAACAATTAAATCGCCCTTTTTTTATTTTTACTGGCCATTTTGCTAATTGGGAATTTGTTCTCAAGAAAATCAACAAATTATATGCAAAATTTGCTATAATTTACCGCCAAGTAAATAATCCTTTTATTAATCAATACATTATAAATACTAGACAAAATAATAATTTGATTCTTATTGAAAAAGGAAAAAAAAGTATTGTAAATTTGATTAAAGCTATAAAGTCAAACTGTTCTATTGCTATATTAGCTGACCAAAAAATGAATGAAGGAATAGAAATACCATTTTTTAACCAACTAGCTATGACTGCCCCTGCTATAGCTAAATTATCTTTAAAACTAAACTATCCTATATTTCCTGTACAAATTGTTAGAAAAAAACAAACTAGCTATTTTCATGTTATAATACATCCAGCACTAAAAATAAAAAAAACAGATCAACCTGAAACGAATATATATAACATCATGTTATCTATAAATAAGTATATTGAAACATGGATAAAAAAACACCCTGAACAATGGTTTTGGTTTCACCAACGTTGGAAAAAATATAAGTGATTTACTCTTTTTATAATAATTTTAAAGCTAATTAAGTTACTTTATTAACAGTACCTATTTTATAGTTTTAAACAGAAGTTAATGCTGTAATAATTCCACGCAAAGTTTGTACTTCATTTTTTGATAATTTATTAATTCTTTTAAATATATTACATATATTTAATTTCATTTTTTTACCTTGCTTTTCATTAGGAAAAAAGTTTTTTTTCTCCAGAGCTGTAAATAAATGATCAAAAAGATATTCTATTTCTTGATTTAACGCTAATATTTGGTCATTATTCTTTACACTATTATTTTTGCAATTAAATAGTTCATAACAAATTATTGTAGCTGCATGTGCCAAGTTTAAAGAACACAAATTAGCAGAACTATTAAATAGTAATAATCTTATTAGATAACATTATCTCTGTATTTGTAAGTCCCGAGCTTTCTCTACCAAATAAAATACCAACTTTTTGAGACTTAGGGTAATCACTTAACAAATCTTGAGACATAACATACTCTTTATTCATGTCTCTTTGCCGCACAGTAGTCGAATAAACAAAATTCAAATCCCTAATTGCTGTTAAAACATCTTCATATATCTTAGCAGATTTTATAATATCAACAGCACCAACTGATAACAATTCAGCTTTTGGATTAGGCCATTTATCTCTTGGCTTTACAATTCTTAGATCTTGTAAGCCAAAATTCTTCATAGTTCTAGCTACTGCACCAATATTTTCTCCCATTTGAGGGCACACTAAAATTATAGACGGGCTAGTAGACATTTATTAGGAACCTTCTAGTTACTAAAAAATACTTCTTGCAGAGAATAGTAGAAAATTATATCATCTTTTGACCTTATCACTAAGGCCCCAGAATCATCTATACTAACAAAAATCCCCTGATTATACTTACCACCATAATTGACTGTAATAGTTTTATTTAGTCCAAACGCTTTATCAAGCCATAATTGTTTTATGCTCTTAAATCCATATTCCTCCCATTTTTTTCTATAAAAATCAAAATTATTGATTATAATATTGATCAAATGACTAAAATTTCTATCAATAATATAACCAGATGCAACTATAGAGGTTACTTTTTCTTGTAATTCCAAAGGATAAGAAAAAATATTTATCCCTATTCCTATAACTAAAAAATTGCGATTACATTCTGATATATTCTCTACCAGTATTCCTGCGATCTTCTTACCACCTAATAGTACATCATTAGGCCATTTCAACGATATATTATTTTTAAAATTATTACCAAAAACTCTTTCTAAAGATGTAATCAGACTAACTCCTACCACTAAAGACAAAGTAGATAAATTAATTAATGAGTAATTATGGCAATATAAAATTGACATAAATAAATTACCAGGAGAAGATACCCAACTTTTATTTTTCCTCCCTCTTCCATTTGTTTGAGCATGAGACCATATAACATAATTATCAGAAGGATTAGTTTTAGCTATTCTTTTGGCTTCTAAATTTGTACTATCAACGACATCAAGCTCAAGTAATCTATATTCTAATATCAATTTTAATGTTTTATTAAGTTAAAAATACTAGACTTTTATTTATAAAAATAAATATAATAATTAACACTACAATAATAAAAACTGAAACCCCATTTACTAACATCAATTCATAATTTAATGGCATAGCAATATTTTTAGCAACAGGGTCTAGAAAATACATCATCTTAATAATATTAAGGTAACAATATGCTGCAATTAAAGCAGCTAATAATCCTGTAAATACTAACGTATAATTTTGAGTACTCATAGCATTCATAAGTACAAAATACTTACTAAAAAATCCAGCGAAAGGTGGCAACCCTATTAATGAAAACATTATTATTGTTATAGATAAAGATAATGCTTTGTTTGTATGAGCAAGTCCACTAAAATGTTCTATTTTTAGTTCATTAACAGACCGACCAAAACCTGAAATTATTAAAGAAACGAACCCTATTATAGTAATAGCATAAATAATAATATAAAAATAAGACACTTCTACTTTCATACCATTAGCTTGGCCACCAACAAGTGGCAGTAAAATATATCCTAAGTTTAAAATTGTGCTATATGCAATTAAACGCTTAACTGAATGTTGAAGCAGCGTTCCTAATGAACCTATAATTAATGAAAAACATGTTATAAGCTCCAAAATTACATCTATACGTAAATCGTCATTATATTCAAATGCTTTTAATAAATTTATAAATAATGCTAAAATACTAATTTTCTGACAAGTAGAAAAAAAAGTAATTGATATTAAAGGAGAGCCTTCATATACATCTGGTGTCCACATATGAAATGGCACTATAGATAATTTAAAAAATATACCTGTAAATATTAAAAATATAGCTGCTACATTTATGATATTTACACCCTTATTTTGTAATATATTAACAACTGCATCATATCTTATACTTTGTGTAGAGCCGTATATAAGAGATATACCAAATAAAGTAATAGCTGAAAACAGTGATCCTAATATAAAGTATTTTAGCCCTGCTTCAGATGACTTAATATTTTTACGGTCAAAGGTGGCTAAAATATAACCAACAAGCCCTTGTATTTCAATGCTAAGAAACATAACCATAAAATTTCTTGCTGAAACTAATATAAAACCCCCTAAAATAGCAACTTGCATTAGTACTATATATTCACTATGACCTTTTTGTTCATTAGTCTTTATATAACCAATATAAAGCAAAATTATAGCTATATAAAAAACTAAAATAATTATTTTTAAATAAATACTTTGTTGATCTATAACAAAACCACCCTCAAAATAAGTAGAAAAAAATATATCTGAATTGAGTACTAAAATATAAATTAAAAACATACTTAAGAAAATTGCAATTCTACCTATTAGAAAAGTTAAACTATTATTATTAAACACTCCAATAAGTTGAAATATTAAAGCAGATAGAAAAAGTAAAATCTCCGGCAACATCCCAAAAGGTAAATCTTGATATTTATCACAAATTATAGCACCTCTCATAGCCATAATAAATAAAAAATCATTTATATCTATGCCAAGTAAAAATTTATTAATACTAACTACAAATAATATTAAAAAGGTTATAATTGTGCTTATTATTAAAGCTAGACGATAACCAGGCATTCTAGCAGCTAATAAAGCTAAAACAACAGCTATATTAGGATAAATTACACATGAAAGTAAAATAAATGTAATAAAAAAAATTACAATTCTACATATTGTAGTAGCTATTATAATGGGTAAGCTACCATTGCTAGGTACTCCAATTAATATGAATAAAAAAGACAAAAGTTTTTCTACTATTTTACAAGAATTTTCTTTAAGATAATTCATACACTAAATAGTTAAAAATTATAAAAAAGATTACTTAACATCTCTGATGGTATAGTTAAAAAATCTAGTACTAACTTAGGATATACTCCTATTATTACCATCAATAACATTAGTGGTAATATGGCTCCTTTTTCCCTTAACATAATATCATCAAACGTATAAATTACTGGATTTTTTACCTCCATTAACATAATGCGATGATAAAGAAATAACATATACACTGCACTAAATAACAATCCTGAAGTAGCTAAAGCTCCAAATAATGGATAAGTGGAAATAACTCCAAATAAAGTAAATAGTTCTCCTATAAATCCACTAGTACCAGGTATTCCTATTGATCCAAAAACTATAAATATAAAAATAGTTGCAAGTTTAGGCATTGTTTGTGCTACTCCACCATAAAAACTTATCTCTCTAGTATGCATACGGTCATACAAAACTCCAATTATCATAAATAAAGCTGAAGATATAATACCATGACTTAACATCTGAAAAATAGCTCCTTGAATTCCATGTAAATTTAAACTAAAAATACCAGCAGTAACATATCCCATATGAGCTATTGAAGAGTAGGCTATTACTCTTTTTATATCATTTTGCTTAAAAGCAATAAGAGAAGCATAAATAATTGCAGCAACACTTAACATTACTACCATCTTACTAAAATATAAAGAAGCAGCTGGAAACATTGGTAAACATATTCTTAGCAGTCCAAATCCACCTAGTTTTAATAATATCCCAGCTAGCATGACAGAACCCCCAGTTGGAGCTTCCACATGTGCATCAGGTAACCATGAATGCAAGGGTATCATAGGTATTTTTATCGCAAATGTTATAAATATAGCTAACCATAATAATTGTTGTACTTGTATACTAAATTTAGGAATAATATTTGTTAACATTGTCATATCAAGTGTGGCTGCATTTTTAAATATATATATAATAGTTATTAAAAATAACACTGACCCTGTAAAAGTGTATAGGAAAAATTTAAAGGAAGCATATACTTTATTTTTTCCTCCCCAAATTCCTATTATTAAAAATAATGGAAATAATGTTGACTCAAAAAACATATAAAATAATAATAAGTTTAATGAACTAAAAGCCCCAATAATTAAAGATTCCATTAATAAAAAACATAATAAATATTCTTTAATCTTCTCCTTTATAGAAAAAACACTTATAATAATAGAAAGTAAAGTTAATAGAGAAGTTAAAAAAACGAAGAAAACTGATATACCATCAATACCTAAATGATAATTAAGGCCAATAAAAGTAAGAAAAGAATAAAACTCTACAAACTGAAAACCGTAAATTGTGCTGTCAAATTTCAGTAATAAGTATATGCTACAAAATAAGGTAAATACAGAACTTAAAATTGCTACATATTTCATATGTACTACTTTATTTAATCCTCTACCTTGTTGCATAAAAAGAATATACATAGCACCAAATAAAGGTAGTAAAATAGTAATTGACAATATAGGAAATTCTGTAACTACCTGCATTTAATAACCAATTATAAAATAATTAACAATAATGAAAGTTAAAAATGTTACCATAGCTAAAGTTGCTATTAATATATAATGAGCTAAATATCCTGACTGCAATTTCTTTAGGCCAAAAAATCCAGTTTTTAATAAAAGTACAACTCCATCAGCTCCAAATTTATTAACGTATTTAGCATCAAATATACTTAAACTATCTGCAATGCTATTAAAACTTTTAACAAAAATAGCATTATATAATTCATCAAAATAATATTTATTTTTTACTACTTGAATAAAGCCTTTTATTAAAGCAGATTTCTTATCATAGTAACTTTTGTAATAATGAGCAAAAGCCCCTACCATTACCCCTAATACGCCTACTATTATTGGTAAAATTCTAACTATCCAATTTATATGAGCATGTTTTAGACTACCACTAAATACTGAATTACCAAAATACGCAGGTTTAGTAATAGATAAAATACTATACCCATACCACCCAGAAATAATAGTTGCAAAAGCCAAAACTAATAGTGGCAGATTCATAATTAAAGGAGCTTCTTTAATTACAATCATATGAGGAAAAGAAGATATTTGATGAAAAATCCCAAGAATTAATTTTATAGAATATATTGCTGTAAAAAATACTGTAATAATACCAAGTAAATAAACAAAACTACTACTAAAAGAATTTGATATATAGATATGTTCAAGAATAACATCTTTGGAGTAATATCCTGATAAGGGAAATACTCCAATAATTGCAAGTGAACCAAGCCAAAATAATATATATGTATAAGGCATCATATAACATAATTGATCAGGCATTTTTTTCATATCTTGTTGGTGGACTACATGTATTATATTACCAGCACATAAGAATAGCATTGCTTTGAAAAAAGCATGTGTGATTAAATGAAATATTGCAGAGCTATAGGCAGAAACACCGCATGCTGCTACCATATAACCTAGTTGACTACAAGTAGAATATGCTATTACTTTTTTAATATCACTTTGAAAAATTGCAATACTAGCAGCAACTATACAAGTTAACCCCCCTATTATTGCAATAAAATTTAATATTAGCGGTGCATATTCAAACATAAACGAACACCGTACTAATAAAAATATTCCAGCAGTTACCATGGTTGCAGCATGAATTAATGCTGATGCTGGTGTTGGCCCTTCCATTGCATCAGGAAGCCATATATGTAGACCAATTTGAGCTGATTTTCCTATGCATCCAATAAATAATAAAAGGCATATTAAGTTTAAGATACTTATTTTAAACCCTAAAATTAAAATAAAATTCTTAGCAAGCTGTGGAGTATAGTTAAATACTATGTCAAAATCCACAGAATGACAAAAATAAATAATAACAATAATTCCTAAAATAAAAGCACAATCTGCAAATCTATTTACAATAAATGCTTTATAAGCAGCAATAGTAGCAGTATATTTTTTATGCCAAAATCCTATTAATAGATAAGAACTAACTCCTACCCCTTCCCATCCAAAAAATAATTGGAGAAAATTATCTGATGAAACTAACATTAACATAAAAAATGTAAAGAAAGATAAATATGATATAAATTTATATAAGTTCTTATCGTCTTGCATGTAACCTATAGAATGAATATGTACTATAGTAGAAATTAATGACACTACCATCAGCATTAATGCTGTTAATTTATCAACATAAATTGCCCAATGCGATTTAAAATTTAATAACTCAATCCAATCAAGTAATATAATATGTTGTGCATCATCATCATATCTAATTTCAGCCCAAGTTATAATAGAGCAAAAACTAGAAATAAACATTAATATAACTGCAATATAAGATACTATTTTTGCTTTAGTAGTATCACCAGCTATTCTACATACTAAACCAGAAATTAGTGGTAATATAACAACAAAAAATGACATACTTATCCTTTTAGTTGTTTTAGATCTTCCATTTCAATAGATGCACTATTGCGAAAATGCACTACAATTATTGCAAGTCCAATAGCAGATTCTGCTGCAGCAACCGATAATATAATTATACTAAAAACTTGTCCTGTAATATCATTAAAACAACTTGAAAATGCTACAAAGTTTATATTAACAGCAAGCAACATCAATTCTATTGCCATGAGAGTAAAAATCACATTACGCCTATTTAATATAATTCCTATTAGCCCTATTCCAAACATCATTGTTGAAACTATAAGATAATGTAGCAACCCAATATCACCAATTATTTGAAACATTAATTTCCTTCTATTTTACTTTTACAATCTTAATACTAGTATCTCTACTACGTTCAATCTGAGTTAAATGGTTTTGTCGTTTTACCCCCAACCTTTTTCGCAATGTAAGTACAATACATCCAACCATTGCAATAAATAATATTACTCCTGCTAATTGAAAAGGTAAAATATAATCAGTATACAACACTCTACCTAGTAAATTTACGTTACTAATACTATTATTTACAAAAGTAGATTTATAGTTCTGAAAGCTGACAAATATAACTATACTTAAATCACTTATCAAAATGAAAGCAATAATTAAAGCAACTGGAGTATTAAAAGCAATATATTTATTAACTACAGTAAAATTACTGAACTTTATCTCTATCATCATAATTACAAACAAAAATAAAATAGCTACTGCTCCAGCATATACTATTATTAATATAAAAGCCAAAAATTCAGCTCCTAATAGAATAAATAAACCAGAAGTATTACAAAAAACAAATATTAACCATAATACTGCATGTACTGGGTTCCTACTAGTTATTACTCCTGCACTACCAACTAAAGCTAAAATAGCAAATAAATAAAAAAAGAATATCATTATATTAATTACTTATAAATATAATCAGCCTTTAATTTTTCAGCTAACACATGTTCCCACATATCACCATTTTTTAAGAGTTTTTCTTTATTATATAAAAGCTCTTGATGAGTTTCAGTAGCAAACTCTAGATTTGGCCCCTCAACAATTGCATCGACAGGACAAGCTTCTTGACACAACCCACAATATATACATTTAGTCATGTCAATATCATATTTTGTTGCGCGACGCCCCCCCATCTGCTTTTTCCTCTGATTCAATAGTAATAGCCTGTGCTGGACAAACTGCCTCACACAACTTACAGGCTATACATCTTTCCTCACCATTTGCATAACGTCTTAAAGCATGTTCTCCCTTAAATCTTGGACTTAATTTACTAACTTCATTAGGGTAGTTAATAGTTACTTTTGGTTTAAAAAGATATTTCAAAGTTAAAAATAATCCAACTATAATTTCATATAGAAGAAAGGATTTAGCATATTGTTTTATTCTCATTATTGATACCTCTTAAACATTTGGTAAATTATTAGTATATACTAAAATACTTGATATTAATATTATCCAAATTAACGTAAATGGTAAAAATATCTTTACCCCTAAATACATTAACTGATCATATCTATACCTTGGTAAAGTTGCTCGTATCCATAAAAAACAAAATAACATTGCTACTACTTTAACTATAAACCATATATATCCTGGAAGAAACTCTAATATTGATAAACTAAATGGTGGAAGGTATCCTCCTAAAAACATTATAGTCATTAAGCTACTAACTAGTACCATATTTGCATATTCTCCAAGGAAAAACATGGCAAAAGACATTGAAGAATACTCAACATTGAACCCAGCAACTAACTCAGACTCTGCCTCAGGTAGATCAAACGGTAACCTATTAGTTTTAGCTAACATTGATATAAAATACACCACTGCAAGAGGTAGCATCATTATTTCTAACCATACTGGCCTAGTTTTTTGTATCTCTATAATTTCTGTTAAATTTAAAGTACCAGTAGTAATAAGAACAGCAACAATAACTAAACTCATTGACAATTCATACGAGATCATTTGTGCTGATGATCTTATTGCCCCTAAAAAAGCATATTTTGAGTTACTAGCCCAACCAGCAATTATAATACCGTATACTCCAAGTGAGGTAACTGCTAATATAAATAATATACCAACATTAAGGTTAGAAACTACTATTCCTTTATCAATGGGTATTACTGCCCAACCAATTAGTGCTAAAACAAAAGTTATTACTGGAGCTATAGTAAATAAAAATTTATCAGCTTTAGAAGGTACAATAGTTTCTTTAAAAATTAATTTTATTGCATCTGCTATTGGTTGCAACAAACCAAATGGACCAGTAACATTTGGCCCCCTCCTTAATTGTATAAAGCCAATAACTCTTCTCTCAGCCAGTGTAAGATACGCAACAGTTAATAAAATAGGAATAATAAAAGCTAGTATTTTTAGAGAGATAAAACTAACCTCATAAATTATTGGCATAATATTACAAATACATTTTAAACTTTTTACAAATAACCATAATTAAATAATTCCTAAAGACTAATTAATAGCACAAATTTTATGCTGACTAATACTTTTTATTCTTTATTTTTAGATTTAACTTTACTACATTCTAACATAGTTAAAGAAACTTTAGTAATTGAATCAGTAATATAAAAATTACGCTCTTTTTTAGTAAATTCTTCTTTAGAATTGAGAACTTGATTAGTTTCTATATTATCAACATTACTTTTTACTACCTCTCCTATCTTTTGTAAAGATACAGCAACTTTCGAAGCTTGCGCTCTTAAATCTGCCAGGTCTTTAAAAAGAAAATTTAATTTTATTTTATCACATAAATTTTTAATTACTAACCAATCTTCTTTTGCTAATCCAGGAGGTGGTACAGATTGTCTTGTATATTGGGCTCTACCTTCAAAATTAACATAAATTGCATTCTTTTCAGTATATGCAGCTCCAGGCAATACTACATCTGCATGATTAGCTCCAACATCACCATGGTGCCCTTGATAAACTACAAAGGCTTTTGTTAGCTTAGTCATATCTACATCATCAGCATCTAGCAAATAAACAAATGATATTTCTCCTTGTTCACAGCCATCTAAAATTTCTTGAACATTTTTACCTTTATTACCTGGGCTAAACCCTAAATCTAAAGCCCCAACTGTTGATGCATGGTTATGCAAAATATTATAACCATTGCAATTAGTATTAATAAAACCATATTTTTGGGCAATGCGCTGTGCTAACTCAAGTATCTTATAACCATCATTACGACTATATGTAAGATCCCCTATAATCATAATAGGATTTCTAGCGTTCCTAATTTCATCAATAATTTTATGAGTACCATCTAAAATTTTAGTTAATAAATCAGGACTACTACCTAGTTCCGTTGCTTTAAATGTTTTACAAACATCTGCTGGGCCAATATTTAGTATTTTTAATTTTCCTTGCCGTTGTAACCTTCCTATTCTTGCTCCTAGTACTGGAGCAGAAAAATTAATATCAACACCTATAAGCAAACATAAATCAGCTGCTTCTACTCCTTGAATGGTAGTATTAAACAAATAATTTCCACGAGCAGTAAGATCCCACTTGTAACCAAATTGATTAGAATCAATATTGTTACAGCCTAAATTTTTCATTAATAATTTAAGAGCAAACATTGATTCACAGTCAGCCATTACTCCAGCAATAGCAGCCATTTTATTACCTGGAATACCACTTATTTTATTAGCTACACATTGCAATGCTTCATCCCAACTTACTTCTTGCAATTTAAAATTCTTTCTAATATATGGTCTATCAAGACGTTGGTATTTTAATCCATCATAAGCAAATCTACTTTTATCTGATATCCACTCTTCATTAATCTCATCTCTGCAAGATGGCAAAACCCTCATTACCTCAAGCCCGCGTGAATCTATTCTAATATTTGCTCCCATAGCGTCAAATACATCAACTGACTCAGTGTGTTTAAGCTCCCATGAACGGGCTTTAAAAGCATAAGGTTTGGAATTTAATGCTCCAACAGGACAAAGATCTATAATATTTCCAGATAATTCAGATTTTATAGCTTGCTCTAGGTAAGTTTGCACTTCCATATTCTCACTTCTACCAATAGCTCCTATTTCTGCTATACCAGCAATATCTTCAATAAATCTTATGCATCTAGTACAATGTATACAGCGAGTCATATGCGTTTCAATTAAAGGACCCATATATTTATCACTTATTGAGCGCTTATTTTCTTCAAATCTACTTGTCTGCCCTCCATATTTAAAAGCCTGATCTTGTAAATCACACTCTCCTCCCTGATCACAGATTGGGCAATCAAGAGGATGATTTATCAATAAAAACTCTATAACACTTCTACGTGCCTTCTGTACTTTCATAGAATCAGTATGAATGACCATGCCATCTGCTACAGCCATAGCACATGATGCTACTAATTTAGGTGATCTTTCAACTTCAACAAGGCACATACGACAGTTACCAGCAATAGCAAGACGTTCATGATAACAAAATCTTGGTACTTCTATTCCTGATATCTCGCAAGCTTGAATGATCGTGATACCATCTTCAACTTCAATTTTTTTATCATTAATTATTAAATTAGGCATCAAAAAATATAACTTTTAAGTACTATAAGTAAAAAATTGACAATTTAATGAGTAAACTAAATTTGTAATATTTGCAAGCTTAACTTAACCAGTTTTAATAAGCTTTTGATAAATTTTGATAAAAATAATACTTTACATTAAATAATATACAATTAATTAATAAATAAAAAAAGTACTTGCTAAAATTAGTTATTTTAAATAAACAATTAGACAGTAAGTTAAATTAATTATTAAGTACTCATTTAAACAGGTAAAACCAATGAACAAGGAAGAACTGATTAAAAAACTTATATATAAAATGGAAAATTCATTTAAAATACTGAATGATGAACTCAAAGGGTTAAGAATTGGTCGAGCATCTACATATTTACTAGACCCAGTTTTAGTTGAAGCTTATGGTAGTAAGGTACCAATATCACAACTTGCTACAGTTTCAACACCAGATGCACGCAGCATTATTATCCAAGTATGGGACAAACAGCTGGTTAAGAATGTAGAAAAATCAATTATAGAAGCAAATTTAGGGCTTAATCCTGTTTCTGATGATCAAACTATCAGAGTTCCAATCCCTATACTTACTGAAGAGAGAAGAAAAGAACTAATTAAAATAGCACATAAATATCAAGAAAAATGTAAAGTTTCTATTAGACATATAAGAAGTGAAGGCATGGAAATCATAAAGAAAGCTGAACAAAATTCTGAGCTCTCTAAAGATGATGCTCATCTATATAGTGAGGACATTCAAAAACTAACTAATAAATATTCTAATGAAGTTGATGCATTAATAAAAGTTAAAGAAAAAGATATAATTAGTACTTAGTTTATTAGTTACTTTTGTATTGTAGCTTAAAAATATTAACAGCCAAAACCCACCAAAAGTTATCCCAGCAAATTAAGTAGTTATAAAATTGCCCTCTACAACTAAGTCTTCTCAGATATAATAAAAGACAATTTTTAGTCAATAACTACAAATTGGTATGTTTATTACATATTTCTTAAATAAGAAACATACTCATTTTATTTTATTTAATGGTTGTGGGGTAACATATTTACTTTTATTACTTTTAAGCCATTGAATTTTTAAAGATTTTGGAGGAATATCTTGAAAATTTGTCTCCCTAAAGTTTGCTATTATAGATACAATATCACTAAAAGTTGTTTTTTGCACAGTTCTATCAGATGTTAAAAACTCAAAATCTGATAGTTCTTCTGTCATGATTAGTTCATGCAAAGGTGTAAAATCTTGGGATAGTTGTTTAAGAATATGACTAAAATCCTTAATTAATTGAAAATCTAAACTCCATATAGAAGGTACACCATATAAAAACTCTAATAAGAACCTATTTGGGTATAGATTTATAAATTTTACTAATGGTATCTCCCATCTATCAGTTGAAACACAAGACTCATGAAAAACAGCCTGCCACATAGGAATACGATACACTGGATCATATCTTTTCATATAAATATCATCTGCCTGTGTTAATTTAAAAAATATTTGTGGTCGCCTTGCTGGTCCCCAACCACCATATCTTTTTTTATCATGGGTCATTTCCCAATGTATATTATATAATGTACTAAAATTACCATGCGAAAAAGCAAGAAATGGTATAGACCAATAAGCTGCTGTTTCAGACCCTAAGACCACTTGTTGTCCTGACAAATATTCCAAATGTTTTTTCCGAATAGCTATATCCTCAAATATAGTTTGGGGATGATCATAACTGTAGTCATCAAAAGCCTCTCCAGTTGCATGGCAATCTAGGAAATAAGTGTTTATACCTTGACTTTTAAATTTACTAAAACGATTGTAAACAATCGAATTATGAATATTATCTAGTGCTGTCATACTTACATGACATCCTCTCCCACCAAATCCTATGTTAATTTTACCATCTATAGTATGTACACAACCATTTGGGAAAAAATCGCTGCCAAAGTCAGTATTATGGCTATCAGAATCTTTTTGATGTTGCATTGTATGCCAAGAATCATACGGACCTATCAAATAGCCAAATTCTTTAGCTAATTTAATAAATTCTTCATTAACATAATCAGAGCTAACCCATGGTCCCTTATCTTCTTGGTTAGGTTTTTCTTCATAACCTAACCATAATTTAGTAATACCAATATTTTTAAGTTCTTGTAATGATTTTATAGTTCTACCATCACCCCAAACATAAGCGTGTATAGCTCCACTCAATTTTTCAATATCTGGATTATCCTTAATTTTCTGTAAGAAAGTTCTATATACCCCAGACTCTTTAAGAAATGCTTTAAAAACTCTGGATGGCTCTAAAATATGTGGTTTAGAAAACGTAAAGCTAATTTCATAAAAAGGCTGTTTATCTCTTATTCTAAAATCATACTGAAAATTCTGTCTTGCTGGTAGACAGTTATTATTAAATTCAAACATATTCCTATAAGGAGTATGTAGTATCATGGTTATAGAAAAATCATCATAAAGATAGCCAAAAAATGGTAAAGATGGTCCTTCATTTTTAACTTTTTCAATAATAGGTCTTAAAATTTTATCATCTACAGGTATATATAATCCCTCACCTTCAGGAATAAGATAAGCTTTTAAATAAGAATTTTCATCAATAGAAGGCCAATGCAAAATTTGATTAAATGTTGGATAAATCTTTATATGGAAACGATTTTGATGAACTGATAAATTTACCCTAAAACCATTTTGATATGTTATATCCCAAACATTATCCTTTTTATTACAAGATATAGGTTGGGAAAAATGCCTACTACATGGAACAATAATAGAAATTTTCCTATTAGGGAATTGAGATTGGACTGCTAAACCTAATCCTTTTGGTTGAACTATTAATATTTTATTTAACAAACTAATTGTAATTTTATCCTTAACATTTGCAATGCAAGGCACTGAAAAAATTAAAGAACAAAAAATAAAGAAAAGAATATTTAAAAACTTCATTACAAATTAATTAACACAGTTAACATTAAAATACTATAAAGATTTTTCATCTATGATCAATATACGAGTATGTTTCTTCCTAAATTAATTCATATATTAATTATTTAACTATAACAGTAAAACAATACTTTAATTTTACTTAAAGTTAATTATATAAACTTTATATTAATATATTTTTTATTAATTAAAAAATATATATTTTTTGTTTACAATTATTAAGGTATCTATTAGTGTTATATTAACTAACTAGTATAATAAGTAGAGAGGTAGCTTAACAATGTTATTTACAATTATACGTGATTTTATTGATAAACTTAAAGTATATATTTTATATTATATTCTAATTGAAAGTATTGAAAGATGTTACACTAACACCGTTTACCAAGTTCTTAACTGTGATGAAACGCATATCATCAATAATGTTATAAATACTAAAGATAAACATGGCAGGACACTTTTGATGTTAGCAACACAAAAAGAAAGTAATTTGCAAACAACTGAATTACATGAAATTATTAAAGCATTACTTAATCATAGTGAAACTAACATTAATGTTCGAGACAAATATGGCTATACAGTCTTACACTACGCGATAATTGGAAGCAAACCTATAGATGTTATTAAAGCATTAGTTGATCATGGTGCAAATGTTCATGCCGAGGATAATTATGGCAGAACTCCCTTGACATGGGCAGAAAAAACTGGTTATCATGAAATAGTTGGTATTCTTAAAACTAAAAAGCTGTTAGCAGAAACAGTAGAAATGCCAGATGTTTAGGAAGATAACCTTTTAATTAAAAAATTATTAGAATATATAAGTATAAAGTATTGTTTATTATTTAATAATAATTTATTCTTTTACTTTAAAAATTTTATTTTTAAATAAAATTTTATTCATGGTTATTAATTTCTATTAGTGCTACAGTAATTAATGATTATAATAAAAGGAGGAGCTAATAATGTTATTCACCATTAGGAATATATACTATAAGTTTAAAGTATATATTTTACACCTTACCTTAATTGAGGAAATTAAAAAAGGCTGCATAGATACTGCCAAAGTACTTATTAACAATAGTAAAAGCAGTATTAATACTAGAGATATAGATGGCCGTACAGCTTTACATTGGGCAGTTATAGAAAAAAATTCTAACATTGTTGAGTTATTGCTTAATCACCCTAACATTGATATTAATGCTACAAATAAATATGGCACAACAGCTTTAATGTTAGCGGCAAAAAATAATAATTTGGAGGCTGTCCTAAATATGGCCTTTAATGAAAATAGTAATATTAATGCTAAAGATAAAGATGGTTATACAGCTTTGCACTGGGCAACTAAGCGTGCTCATACTGAAGTTATTACAAAACTTATTGACGCAGGTGCAGATGTCAATGCTAAGGATTCAAGTGGTAGTCTAGCTTTATATTGGGCAATTAGACATAATAATAAAGAAATTGTTATAAAACTCATTAATGTAAGTGCAAATATTAATGCTGGAGATAAATGTGGTTGCACAGCTTTAATGTTGGCAGCAAACAGTAATTATAAAGAAATTGTCAAAATACTTATTGATGCAGGTGCAGATGTCAATGCTCAAAACATATATGGCCATACAGCTCTGCACCAAGCAGCAAGATATGCTTGCGTTGAAATTGTTAACTTCCTTCTCAATAAAGGTGCAGATGTTAGCATTAAAGATCAAAATGACTGTACAGCTTTATACTATGGAGTTATAGGAAATAGTATTAAAATTACTGAGCTATTTCTCAATCATTGTAAATATCATAAAATTAATATCATAGATATAGAGAATAAAGCAATATTAATTGAGGCAGTAAAATGTAATAATATAGATACTGTCAAAACACTTATTAATATAGGTGCTGATGTTAATTTTCAAGATAAAAAAGGCCAAACTGCTCTAATGTGGGCAGCTAAATATTGCTATACAAAAATAGTAAAAATATTATTAGATAAAGATGTTAACATTAATACTAAAGACATAGATGGTAATACAGCTCTGCACTTAGCAGTAAAGTCTGGCTATTTAGAAATAGTTAATGTATTTCTTGACTCAAACATTGATATTGATGCTAAAGATAAAGATGGTTATACAGCTTTACATTTAGCAGTTAAATATAATTATATAAAAATTATAAAAAAGCTATTAGATAAAAATGCTGATATCAGTACCACGGATAATCATAATAAAACAATTTTAGAGTTAACAATTGAGAAAAGAAATATTGAAATTGTTAAGTTACTTATATCTTATGGAGTACAAGAAATAGAAATTAAAAATTCTTACAATAATGCATCAAAAAAATTACTAGAAATATTATATATAGTAAAAAATATTCTAGCAAGTCCTAACCTTTATAATATTATTGAAGAAGTCAAGAAAGACACTACTGAATTGTTATATAAAAATTTTCTTGCTCGCACTAGTAATATTAAAAACTCAGAGCTTGTGTTAAATAATCAATTTATAAAACAATTACAACTTTACAACAATGAAACAGATCAAAACTTAAAAAAAGAAATAGTAGAAAAAGTAAAGTTATTTATAGCTAAGGCTATTACTACTGAAGTAATGATAAAAACAGAAGGTAAATTGGATAAGAATTCTAAAAACTATATAGTTAAACTTGTAGTAGAATACATTACAAACAATACTATACCAAACAAATATAAAGACACTCCTCAAGAATGTTTTAAAATGATGAGTACAGCAAACCCTTTTGTGAGAAAAGAATTAATAGAATCTCTTAATGACCAACTAGAAGTTTCATATCAAGATTTGGCAATAATATTTTACAGCATTAGTGATCTCTTACAAGTACATACTGTACCTTTCCATTATGAAGATTGCCTTTTAGAAGCAGTAAAAATTATAAAAGCAATAGCAATATGGCAACAAAAGGATAATTTTACTCAAAAAGATCAAGATATAATTAATAAATATAAAAGTAATCCTATTGAATTTCTATCAATAGTAATTAATAGTATAGATATATTCATAAAAGATATGTTTGAAAACACAGCAATATTTAAGCAATTATATAATAATGCTTTTAATGCTACTAAAGCAAAAGAGTTAGAAGCACACTTAAATGATTTAAGGTCAGATTTAAATAGTTTAGAAGTACTAGAACCGTTACTAGATGGTAGTTTACAAATTATCAAAACAAAAGAACAAAAAACGTATTTAAATAATTTAAAAGATAGTCTAAAAATATTAAATGAATACTACGATTTATTATACTTATATTTTCAATTACTTGAATCAAAGGAATACCATGAAATAGAACAGCAATATTATGGCTGCACAGTAAAAGGTACAATAGAACCAATAGAAGAAGCAACAAATGTTCAAGGAATTATAGCTTTAAGCTAAACGTGAGAAATTACTATAAATTTTTAAATATATTATTTTTACAATTATAAAATATTAGTGTTATACTAATTAACTAGTATAATAAAAGGGGGACCAGTTAATGTTATCTATAATTCAAGATTTATACTATAAGTTTAAAATATATATTTTACATCTTACTTTAATTGAAGAAGTTAAAAAAAGTCATATAGGTACTGTTAAAGTACTTGTTAGATGTAATAACAATATTAATGTTAAAGATCAAGATAATTATACACCCCTACATTATGCAGTTATAGAAAATAACCTTAAAATTATTGAGCTACTTCTTAATCATGGTGCTGATATTAATACTCCAGGTAAATACAATAGAACAGCTTTAATATGGGCAGTGAGATATGGCCATAAAGAAATTGTTAAAATACTTCTGAAATACAATGCTGATATTAATGCTGAAGACAAGGATGGCTATACAGCTTTGCACTGGGCAGCAAAATACGCTCACATGGAAATTATTGTGATGCTTCTTAACACAAATATTGATATTGATGCCAGAGATGAAGATGGTTATACAGCTTTAATGTGGGCAGCTAAGTATGGTTATACTAAAATTGTGGATAAATTATTAAACAAAAATGCTGATATTAATGCTAAAAATAAATACGGTCATACCGCTTTGGAATTAGCAGCTGAAAATAAAAATATTAAAACTGTTGAGTTGCTTATTTTTTATGGAGCACAAGAAATAGAGATAAAAGACTGTTGTTATGATAAGTTACAAAAGATGCTAGAAACACCACATATAGCAAGCGAAATTTTAAGGAACCCTGACCTTGATTATATTATTTATGAAACAAAAAAACACACTACTAAGCAGTTACTATATAAGAATCTTTTTGCTCGTATCAATAATATCTATGATCCAGAACTTGTTCTAAATAATAAGTTTATAAAGCAGTTACAATTTCATAGGAGAACAGCTGATGAAGAACAACAACAAATAATAGAAAGCATAAAAGAATCTATAGCTAATTTTATTATTGCTGGAACAACAATAAAAACAGATGGTAAGTTAAATAAGCAAGCGAAAGATTATATTATAAAGTTTGCAATAAAGTATATTATTTATACTACAAATGATGGTATACCAAACAAGTATCATAAAGACCCACAAGAATATTTTAAGATAATGGCAGAAGCAAATCCTTTTATAAAAGAAGAGCTTATAGAGTTTTTTAATAAACAACTAGAAAATTCATATAAGGACCTAGTTATAATATTTGATAATATTAACAACATTCTACAAAAATATAATATTTTTATTGATAATGGATATCTGTTTCCCAAATCAGTAAAGCTTTTAGCAACTATAAAAATGTGGCAACAGAAGAAAGCTTTTACTATGCAAGATCAAGACATAATTGATAAATATCAAAATAACCCTATAGAATTTTTATCTACTATAATAGATAATGTAGATGGTTTTATTAAACCTATATTAGAAAATACCATAATATATAGTACTTTTAACATTAACAAAATAAAAGAATTACAAATATATCAAGATATTTTAAAAATAGATCTCAATATTTTAGAAGTATTAAAACCATTATTTGATGGTAGCTTAAAAATTATTAAAACTAAAAAGCAAAAATCATATATAAATGATTTAAAAGATACTTTTGAAATGTTAGATGAATATTATGACCTATTATATGAATACTTCCAGCTACTTCAATATGAGAAAGAACACGATAAAGATTATAACTCTGATTCACTTAACCATGAAAAAGAACTAGACAAAGCATATAATTACTATAACTGTCCTGCAGAAAAAGTAGAATCAGAAATACAAAATTTACAAATAGAAATATTAAACTTTAGTAATAGTTTTGAAGGTAATGATATTTATGCTGAGTCTTGTCTTTGAGTTTAGAAAAAAGTAAATAATAGAAAATGTGATAAGAATGTTTAAAAAATTATTTTCAAGTAGTAAATCCAAGAAACAAAAAGCACAAACTGTAGAAACAATAGATTTATTAAAAGAAATTAAAGAGCTAATTCCAGATAATCACGATCTAACGCCTAAAAAACAAAAACAAATAAATAAAACTCTCAATTCCTTTTTATTAGAAGATATAAAGTATGTTTTTGTTCAAGCAGCACGAGACTGTGAAGAAAAAGTTATTAAAGTCCTTATTAACTACTTTGATACTGAGGCTAAAAATAATAGTTATAAAAATTTAAATGATTATGATGACATTTTAACAAAAGCTCTTGTTATAGCAGCACAAAATGGCCATAAAGAAATTGTCAGAACGCTTATCAATATCCCAGAAACTAGTATTGATGCTAAAGACAAAGCGTTAGTTGAGGTAATGTTATGCTTACCTGATAATTGTGAAGAAATTGTTAAGATACTTATTGGAGCCAATGCTAATATTTATATTGAACACAAAGATGATCTCACTATAGCCTTACATATGGCAGAAAACAGTCACCATGAAAAAATTGTTGCATTATTAAGCGAATTTTTTGAAAATGGAACCTTCAATAAAGATGTTATATAGAAGCATTTATATTTCTTCCCGAAAATATAGATTTGGTATTTTAAGATAATATATTGCCAATCTACTAATAAAAGACCCTAAAATTATACCCATGGTAGCATATTTTATTTTCTCTTGGTCCAGTTCATAAGACTGCCACTCAAGAAAGAATATAAATAACATTGCCCAAAATATAGACACTTCAAAATTAATTTCTCCAAAAATATCTGTTGATAATCTATTTTTTCTTAATAAGTTTCTCAAAATACATCCAGCATTAGCAGATAAAAAAGCAAAGAAAGGTGCCCACAATTCAACGGGATTTATTCTAATAATAACTACAACTGCAATACCTATTATCAAAAATACAGCCTGCCCAAAAGCATCACATATAATAAACAAATGATCCCAAAACATAGTATTCTCACCTTTAATACTTTCCTCATTACTATAAGAACTTAATAACCTAAGCAAAGCAAACCCTACTAGCACTATTACTAAGCTATAATATATATATAATGGCTCTAGCAACATTCCCACTGGTTGATTATTTATCACTATATCTAAAACAATGTTAGTTCCAATTGAAGGTAATAATGCTAAAATAATAGTTCCAAATAAAGTATTATTATCTTTTACTGCTATAGCTATACCTGATAACACAAACGATATCGTTCCTATAATACTTATGACATAAAACCACTCTGAGTTTACAGTTTGAACAAATAAAATTGGATATATATATTTGCTTATAATACTATTATATTCCCTACTACTACAAAATTCATCTATAACTTTATTAAATTTTACAATAAAATCAAGTGTAACAGATTTTTTGCTGAACATAAAATGAATAGGTATTTTAACATTTAATCCTTCTTCTTTTACTCTATTAGCAACGTGATTATCTATTACCACTGTAGACCCTTCTAATTTTTCAGTAATAAAACCATCAACTTTACCATTTAATAATCCCTCTAATGCCTGAATGTTACTATCATATACACGTACTATATTTTTATTAAGATTATCATTTATAAATTTATCAATGTCAGGGTCAACATAACTGTAACCTCTTATTACTCCAAGACGAAAATTCCTTAATCTTATTTGTACTAAAAATTCATTTATATTACTAAAATCTAGTTTTCTTGTTTCCTTTAATAAAAATAATGAATCCTCTCTATAACGGTATGCTTTAGAAAAATAAGCATATTCTCTCTTCTTTTTTATCAGAATTGAAGCAGAAATAATGTCAACTTTTCCTTTACTTAGTGCAGTTAATTTTTGCCCCCAAGCAAATCTTTTAAATATTAGATTTTTGTCCATTTTTTGCAAAATTGCTTTAGCGATTTCAAAGTCTACACCTAAAGTTTTAACACCTGATTTAAAATTATATGGTTTAGATCCATCTAATCCAAATTTTAAAATATCATTTATGTTATAATCTTGACAATCTTCATTATTATCCTGCTCTAAGTTACTTATGTTTATTGAATAAACCTGAAAAAAAGGTAACAGTAATAACATTCCAAATAATATATTTTTAAAATTCTTCATTTTGGAACCCTAAGGATTTCTTTCAAAAAATATATATACTTAAATGATTTCAAGATTTGGACAGATGAGACAACACCACGTATATATAATGTGTAAGTACAACAATTATGAACCAAACCCTGAAGGCAAAAGAGTATATTTTTGTTCTTAAAGTCTAATATACTAAGCAAAACACAAATGTTACTTGATATACACAAGCTCTTTTCCTTATTTTCTTTTAATGTTAAAATCATTTATACATACTATAACTTTCTTTGCAATTAATTAAATAATTTTAGCTAGCTTTATACCGTCTTTCAATTCTATTTTAATATCTTTATTTAAAATAAGTTGACTAGATGATGAAATTATTGTCCCTTTTTCCACTGATCTTATAACAGCAAACCCTCTCTTTAGTACTTTTATATAGTCCATACTAGCAAGTAAAGAACTAAATAAATAAAGGCGGTGATTTAAATTAGTTAAAACCCTTCCTATAAGTTGATTCAAATCATTATTTAAATTTTCAAGTTTTAGCAAATGCAACTGAATTAATTTACTAGGGTTATCTAATATACAATTTTGCAAAGTTTGCTTTTTTAGTTTCAAAAAACGAGGTATAGATTCTATAAAGCGAAAAGAAACCTCATCTAAAGATTGATAATAAAAATTTATAAAGAGATTCGGAGTCTGAATTATATTAGCATAACTATTAAGTAGACTAATATTATATTTTAAATTATTATAAGTAAAATTAACTATAGAATTAACTAAATTAGTTACATTATTTTTAATATCACTTAAAACTGGCACTGCTATTTCAGCTGCAGCTGTTGGAGTAGGGGATCTTATATCTGCAGCAAAATCAGCAAGAGTAAAATCTACCTCATGACCTACAGCAGATATTATTGGAATAGCTGAATTTGCTATAGATCTAACAACAATTTCTTCATTAAAAGCCCATAAATCTTCAACAGATCCTCCACCTCTAGCTACAATTATAATGTCAGGTTTTAAATCACAGTTACTTGGTAATATATTATTAAAGCCTTCAATTGCTACTGCTATTTCATTTGCAGCATTGTTACCTTGTACAGTTACCGGCCATATTAATATTTTACTAGGAAACCTATCATTAATTCTGTGAGCAATATCTCGAATTACTGCTCCTGAAATTGATGTAACTACTCCTATAATTGTAGGAAAAGGCGGCAATTTTTTCTTTCTACTGTTATCAAATAAACCTTCTTTGGCTAGTTTTTCTTTGCGTTGGTAAAATACTTGCATTAATGTCCCTACTCCTCCAGCCTCAACTATATCAACTAGTAGCTGATATCTTGACTGACCAGAATAAATAGTGAGCTTACCTATTGCAATTATCTCTATACCATCTTCAATCTTAACATTTATGCGACTTATTGCTGATTTCCAGCATATACAACATAAAACTGCTCTATCATCTTTTAGGTTAAAATAAACATGTCCTGAACTAGCAACTTTTAATCCAGAAACTTCTCCTCGTATTCTAACAATACCAAATTTATATTCTATTGCTGATTTTATATATAAGGAAATCTCACTTACTGTATATTCTCTATTA
Source organism: Occidentia massiliensis (assembly GCA_000309075.1). Classification (GTDB taxonomy): domain Bacteria; phylum Pseudomonadota; class Alphaproteobacteria; order Rickettsiales; family Rickettsiaceae; genus Occidentia; species Occidentia massiliensis. The sequence goes on from CANJ01000021.1 coordinate 27,093, forward strand.
TCTACTACTTTGTTTATATTTAAATCATCTGTAGTTGTTGTTTGCATAAAAATGTATTTTGAAATAATAAATATATACTATTTATATAACCAAATTGGACAAAGATTTCACTCTCCATTATATTACTTTTATAAACTGCTTTAAACAATTATAAAAAGTAAAAAATAAATTTAATAGGAAATACATTAAAAATTTACCTTAATGCATATTATTTATAACTGTTTATTAATAATCATAATACTATTCTACTTTTGTAATATTGTATATACTACTCAAAAGTTACAAAATACTCTAAGTACAATTTTAGAAAAAAATGACCAAGAAGCAATAAACTTTCTTAGTGCCGACAAAATATATTATAATATAAGTCAAAATCTATTTGAAGCTGATGGAAATGTTATACTACTTAAAAATAATTATTTATCTAGTGCAGATAAATTAATTTACCATACAACAACTAAAGATTTAACGATTCTAGGAAAAGTAGTTATTACTAACCCTCAAGGCAATGTTATAGTAACCGAAAAACTGTTTTTTAATAAAGATTCTTCCAGTGGATATATAGATAAGTTTACTTCAACATGGGGTAAAAACATAATTTTAATAGGTACCAAAGGTGAAATGATTAATAAAAATAATTACAAGTTTAATAATATAAAATATACACCGTGCCCTATATGTTATAAAAATCCCCAATGGCAAATTACTGCTAAAAATAATTGGATAAACTTTAATGATCACAGAGTATATTACAGAGATGCTGCTTTTAAAGTGTACGGAATCCCTATATTAAAAACCCCATATTTTTCCCACCCCACACCATCAGCTCCTGCAAAATCTGGTATTTTAGTACCAAATATACGACATAAAGGGTTAAAAATTCCCTTATATATACGAATGAAACCAAATATAGACTTTACCATCACACCAGTTTTAAGAAGGCATGATTACATTTGGGAACTAGAAACCAGGCACTTAACTTATTATGGTCTATATACAATTAATGCAAGTTATAAAGCAAATAAAAACTCTGATTTAGAATATTCTATATTTTCTGAAGGTCATTTTAATAAAGAAAGTTCTTATTTACATTATAATATTGCTCAGGCGTCTAACAAGTCATATCTCAAAAATTATTATGGTGTTCATACTCCATTTTTAACTTCAAGAATTTCTTTAAATCAAATTTTTCCAAAAAGCTATTTTTCTATAGAAGGATTATCTTTACAAAATTTAAGGCAAGTTACAAATCAAAAGCTAAAGGATAAAGACTTTACACCCAGTGTTGAATTTAACTATAATTGTGAACTAGTAAAGGATTCAAATATTTTCTTAGATATGAATAATAGGATATCAGCTTTTAATTATGATAACAAACAGATATTATATAACGTTTTCCAAACTCAAATATATAAAACCTTTATCACAGACAATGGCCATGTTTTTACTTTATCTGGATATAATAAAAGCAACCTATATTATAATAACACAGATAGTAATAACAAAATCAATTTTAATCCGGAACTTTGGATCAACCATAAATATCCTTTAAACGGAAATTACCAGGGATTAAACATCTTTTTAGAACCTAAATCAGTATTAATAATTGACAATATATCAGCAAAAAAACTAAATAAACATGTTAATAATTATGAAGATATAAAATATGTAAGTTTATATACAAATATATATACTACAAACACTTACTTTAATTTACATGATGCTGAAAAAGGTAATAGATTATACTATGGTATAGAAGGACGAGTTCAAAATGACAAGAATAAAATTAATGTTTACATCGGTAGTGTAAAAAATTTTACTTATCCACATAGACATGATATTTTTCCAATAACGTTCAATATTGGGTTTGATATCAATAATATCTTTAAAGCAAATTACAATTTCTATAAAACAATTAAAGGTGATTTTTTATCAGCTAGTATTAAAGACGAAATATCTACTAAAATTTCTTTAAACAGGTTTTTAATAGAAGTAAATTTTTTAAACCTCTATGATAAAAGCAAAATATTGCCCTATGTTGTAAAAACAACATCTAAAAAAGAAAAACAAATATATGTTAGTGGCACTTATAAAATAAGTGACAACTGGTCAGTTGGTGGGTCAATAAGATTAGGACAATCAGACAAGAAAAATTATGATAAGTTGTTAGATAGTTTCCATATAAAATACGATGGTGCATGTAGCAGCATACAACTAACTATAAGTAATGATTATACTACAGACCCAAAACGAAATATTAAAAAGCAAAAAAACAACCTTGCAGTATCAATAAGCCTTGCTACTCTTAATATGTAACCTAAGGTTTGGGTTAAAACAAGCCTTATCAATTAAGAACCATTTACTCATCTTCTCTTCTTTTCATTATTTTCACTTCTTATAACTTAAGAACAAAATCAAAATTATAAAATTTTCATGTCATTTGAATATGTATATTAAAATAGATTATTAATATAAACTAATCTAATCATTCTACAAAAACAAAGTGTTAAGAATCATTTCTACTTGATGTATCGTTATTTTGCTGATCAAAACTTACTATATTAGATTCTTCAGCAGACTGATTTTGCTTATTTCTTTTATATCTTCTCTTTTTTTTAGGCTTAGAGGGTTTATTTACATTTCCATGATCCTCATCACTAGATTTATTTTGCTGGCAAGACTTATCAGGTTTAGCATCTTGATTGCTTATTCTATTATCAAACTTATTAGATTTATCATCCACAACTGTATCAACCATTAATTTAACTGATTTTAGTTTACGATTTTCTGTCTTTTTTTTCCACTTTATCTTGTTAGACTTAACTGATTGATCTACTTCTACATTAAAATCAACTTCTTGATTATTAGGTAATGTTGTATCTAAGTTCTTTACATTTTCTATATTATCTAACAATTCTGTACTAGAAACTAAAGGTAACTTAAAGTCGTTTGATTCAATATCTCCTTTTGGTAATATTACTTTTTCTATAGAGAAGCTGTCTGCAGTAGATTGGAAATCATTATAAAATCTCAATTGGACATTATATTTATTCTCTATCATCATGGTCTCAAGGCGCTTATTATTTAAAATATAGGTAATTGAATTTAGATGAGCATAAACATTAATGACATTTGCTTTAGAACCATGTACTTCATTTTCAATAGTCCTTAGCATAATCATAGCATTAGACTCCTCAGCTCTTACTATTCCTTTACCACTACAGTGAAAACACATTGTTGAGTTAGATTCTAAAAATGAAGGTCTCAACCTTTGTCTTGACATTTCAAGCAATCCAAAAGAATTGATAGTGTTAATTTGTATCCTGGCTTTGTCCTTAGAAAGATATCTTTTAAAAGCTCTTTCAACCATTTTACGATGTTTCAGCTCTAGCATATCAATTACATCAATTATAATCAACCCTGACAGCTCCCTAAGTCTAATTTGACGAGCAATTTCTTTAATTGCTTCTAAATTAATTTTAATAGCCGTTTCTTCAATGGTGTTTTCTGAAGTTGCCTTACCTGAATTAATATCAATAGCAATTAAAGCTTCTGTTGGATTAATAACAATATAGGCACCAGATGGAAGTATAATCCTTGGTTTATATAGAGAAGATAATTGCTCTTCAATATTGTATTGGGTAAAAAGCTGAATCTTAGATTTATGGTTTTTTATTTTACTAACTTCTGATGGAAGAATACTACTCATAAATTTAATAGCACGGTCATAAGCTGTCTTGCCTTGTATAATAATTTCCTTAACCGAACTATTATACATATCACGAATAGTTTTTTGTATAATATCATGTTCAACATATATAAAAGCTGGAACCTGTTTTTTCTTAGTAGTTTCCAGAATTTTGTTCCAAAGTTTAGAAAGATAATTACAATCTTTCTTTATTGCATATGCAGTTTTTCCAACACTAGGAGTTCTGATAATTATACTTGCTGTAGTATTCTTAGCTGTTATATTATCTATTATGGCCTTTAACCTCTTTCTTTCCTTAGAATTAGAAATCCTTCTTGAAATACCATTGCTATTTGCTCGGTTAGGAGTAAGTACACAATATCTTCCAACAAGAGAAATATAAGAAGTAAAAGAAGCATTTTTATTGCCCCTAGATTCTTTACTTGCTTGTACTAAAATTACTTGACCTTTTTGTATTACATCTTGAATTTTATCTTGTTTATATGTTGATAGTAATTCATTACTACTTTCATTGAGTTCTATAGGAAAAATATCTTCCTCTATACTACCTTCTATGTCTTCTATCTTATATATTTCACTATCTACAGTATTTTTCTTTAAATCATCCTCATCTAGTTCCTTTTGAGTAATGTCTTCACCTATATCATCTTCCACCTCCTCCTCTATTATATCACTTTTTTCCTGTTCTTTAATATCTTCCAAAGTAATTTCTGAGAAATATATAGGCACCAAGGGTAAAAATTTAGTTTTACTATTTGACAAATTATAATAATCTGGATGGATTTCACTAAATGGTAAAAAACCACTTTTACCATTGTCATATTCAATAAAAGCAGCTTGAAGAGAAGGTTCAATTCTGGTTATAGTTGCAAGATATATATTACCTTTAATCAAATGCTTATTTAAAGTTTCATATTCAATTTCTTCTACATAGCAGTTGCTGTCAATTAAAACTACTCTAGTTTCATTTGGATAATTTGCATCTACTAAAATTTTTTTAGCCATGTACTAAATTCTCCTAAACTCTAAAAATACATATTCTTTTTATACATTCACTTCATATATTTTATAACGATTACTATAAATACTTTCTAAACACTATTAATTATTAACTTTTATAAACTTTAGACCTAATTTTATTCTTAAAACAAAGAAATAAGTCAAAACTCACTTCATAGGTAAAAAATTCAAATGTTGGTAATAACTGCCTTTGTGGATAAAATGAGCTAATCAATGTTAATTTATATTAAAATTTATTGATTATTCTTGATTTAACAATAATAATTTTAAAGTATATACTAAAATTCTTGATAAGAATATAAATATATTTATCTAGTGAATCATTTTATTTATATATCAAACTAATAATTTTAGCAATTTAATTGTTTCATAAAAAATTAATAGTTACATTAAGGTAAATTTTAGTAAAAAAATCATAAAAAATATTAACTACAAAATAATAATGAGAAACATTATAAAATATTTCCACTTACAAGCCTTAAATTAAATGGACATTAAGTTACTATTTAATAATAATATTGAAAGCTTTGCCCCTTTTGAAAATAGCCCTAAATTAGCAGTAGCAGTATCTGGAGGGTTAGATTCTTTAGCCTTAATGCTACTAATTAAATGTTGGGCTAAAAAAGTAGAAGGAGAAATTACTGTTTTAACTGTAGATCATAAACTACGTCTAGAATCAACAGATGAAGCTAATTACGTAGCTAAAATATGTAAATCTGAAAACCTCAACCATGTTATTTTAAGCTGGGAACACAAAGGAATTAGTTCAAATATACAAGCACAAGCTAGAAAGGCAAGATATGAATTACTTACCCATTATTGCCAAGCCCATGATATTTTACATTTAATCACAGCTCATCATGCTGATGATGCAGCAGAAAATTTCTTAATTAGAATATTACGTGGTAGTGGAATAACAGGTCTTAGTGATCATAATATTTTCTTTTATAATAATATAAGGATTATTCGTCCATTATTTAATATTACAAAAAAAGAGTTAAAAAAATATGTAGAACAACAAAATATAACATGGATAGAAGATCCATCAAATAATTCAAATAAATATTTACGTACTGAAATTCGCATGCTCTTAAGATCATCTTTTATTTCTCCACATCATAATTTAACAGAGGATCTATTAAAGAGGCGGTTGCTGCTTGCTAGAGATCATTTAAGTAGAGCTCTACAGAGTGTTAATAAAGAAGTAATTCATTACTTTGTTTATACAACAAGAATTTATCCAGCTGGATTTGCAGTAATTGCAAGAGATATTTTTAAAGAAGCTACGCAAGAAGCTCGTTATGCTATATTATCATTCTTACTAATGATAATAGGTAGCAATACACAACCGATAAGATTTAGATCATTACAAAATATAGAAAAAGATAATATAACTAAAACTTTACACAACTGCATGATAGAATATTCTCTTAGAGAAATTACAATATACAAGGAATTTGGACGCTATAAACCTAAACCCCAAGTTTTAAATAATGCTGCAATATGGGATCAGAGATTTAAAGTTGTTACAAATAATGATAACAATAATTCAAAGTTAATTATTGATCGTTTACTAAATAGCGATTACCATAAAATTAAATCTCACCCTCAAATTAAAAAAGGAAATATTTATCTTAATAACAACAAAAAAATATTATTTTCTCTCCCCGTTATTAGAAACCTTGAAAAAGTTGTAGCAATTCCACATATAGATTATTATGATAGTAGCGCAATAAAAAAAGAAGTAAGTTTAATCTTTGAACCCAAATTAATATCGCGTTGGTTTCATTACTGTTAAAAAGCTAGGTTTTATATGAACAATCAAAACAAAAATATACTGTTTTGGGCAGCAATATTTATTACTCTCATTGTCAGCTTCAACTTCTTACAGGGAGATAATTTTGTTGCTAATAAGCAGCGTTTTCTTTTATCTGAATTTTTAGTCAAAGCAGATGCAAAACAAGTAAACAGTGTGAAAATTCAAGGTAGAAGTTTAGAAGGTGTATTAAATGATGGTACAATTTTCTCAACATATTTTGGAGAATATCCTGATCTTATCAATCGTTTAAATGACAGTGGAGTTCGTATTGAAGTTTTACCTCCAGATACTAAAGTTAATTCATTTTTAAATATTTTTATTTCTTGGTTTCCAATGTTTTTATTCATTGGAGTATGGATATTTTTCATGCGTCAAATGCAAAATGGTTCAGGAAAAGCCATGTATTTTGGTAAATCTAAGGCAAAATTAATGTCTGAACAATTAGTTAAGGTAACTTTTAAAGATGTTGCTGGTATAGAGGAAGCTAAAGATGAACTTGCTGAAATTGTAGAATTTCTAAGGGATCCTGGTAAGTTTCAAGATGTAGGAGCAAGAATTCCAAGAGGGTGCTTGTTAGTTGGACCTCCAGGAACTGGTAAAACTTTATTAGCAAAAGCTATCTCAGGAGAAGCAAATGTACCATTTTTCCATATTTCAGGTTCTGATTTTGTTGAAATGTTTGTTGGAGTAGGAGCTAGCCGTGTTCGTGATATGTTTGATCAAGCTAAAAAAAACTCCCCTTGCATAATTTTTATAGATGAAATTGATGCAGTGGGTAGGCATCGAGGTAGAGGGTTAGGAGGAGGAAATGATGAACGTGAACAAACTCTTAATCAAATTTTAGTGGAAATGGACGGATTTGAACCTAATGAAGGTACAATAGTAGTTGCAGCAACTAATCGTGAAGATGTTTTAGACCCAGCTTTATTAAGGCCTGGTAGGTTTGATAGAAAAATCACGCTATCAAATCCTGATGTTAAAGGTAGAGAAAAGATCCTTAATGTACATTTAAGTAAAGTTAAACATTCAAAGAATGTTAATACTAAAATTATAGCATGTGGTACTTTTGGATTATCTGGCGCTGCACTTGCAAATTTAGTCAATGAAGCAGCATTAATTGCTGCTAAAAATAATAGAAAGGAGGTTGATACAAAAGACTTAGAGCAGGCGAAAGATAAAGTAATAATGGGAGCAGAACGCCGCTCTATGGTATTAACAGATGAGCAAAAACATCGCACAGCCTATCATGAAGGTGGTCATGCAATAGTTGCTCTTTATGTAAAGGCTTCTGACCCAATTCATAAAGCAACAATTATTCCTAGAGGTTCTGCTCTAGGAATGGTAATGAGGTTACCAGAAACTGATAGATGGAGTTATACCAAAGAGCAACTAGAGTCTGATATAGCAGTATGTATGGGAGGAAGAGTAGCAGAAGAAGTTATATATGGTAAGGATCAAGTAGCCACTGGTGCATCTGAAGACATTAGGCAAGCAACTAGAATTGCTAGATACATGGTTACGGAGGTAGGGTTAAGTGATAAAGTAGGACCTATAAATTACTCACAAAATAATGAAGGATCATACTCAAATCTTAGAAATAATTGTTCATCTTCTTCGGAGAAAAATGCACAAATCATTGAAGATGAGATTAAAAGGTTAATAAATGAAGGATATAGTTTAGCTCAGAAGATAATAACATCTAATATTGAACAATTACATACTATAGCTAAAAATCTATTAGAAAAAGAAACTCTAACAGGAGATGAAATTAAAGAATTGGTTTTTGGAACAGTAAAAGCTAAGAAAAAGAAATCTTCAATATCTAAAACTAAGTTAGATATTGAAGCTACTGCAATTTAAATTTTTTAATTTTTGTTTATAGTAGTGTAAAAATAGTATAGTATGTTCTTTATACTATTACTTTACATTATTATAATTAGCTTTGTATTTTTGTTTTCATATTTAATTCAGGTTAGTAAATCTATAACTTGCTTACCAGTTAAAATATTCTTAATTATAGTGATTTACACTGTTATAGCCATTTGTATATATTTATTTTTTTATTTTATTCCAACTACTACAAATATGTCTTCTATATAGATAGTTTTACAAAGTTGAAAAAGTAAAAATGATAAATTAAGTTTACAATAACAATATCTAACTAATTATTGGTTTAAATAAGTTTAAATAACTATGTTCTTTAGTTAATTTTTATAAAAACATTATAAATAGGTATTTTATGGTTTTAAATAGAGATTTTTTTTCACAAAACACTAATATAGTTAGTACTAGTTTAATTGGAAAACTACTATGCTGTAACAATTTTCAAGGAATAATTACTGAAACAGAAAGTTATATTGGTAGTGATGATCCAGCTTGCCATGCTAGCAAGGGTATTACTAAAAGAACAAAAATAATGTTTGGGTTAGCTGGATTTAGTTATGTATATTTTATCTATGGCATGTATCATTGTCTAAATATTGTTACTGAAACTGCAGGGTTCCCAGCTGCTACTTTAATTAGAGGAATTAAACTAATCAATCCACCATATACTTATTTTAATGGACCTGGAAAACTTTGCAAATTTTTGGGAATAAATCTAGAATATAATGCTATTGATATTACTACTTCTTCAATACTTTATATAAAAGATATAGGTTGTAAATTAAAATACAAATCTACACCGAGAATAGGCATTTCAAAAGGCTTAGATAAATTATGGCGTTATGTTGTAGATGATGATAATTTCAAAAGCTTGAAAATATACCTCTATAAAATGAAGAGTGGGTAGACGAAGGTCAACATCAATAATTGCGTTGTTGTTAGTTAAGATCTGTGCTGCTCACATACTAAAGTACGCTCCGTTGCTTGACTTAATAACTCCTAACATTTGTTGATGTTGACTAAGTATATACTCGATGAACTTCAAAAATTGGCTACGTCATCTCAAGAGTTGCGGTGCTCACGTATTATAACATACGCTCCGCTCCTTGCCTTGCAGCTTCCTTGCTCTTTTTGAAGTTGATCTTCGTATACCTACTCTATTTCATAAGGGTATACATGTAAATAATTTTAAAGTATGTTTATAAACCTTTTACTTAGTGACTTTTATAACATAATTATTCTATTTCGACCACCTTGTTTAGCATTATAAAGAGCTTCATCACTTCTTTTAATAAAGTCATCAATATCTTCTGAATTTCTATAATCTGTTATTCCTATAGATACAGTTTGCCTTAAATGATTATTTATATCAGGAATCACAAAATTATGTTTTTCAAGATTAGTTCTAATTCTATTAGCTATTTCTAAAACAGAACTTTTGTTAATATCATCGTAAACTGTTATTATAAACTCCTCCCCACCATATCTTGCAATTAAGTCAGTAACTCTAACACTATCTTTCATAATTTCAGCAAATTTTTTAAGTATATAGTCTCCAGTTTGATGTCCATAAGTATCATTTACATCCTTAAAATAATCTAAATCAAGCATCATTAAAAATAAAGGTTTAGAAGTTTCTTTAGACTTATCAACAAGCTGTTTTATATGACTATCAAAATATCTTCGATTGAAAGTATTTGTTAAACTATCTTTAACTGCAGAGTCTAACGTTTCTGTTAAGTCTTGATTTAGTTGATCCTGATATTTTTTACGCCTTAATTGAGACCTTGTTCTTGCCATTAGCTCATTATCATCAATAGGGTAAACAAAATAATCATTAATACCTATTTCTAGACCCTTCATTACTATTTTACTTTCATCTTCTGCTAACATTATAAAACCAGAATTTTTTAGTTCTGGCTTAGATTTAAGTGCTGCACATATTCTTAGTGGGTCTTCCGAAGTAATATGACTACTTATAATTATTAAATCAGGACGGAATTCACTAACTACTGCCTCTATATCTGTCATTAAAGTAGTTGAACCTTTGCTATATAATACACAATCAAATATTTTAACTTGAAAGGTAAGCTTGTTAATCACTTTTGAGATATTTCTTGCTTGGACAGAATCATCATCAACAATTAAAACAGTATTTTTAATAAAATTATCATCTAATACTAAAGAGTTAATCCCAAATTCAGCATTTGTTTTACTACGAATTTCAATTTGATCTATAGCATTTTTCATTCGCATTAACGATTTAACCCTAGCAAATAAAGCAACTTCATTTACTGGTTTAGTTAAAAATTCATCTGCCCCTGCTTCTAGCCCTTTCACCCTATCTTCTATTTCTGTTAATGCAGTAAGCATAACTACAGGTATATACATAGTATCTGGGTTGGCTTTTATACGTCTACAAGTTTCAAATCCATCCATACCTGGCATCATAATATCAAGTAATATAACATCTATTTTATAATTACCTAATATTTTTAACGCCTGCCTTCCATTTGTAGCAGCATGTACCACATAATATTCTGATGCTAATTTTGCTTCCAATAATTTTATATTAGCATCCAAATCATCTACAATAAGTATATTTGCTGTCATATTTTATTTTAATTCCAACTATATTTCATTGATAAGGAAAATAAAGTTTTATTGTATTTAAAAAACTGTCTAATGATATTGGCTTTGCTATATAAAAATCACATCCAGATTGCATAATTCTTATTCTATCGTTTTTCATAGCAAAAGCTGTAATAGCTATGATTGGTATATGTTTCGTACACGGTTGACTCTTAAGTATTTTGATTAAATCTATACCAGAAACTTCCTGAAGCTTTATATCCATCAATATTAATTCAGGTTTTTCTATATTAACTAGTGTAATAACTTCTTTTCCATTTTTACAAGTAATCAAATTATGTTCTAACGTTCTTATAATATCATAAAATAACTTTAAGTTTAAATCATTATCTTCAACAATCAAAATTTTAGGCATAAAATCTAAGATATATCTTTATATAATCTATATTACAAACTTTAGTAATAATAGATTGATAGATTTTACAGTAATAAGTCAAGTAATTATTAATTCCTTTATCAATATTTTATTGCACAATAGCGTTTTTTATTGTATAGCTCTACTAATTAGGATTGTTAAATCAATCTTCTTGTTGTTTATAATACTTTATTTTAAAAGTTGACTAAGCTTTTTTCCACATTATATACAAATTATTTTTATTATTCAAATTAGGAGATAAAAACACAGATTCATATAATTGATATGACTATTTTACATAGTAAATAATTTTTATATAGGAGAAGTGGCCGAGTGGTTTAAGGCGCACGCCTGGAAAGTGTGTTTACGGTAACGTATCAGGGGTTCAAATCCCCTCTTCTCCGCCATTAATTAAATATTTATTTAAAGTTTTAACTAAAATGGAAAATATAATTATAGTTGCTATTACTGGAGCATCAGGCGCAGCTTACGGAGTTAAAATTCTTGAACTACTTAGAAGTTATAGTAATGTATCTACTCATCTAATTATTTCTAAAGCATCAACTCTTACTATTCCAACTGAAATTAAACAATCTATTTTAGAAATCAAAAAATTAGCATCAAAAAGTTATAACAATCAAGATCTTGCTGCTCCAATGTCTAGTGGGTCATTTAAAACTCAAGGTATGATTATTGCTCCATGCAGTTCTAAAACTCTTGCTGCTATTGCCTTAGGGTATGAAGATAACCTGATCACAAGAGCTGCTATTGTTACTTTAAAAGAAAGACGCCGTTTGGTACTAATGTTTAGAGAAACTCCATATCATATTGTTCACCTTCACAATATGATTAAAGTAACAAAAATGGGGGGAATAATAGCTCCACCTGTTCCTGCATTTTATAATAATCCGAATACAATTGATGATATTATCGAATATTCTGCAGCTAGAACTCTAGACTTATTTGGTGTAAAGGTAGCTGTTAACCGCTGGAAATCTTAATTTTTAACTTTTATAATTACTTATTTTAAATTTCTTAAAGTAGCATTCAAGCAATAAAAACCCAAACTGACCTATTGTACAACATACAGGAATTACTCCTAAGGACCAAGTAAAATTTTCAATATTATAAATAGGAATTCCTAAAGCATTAACTACCCCATCCCATCCATAATCCATAGAATAACCAATATAATGATGAAAGAAATGACCAAAAGCCATATTGATGCAATTAACTAAAGCAATTGATACCCCAGAATTAATAGATGGTACTAGACTTCCCACTAAGTTAAACACTAGTGACTGGTACGAACATAACATTCCTAAAATCAACATTAAGATTAATATAATATAGTATGGAATTGCGTTATAATAAAAAAGTAAAATAAAAATTAGTGACATTAATGTTCCAAGAGCAAATATTATTATATTTGTAGACTTTATTTTATAGTTTAAATAAGATAATATAGGACTACCTAAACACATGCCTAAGAATATCATAGAAACAAGAAAAATACTTTGATTTTCTGTAAAGTAGTATATATCCATAAAAAATGGAATGGCCCATACATCAGCAAATCCTGCTAATGTACCAACCATTAATCCTCCACAGATACCTATAAATAAAATTAAAGGATTAAATAATAATTTAAATGTATTAATAACTCCAAATGAAGTTTTATTACCTATTTGCTTTTTATAAGGAATATAAACATTAATTATTAAGCCTATTAAAGCTATAATAAAACATGTTAATGCTAGTAAGCTAAAAGTTGTATAATAACCGTAATTATTAAAAATAATTTTAAGAGGTATACCACCAAACATAGCCCCCATAATACCAAAGGCAAAAGTAAATCCCATCATAATTTGATGATACTCTTTAGGAAAACAAATCTTAATAATTTTAGCTACAGTTAAAAAGCCAGAAGCAGAACCCACTCCAATCATAAACCTGCCAATTAATAGTAAATGCCAATTGTTAAACAAAATAAAAGTTAATATACCAGCTGTACAAACTAATATAGATATAAAACTCACATATTTAAAATTAAACCTATCAAGCATCATTCCAATTGGAATTTGCATACCAGCATAACCTAGGTAATAATAACCAGCTAAATCACCAAAAGCACTTACATCAACATTATATTTCTCTATAATCTCCTCTCTAAATATCCCAATTGATAATCTAAGAACAAACTGAAAAGCAAAAAATAGCGTAGCTGCACACCATAATAGCATTGGTGCTTTTAAAGCATTGAATTTAAACATGTTGAAAAGTACTCATTATGATAGTGAATTTATATAATAGCTAATCACTTGTGTCAATTCTATAAACAGGTAAAGTCACTTAGGACAAGGAATAACTTTGGCGGGACCGAGAGGATTCGAACCTCCGGCCTAGTGATTAGGAATCACTTGCTCTATCCTGCTGAGCTACGGCCCCAAATAATTATTTTATATAAAATAATTGAAAGGTAAAATTAATATGTATATATAAAACACAAAATATTCTAAACTTCAAACTCATTATAACAAGTAAAGTCTATACACTAATACTAATACATACTCAAACTATTTTTTTTATAAAAAAGAAGAGCAAAAATGAAAGCCTAATAAAATTTGTTAATATTTTAAACAAAATATTATACAGCTATAATACTACTACATTATAAATTATAATATTAATGAAGCTAATGAATTACTTAATTTTTGGGACAAGTATAATAGAAACTAATAGTAGAGATTATTATAAAGCCAGACATATAAAGTAAAAATAATAGAAACAGATTGTTTTTTGTATTTTCTTAAGTTTACTTATTACAACTACCTTAATAATTCACTAGCAACAAAATCAATAGGATTTAAATGAACATTATTAAATAACACCTCAAAATGTAAATGTTCACCTTGAGCATTACCAGTTGAGCCTTGATGCCCAATTTTTTGGCCTCTAATAATATTATCATTTGTTTTAACTGCTATCGAAGATAAATGTGCATACTTAGTTTTAAATAATGGACCATGGTTAATAATTACAATACTACCATACCCATTCATTTTACCAGCAAATTCTACTTTACCATTGGCAGCAGAATAAATAAAACTATGTCTCTTCCCTTGTAAATCTATTCCTTTATGTAGCCTTGATTTTCTACAATTAATTCTCCTCTTAACTCCCAAAAAGCTTGTAATTGTGGCTTTATCCTGTGGAAAGAAAATAGGTAAATATTGAATCTCTTTGTTAATTTTATCAAGCCTATCTAAGCTACCAAACTTATTATACGGTTTTTTAGTGCTTAGAGAATTAGCTAAAGTCTTTGAAATTGTAATGTTATATTTTTGTTTTAAAAAACTGCAATATTCATACAATTGAAAAATTTTCCTTATAGCTATATTGTTAAGGTCTTTATAACTCTGAGCAGATTTTTTAGGTAAACTCTTAATAAAGGAATAGTTATAGTTTTTATTGTTAATAATCTTAGCATAATTATTATTAAATAAAGTCTTATTATTACGACAATCCTCCATTAAATTATATAATAAAATAGTATCTCCAGACTTTACCTTAAATCTTTTATTTATATTATTTTGTGCTGATATAAGCAAATTATGGCTTAAAGCTTGCTTAGTACTACAACCATTGAATAAAAAAATTATACACCAAAAAAGTAATAGCCTGATTATACATATTTTTCTACTTTCAATTATTGAATATTTTAAATAAAATAAAGGTAGTTGTATATTAATATATGTAAGCTCTTGCTTCTTATTCTCAATTTTTGAAATCATGTAAATATATATTATAATGCTAGCTTTTTATTAAATTGTTATGAAGCTTAATTACTATCTCCTCAATATCTTTCTTATCTAATATAACACAAATTTTAATAGCTGAAGTTATTATACCTAAAACCAGTACTTTAAATTCGTTAATAGTTGTAATAATTTCTTTAAACACCAATTGGTCATTTTTAATTGCATATCCTATTACAGAAATTAATGATATATTATTATTAATATCATAATTATTGATAACACTAAGCTTTTTTAGCTCATTAAATATCTTCTCAGCTTTTAAAAGTTCAGAAACTGATATAATAATGCCAATACAACGTTCTTTTTGATATATCAAATGCTCTATTGTAACTGAACTTGTAACCATACGGTTTAAGATAAGAAAATATTGATCATCCACATTAAATTCTATATTTACAAGCGCTATAGCTTTATCATAAGTTACACCAGTAATTTTAGGTTGTTCCATTTCTTCATTAATTTTTTTAATAATAGTTCCTTGTTTATCACTAAAAGAAGATATAATATTAATAGGAACATTATATCTCATACCTATCTGAACTGCCCTGGGGTGAATTACTTTAGCACCTAGAGCAGAAAACTCTAGCATTTCTGTATATGTTATTTCAAGATATTTACAAGCATCTACTACTAACCTTGGGTCAGCCGAAAACACGCCATCAACATCAGTATATATATCACATCTCTCAGCATTTATAGCAGCAGCAATTGCAACAGCTGTAATATCTGAACCCCCACGCCCTAAAGTGGTAATTCTATTTTCATCAGTAATTCCTTGAAACCCTGAAATCACTGGCACTATGTTTTGACATAAAAGTTCACAAATAATTTTAGGGTTAATATTTGTAATTATCGCCTTTGAGAAATTAGTATTAGTTTTAATAGGTACCTGCCATGACTGCAAAGATCTAGACAGAATTTCTTGTTGTTGTAAAGCTAATGCAAACAGAGCTGCTGTAACAATTTCACCACTACTTAAAGTAGTATCATATTCAGCTAATGAACTATGAGAATTTAAAATACATAATTCAGAACAAAATGATACTAGTTGCCTTGTAACACCTGCCATTGCAGATACCACTACCACTACCTTATTACCTTTTGTTATTTCATCTTTTACTTTCTTTACCGAATTGACAATTTTTGTAGTGTTAGCTACTGATGTTCCACCAAATTTTTGTACAATAATTGCCATAGACTACAATTAAAGCTAACTCTTAAATATTTAATAATAAACGTTCAGGATTCTCTATACTATTTTTTATTTTAACTAAGAATGTTACAGCTTCTTTACCATCTATAATTCTATGATCATAAGATAAAGCAACATACATCATAGGCCTTATTTGTATAGCATGATTAATTACTATAGCTCTTTCTTGTATATTATGCATACCTAATATTCCAGATTGTGGCGGATTTATGATAGGTGTTGATAGCAGTGAACCGAAAATGCCACCATTAGTAATAGAAAAAGTGCCGCCAGTAAGCTCATCTATAGACAATTTACCATTTTTAGCCTTTTTCCCTAACTCAACAATATTTTTTTCTATATCAGCAAAAGATAATTGATCAGCATCTCTCAAAATCGGCACTACAAGCCCAGATTCGGTACTTACAGCTATACCTATATCACAATAATTGTGGTATATTATATCATCTCCATCAATTTGAGTATTTACAATAGGTAATTCTGTAAGAGCTGACACTACAGCTCTTACAAAAAAAGACATAAAACCTAGCTTAACACCATGTTTTTTTTCAAATTCTTCCCTATATTTTTTTCTAAACTCTACAATGTTGTACATATCTATTTCATTAAAAGTAGAAAGAATAGCAGCTGTATTTTGAGAATCTTTCATACGTTTAGCAATAGTCTTCCTTAACCTTGACATTTTGACCCGCTTAGTATCTCTTTGCTTTATTCCACTTACTTGAGAAATAGTAGTTACAATCTTACTACTATTTGTTAATACCTCTACCTCTTCTTGAAACTGCTCATTTTGTTGTATATTAGCTGGAGAATTAACATTACTTATAATGTTCACTACATCTTCTTTAGTAATTCTATTGTTTTTACCAGTTCCTTGAATTTTATTAACATCTAGGTCATTTTCTATAACAAATTTTCTAACAGCAGGAGATAATTTATCTTTAATATCTCTACTATTGGCATCTTGATTTATAGTGTTAGTTAAACCTGACTTTGGGCCTTCAGCTTTAATATTATCTAAAGAAGACTCAAGCTTTGACGATGATTCTATTATGCCAATCACTTCTCCAATAGCAACTGTGTCATTTTCATTTTTTAGAATTTTTTCTATTACTCCAGAAATTGGAGCATTAATCTCTAGTGCTACCTTATCAGTTTCAATCTCAGCCACCATCTCATCTTCTTTAACTAGATCTCCTGGTTTCTTATACCATTTTGATATAGTTCCTTCTGATATCGATTCCCCAAGTCGTGGAACTACTATATTTGTTTTCATCATTACACTCCAATGTTAAAAGCTTGCTTTAATAAATTTTCTTGTTGCTGATTATGAATTTTTAAATAGCCAGTAGCTGGTGACGATGCTTCTATTCTACCAGCATATCTCAAATTAATATTGAATTGGCACTCTTTAATAATATCATTTAAATAAGGTTGTATAAAGACCCAAGCTCCCATATTACTCGGCTCTTCCTGACACCAAACAATATCTTTACATGATGAATATTTTTTTAAAATTTCTAATAAATCTTGTTTTGGAAATGGGTAATATTGTTCAATTCTAATTATACAGCTGTTCATAACTTTATTTTTTTGTCTAAATTCACAAAGATCATAAAATACCTTACCACTACATATAATTATATTACTTACTCTACTTTGTATAATAGATGCATCAATATCATCTATTACAGGAGAAAAAAGACTATTCTCGCCTAACTCATCTAAACTAGATACTACATCTTTATGTCTCAGTAAAGATTTAGGTGACATTACTATTAGTGGCTTACGAATATTTCTAACAACCTGCCTACGTAACAAATGAAAATAAGATGCTGGAGTAGTAGGATTTACTACTTGTATATTATCATTTGCTGCTAGCTGTAAATATCTTTCAACTCTAGCAGAACTATGTTCAGGCCCTTGTCCTTCATAACCATGAGGCAATAGCAAAATAATATTACTCATCCTCAACCACTTCATTTCTGATGCACTAATAAATTGATCAAAGATTATTTGAGCACCATTGGCAAAATCCCCAAATTGAGCTTCCCATATTACAAGCTGATTTGGATTAGCTAATGAATAACCATACTCAAAACCTAATGCTCCGTATTCAGATAAATGACTGTTAGCAACTTGAAAATATAACTGATTTTCAGCTACATGATTTAAAGGAACATAATAACTTTGATCTTCCTGGCTATGTAAAATAGCATGTCTGTGAGAAAAAGTTCCTCGCTCTGAATCTTGACCAATTAATCTAACAGGAATATTTTGTGTTAATAAACTAGCAAAAGCAAGCTGTTCTGCAAGAGCCCAATCGACTAACCCATCTGAAGTGAGACGCTTTAAGCGATCATCAAATATTTTTTTTAAACGAAAGTGTAGTACAAATTTAGGATGGTCTAATATAAACTCAGGAGTAATAGAACATAATTTTTTACCAAATTCCATTAATATATTAGATTTTACTCCCGTTGGTTTTTTATTCTCTTTTATATTATTAAATCTATTAATTCCTTGCCATACTCCTTCTAAATATGAAAATACAGGCTTATAATTTTTAGCAATATTAAATTCTTTATTTAAAAAATCTGTTAACTTTTGTTTACTATTTTCATAATCAGATTGTTGTATCAATTGTTGATCAATAAGAACTTGAGCATACTCTTCAGAAATACTTTTTTTATCTTTAATAATATTATACATTAAAGGCTGAGTATACATTGGCTCATCACCTTCATTGTGGCCATATTTCCTATAGCAAATTATGTCTACCACTACATCTTTAGCAAATTTCTGCTTATAATTTATAGCTATCAAACTTGCTTTTAATACTGACTCTGGGTCGTTACCATTTACATGTAAAATAGGAGCTTTAATGATTTTAGCTACCTCGGTTGTATAATGGCCTGGATGGATTTCACTAGCATTTGCTGTAAACCCTAATTGGTTATTAACTATAAAATGTAATATACCACCAACATTATAAGCTGAAAGTACAGACATTAGTAAACTTTCTGCTACTATTCCTTGACCACTAAAAGAAGCATCACCGTGAATCAATATTCCCATTACTTGTTGACGTGATATATCACCTATCATATCTTGCTTAGCTCTAACTTTACCAGCAACTATAGGGTTTACTGCTTCTAAATGCGATGGATTAGGAGTTAAAGAAACCTTTATAACATTACCATTTCTAGTTATATAAGAACTAGAATATCCCATATGGTACTTTACATCTCCCATAGAATCTTTTTCATTAAATATACTAGCAGGTATATCAGCTGTACCTAAAAATTCCGATATAATAGCATGATGGGGCTTCTTAGCTACCTCTGCTAAAGTAACAAGCCTACCTCTATGAGCCATACCTATCACTACTTCTTTTAGATTATTATTACTAGCTTCTTCAATTACCTCAATAAGACCAGCTATTACACTTCCCCCACCTTCAATTGAAAAACGTTTAGCTGCAGGAAATTTAACGTGTAAAAATTCCTCAAATCCATCTATAGATATTAAATTGTTAAGCAATATTTTTTTCTATCATCAATATCAGTATTTAATAACAGATCATTAATTGGATTTTCAAACTTTTTATACAACCAATCAATTTCTTCTTTATTATCTAAATGTGTAAATTCAACAGCAATACTACCACAATATATCTTATCTAAATTAAGTTCATTAACAGTTAAATCAGCTTTTGATAAACCAAAACTATCAAGGTTAAGCCCAGCCTCTTCTCTAGTTTTTACTTTTCTTAACCCCAAAGGATCAAGGTTAGTACATAAGTGGCCTCTTGCTCTATAGGCTTCTTTTAGCTGTTGGATTCGTATTTGCTTTAATTGGGCAAAATTACTATCATTAAAGTTAGTTGATATTTTAGAATTACTTGATAATGCTGATATTAACTCAGTATTTAAATATGATGTATCTTTCTCTTTTTTCCTTGTTTCTTTAGTAAAAATTTGATTTTGTAAAGTTATATTCTCATCATGGTAGTCTTGAAAAAATTGCAACCAACTATCATCTATTGACCTAGGATCTTTCATGTACTTTTTATATAAATCTTCTATAAATACTGCATTTTGACCAAATAAAAAACTGCTCTTTTCAAAACCCTTACTCACATATACCTCTTAACTTACTCATTTGATATAGCATTTAAAAAATTCTCTTTAGCAAAATTCCAATTTATTAAATGCTCAACAAAAACACGAAGATACTCAACTCTATTATTACGATAATCAAGATAATAAGCATGTTCCCATACATCACATGTCAAAATTGGAATTTGATGGTAAATTATCGGCAAATCCGCATTAGAAGTAGTAGTAATTTTTAGCTCTCCAGCTTCATAGACCAACCAAGCCCAGCCGCTAGCAAATTGTCCTGCTGCAGATTCCTGAAATTTTTGGGTAAATTCTTGATAACCACCAAAATCTCTATTTATTTGATCCAACAGTTCTTTGCTTGGCCCCTGGTTATTTTTGTCTTTTTCTCTAGGCCCTAATGAGTGCCAAAAAAAATTATGATTCCATATCTGTGCAGCATTATTAAATACTCCTTTCATATTCTCATCTTTAGCAGAATAAATAATAATTTCTTCTAAAGATTTATTTTGCATGTCTGCTTTGTCTATTAATAATTTATTTAAGTTATTAACATAGGCTTGATGATGCTTATTGTAATGAAAATCAAAAGTTTCAACTTTCATATATGGTTCCATCAAATTTTTACCATATGGTAATTCAATTAACTTAAAAGGATACCCAACTTGATTAGCAAACTTAGAGAAAATCATATTATATATACTCCATCAAATTAAACACATTAATAAATCACGTTAAAATAATTACAAAATGATTGTAAAAACTTAATAAAGAGCTTTACCTATATTCTATTTTATCAAACTCCAAAGCAACTTCTTAAATAAAGCTATATATTATTATTAGTAGTATAACATAAATCCTATATATAACTAATACATAATGATTTATTATTATTCAATTATAAAAAATTTAGATTTATAACTTTATTTTTCTCTGGATCTTTTTTTTACAAGATTAGGTTTTGGTAATAAAGACTTAGGAGCTCTTACAGTAGGTGAAATCTCATCAGAATTTTTATTTAATATGTTTTGCTGCATTCCAAGTATGATCTGTTTTTCAAGATCCGCACTTAACTTATCTGTTTTTCTTACGTCAGGGTTAGAAGTTATATTCACTTTTCCACTTAAATTATTTTTTTGCATATTACTATGGTGTCTGACATTGCTTGTTAAAATATCTTTATTACGATTTGGTAAAATTATAATATCTAACATTTTTGTAAATAGTTTTTGCCCATGTTCTTGTAATTTATAAAAAGTTGTTTTAATTATAGAAATTTTGTTATACCTATCTGTAATTACATCTAACAACTTATTATCAGTTTCACTTTGCCGTAAAAAATCCTTATGTAAATTAAATACTTCTTTATCTGGAATATTATTTACTCGTTTTTTAACATCATCTATAATCAAAGATTTTAATTCTATAGATACATTATCTAAATCATATACCCCTTTTAAATCTTTAATCGAGGCTTTTTTAACTAAAGTATCATATATTAATTTCCTTGTATTGTCTAAACCTAAATTAGATGGAGTACCTTGAGAATATAAATTTAATGCAGTTTGTAAATCAATATTTTTTGGATTTTGTAAAGTCCATAAATTCTTCATTACCTTAATATCATTATTTAACTTATCATTATCACTTTCAGACTTTAAATTAAACCTAGCCATAATTGCTGGTGGAATCATGCTATCAAATTTATCTAAAAACTTTGGATTAATTCTTTTCTTATCATAGTTTAATAAATCAATAATATTTAAATAGTTATTTATCGACTGATTTTCTTGTAATGTATCTTTTAAGGATTTATTTGAATCAGTATTTATCTTTACAATAAAATTACTAAATAGCTGAGCTTCCTTAGGGTTAATATCTACAGCTTTTTGAATAAAATTTACCAATTTTTGTTTTTGGTCAGCACTTAGAGCAAATTGAGGATCTTTCGTTAGAACATCGTATAAAAGCTCAGATTGTATAACGATTTGAGCAAATAATAAATTTCTTCTCTCAAGATTATCATGTACACTATTATATGTTATAGGAATCTTTGAAGATAATATTATAGATAATTTTTCATTTACTAAACTATCTATATTTTGTTCGTTAGCATTCATAATAACTCACATTAAGTTAAAACTAATATTAAAAATATATTAATTAAATAAAAATTTTTTCCTTAATATCATAAAGCAGTCCTAAAACAATTATTCAAGTAAACATATTATTATATATTACTTGACTTAATCATAACCTTGCTATATAATAAAAATATAATATATGTTTTAATTTCTAAATTTAATAATTAAATTAAAAAAATACTTTTAAAATTATACTTCGTTGTAATTATATTGAGGACTTATTTTTTACCAAAAGTTAAAAGGTGCTGAAATACTTATAGGTTGGCTAAGTATATAAGCTTAGTAAGCTTTGTAGTGGTGTTAAACTTTTTTTAAATGTGTGATAGTAATATAGTATTAGTACTTTTATTTCTTCACTTTCCAACTAGTAGTGCCATCTGTTTGGTCTGTTAAATTTATTCCCTGCTTTAACAATTGCAAGCGAATTTGGTCAGCTAATTGCCAATTTTTCTCTTTTTTAGCCAACATTCTTTGTTCTATTAATAAGTTAATATTATCTTCTTGGATTTCATTATTAGACTGGACTTTATCATTAGATAATGCCTGTTGAGGTAGTTGTAATATTCCTATTAAATTTCCTGCATATAACAATGTTTTAGCTAGCTTCACTTTCTTTCCTATATCAACTTCTATTTTAATTTGCTTAGAAATTCTTAGCAAACAAGTAATTGCTTTATAAGTATTAAGATCATCTAAAATTGCATTTATAAAGTCAGAAATATATTCTTGATTTTTAAGGTCTTGATCGCTCACTGATTTACACTGTAAATCTTGATTATTACCTACTTCCATATTTACATATTCCAAGGTATCATATAAAGAATTAATTATGTTTTTGGCATCATATAAAACTTTATCACTAAAATCCAACGGCTTTCTATAATGAGTATTAAGAAACATTAATCTTATTATTTCTCCAGCAATATTCTGCTTTCTTAGATCTCGAACAGTAATAAAATTACCTAATGATTTACTCATTTTTTCACCTCTTACAGTTAAAAACCCATTATGTACCCAATATGATGCATAGTTTGAACCTGGAAAAGCACACCTACTTTGAGCTATTTCATTACTATGATGCGGGAATATTAAATCAACCCCCCCACCATGTATATCAAAATTTTTTCCTAAGAATTTATAACTCATAGCTGAACATTCAATATGCCAACCTGGTCTTCCTATACCCCATGGACTTTTAAATACTGAATTTACATCATCACTTTCATCTTTAGCTGGCTTCCATAATACAAAATCAGCAAAATATCGCTTTTGTTGACTTTCTTCAATTCTAACATTAGGTATCATATCTTTAAATACCCGATTTGAAAGTATATTATAATCTTTAAAACTCTTAACAGAAAAATATACATGACCACTGTTAGTAACATAAGCATTTTTACTTTGAATCAAACGCTCTATTATGTTGATCATAACATCTATATTATCAGTAGCACGTGGTTCAACTGTGGGTGTTAAGCAACCAAGATAATTCATATCTTCATGAAAATCTATAATAGTATTATGTGTTAACTTAGATATATTTATTTTAAGTTCCCTAGCTCTGTCTATAATTTTATCATCAATATCAGTAATATTTCTAACATAAACTATGTTTTGAACACCATATATTAACCTTAAAACCCTATATAATACATCATATATTACCATACAACGAGCATTACCAATATGAGGTATATCATAAATAGTAGGACCACACACATACATTTTTACATTGTTGCTATCAATTGGAACAAATTCTTCTTTTTGCCTAGAAATAGTATTGTAAAGATATAAAATCATAAGTATTATTGTATTTTATAAAATAAACTAGCACGTTAAAATATAGCATTTATAGTTTTTTTTTAATCATAGCCAAAATAAAATTTAGGTTCCCTCAACGCTATTCTTATGAATATTATCACTCTAAACAATGATGACACCGAAGAACCAAAATTTCCTTCTTTAATACTTAAAATCATAATAACAGTTACAATAAATTTAACATTTTTATTAACGTTCTTTTTTTCTATAAAAATTTATTCTCACCAGAAAAAAAAATAATCGATACTTTTAACTATGAAGCTAAGCAACTACAAGAACAGTTTCAAGACATTACTGATCAAACAGTTTATTTGATTAACTTCCTTCAACAACAGGTAAGCTACCAAAACAATAACAAAAAATCAATACAAAGGATACTTCCATTGATGGAAGAATTAATCTCAAGAAAAAAAATATAATAAAATATAATAACATATTTTGGGTTGATGGTAAATCTAATACAATGACAATAATTGTAGGTAACATCAACAATTATTCTACCTCTTTTAACAATTTTAAAGACAATCCATATATATCGTTAAGTCAAAAAATGCCAGATAAAATATTTTTGTATGGGTTAAAGAATACAATCAATTGCTTTCAAGCTGCTATAAGTACAGTAAATAATGTTAGTAAGCATATAAATTCATTAATAGTAGAATTTGACTTGAACATATTAATTAAACTATTTAATAATAGCAAAAAAGGTAAATATATGTCATTTGCAATTATTAACTGTGATATGGAGATAATTGCTCAATCAAAGCCTAAATTTGATGAAAGAATAGAAACAATTAAAAATTTATTGAAAAATACAAAAGCATTATATTTAATCAAACAACATTATTATGAAAAACAAAAATTCAATATTGACTCTAAACTAGAATTATATGATGTAAATATATTAAAAAACAAAAATTATTATATAACTAAGATACCATATCATCCCTTTATACTAATCCTTCATATCAATCCAAACATCCTTAAACAAAAGCTCTTTAACCATATAGTTGCAATGCTAATAGATACATTTATGATGTGCATATGTTTTATAATAGTTATTATTGCTATCTATAAAAGAGAAAATTGGTTGCGCTTTCAGGCTGAACAAGCATACCAAGTTGCTAAACATGCTACTCAAGCAAAATCAGAGTTTTTATCTTTTACTGCTCATGAAATTCGTTCACAGTTAGGATTTATAATAACTGGGTCAGAGATTATGAAAAAAAATTTACTAGCTATAATTCCTGAAGTTTATAATCACTATATAAATGGAATCCATAAAAATGCAAAATTAATATTAGATTTTATTGACGACATATTAGATGAAGCCCGTATAGTAACTGGATCATTTAAAATAACCTACTCAGTGGTTAATATTTTAAATATTATAGATGATGTAGAAAAAATAAACTTGATCAGATTTAATAATAGAAAAATTACAATTAACAAAGAATATATTTCTAATCCATTACCAATGGTACATTGCGACAGTACAAGAATGTTACAAATAATCAATAATCTAATTAGCAACGCTATAAAGTACTCATTAGACGATACGACAATTATATTAAAGGTAAAATTAACTATTAAAGGTATGGAAATATCAATTATAGACCAAGGCATAGGTATGAGTGCAGAAGAAATTGCAGCAGCATTAAAAATATATGGTACAACTCATAAAAATCAGGTAAAATTAGCAGAGTCTCATGGTTTAGGTCTAAAAATTGTAAAAATTCTTTTAGATGCACATAAAGCAGAACTTAACATTACAAGTAAAAAAAATATTGGCACAACAGTGACTATTTTACTACCTAATCACATGTTACTTTTTGACAGTTAAGAAATTTATTAACATGAAATATTATCCAGCTAATATAATATATACAATAAAAATTAAGTTTTCTGAGTTACCGTTTGGGCTAATATCTTTAGTATCTATAGTTTGCATAACTGGGTTTAGTATTTTATACTCAGCTGCTGGGGGTAGCTTTTATCCATGGGCATATAAACAAATTCTCTACTACATCATGTTTATGCCTCTTGCTATATTATTAGCATTAATTGATATAAAATATATCTATAAATATTCTTACTTTCTTTATTTCCTAACTTGCGTTATGCTATTTACTGTTGAAGCTTTTGGTCATTCTGCTATGGGAGCAAAAAGATGGATAGGGATAGGAATTAATAGTATTAAAATTCAGCCTTCTGAATTAATTAAAATTTCAGTAATTTTAATGCTTGCTAGATATTTTCATAATTTAAATCTTTATGAATTAAGGAAGTTACACCATATAATTATTTCTATAATTATTACTTTAATACCAATTAGCTTAATAATGAAGCAGCCTGATCTAGGTACAGGAATAGTAACTTTATTGATTGTTGCTTTTATCTTTTTCACTGCTGGAGTAGAATTATGGAAATTTGGTGTTATTTTTATCGCTGGGATAATATCTTTGCCCTTAATTTGGAGCTTTTTACGCGAATATCAAAAAAAAGAGTAATGGTATTTTTAAATCCAGAACTTGATCCTTTAAGTGCTGGATATAATATTATACAATCTAAAATTGCAATTGGTTCTGGTGGTTTAGATGGTAAAGGACTAACAAAAGGTACTCAAAGTTATTTAAGCTTTTTACCTGAACATCAAACAGACTTTATTTTTGCATGTCTATCAGAAGAACTAGGTTTTATAGGTGGAATGTTCTTATTAATAATATTTTTTTTAATAATTTATTATTCATTAATTATTTCGATTAATTCAAGAAGTACATTCGGTAAGTTGGTAGCAGCAGGTGTTACTTCTATGTTTTTTTGCCATATTTTTATAAATATTGGTATGGTTACAGGATTACTTCCAGTTGTTGGTATTCCTTTACCTTTTATATCTTATGGCGGTACAATGATTGGATCTATGCTAATAGGTATTGGTCTTATAATGAATGTTCACATCCACCAAAATGTTAATATAAATAAAGGTAGTTATTTATGACTAAATTTATACTTTTAAAATTATCAATTTTTCATATTGTTATTACTTTTTTTACAATATTTAATATGATATCTTTCAAGCTAGGAGTAAATAATGCTATTTTACCAATCTTTGAAACTTGCATTGTTTATTATGCTAGTCTATATCACCATTCTTCACTACTTCCAATGTTTAGTTATGGTTTGATAATAGATTTCTTCCAAGGAAATCGTCTTTGTACTACATCTCTTACTTTTATAATTTCTTTTTTGCTGTTTACCAGTATACAAAAAAAATTCAAACTACTAAGTTATTTTTACACTTGTATCATTTTTCCCATATATTTAATATTATTTATTGCTTTTAAGTTTTTTCTAATTTCAATGTATAGTAATGTACATATTAACTACCAGTATACTATTTTACAAATTATAAACACAACTCTATTTTATTTACCTATAAGTAAAGCTTTACAATATATTTTAAATAATTTTATACTTAATAATGCTACCTAGCAAAGTACGTAAAAATCAATTAATTACTCGTAGAACTTTTTTGCTTTTAATAGCAAAATTAGGATTACTAGGTGTACTAGCTAGTAGGATATTTTATTTACAAATATTAAAATCTAGCCAATATAAAATTCTTTCTGAAAAAAATAGAATAAATATAATCATGTTACCTTCTAAAAGGGGTAAAATTTTAGATTGTAAAGGTAACGTTTTAGCAGTAAATCAATTATTTTTTCGGGTCCTAATTGATAAAAACATTCTAGCTAAAAATAATACCCTTTCTACAGAATCACTATATAAAATTTTAGAATTAACAGAAGAAGAACAGGAAAATATAAATGAACAAATATTTAAAGCTAAAAGTCATGATTGTATTACTATAGCAGAAAATATTTCTTGGCAACAATTAGTTGCCATAGAGGAGCAAGCTTTAGACCTACCTGGAGTCTATATTGATTCTATAGAGTTTAGAACTTATCCTTATTCACTTTCTACATCACATATTCTAGGCTATACATCATTACCAAATAGCAAAGAAAAATCTATATTAAAAATAAAGAATGCTAATATTAATATTGGTAAAGTTGGGGTTGAAAAAAGCTTTGAAGAGGAGTTAAGGGGAACTTTTGGATTTAAAAAAGTTGAGGTTAATGCTCATGGTTTAACTATTAGAGAACTAGATACTATGCCTAGTACCTCTGGTCAGGACTTGGCTCTTAGTATTGATATAAACTTGCAAAATAAACTTTATGAAATGTTTAACAATTGCCATGGAGCAGCAATATTAACTGAAACAGATACAGGTAAAATTAAAGCACTAATATCTGCTCCAGGATATGATACTAACAGTTTTTCAAAAGGTGTTAACACTGAATATTGGCAATCACTTAATAACGATCCATACAAGCCATTAATTAATAAGGCATCACAATCTTTATATCCTCCAGGATCAATATTTAAATTAATCACAATACTTGCTGCTTTGGAATATGGTATTGACCCCAAAACAACTATATATTGTAATGGAAAAAGTTTTGTTGGTAATAAAAATTTTTGTTGCTGGTACCATTCTGGCCATGGAAACATAGATATGGCAAATGCAACTAAACATTCCTGCAATAGTTACATGTATTATATTGCTAAAATAATTGGCCCAAATAATATTTTATCTGTAGCTAAAAAATTAGGATTTGGTAACAAGACTGGCATTAACCTATTGGAAGAAATAGCTGGATTCTTACCAACTCCTGATTGGAAAAGAAAAAAAATGAATTCTAAATGGATGTTAGGCGACACTTTAAATATATCTATTGGTCAAGGGTATATCTCTGCTACCCCTTTGCAACTTGCAAGAATGATTACAAGCATAGCTAATGGTGAAAAATTATTACAATTGAGCTTAATTCAAAAAGATAATAATTATCATCAAACTTTAAATATTGATAAAAAGCATATTGACTTTATTCATAAATCTTTAAAATCAGTAGTAAATGAAATTGGTGGTACTGCCTATTCTAATAATAATTTAGACATAAGAATCTCTGGTAAAACTGGTACAGCCCAGGTAAAATCTAAAAAAAGCAGAAATGATGATTTTAGTAAAGAATCCATACCATGGCAGATGAGAAACCATGGACTATTTGTCGGATTTGCTCCATCTGATAATCCTAAATACGCTATCTCTGTAATAGTTGAACATGGTAAAAGTGGAGCCAAAGCAGCAGCTCCTATAGCTAAGAACATCTTGGCAGAAGCTCTGCAACAAGGTAAAGAATATATTTAAATATACAAAATCTATTTTATAAAGTTATCATTTTATTATTTAAATTTATACTAATTTATTGATAAATTAATATTATCTTAATTTCAAAGTAGATAGACCAATTAATGCAAAAATCACTGATAAAATCCAAAACCTAATTACTACCTTTGATTCTGGCCAACCTTGTTTTTCAAAATGATGATGTAAAGGAGCCATTTTAAAAATACGTTTTCCCCCTGAAAATTTAAAATAATACACTTGAATTAAAACTGACAAAGTTTCTATTACAAATAACCCACCAATTATACTAAGCACTACCTCACTTTTACTAATAACACTAATTATACCAAGGGCTCCGCCAAGAGCTAAACTACCAGTGTCTCCCATAAATATTTCAGCAGGTTGAGAATTATACCATAAAAATCCAAGACTTGCCCCTACAATTGCTGAACATAAAACTGTTAATTCAGAAATATAAGTGATATATGAAATCTGTAAATAATCTGCATAAAATATATTTCCAGCTAAATAGCAAACAATAGCAAAACATAAAGAAACTATTGCTATTGGCATAATAGCTAGCCCATCTAATCCATCTGTTAAATTTACAGCGTTGGATGAACCAATAACTACAAACATGGAAAATGGAATATAAAAAATTCCTAAATCAATAGTTAATTTTTTAAAAAATGGAATTACCAAACTATCTGCAAATTTTGGATCTAAATGATAATGAATAATTGTACAACTAATTAAACTAATAATAAATTGTATTAACAATTTTGTCTTGCCACGTACACCTTTTGTATTGCTTTTTTTAACTACCTTTTGATAGTCATCTATAAAACCAAGAATTGCAAAACTAATCATTGTAAACAAAGTTACAAGTACATATATATTTGTTATATCGGTGAGAATTAAAGTTGATATTGTTATAGACCCAACTACAACAATACCACCCATAGTTGGCGTACCAGCTTTAACTTGGTGTGATACTGGAATATCATTTCTAATTGGTTGCCCAGATTTTTGCCACGATTTAAGATAGTTAATAAGTAAAGGACTAACAGTAAGGCATATAATTAAGTTCAATAAAATAGCAACACCACTTCTAAAAGTTATGTAATGAAAAAGATTAGCAATATGAGAAGTATGTATATATGGCAAAAGTAAATTATACAGCACTCTTCTCCCCACATTCCTGCATCAAATTTTCTAAGATTAATTTAAGCCTCATACTATTTGCACCTTTAATAAGAACAAGATCACCATCATATAACAGCAAAGATAGATGACCTAATAAATCATCAACATCATTATAGTGGTTAATTCTTAATTCACAAGGTAATAATTCATATAATTCCCCCATTAAAGAACCAATAGTAATAACTTTATCAATTTTATGATTTTTAATATCATTAATAAGATCTAAGTGATACTCTCTAGCATTACTACCAAGCTCTTTCATATCACTTAAAATAGCTACTTTTCTTTTAGATTTAATTGTACCTAATAACTTTAAAGCAGCTTTCATTGAAGCTGGACTTGCATTATAGCAATCATTTATTATAGATAAAGAATTACCACAATAATTTACCAAATGAATTCTACCACGTTCTTCTTGATTTTCTAAATCTGCAATAGCTGCAAGTACCCTTTTTATATCTAATTTATAAATGGTACTTACCAGTAACACTAAAGTAATATTTAGAGCATGTTCATAGCCAATAATTTTAGTATTAAAACTCCAAATACAACTACCACAACTAATAGTAATGGTAGAACTACTGTTCTTATTATTGTAACAATAACTAACTAATCTGCTATCGGCATCTCTACAACCGCTAAAAGTAAAAATTTTGTTGATTCCTAACTTCTTAATATTCTCTATTTGTTTCTTTAACAAAATACTATCAGCATTAACTACAGCAACTCCATCCTTAACTACTCTCTCAAAAATCTCACATTTAGCATCGGTTAACTCTTCTAATGAATTAAAAAACTCAGTATGAGCTGGATAAATATTAGTAATTACAGCAAGATCAATTTTTAACATCTGTACCATCTTTCTAATTTCTCCACTACGACTCATACCTAACTCTAAAATAGCATATTCTGTATCAAGTGGAATAGAAGAAAGATTTAGTAAAAGACCTAAAAAATTATTGAAATTTTTTCTACTAGCAAATGTTCGATGACAAGAACTAAATGCTCTTTTCATTATCTCTTTTGTTGACGTTTTACCAACACTACCTGTAACAGTAATAAATTTAGTATTGACCGATTGCTGGCATTTATAATTTGCAAGTTTTAACAATGCTTCTGCTGTATCATTTACTAAAATACATTTATCCTTTGCAATATTATCAATTGGCTTACTAATTATTATACAAACTGCACCAAAATTACATGCTTCTAATACAAACTTATGACCATCACCTTTACCACCACTGAGAGCTATAAACAAGTCACCTGGTTGTACATCTTTTGAATTAAACTGTACTATACCTGTCACACTTATATTATCAGGAACATTTACTCCTAACGCTATAGCTAAATCTGTAGTTGACCAAATATTACTCACTAATTATTACTTAACTTATTAAGATAAAATTTAACTATTTCTATATCACTAAAATAAATTTTATTGTTACCTATAATCTGATAATCCTCATGCCCTTTGCCTGCTACAAGTAATATATCATTTTTTTTCATAACACTAATAGCATATTTTATAGCTTCTTCTCTATCAGCAACTTCTAAAGCTGATTTTGCTCCTTGCAAAATATTTTTTCTAATTTCTGCTGGATTTTCACTTCGTGGATTGTCATTTGTTACTATAATGTAATCTGAAAGTTTTTGTGCTACTTCTCCCATTAACGCTCTTTTAGCCTTATCACGATCACCACCACAACCAAATACAACTATAAGTTTAGCATTATCAGTTAATAACTCTCTAAGTTGTTGTAGTACTTCTGCCAATGCTTCAGGAGTATGAGCAAAATCTATAAAAACATATCTATTATTTACCATAACACTTTCCAATCTTCCTTTTACTGGTTTTAAGTTAGGAAGTACCGGTATTAATTCCTTTAAACTAATACCAACATTTATAGCTAGTAACATAGCAATTAATATATTAGTAGCTTGAAACCTACCTATTATTGGTACTTCAAACCAATAGTTATTATTTTCATACCTAAAATGTATTTTTTGCTTGTCAAGTGAAGTTTGAATATCAACTATTTTAAGCTGTCCTTGTAAACCAACAGTCAGTAGTTTTACATTAAAATCTTGCACTAGCTTATGCTTAATTTTTAGAAATTTACTGATATCACTATTTATTATTGCTACCCCATTATTAATTAAATTTTCCTTAAAAAGCTTCAATTTAGCTTGAAAATAGTCCTCCATGGTTTTATGATAATCCAAATGGTCACGACTGAAACTAGTAAAAGCTACTGCACTTGCTTTAATCCCTCTTAAGCGACCCTGTACGAGGCCATGGCTAGAAGCTTCAAAACTAACAAAATTAACTCCATTAGAACTAAGTTTATGTAATATATGCCTCATTGCAATATAACTTGGAGTAGTTAAAGAACCTAAACTTTTACTCTTAAACTCTTCATTTAAATTATAGCTTGAAGTTATTACGCCTAAAGTACCAATACTAGCAGCTTGCCTGCCTGTAAGAACACATAATTGCTGAAAATAATTTACTACTGAAGTTTTTCCATTTGTTCCAGTTACTGCTACTAGCTTCTGAGGAAACTGGCAATATAAATAACAAGCTGCTTCCTCTAAAGCTAGCTTTATGTCTTCTACTACAATAACATTTCGATGCAAAACATCTTGAGGTTTATCAGTAACTACCAAAGCTCCCCTATCTAGAGCTTGGTTTATAAAGCAATTACCATCATAGGTTGATCCTTGTAATGCAAAAAATATATCTCCAGGCTTCAATAATTTTGAATCTGTAGAAATCTCACCTACATTAAATTTCTTAATTAGGGAAATAATTGAATTAAATCTCATCTTGAGTTTTATTATCGATTTTTATATCTTTTATATTATTAATCTCTTCAT
The DNA here is from genome assembly GCA_000309075.1 of Occidentia massiliensis. Lineage (GTDB taxonomy): Bacteria > Pseudomonadota > Alphaproteobacteria > Rickettsiales > Rickettsiaceae > Occidentia > Occidentia massiliensis. Next base: position 60,992 of record CANJ01000021.1, read on the forward strand.
ATGGCTGTATCCCATATAATATCCCGATTCTAGATATTATCCTTCCAGCTGCTGGTACAGTAGTCCACCCAGCTGTAGCAAACCCGTGAGTAGATTTATTACCTTTAGGGTTATCAAGCATTAAGTATACTATATATTGTGGCTTTATCGATGGAAAAATTCCAAAAAATGAGGATCTACGACTATTTTTATCATATTTTTTCCCCTTAACTTTTTCTGCAGTACCACTTTTACCACCAACTAAATAACCAGGTATATCTGCTTTTTTACTAGTACCATATTTAACTCCTAAACGTAACAAAGTATTAACTTCCTTTGAAGTATTACTATCAAAAACTTTTTTAGGAACTGGATAATTATTCTTTTCTCGCTTTATTAAAGTAATAGGGTATAAATATCCGCCATTAACAATAGGTATCATGGCTTGCAAAAAATGTAAGGGACTAATCGAAAGAGCATAACCATAAGAAATAGTTGCAGTACTAAGATCACTCCAATTATTTTCTGCAGGATATAAAGGAGTTGCTTTTTCTGGTAACTCTATTTTCAATTGCTCAGTAAGACCTAATAACTTCAAATATTTTTTGAAATTATCTTTACCAACTTCTAAGGCAATTTGTACAACACCAACATTTGAAGAATGACAAAATATTTCCGCTATACTATGCCATCCTTCACGCTTTTTAACATCTTTAATCTGAAAGTTAGATACTTTTAAATTTGTAAGGTCATAAAGGTCGTTCATAGTCGTAGTTTTAGTATCAAATCCAATTGCCATAGTTAAAGTCTTAAGTACTGAACCAAACTCATAAACTCCTAGGCTTCCCTTATTAAAAAGTTGTTCTGAAGTAGCTTTTGCTGGGTAATGAGGATCAAAATCTGGCTTACTTACTAAAGCTAATATTTCACCATTGTTAGGGTCAGCTACTATTCCTACCCCTCCTATTGCATTAAATTCTTTTATAGCACTTTCTAATTCTTCATTTACTATATTCTGTACCCTAACATCAATACTTAAAACTAAAGGTTTATCAAATTCATCTTGTTTTAAATAAAGATCACTATTAGTTAAAAATCCATGAAAACTTTTTTCTAATCCTGATAAACCTTGCATATCGACCCCAACATATCCTATAATATGAGATAGAAGGTTACCATATGTATAAACTCTCTTATATTCTTTCTGAAACTCTAATCCTGGAATTCCTAAATTATAAACTTTTTCATGCTCTTTAGGAGTTAAATGACGCTTAACCCAAACAAATTTCTTATCACTATTTAAATCATCTAAAAGCTTCTTTTCATCTATATCTGTAAGAACTGTTTTAAGACCTTTAACAGCTTGTTCAGCATTTATTATTTTTTCCGGATTTACAAAAACTGAAGGAGCAAACAAATTAATAGCAAGAACATTATTATTCCTATCAATAATCTTTTTTCTATGTTTTAAAGTTTTATTATCATTAAAGGAAAAATACTCTGAAGAATGTGTAGAAATCTCAATAATTCTAAGAGCAATTAGAAAAAAAATAACAAAAAAGCTTAGTGCAATAAATATTATTCTTCCCTTTAAAGAAGAACTCCATTGACTCAAAGGTAACAAATAATTATAATCATTAAAGTTAATAATTTTAAATAAAAAATTAAACAATATTCTTAACATTTATTTTATTTTTAGTTTTTTATAACGCCACTTTTTTATTCCTTTTTCCTGATCAATGTTGGACCTAAGAGGCTTTTCTAATTTATAATTATCATAAATAACTTTCTTTTTATTTAATAATAAATCTGCTGTCATCTGAGAAGTATGAATATTTTGGAGAATTAAATAACTAGAAGATAACTTTCTTAATTTATCTGGAGAAATAAGATGAGATAACTCAGCTTTTATTACATTAATGTTATCAATCTCTTCTTTAATCTGCTTATTAACCTGTATTAACTGATAATTAAGATTATTAACCTCATTTTTTAATGAAAATAAGAAATAACCTACAATAAATATCAGCATAACAACAACATAATTAACAATATCTAACATAGTCTTTATTATTAACTTGTACAGCCCTTAATTTAGCTGATCTAGACCTTGGATTTTTAATAATTTCATCTCTAGTAGGTGTTACTACTTTTTTTGTTAGTAAGTTAAATATTCCAGTTTGAGGCTGAGCCACAGAAAAATTATATTTTGACTTAGCTACTTTCTTAATTTTATTTCTCCTCATAAAATCTTTAACAATACTATCCTCTAAAGAATGAAAACTTACCACTACAAGTCTACCATTAGCATTTAGTAAATTTAAACTTTGCTGTAAAAAAGATTCGAGAACCTGTAGTTCATTATTAATAAAAATTCGAATGGCTTGAAAAGTTCTAGTTGCTGAATCAATTTTCCTCATCCTCCTACTACCAACAGCATTTCTTACAATCTCTGCTAACTCAAATGTAGTGGTAATTGGTTTTTTAAACCTTGAGTTAATAATATGTTTAGCAATCTTACGAGCATTCCTTTCTTCTCCAAAATGATAAATAACATCTGCTAAATCTTGCTCAGAAGCTGTATTAATAAACTCTTCAGCCTTATAACCTTGTTGACTCATCCTCATATCAAGACTAGCATTGTAACGAAATGAGAACCCTCTTTTTGCTTCATCTAACTGCATAGAAGAAACTCCTAAATCTATTACTATACCATCTACTTTTACAGAATCTGATAAAATTTTGTAAGCCTCAACAAAATTTCTACAATGAAAAACAAACCTATCTTGAAATTTTTGATGAAATTTATTAGCAACATCTATAACTATAGGGTCCTGATCAAAAGCAATAACTTTACAATTACAACTTTCAAGAATTTGCTTACTATATCCTCCAGCACCAAATGTACAATCAAGATATAGTTGATTATCCTTGGGAGCAAGATAATTTAACATCTCTGTTACCATTACTGGAATGTGTAATTGATTGCTAATATTGTCCTTTTTACTAAAACTTGAAGCCAAAGAATGAGATAAGCCCAAGGTTAAATCCTTTAATATAACTGTTTTATGCTCAATTACCATCCTTTCTATCCTTATAATCAAAGCAGGTTTAGCAATATATAATATATAGACAGATTGTCTATTATTACCTTTCCAACTTAAAATTACTTATTATGGTACCTAACTTTGGAAAGAATTTACTTCAAAATTCCTTACTTATTAATTAATTTATATTTCACAATAATTAAATAAAGAACTTTAATACCTATAAGGAAAGGTTATTATAAATAAATATAATTTGTCAATATATTTTATTAAATTATTAATATTAACTATTTATCCATTAAATAAATACACAGAAAATGTAAATACTTTATCTATATTTTTACAAAGTTTTAACCTTTATTCAATATCACCAGACCAAAGATTCTTTACTTTGTTAAAAAACCCACAACTTTCTGATTTATGTAGTTCTAGTTGTTGATCAAGATTCTTTAATAGTTCCTTTTGTTGATCTGTTAAATTCTTAGGTATTTCAATATTTATATGTACAATCATATCTCCATAACCAGAAGAACCAATAATTGGCATCCCCTTACCACTAAGTTTTAATTTTTCAGCATTTTGTGTTCCAGCTGGTACTTTAAGTATTATACTATTTCCCATTAGGTCTTTAATTTTTACTTCTCCCCCTAATGCAGCTGTAGTAAATTTAATATTAATTCTATGATGTAGATCATGACCAACTACTTTAAAGTTTTTATGAGTGCTAATTGTAACAAAAACATATAAATCTCCTGTTCTTCCTCCTCTAATCCCACTTTCCCCTTCACCTTCAAGTTTGATTCTATTACCCTCTGTAATACCCTTTGGTATCTTTACTTCAAGAGTTTTTTCACTATGATATCTACCCTCGCCTGCACATTTTTTACAAGGATTTTTTATAATATATCCACTACCATGACAAGTATTACAAGGCTGTTCAAAATAAAAAAAACCTTGTTTACTCCTTGTAACCCCACTTCCACGACAACTATAACAATCTGATACTACATCTTTACTATCTAAGCTTCCAGTCCCAGAACAGCTATTACATTTTATCTCAGTTTTAAACTTAATAACTTTAGTAACACCAGTAAATACTTCTTCTAATGTCAAACTAGGGAGATTATATTTTAAATCAGATCCATTAATTTTTATAGAAGAACGTTTTGTCTGACGCTTTGCTCCCATAACATCACCAAAAAAATTCTGAAAAATATCATTTATATCAACGTCACTAGCATTACCAAAGCCATAGCTATGTTGTTGCCCTCCTCCAGTATTAAAGGCAGAATGACCAAACTGATCATAAACTTTTTTCTTTTTCTCATCTCTTAACACATCATATGCTTCATTAATTTCTTTTATCTTTTCAGCAGCTTCTGCATTACCAGGATTACGGTCAGGATGATACTTCATCGCAAGCTTATGGTAAGCTTTCTTAATATCTGCCTGAGAAGCATCCTTAGATATCTCTAGAGTTTGGTAGTAATCTGGTTTAGACATAAACTTTGTTAATTAATAGTATATTAAAAATTTTACAATATAACTCGTATCTAATACTTAATTATAACTAGAATGTTAATATTCTTTATAATATAATATATCCAAGCTCAATAACTCATCTTTCAGAGTATAGTTAAAAATCAATAAGTTAATTTTTCTTGCTTAAATCTTCATACTCAGCTTCTACAACTTTATCATCTTTATTATCATCCTTTTTATCTGAATCTGAAGGAGTTGAAGTTGACGCAGCTTGTTGTTTATACATTATTTCTCCAAGCTTAACACTAGCAGTGGTTAACGACTGTGTTTTTACTTTCATCTCTTCTATATTACCTGATTTAATAGCTTCTTTTAATTGATCAATTGCTTCTGTAATAGCCTCTTTGTCTTGTGCTGGAACTTGATCACCATATTCTTTTAGGCTTTTCTCAACAGAATAAATCATACTGTCAGCTTGGTTTTTTACCTCTATAGATTCCTTACGTTGTTTATCCTCTTGTGAATATTTCTCAGCTTCTTGTACCATTCTTTCAATGTCTTCCTTACTTAACCCACTAGAAGCTTGAATAGTTACTTTTTGCTCTTTGTTAGTTGCCAAATCCTTAGCAGATACATTTACAATACCATTTGCATCAATATCAAAAGTAACTTCAATTTTAGGCATTCCACGTGCTGCTGGTGGAATACCTTCAAGATTAAACTCACCCAGCATTTTATTATCAGCAGCCATTTCTCTTTCTCCTTGGAAAACTCTAATTGTTACTGCAGGCTGATTATCTTCAGCGGTAGAAAATACTTGGCTCTTCTTTGTTGGAATAGTAGTATTACGATCAATTAGTTTAGTAAACACGCCCCCTAGAGTTTCTATACCTAAGGAAAGTGGTGTTACATCAAGTAATAACACATCTTTTATATCTCCTTGTAATACTCCAGCCTGTATAGCTGCTCCAAGCGCTACTACTTCATCAGGATTAACCCCTTTATGTGGTTCACGGTTAAAGAATGCCTTTACAGTTTCAATAACTTTTGGCATTCTTGTCATACCACCTACTAATATAACTTCTTGGATATCCTGAGCTTTTAAACCAGCATCTTTTAATGCTTTCTTACATGGCTCAATTGTTCTAGTAATAAGGTCATCTACTAAAGATTCCAACTTGGCTCTAGTTAAAGTAATTTGCAGATGTTTTGGTCCAGATGCATCAGCAGTAATATAAGGTAAATTTATATCTGTTTGGTGTGTAGATGATAATTGCTTTTTTGCATTTTCAGCAGCATCTTTTAACCGTTGTAAAGCTAAAGGATCTTTTTTAATATCAATACCACTGGTTTTCTTAAATTCATCAGCAAGGTAATCTAGTACTCTCATATCAAAATCTTCACCACCAAGAAATGTATCTCCATTTGTTGACTTTACTTCAAAGACACCATTACCACTTATCTCTAATATTGAAACATCAAATGTTCCTCCACCAAGATCATATACCACAATAGTTTTACTACCACCAGATTTATCAAACCCATAAGCTAACGCAGCTGCAGTAGGTTCATTAATAATTCTTAATACTTCTAAACCTGCAATTTCTCCAGCATCTTTAGTAGCTTGACGCTGAGCATCATTAAAGTAAGCAGGTACAGTAATTACAGCCTTCTTAACTGGTTTTCCTAGGTAACTTTCAGCTGCAGATTTCATTGCTTGTAAAATATTAGCACCAACTTGACTAGGGGAATATTGTTTACCATTAATCTCTATCCAAGCATCTCTATTTACTTCAACAATTTTGTATGGTACTAACTTCTGATCTTTTTGTACTGTTGGATCATTAAAATTACGGCCAATTAATCTCTTACTAGCAAATACAGTATTCTCAGGATTAGTAATAGCTTGTCTTTTAGCAGCATCACCTATTAATTTTTCCCCAGCAGAAGTAAAGGCCACTATAGATGGTGTAACCCTTGCCCCTTCTTGATTTGGTATCACTACTGGCTTTTGGCCTTCCATAAAAGCAACACAAGAATTTGTTGTTCCTAAGTCAATTCCTATTACTATTTCTTTTGACATTTTATCAACCTATAATTTTTTAAATTAATTAAAACTCAAGAAGAGATATATATACCTTCTTAAAAAATTTCTAATATTCTTGATATAGTGCAGTATATTTTTTTTACAAGATACCTGAAAGTAATTTATCAAAATTTTTATGTTTTTTAAATGTCATATTGTGATCTTAACATTTCTTAATTATTAGAAATTATTAATTAATTTTACATCTATAATAAATAACGTTAACACTTATATTTTAGCAAGCAAGAAACAACATAGCATATTTAACAATATATGACTTCTAATAAGAAATAAAAAACTAATTCTTCAAGCAAAAAAATATAAATATAATTACACTTAACTAACCTTTATAAATATTTTTATTATTATTATTATTTTTCTTTGATAAATGATTTCTTTGTTCTCCGTTTCTTTCATCATGAATTAAATTTTTGTCTTTTAATTCCTCCATTTTTTTTGTAATTCTTCCATTAATTTTGGATCACGAAAACCATGTTTTTCTTGATTTTTTTGACTTTTTTTGGAACTAAAACCTTTAACTTCATGACTTTTTGTACTGTTTAATTCCTTTGGCTCTTCTTTTAAATTTCCTTGTACAAGATTCTCTCCTAACTTTTGTTTTAATTCTTTCATGAGCATAGAATTAATGTTTTTTGGGGGTTCTTCATTATTATTTAGATCTTTATTACTATCTCGGCTACTTTCTTGCTGAAAATTAGATATAAAATCTTTTAACATCTCTTTTAATATTTCTATTCCATTAGATAAATAATTTCTACATTTCTCGATTATAGAAAAACCTCTAATATTATTTTCCTCAGCAATATGTGAGGCAAATCTATCCTTATATTTTGATAATGGATGACTATCTAATCCAGCAAACACTCCAGCAGCTTTTAATCCAGCAATACCTCTTGTGGCTCCATGATGACCTGCAAGAAATTCAACATGATTTGAATTTACAAGTGACTTGTAAGCCAAGTCATTATTAAAATCCTTATCTTCTAGAAAAGTACCAAAATTATTTAAAATTACCATACCTGTACGGTCTTTTCCACTCTTACACATATATACTACTTGCTCTTGAGATTTACTAGCATCAACAGATTTCTTTGCTAAACTACTCATAGCAGCAATCTTATTATATCTAGCAGCTTCATTTGTAGCTGTAATATTAAGCTTAACTTTATCACTAACTCTTTCTTCTTTAGGCATAAAAGTATGTGCCTCAGACAAAGTATCACAAATCCTACTTTCTTCCCCCATAGCAGCAGCTACAAAATTGTGAAACCAACCTTGTGTAAAATCAAACTCAGTATTTAAAGCTTCAATACTTAATGACTGACCTCTACCTCCAGCCAACTCAGCTAGTCTATTAATATTTTGCGTTGTTAAGCGAAAACACTCACTTAAAGGCTCAGAAGCAAATTGAGATAAAGTACCTGAGTGAAACTCAGGATAAATATCTGTCAATTCATTATTTTGAGTAACGCCTCTAATATCTAAATATGCATTTCTAAGTCCTGGCACATTACGCAACTGAGTAGGTATAAAATGTTTATTATCAATTATTTTATCATAGTTATTTATTATTAAATCTTGTGTAACGTTAGACAAATTTTGAAACCATATAGGTGTTTTTTCAAATGCTGGCCCCAGCACAAGCTCCTCTTCTAATGATACCTCATTACGATGCCTAGACCTAAGGGCTTGTTTAAGTTGTTCGTCTTTACTTAACTTTTGTAGTGGTAAATATTCCTCTCTTATAGTTCGCTCAGAAAGAGGAGCAACTTTTAATGATCCCCAAACAGGATATTGGTTATTACTAATATTTTGATCACTACTATTTGAACTAATATTACTAGCTATAGTCACTAAATGCTCGTGATTATCATCAAAATTAGCAAAATCTCTAGCTATAGCAAATTCATCTTTAGAAATAAATATATCATAACTATCAACTAACGCTAAAGTAAATTGGTGTGTTATATCTTTTAGTTGGTCCTCAGTTATATGTTCCCTTAATAACTGATCTTTGTACTGTGTTAATAAATCAACTACTTTACCTCTAGCAGCTGGTTGTAAATCTTCACTACAATACATTTCAATAAGTTTAACAGCTCCCTTAGCTTGACCAGTTATTACTGCCATCCAAGACTCTGGTATCAATCCAGGCTTTTGACTTACTACTTCATCATCAAGTCTATACTGCAACCTACAATCCCTAATAATTACTGGAGACTTACTACCATCTGCAGTTCCTAATATCGGTAATTGACCATTAACTACTTGAACTATACCTTGTTTAAGATCACTTACCTCTCTAAAATGGGAAATTAAATTTGCAAAATCTTCGCTAGTGGAATTTTTTCCTAGTTTATTAAAATAGTTATTAGTATCTATCCGATACTTTTCTAACTTCTCTGTATAGGTTTTTTGTAATTGCTCAATATTAGTTTCTTTCAAATAATTATCTACAAGCTCTTTAGCATCATGACCTATCTTTATAGTATTATACATAACAATTTAACCTAACTCAATTACATACTTAAACATTATTGCATTTTTAGTACTCAAGACATTTCCATCTTCTTTAACATATATAAGTCCCTAGCTATAGAATCTAAAACAACAATAGGACTTATAGTTGAACTTGCTTGACTACCAACTGTATCAACTTTTATACTACTATATCCACCAACTTGCATTATATACTTAATTACCTTATCCTGATAAGCTATATAAGGTTGATTTGAAAATGCTAAAATACTTTTAATATTATTCAACTTTTCTACCTTTAACCACTCCTTTATAGTATCAGCAGTATCAGCCCTAGCTTTATTAGCAGGTTTTTTAGCATTTATAAACAATACCGGAACTCTTTGTAAAGCCTTTGGCAAGTGGTTAAAATACTTATCATAATAAAAATACTTCATCATCCCTAACTCAGTTTTAGGATAATTCTTACTAACCACTGTTTGTACCAGTGATCTATCACTCTCTGGCTTATCCAAGCTCCTATCACTACCCAACATTACTATAACTTTCCACCTAGTCCCATTATTCCAAGACTGAATCATACTTTCCATACGTACTTGAACTACAGAAGATGTTGCTCCTAAAATTAAGGCTCTATCATATAAAATTCCAGAAGTAGCTTCTATCTTGTTTATGTAACCTAACTTACTCGCCAAATCATAAATTATATTTTTATTGTTATTAAATTTATCTGTTTGCTTCTTCCATCTCTCACCATTTCTTAACCATCCAAATTTTTTATCATTAATTACATCAACAATAGAATTTAAACATTTTTCTTTGCTCTTTATACCTGTAATACTTAACAAATCAGAAAAATCATTATTTATAAGCTTATTACTTTTTCTATCAAAAAAATCTCTAGAATCAGCAAAAGATATATAATCACTTAGTGTAGTGAATAATGATAGTATAATAATAAATTTAAATAGAATGTTTTTTATATTGATCACTACCATTACCATTACTTATTTGTTTTATTAATTAAGAGCCAAATTTACTTGCCTAAAACATAAACAAAAACAAATAAAAACAACCATACTACATCTACAAAATGCCAGTACCATGCAGCAAACTCAAAGCTTAAGTGACTATTAGGTTTTTGAAAATGCCCTGCTTTAGCTCTAAAATAACATACTGACAAAAAAATACTACCTATTATTACATGCACCCCATGGATTCCGGTTGCCATATAAAAATTTGAAGCATAAATCCCATCACTAAACTTAAACGGTATGTGAATATACTCAAAAATTTGCATCAAAGTAAAAAATATACCAAGTAATATTGTATAACCTAAAGCATTAACAGCATCTTTTTGATTATTCTCAGTTATCGCATAATGAGCCCAGGTAACCGTAGTTCCAGATAATAATAAAATAAGAGTATTTAAAAAAGGTATGCTCCAAGGGTCTACTGTTTTAATGCCACCATAAGGCCATACTCCCTCTTTTACTACCCATATCTCGTCTATTATACCAACAGGAAAAAGCTTACTATAAAAAAAGGAACTAAAAAAAACTGCAAAAAACGCTATTTCTGACAGTATAAATAACACCATACCAACTCTTATACCATGTTGCACTTCTTTAGTATGTCGTTTTTCTACCATAGCTTCTTTAATAACATCACGCCACCAATTAAATAATGAGTAAAATAAACATATAACCCCAATAATAACAATAACTTTACTAATAAAATAATGATAGTGATGAATTAACATAACAAAACTAAAAGCTACTAACAATAAAGAAAAAGATACAGAAACCGGCCATATACTTAGACTGACAATATGATAAGGATGTTTTTTAGTATGTTGCATGTTAATTTCTAAACTATAAGTAATAAACTTTCCAAATTTAGCATGAAAGCCACTATACCTCTAATAATAAAAACTAGTTCGCTTAATTAGACTAGTTTTATCCTCTTAATATTACAATTAATATTACAATATTTACAAGAACCAAACAAGACAAACTCAGTTCTACTTAATTATCATTTTTCAATATTAAATACTACTTAGAATAATTCTTTAAAAATAAAAAATATAATTAAATTTAATTAAACTATAAAATATAATAATTAACAAGTTATTTTAGTTATTTAACTATTTTTTTAAAACAGCTATCTTAAAAAAAGTATAAGATAAAGTAATAGAATTTACATCATCCATATATGGATCATTCTCTATATCTGGATCTATATAAAATGATACCGGCATTAACATTTCTTCTTTACCTTTAAGTAACTGTTCTTCAAAACAAAAACAGTGAACTTTAACAAAATATTTTCCTGCCTTATTAGGTGTAACATTATAAACAGCTGTACCTATAATATCTTCCTCTGTTAGGTTATATGCATAATAAAATACTAAATTATTCTCACCTGTAGTTACAACTATATTATTTTGCTTAGGAATAAATTTCCAGAGTAACCCTGGTTCAACATTTGCATCAAAATTTACTGTTATCTGCCTTATCCCCTTCTTTAAAGCACCTACATTTTGTTGTACTGTTCCACCAAATCCTGTAACCTTACAAAATAAGCTATATATTGGTACAGAAGCAAAAGTTAACATTATCATACTAATCACTACTAGCAACAGAGTCAAAACAACTTCTTTATTATTATTCATAACAATTACACATATTTACAGTTAAATACACCAAATGTAAGGAACTGTTTTATAACTCTTGCTTTTCATTTTTTAATACACTATTAATATATAGTGTCAATCCTAAAAATAGTTATAAAAACCTAAGAAGTTATTACATCTTGACATTATAACTTATTTTTATAAAATACCATAATATTTTAGTTTAGACCAAAAATGGGCTTGTAGCTCAGCTGGTTAGAGCACACGTCTGATAAGCGTGAGGCCGGAAGTTCAAGTCTTCTCAAGCCCACCATCTAAGGTTTTATTGCTAAATGCTATTAGGCAAATAGTAGTGTAATTACTTTTTTAGGTTTATTAAATCTACTGTATTGCTAATATTTGCATTATCAAAAGAGCTGTTTTGTACTTTTGACTGACTAAAATCGGTATTATTTAAATTTGTATTATTAAAATTAGAGTTTAGTATATTAGATAGTTGAAATTTTGCTCCTGAAAGATTAGAATTTTGTAAATTTGACTTGCAGATGTTAGCTTCTGAAAAGTCAGTATTTTCTAAATTAGAAGATATAATGTTTGTATTTAATATCTTTGCTCTTTTAAATAAACTATTTTTCAAATTAACATTAGATAAGTCATACCCGGATATTTCTAGGTTACTAAAATTCATTAGTGAAAGATCTTTAAAGCGAAAAACTTCATCTAAACTATAAGATATATTAGCTGTTACAACATCTTTCATCTCAGTAGAATTCAGCATTATACTGTTTGCTATCTGTAGCTTATCAAAATTGCTATTCTTATGAGTAAAATTATTAATAAGTCCCCCAACTATTGTTGCATTACTTATTGATGTTGAATCGAGCATATTATTAATAAATGCCACCTGCTGTAAATCTAGTAAGTCTAGTTGGCTGCCATAAAATTTATTATCTCTAAAACTAGATCTAGTTAAAATTAAGTTAGAAAATCTTGCTTCTTTAAAAACCAGATTTACAAATTCACCATCTTGTACATAGCTGTCTTTTATTATAAAGCGATCAGTTTTCATATGCTTAATCTGTGCTTTATCTAATTGAGACTGATCTATAGTAACATTTAAAATTGTACCTTGAGTAATGAGAATAGAATTAGCAAAACAATTTTGTATTACACTATTATTAAATTCATTTTTATTAAATAATGCCTGATTTAACACACTCTGAATAAAAAATACATTTTCTAAGTCATTTGAAATAAAATTAACTCTTTGTAAATCAGAATTATCAAATACAGTATTAGTTATGGTAGATGACAATATAGATGCATCAGTTAAAACTACTTTACTAAATCTTGAGTCTTGAATCTTTGCTTTTTCAATAATAGATTGCTGAAATACTGAATCAAAAATTGTTGAGTTAATAATATCACTGTCACTTAAATCTGCAGATTCAAAATAACTTGATATAATTTCAGCATTATTAAAACTAGACCTTCGCAAATCGACTCCAAAAAAATTATTACTACCAATTAATCTTGTCTTCTCAAAGCAAGAAGACACTAAATTAGCACTTTGAAAATTCGAGTTTGCTATATTACTATATGAAAAATTAACAGATTTAGAAATAATATTTGAAAATTTGGTATTGTGTATATTACATGTAACAAACAAACTTTCTTCTAAATTAGAATTAGAAAAATCAGAATAATCAATTTTAGATTTCTCAAAATTTGAAGCACCAAAATCAGCACCAATAGCAGAAAAATTAGTAAAAGTAGATTCTTTTAACTGACACTCTTGAATAACTGCCTTATTAGCTATTGCATTTGTAAAATTAGAACCTGATAAATTTACTTTTATTAATTGTGTATTACTAATATCTACACCTGAAAAATCAGTATTACTTAAATCTACTGATATTAGCCTTAACCCCTGTAAATTTCTACCAAATTTCTTTTTTAACTCTACTGGAGCATTTTTAGCATTTTGCTTCAAAATATAACTTCTAATTTTCTCATTTTGATCTATTGTAAGTAACGAATTTTCATGTGGAGAGTCAATGTTAGTACATGCTACTAACAATGCTATAATACTAAAATAGTAATATTTAAAAATCATTATAATTTTATTTCAATTTCATTTTAGTATATCTAGTATATATACAAATAATTTCAAGATTAGTAAAAATAGAACAACATCTAACTAAATTATTTACTAAAACACTAAATACATAAAGAACTACTAACTTAATATATACTCTAACTCTACTTTACTCTAATCCTTATTACTACTTTATATAGATGAATAAAACATATAACAATTAAATAAAAAGCTTAAAATATATACTTTCTATATTTAATTCACTTACTAGTTAGTTTATATATAGAACTTCTTATACCAAAAAATCAATATTATAACAATTATAATATTTATTCTATCTTAGTAACTCTATAGCAAACAATATTTTTTTAAGCCAAGCATTCCTCAGTTTGCACTGCTATTAATGCTTCCTTCTCATCATTATTTTCTTTTTCTTTATTTCTATTGTTAGAACTAATATTGAGTAACTTAAGCTTACGATGCAATGCTGATCTTTCCATACCAACAAAGGTAGAAGTTTTAGAAATATTATTATTAAATCTGCTCATCTGAGCTGCAAGATATTGACGCTCAAACACTTCCCTTGCTTCTCTTAAAGGCATCGACATCATATCAACATTAGTATCGGGTTTAACAATACTTCCACCTCCATTATTAATGATTTCTGTTGGCAGCATATTAGCTTTAATTTCATCACCGCCATCTACAGTTAATGGGTTCATGATTAAAGCCCATTCAATTACATTTCTAAGCTGTCTTAAATTTCCAGGCCAATGATAGGCCTGTAGAGCTGCTACTGCTTCATTTGAAAACTTTCTTTCCCTCAATCCAGAAAATCTAACAAGTTGCCCGATAAAATATTCTGCAAGTAAACTAATATCTTCTTTACGACTTGAAAGTGACGGAACTTGAATTGAAATTACGTTAAGCCTATAATACAAATCCTGTCTAAACCTTCCAATTGTAATCTCATTTTGAATATTCTTTGAAGTAGCAGTAATAAGCCTTATATCTAACTTTATTGCATTTTTAGAGTCACCCTTTTCAAAATTACCATCTTGTAAAAATTTAAGTAGCATGTACTGGATAGTAAGTGGTAAATCAGCAACTTCATCAATATAAAGTGTACCTTTGTTTACAACTTCTAATATACTACTTCTTGGCACTGCATTAAAATTTAAAGAAGACTTATTAGGTTGACCAAATAATTCATATTTAATTCTTTCTTCACTCATACCTGTTGGACTAAAAATTATGAAAGGTCCAGATGAATACTTGGAACGTCTATGAATAAGCCTAGCTGCTAACTCTTTACCACAACCTATGGGACCAGTAATCATAACTCTGCCAGAGGTTGGAGATACTTTTTCAATTTCCGTTCTAAGTTTATTTATTGCAGGAGACTGACCAACCATCTCTGATCTATCTATCACTTTTGAGCGAAGATCAATATTTTCTCTTTTTAGTTTTGCTGCTTCACATGCTCTTCTCAACACTATCATGAGTTTTTCATGAGTAAATGGTTTCTCTAAGTAATCATAAGCTCCCATTTTAATGGCAGTCACTGCCGTTTCAATTGTACCATGGCCACTAATAATAATAACCGGTAGCAAAGGATATCTCTTCTTTACAATTTCTAGTATCCCTAATCCATCCAAATCACTACCTTGTAACCATATATCTAATATTATAACCCCAGGTACTTTATCATTTAGAATCTTTAAGGCTTCTAAACTATTTTCAGCAGCTTTAGGTAAAAATCCTTCATCCTTAACAATATCTGATATTCCCTCTCTAATAGCTGCCTCATCATCTACTATAAGAACTTCAAATGCCATAACATATCTCCTGAAAATTATTAACTTAAATTATTAATATATTAATTAAATAACCAATTTTTCTTCAACTAATTTTTCTCTATAGTGTCTAAATTACTACTCTACTTTATATAAATCAATAGGATAAAGTCTTTTTTTTGCAACAGTACTTATAAAATTATAAATTATACTGTTAATTTTACTTTAACATAGATAATAACTTTAAGTAGCTAAAAGTTATTTTCACTGATGCTCCTCCACCTTTTAGATTTGCAATTTCAAGGGTGCCTAAATGGTCTTCTACAATTTTTTTAACAATTGCAAGGCCTAACCCACTACCTTGCAAGCGAGTTGTAACATAGGGCTCTGTAATATAATTAATAAGGTTCTGTGGAAATCCACCACCTGTATCTTGAACTTCTATACTTACTGTTTCTGCAGATGATTGCTGCAATAATACCTTTATAATTTTAACTTTTACATTTTTACATTCCAAAGATTCTTCTGCATTTTTAAGTAAGTTAACCATAATTTGATTTATTTGAGTAATATCAGCAACAAAATCTAACTCCTTAAGTTTAGTAATAAACTGGTATTTTATTTTTTCATTTATTATTTGTTGTGATGCAATTAATTCCTTTATAATAACCACTAAATCACACCTTACAAAGTTTGGAACTGGCATTTTTGCAAAAGTTGTAAATTCTGTAACAATTTTTTTAATATCTTCCGTATGTCTTAAAATAGTATTGACATACCTATTAAACGTTATAGCATCACTTACTTCCTTAGAAAATTTCTTTCCTAGCATTCCAGCAGAGAGTTGTATAGGAGTAAGTGGATTATTAATTTCATGAGCTACACGTCTTGCAACATCAGCCCAAGCAAGTGCTTTTTGTGCTATTACTAAATCTTTATTTTGACGATCTAACTGTTTTACCATTCTATTAAAAGCAGAAGTTAATATATCTAATTCGTCATTAGTATTAGTTTCTCTTACTTGAACATTTAAATTTCCAAGTTTTACTACCTCAGTAGCAGCAACTAAGTCTTTAATAGGTTGAAATATTTGTTTTGCAAAGATAAACCCCGTAGCAATTGATGCTAGCAATAACAATAATGCTATAGTAATAAAAATAATTGAGAATTTTATTTGTAGATAAGCAGTCTTATTTTTTAATCTCGTATATTCCTGGTTAGCACCATGAGTCTTATTAAGATAGCTCAATACTCTTCTATCTATAAGTTTTCCTATAATCAAGTAAGCATCATCATAATTTTGTAATTTAATTAAAATCCTAATTTTTGTTGGATCTGTTTCCAGTTCTACAACTTCACCATTTTCAGCTCTTTCTAACAAGTGGGAAGGAATCGTTACAAATGCTAAAGAAAAACTTAAAGCAGTCTGAGCTAAAATAGTATGAGTACTCTTTTGAAATATTATTGCTTCATCTAATGACCCAAGTTGAGCTTGGTAATTTAAAATAGCATTAAACCTATTTTTTTGATGTATTAATTCATGGTACATCTCAGACAACAAGCTGTTAGCCATTATCATTGCTGTACTTTTCAGTCTGGTTTTATTTTCATCTAAATAGAACTCTGTTAGTTTCAATGATTGACTTAAAACTGTATTAATACGTTTATCAAACCATTTTTGAATACCAAAATTAAAAAAGAAAACAAAAAATACTGCTACCGTTATTGTTGGTATTGCAGCTACCAAACTAAAAACAACAACAATTCTTCTTTGTAACCTACCTCCAATTGGTGCTGACTGTTGAGAAATCCAGTAGCTTAATAGAACCTTGCTTAGTAATATTATCATAACTAGTAAAACAAAAAGGTCTAAAAGAGCTAATCCAATAATTAACACAGAATAAGGAATGATGTTGTCTTCAGCTGAAAAAACTACAAAAAAAGTTAACAGGTCACATATTAAGGTCAACCCTCCGATAAAATATAAGAGTTTATTATCCTTTAATATTTCTTTTAAAAATTTTAATATTTTATTATTAATCAACATTTTTTAATTTAATTAAAGTTATCCAAATATTAATATATAGTTAATTTATTTTAACTAGTTTAACTTGTATAGTTTGATAAGCTTAAACTTTTACAAGTTTCTTCACGAAATTTTCTAAAACTAATATCTTTAACATAATTGTAATATAATAATATTATTAGCCAGCTACTTTATCATTATTTATCTCACCATTTAATAATTATTTTATCTTTAAAGAATTTATATCATTCTAAGAAGCCAATAATATTAATTTTATACTAGCTTGCTAATTAACATATGATTGTAATAACACAACTAAACAAATATACATTTAACAACTATAAGATTAATTATAAAATATTTTTAACTATTAGTTGTAAGCAGTGATTTTATGTGGTATGATTATTATTAGATTTATTTTACTTGTCAAAACAAGTAAAAAAACTTTGGAAAGTTATTAGTCAAGAACAATTATATAGTAAAATTAAAAGGAGGGGCCAATGTTTAAGAAAAAGAGTAAAAATCAAGATAAATTAATCCAAAATACTTCTAATTTAGATATAAATACAAAAATTTCTGAATTGAACATAGCAATTTCTAAGTTAGATATTAAAGGATTTGGAGATATTCTTGATCAATACCCTAACCTAGATATAGTTGGTGAAGATGGGTCCAATATGCAAAATCTAGCTATTAATTTAGCTACTATCTTCAACTCAAAAAACAAAGAAGAGAATTTTTTACAAGTTACAGAACAAATCACTGATAAAATCAATAAACACCTAGTAAATCAAGGTAAAACTACTCTGGAAGTAGACGATATAATTAATAAGTACTTTACTAACCAAGTAAATAGTATCATAGACAATTCTAATTATGTAAAAACCATAGATGATAACTCAATAATAATCGACACAAACAAAGAACAACTGCAACCAATAACTGTAAATGAAAAAATATCAAAACCTGTATTTTCATTTTTTAATAGAGACAAAAGTAAATCTCTCCAAAAAATGGTACAGTCAGATGAATTAATAAAAGAAAAAGCTTCTCCAAAAAACTTAAATAAAGTAAAAAGCAAGTCCATTCAAGATATTTCCATTCCAGATAGCATAACTTCTAGTTTGAACACAACAACTTATGACTCAGTTGAACAAAGTTCAAATATTAAAAAAACACAATCAAGCCAAAATATTTTTGTGTTAAATCCAAAAATCAGTAACCCAAATGAAAATAAAGTTAAATCAACTCAAGATATTTCTAATTCTGGCATGCAGCAAATTAATAGCATAGATGAAGTAATCAATAAGTTAAAAACAAGTATTTCTAACTTAGACGTTAAAGAAGTTGATAAGATTATCACTAAATACTCAGAAGTAATTGGTACAAATGAATTTATAATACAAGATTTAATTTCTATTCTTGAATCTAAATATCAAGACCAAAATTCTTTAGAAGATAAAAAACTTGTAAGAGATACAAAACAAATTATTACTAGAATTGAAAAACATCTAATTAAGCAAGATAAAGTTATAAAAAAAATCCCAACTTATGTAAAAACTGACAATAAATTATTAGAGGATATTATTATTCAAGCAACAATTGAATTAAATAAAAAACTATCAAAATCTACATTTTCTTTTTTTAACAAAGGGAAAGTTATTTTAAATAAACCATCTCAAACAAACATAAAAATAGAAGAAGAAAGTAAAGAATTGCAACCATTGGAAAATTCAAATATAATTGATAAAAGCAAATCAACTCTAAGTTCTACTTTAGATAATAATATTAGTAATACTTTAATTGATATTGCTTATGCAATTAAACAAAAAAACATTATATCGTTTCTAGAAAAAGTAAATAATCCTATAATTGCAAATTTTATTATTCAAAACTTAAAAATAGACTCTGATGCTAATGTCATGCAATCATTGAATTTCTCAGTTACAAAAACAATTCCCATATCTATAGCAAACACATTAATCATACTTAAGAATATAAAACAACAAGATAAAGATAAATTTGAAATCAGTCTCACAAAACTGATGGATAATCTTAATCAAATCCCTGAAATAGGTAATATATTACTTAAACTAGTTAAAAAACTTCTTCCTAGTCAATCAGACCAACTAGTAGATGACTTTACTAATATAATTCAAGATATGTTTGATATTGTAGATTTAAAAAAAGTAGATGATAATAAAAAAGAAAACAAAAAATCAGAAGATAACATAAAAATTAATGTCTACCATGCAATTGAGCAAGAAGATATTAAATTATTGTTTCAATTAGCTACTGATTATCCAGAAATTGTAGAGACAATTCCAATGTTTATAAGAGAATTACAATTATTGATTCTACCAATTATGGAAATTAATATCCCCACAACTGTAAAGCCAATGTTAACCTTAATTCAAAATATGCTTGAAGGTAGTTGGGACAGTTTTGATATTACAATTTCAAATCTTCCTAAGTTTAAGAACTTACCTGTAATAAAAGAGTTGCTAATAAAGCTAAATAAAAATTTAGTTCAAGATGAACAAACCCAAAAACTTATCTTATATTCTATTAACCAACTAAAAACTAGTAATGAAAAAGTAGAAAAACTCAGTACTGTAGATATTATTGATGAAGACATAATTAATGAAGCTACAGAAGAAGTTAATACTATAGGCAGTAGCGAAGTTATAACAGAATTGTAATATTTTAAATTTTTCTTTAGTATAAGAACACGTCTTTTTCTATCATTTGTTGATAAAATCTGCTATTTATAAATAAAAGTTATAGAAAAGTTAAAACAACATAAAACAAGTTTTCAAAGTACAAACTTTATTTTATTCTATATATTTATTATATACTCAAGTGACATGAAGATTTAGTTTTTTTCATTAATTTTGTTCTTAAACCCTTAAACCTACTATGTACATAGCTGGTTTCCAAGGTTTAATTCAAAATACAAAATTCTCTTGCAAAAATTCCAAATCTTATGTCACTTGAGTATATACTTTAATAACTTTAATAATTAAGATAAAATACTTAGCCAATGTACTTTTACACCATAAAGTAAGAAACAAAAAGTTATGTAAGTTTATAAATTGAAATATTAAATGATACGAATAATAGCAGGAAGATTAAAAGGTAGAAAGATACCTGTTGTTAAAAAAAGCAATTATAGGCCTTCAACTAGTAGATTAAAAGAAGCAATATTTAGCATACTTATTTCTTCTTTTAATAACCATAGTTTATTGTCTCAAGCTAAAGTTCTAGACTTATTTACAGGTAGTGGTAATTTAGCATTTGAAGCATTATCTAGAGGAGTAAAACATGTAACTTTAATTGATAATAACTTAAAACATCTAAATGCTATTCGAACATATGCAATTAGAGTCAATGAAAATGATAAAATGACTTTTTTAAAGCTAGATGCTACTAACTTACCTATTGCACCTTATAGCTATAATATAGTATTTATTGACCCACCATTTTATAACAATCTAATCAATAAAACTTTATTGTCTCTCTATAAAAAACGTTGGCTTGAAAATGGTGCAATATTATTTATTGAATCAGAAAAATACAATAAGTTAGAGCTACCAGCACATTTTCATCTACAAGAAGAAAGAATATATGGTAAAAGTAAGTTAGCAATCTTATATTATCTTAAATGATATGAAGTATTTAGAATTTTTACAAGAAAATTCGGTATTTTAAATTAAACCTTGGAAACCAGCTATGTACATAGTAAGTTTAAGAGATTTAAGAACAAAATTAATAGAAAATTCCAAGTTTTCATGTCACCTAAATATATAATAAAAGCTGATAATGAAGAGTAAAAAGCAGTATATTTGTAATAATTGCGGGGCAATTAGCTATAAATGGTCAGGACAATGTATAGAATGTAGTAATTGGAATAGTATAACAGAGTACATTTCTTATAGTACTCAATCCCTAAGCTCAAAACCAATAGGTAATATTTTAACAACTAATTCACTCAATCAAGACATTACAGATCCATTAAGAATAATTAGTCCAATGAGTGAATTTTAATAGGGTTTTAGGTGGAGGATTAGTTCCTGATTCAGTTATTCTTATTGGTGGTGATCCGGGTATTGGTAAATCCACTTTACTATTACAATTAGCTACAAAATTATCAGTAGCATCTATTCCTTGCCTTTATATTTCTGGAGAAGAGTCAGTAAACCAAATCAAACTTAGAGCAAAAAGGCTTGGATTAGCTAATACACCAATAAAACTTGTCTCTGCAACCAATATATATGATATAATAGCTACTATAGAAGCTAATAAGCAAGAGATCAACTTAGTAATTATTGATTCTATACAAACAATTTATAACCCTGAAATTTCTTCTATAGCAGGTACAGTATCACAGATTCGTACTGTGGCTCAAGAATTAATATTATTTACTAAATCAATTGGTATAATATTAATCTTAGTAGGACATATAACTAAAGACGGACAGTTAGCTGGACCCAAAATTCTTGAACATATGGTAGATACTGTCTTATATTTTGAAGGCAGTACTAATCATCAACATAGACTTTTACGTTCTATTAAAAATAGATTTGGTAGTATTAATGAAATTGGCATTTTTGAGATGGAAAATTCCGGTCTCGTTGAAGTTGTAAATCCGTCAGAGATGTTCATTTTAGACTCTAAAACTCATTGCAGCGGTACTAGTGTTTTTGCTAATATGGAAGGGTCTCGCCCTATTTTAATAGAAATTCAAGCATTAATTTCTCCTTCTCCTATCCCAACTCCACGCCGCTCTGTAGTAGGATGGGACAGTAACAGATTATCTATGATATTAGCTGTGCTCGCTACTCGTTATGGCTTAAACCTCGCTGCTTATGAAGTATATTTAAGTATAGTTGGTGGATTAAAAATTACTGAGCCTGCTGCTGACTTAGCTGTTGCTGCTGCTTTAATATCTTCAGCCTTAAATAAAATATTACCAACAAACAGCATATTTTTTGGAGAAATAGGACTATCAGGTGAAGTAAGAAAAGTAACTCAAGCTAATTTTAGAATTAATGAAGCGTTAAAGCTAGGGTTTAAAAACATTTTTTGTGCAGATCAAAGTAAAAACTTGCCAAAAGAACAAGATTATAAAATCTATAATATTAATCATATTAAACAACTACAAGATATACTGTAACAAAACTATATAAAAACTTATATTTAAATAAAAATAATAATTTATTTAGTACTACAAGTTGAAAGCAATAAACTTCATTCAAATAAAAGCATCACTACTGATAATATACTCAAGTGGTATACTCGGTTAACATCAATAAATTCTAGGAGTTATTAAGTCGAGCAGTAGAAGTGTACTTTAGTACGTGAGCAGCACAGATCTTAACTTGACGACAACGCAATTATTGACGTTAACCAAATATACCCACTCTTCATTTCATAGAGATATATAAAGGTTTGTTTTTCGGTTATAATTTTGATTTTGTTCTTAAACCTCTCAAATCTATTATAGTATTATAGCTGATCTTTAAGGTTTAATTCAAAATAAAAATTTTCTTGCAAAAATTCAAAATTCTTCATGTATTTGAGTATAACACATTGTTCTCCTACCACTAATCATTAATATTTTTTTATTTTTAACTATTCAAATTTCTAATTAATTATTATACAATAGTCAATATAATTAAAAGGAAGGAAGGATATATGGAATTAAACAAAAATCATCATATAATTAATGCTAAATTTACTGATACCAGTATCAGTCAGTTCTATACAGCTATTAATGACAATAATATTGATGAACTAGATAAAACATGGAATTCAATTAAAAATTCTACTATTAGAGAATTACTATTAACAACAAAAGGCTATGAAGTTTTCTGGTTAACAGCTGAAAAAGGCCATTACAAAATGGTAAAATGGCTATGGAACAGAGCTTGGGAATTTAATCATACATTACCAATTCATATATTACATGAAATGTTCCGATCAGCATTTAACTATAACCACCCTAAAATTGTATCACTCTTGTTAAATAAGGTAAAAGATACAGAAGAAATCATAAGTATAATATCAAGGGTTTTTGACCCAGAACTTAGGTACCAACATCATTATTACAATGATTTTATTAAAGCATTTAATAACAATCACCTAACATTACTAAAAAGTTTACATGAGCATTTAAAATATTTGACTAAAAATTTACATAAAAAAACACTTAACAATCCTAAATTAGATATATTAGGTAATGATATAATAAGTACTATAGACTTTATCTCCAAACAAATATTACATTACACAACAATATGTAATATTCAAGTTTTACAAGAAGTATATAATATAGCAAAACTCGTCAATAAAGACAGTATTTTACTTAATAGTATTAACAACTCCTTAAGTAATCTGAAAGACAAAGTAGCATGGCAAAAACTTGCTCTTAAAGTTGCTGAATCTGGAATAACAACAGGATTTCTAAATCTTCACTTTATATTTGATCAACTAAAGTCTAGTAACATTAATTATATTGAATTCAAAGAAATATTTAATCATATATTTAAAGCTAATCATTATAAAATATTTTGGGCATCAGCTCAGCAAGGGCATAAAAATATTTTAGAAATACTATGGCGTGAGCTAGAAAATATGAACGACATATCATCTAAGTATTACAGCACTTACCCTGACATTTCAAAATTAAAAGCCCCATGGAGCGAAGCACAAAATGCAAAAAGTATATCACAGATCAATCATAATATTTTAAGATTAAAAATATTGCAGAACGAAATAGAAGGTACAAACCGTGATATTTTAAAATTAAAAGCTAAAATGCTCAAAGCTAATGGATATAGAGCATTTCATAAATCTGTATCTCAAAACCTTCCTAGCGTACTAGAATGGTTAATAGAGCAATTTGATCCCATCTCAGGAACATTAAAAAAAGATTTCAACAAAATTCTAGATGTTAATCTTCAAGGCATGTTTGAATCATACTTCCCTTTATTAAGTTATGAAAACAAACTCTATTACCTCAAAAAATACAGTTGTTACCATCTAGCAGTTGTTAATGGTTATACTAAAGTTGTTGATTTACTATTTAACAAAGTAACAAACAACGAGCTACGAAAAAATATGCTACAGTCTAATTTAACTGTAACCAAAAACAGAGAATACATTGCTACAAAAGCACGCCCTTATTCAGCTTTCCATCAAGCAATCACTATTGGCAATAAAGAGATAGTAAAAATACTTATTGATCAAGCAAAAAAATTAGATCTATGGGAAGAGATGTTAGCTTCAGATAATTACAGTGCATTTTCAACAGCAGTCATCTTAAGAAATAACCATACAAGTATATTATCAACAGCTAATATATTAAAAAACAAAGACATAGTAGATTACTTGTGGACCATGCCAGGCTTTAACAATAAAAAAATGGCATGGCATAGAAAACAAATGTTAAATTCATTAATCCGAAAGCTTGGAGAACCAGATTTTATTAATTTTTCTCTTGATACTACAGTAGGCACTTTAAAAGATCATCTAGAAAACATAAAAAGAGAATATAAAAATAATAAAGATAAAATTTATCAACAACCAAACATAATTTTGTCAGCACTTAACGCTAATTTAAACCCTAAAACATTGCAAGAAGCCTTCTTATCCTTTCACATTACCAAAACTTTGTCATTTACTTCAACGGATATTAAGTCAGATTTAGGTATTCCCATTACTATTAAATATTATAAAAACTTACAACAAAAAGTATTATCTCTAAATAATTACAAGCAAAGAATATTTAAACACGCCTTATATTTTCCTATGTTTAAAGGGCTAGGCATTTCAACACAAACCCTTGTTGAAAAGATTGCTCTTGGTTATTCTATAATATTTTTCCAAGAAAAAAATAGAGAAAAATTAAACGAATTATTTCTAAATAAACTAGAAGCAATTATTGCTATACTTTATAAGCAGAGTTTTTCACCAGATACTCTAGATACTACATTAGAAGCTAAGAATAAAGAAATTATAACCGGATTTGATAAATTATTAACAGAAATTTATGATTATGCTACTTTTAGTCATATTGAAGTACAAGAAATAAAGAATATAGAAAATGAATTATTAGAATTAGCAAAAGACTATGTAGAATATTTACTTGAAATACAAAACAATAGGTCAGCATTATACTTAACTACAGAATCTGGAGAATTATTAATAATTTACTATAAGAATAAATTATATCATATTTTTGATTTTCAATATGGAGTTATATATAATTTAAGATTAAACCAAGTTAAAGAATTATTAGAACAAATTTCTGCTAAATTCCAAGTTAAACGTTTATATTACAACCAACAGTACTATAATATTAAGAATTCGTTAGTAAAATTATGGCAACCTATTAATCAAGACAAAAAAATCTTAATAGAGATTGACTCTATCAAAATAGAACTAGCTACTTTAGATAAAATGGGAGCAAGGCTGTATGAAGGAACAGCAGATAATGTTGGCACAGCAGTTACAGAAGTAAGTAATTTACAAGCAAAACTTTTAATACCAGATAATAAAATCCGTTTGGATCCTAAAAGATATCTTCAATTAATAAGAAGTTTAAGCCTTGATTTAGATAAAATACTTACAATAACAGCTGCTACAGGTAACCTTGATTTTATTCAAGTAAGTGATTTTAATATACTTAAAATGGCTAAAAAAGCTCAAAAAGAACACCAAACACTACATCATCACTTCACTCAAATAAACTATAATTATTCTGTTAAAGAATCCGATAAATTATTAAATTTATTACAACATATATTGTCTGAATCTAATTTGTTTAACGTAGAAGAATTAGTATTAGTAGAAGAATATCTATTAGATATAATAGCAAGTGAAAACTATTATATTGATATAGAAAATATTATAAATACCAAACCAATTAACCTAGCTTCAACTTCTTCAGGTCGTACATTACTAATTAAAAATATTATTGATATTGCTGACGCCATAAGACAAGGAGATAGCATAAATACTCACATAAGAATTATATCACTTGGACTTAGCATTAAATCTAACGATATTGAAAAAACAATTCTACAACAATTTAACTTATTGCATAGTAATAAAAAGCTCAAAGTTAAAGCTGTAAAAGGAGGAGTAGCAATAATAACAGACTTTGCAAACATTATTGATATATTTAATGCCATAAATGTTTTAAAAACAGCTAAACCAGGAAGTATGGCATTTCGAGACAGTGTTTTTTCGTTATCATTATCTAGCGTATCTTTAACAACAGCAGCAACCATTTCTACGATGCCTAAAGGAGCAATAGCAAGGACTGCATTGCCTATTACTATTCTACTTACTGCAATCCAAACAGGATATAGTGCTTATAGCATTACTAAAGAATACCACGATAAATATAATTTAACAAGTGATGAAATATTTGTTCTATCCTCTAAACAAGTTCTAACTCTTGGTTTAGGAGATATTCCAGATATAATTAAAAACGTAGAGGCTTGGACACAAAGACTAAATAAAAATTGTTGACCACATTACTTATTACCTTGAAAAAAATTCTGATTTAGCAGCTTATGTAATTGGCATTGGAAATAATAAGTTTATTGTAGGCAACCACACCTATTTAGAAAGATTAAAAGAAAATATCCAAAAACTTGATCACATTGTAGAAAGAATAGGTAATAAAACCACAAAACTAGTACCATGGTTACATGAATTTGAAAAAATATTTGGGATAGGTGGAGGTCTTTTTACTCCAGTGATAGAATCAATCCCAAATCCAAAAGCAAATGTCTGGGATAGTGGTGTTAGTGTAGTACACCTAGATACACCCATGACTAAAAGCTTAAAGGGTAAATTAAGCCGCTATGCTCCTAAATTAAATCCTAAATATTCTAATAAACTTGAAATATTATGTGCTCCTACAATTGATAGCACCAAAGATCATGAATGTGGTTGGTATTCTAGAAACTCTAAACAAGATGATACCGAATATTATTGTAACAATGCAATTACTATTGCTAATAAAACACTCATGGACCAAGTTGCTGCAAAAACTATAGAAAATAGACCACAAGTTATAATTGATCTAAGGAATACATATATAGGAGAAATAAAACCACTTAGCCTTAATGGATACGATAACATTTATCTTTTAGGTAAAGGTAGTTTAACTGACTCAGTACTTATAACTAATAAGTCAAAAACTGACCCATGTGCACATCAATACATTATAATTAGAAGTCACCCTGTTTTATTAAATACAAATAATAGAAATTTAGAAAAAATCATAGGATTTCACATATATGGTGGCATCAATAACACTAACCAATTTACTTTTACTAATGATGAAATCTCAGCTTTTATTGAAACATTTGAAAGTGCTACTAATATGGTAGATCTCAGTAACTTAAATAGTAATAATATAATAATTTCTCATACTAAAACTAATAAAACCAAAGGTCTAATTCACATAACTAATGATGATAAAACTATTCAAGTCTCCATTACAAATGTAAACAGTATTATAGGAAGAAGTAATTTAACAGAAAAAATTTATTGTCAAAATATGCCTTACAAAACTTTAATTAACAGTAAGGGAAGTTCCAGCATAAATAACCCAGACAAACTTGTTGACTGTAAGATAGCTATTCTTGCTCCTAATATTCACATAGGTGGTAATATAACTGAAGGAATATATTACATAACAGAAGTAGCCCGCAATGGAACAGCTACAATAAGTCCTAAAAAAGACCTATTTATAACCAACCAAAAAAATAATAATATAAAGATTACATTTCTAAACAGTGATTTACTGCCTGACTTAAGCAATCTAGTATCTATAAACTATTTACCCACTGAAAATGTTTTAAAAGTTTCATTACAAAATTTAAATAATAACTTTATTGTAAAAATTAAAGATTATATACAAAATAATAACAGCTTTATACCTTTCATTTTTATTAATAAATATAATGATTTAGTAGAACCACTAATTAGTTGGTATCCAAGCAATAAAACATTTAAAATAACAAATTTTTCTTATTATACAAAAGACAAATTTGAGAAAAGCTATTTTGTAAAAAATTGGTATGAAAAGTTTAAAAATTACTTCTCAGAATATAGTTTCCTACTTTATTTTGATAATATAAAGTTTATCTCTTACTTTGGTTCAACAAGAAATGATACTATTACATTAGAAAACAATATGATATATGGTAAAGGAAACAGAGGTAATGATAAATATATTATCACTAATAATACAACTTACAGAGTAACAATTGACAATTACTCAACAGACCAAGCACTTGATATAATTTTCATTCCAGTAGATGCAAAAGAAGTAGTTCCTTTAAAACATTTTGATAATTTAATAATTAATATACCTATACTATCTAATAATGTCACAAAACATACCTCTGTTAAAGTTAAAAATTACTTTAAAGATAGAAGTTATAGACATATAATAATAAGTGACAAAAAACGATACAAATTTATCCCTGTAATTATGGATAATATAGAATCATTGAATGGCTTTAACTATATAAGGTTAATGCGCTTTGGTAACATAGACTACCCAGCATATATTTTGGTAGATCAAATAAAAGATTACAACCATTTAGCTATAAACAATAGTTTCAATGATATATTTTTATATAGAAACAGAAATCATTTATTTATAAATTCATACCCTAACATTAGTGCAAGTTCTAAAGATGAACTTGATTTCTTATTTACAAGACAAGATCATAAACATATACTATCAGTATTAAGATATTTTTTCGATAGTCCTAATTCATGGTACAATTTTTCTTTATATTCATTGGATAACAAAAAAGAAATAACAGGCCAAGCTTTATTGAACTTTGCTAATAGTGCAATGGATTACAATGATATTAGGGAATCATGGTTGAAAAATAGAGCTATACGTTATTTCATTAAGCCAACTAGTAATATAGAAATTTACCATAATCAAGAGTTACGTAATGGAAGTTTAGAGACTGTAGACCACTACAAAAAAGGAAGTTTATTTCTATACGAAACTGAACCATATGATCTTGAAATAAATTCTAATAATAAAGACCTTATTTTGTTGATTAATGGTAATCATACAATAAAGCTTATGAATTGGATAAATCCTAAACACCGGATGGAGAACATTCTTAATTTTCCTAAAAAAGGAGGATATTATATAATTAGTTGGATAAATCAGTTTAATATAAGCAATGAACAAGAGGTAGACAACTTTAAAACTTATCTACAAGCAAAAAAACTAGATTATAATATTAGAGAAGAACTAGTCAAATTAGATGATAGAGTAGCAGAAGATGCTCTTATAATAGTAATAATGTTGATTATCAATAATACATCCTTTCAAGAAGAGAAGATACAGGAAACTCATTTACATTTAGGATTTAACTCAGTAACAAATCTAAATAATTTTATGTTAAATAATAAAGAATATTTTAACGTTACAAGACTTCAACAACAATATTTCAATTATGATCAGCAAGAGATAATAGCTGAAGATCAACAGAATATAGCAAAAGCATTAACCTTAACTCTAATCCGTATATTTAACAATGTTAGGATATTACAAATTAATAATGGAGAATTATTTAATATTAATACTATCAAAATATTTCATTTAGATAACAGTAAAGTATTTAAAAAGTTAAAT
>CANJ01000020.1 GCA_000309075.1 Occidentia massiliensis
ACTTTTTATAGTATTTGAGTATCCTCTATGAAATGAAGAGTGGGTAGATGAAGGTTAACATCAATAATTGCTAAGAGTTATTAAGCCAAGCAGCAGAGCATAGTTTAGTACGTGAGCAGCATAGATCTTAATTTGACGACAATGTAATTATTAATGTTGACTGAGTATATAACAAGCAAGAAAGTTAGTTACGTAGTAAGCAATGGTGCCGATGAAGGGAATCGAACCCTTGACCTACATATTACGAATATGTTGCTCTACCATCTGAGCTATATCGGCTTCTGATAGTATTTATATTTCTGGTAAAATATACATAAATTAGCTATTTTATTCAATGGTTTTGTTTCTAGATACTATTAAGAACAAAGTTATTTTAATTGATAATTAAAGAGATTCTTTAGCGAAAATTAATAAGATTTTTGCTGGAGTTATACTATTTCAAAAAAAATTTAATTAGCTTTAAAATTAACTTTGTTAACAATACCTAATATATTAACTAATAATAGAAATATAGAAAAAAAATAAGAAACTTGTTATTATTAAATATATACACTTCTACTTTCAAGGATTGTTTTAGAATTGTTATATTTGATGTTAAGTATATTACTTAATTAGACCATAAAATTAAAGGAAGATGATCATGATAGATAAAATGCGTTTATTAACAAAGATAAAAATTTTAACCTCAGAAGGTGATATTATAAAATTTATTGATAAACTTTTAAGTTTTATTGATAGTCTAAAGAAATCCATTAGAGTTGAAGAGCTTGACATTAATGAGGTCTTTCATGTTCAAGACAATGAAGGACAAACAGTTTTTCACTATTTAGTAAAGAAACATTACTTAAAAGCAATGGAAAAACTTGTGAAATTATTAGAGCCTGTAAAACTAAAGGAGCTTATTAATATCAAAGACAAAGAAGGTAAAACAGTTTTGCATCTTGCTGTATTAACTATGTCAGATCATAATGATCAAAAACTTTTGAGAAAAGATCTAGAAGAACTAAAATTATTTCTTAAATCTGGAGCTGACCCTAATGGACAAAATAATTTAGGTAAAACTGCCCTGCATTTCAGTGTAGAAACTATATTAAATAATAATGACCTAAAGCTTCTTGATGGAAAACTAGAAGTACTGAAGTTATTTCTTAAATCTGGAGCCAATCCTGGAAAACCTGATAATCAAGGGAAAATAGCTTTAAATTATATAGGAGATCACCAGTGTAAAGTAAGCTTAGTAGAAAATCAATACGGAGAAGCTTTGCAACTTCTTAGTCATAAGAGGGCTGAATATAAAGCTGCAAAATTGATTCTTAAATATGAAGCAAAATACAAATTTAACGCAGTACTACCAACTAAACAGGTAGAGCAGTTTTTAGAACCATGCAAAGAGGTGAAACATGAATTAAACCCAATATTTCTAGCTGAGCAGATGGAGCAACTACCAGAATATAAGGAAAAAAATTATGGTGGCAATAAAGATGATTGCACGCTTGCAACTCTTAATAGAGAATTAGGGTCAACATATAATATTTTTGATGATAATTCAGGCTATAATAATTTAAACTTAGGATATAATAACCATTAATATTGTTGAAATGATTTGTTCTATACAATTAAGCGGAACTTTAAATGTTATTAGTACAATTGACCCTAATAATGTTACTACCACATTTATTAAGCTTATGTTCTATTCTACTATATCCTCTATCAATATGATAAATATTGTTTATTGTAGTTTTACCTTTTGCTACAAGTCCTGCTAAAATCAAACATACTGAGGCTCTAAGATCAGTTGCTGTTACTTGTGCTGCCTTAAATGAGGAAATCCCAGATACTATAGCTGTATTATTTTTTACTGTAATATTAGCTCCCATACGTAATAACTCAGGAACATGCATTAAACGGTTTTCATACATGTTTTCTGTTATAATAGACATACCATCAGCTAAACACATTAAAGCCATAAATTGTGCTTGCATGTCAGTTGGAAATCCTGGAAAAGGAGCAGTACTTATATTTACTGGATTAATATAACTGTTAGATTTTGTAGCAATTACTCCTCCCTGATAAGGTAATAATTCTATTCCTGCTGATTGAAAAATTTGATACATATTGTTTATAAGATCTAAATATATACCTTTTAGTTTTAGTTGCCCACCAGTAATTCCCACAGCACAAATATAAGTTCCTGCTTCTATTCTATCTGGTATAACACTATGGCAAGCTCCATTAAGACTTTTTCTGCCTATAACTCTAATTTTATTGGTACTTATACCTTCAATCTTTGCTCCCATTTTTGTTAACAAAACACATAAATCAGCAATTTCAGGTTCACAAGCACAATTGATAAAGTTAGATTCTCCATCAGCTAAAGCAGATGACATAATAGCATTTATAGTTGCTCCAACTGATACTTTAGGAAAAGTAAAGTTTATACCTTTTAGCCTTTTATTAACAGTTGCATTTACATATCCTTCTTCTAAATTAATTTTAGCTCCCATCGCTTCTAATACCGAAAAATGCATATCTAGTTGCCTCGTACCTATAGTGCAGCCTCCAGGTAATGAAACTTTAGCTTGCCCATATTTTGCTAACAATGGACCTAATACCCAAAATGATGCTCTCATTCTACCAACAATAGAGTAAGGTGCTAAGAAATTATTGATTTTAGAAGAATCTAAAATTATAGTAAAAGAATCATCTTTTACATTAGCTATTTTCTCCACATAATTTTTACTGTCTATTGTAATTATCACGCCTAAATGTTCTAATAATTCTACTAGGGTTATTACATCAGTTAAATAAGGTATATTGGATAAAGTAAGTTTATCATCAGTTAAGATGGATGCTATCATTAATGGTAGAACGGAATTTTTAGCACCACTAATGTTTATCTCACCACTTAGAGGCCCTCCTCCACTAATTATAAACTTATCCATTACTATGTTTTTAATATGTATAAAAGATGTATAAAAGAATGATTTTCCACATAAAATTAGAACAAAAAAGTAATAAAAACAATAAATTCTTTTTATTTTTAGATATTAGTGCTAATATTTTATTATGTTAATGTAAAATTAAATCTAATGAAGTTTATATATATATTATGCTTTAGGTGAGGTATGTCATAAAAGTAATATAGTATATACGGTACTTTTGTTTTCGCTTGTCTAAAAGCAAAATTATATATCTTCTTGTAAAAGGAAGAGATAAAGTATGCTGATAAGGTAAAATTTTATAATATATTTATAACAGTTCAAGTTTAGTGTTAGTAGGCCTTGTTTTATTTTACCATAAGCCGAAGCTTCTAATATTGTTAGAAAATCTTTACTTTACTAAAGTTACATGTTTACTGTGTATAATACCTTTATAAAGTTACTTAATATAAATTTTTATTTACTAATTGATGGTTATAATCGAAACTGACTTATGAACTTACTTAAAGTTAATATCTGTTTATCCAGGCAACAAAGAAATGAGTCTTTGGAACTGCTAAAAAACTGCTTTATAGTAGATAATAGCAAACTAGCAAATACATATCAATTTACTTTACAAAATTTTCAAAAGGATTTGACTAAATATTTAGCTGATCCTGAGCTACAAGGTAAAATTGAAAAAAAACTCAACCTAAAAGGCAATGCAAAACTAATGTTCACTATATCTCAAATTCCTCAAAATGATAATGACCAACAATATAAGCTCCTGAAGTCAGCATTATATGAATATTTATATAAGCCTGAGGAAGGAAAAAATTTATTGCTAGAATATCAAGCAAGTAGGAAGAAAGAGTCAAACATTTCTTTTAATCAATTTTTACAAAATAAACTAAGCAAGATTCAAGATCTTAAAGATCTTGAACAACGATATCCTGAACTTTATAGTAGCATTAAACGTCAATATCCAGATGTAACTGTAGATTCACTGCATTTGCTACTTAAAGATAAAGTGGTTGTAGCTGACATTTATCATCAGCCACAGATGATTGACAATGAAAGACAGGTACTTAATGACAGCTTTATTGATCAACAGTCTCTTAATTTTAATACTCAGACTATAACTGGTACAGAAGATTATCAGCCTGGCATAGTTGAATCTAGAGAAGAATTATTTAATGGCGGTAATTTTCAGGGCTGTACATTTAGAAATATAGAGTTTGACTGCCCATTAAAAAATATTGTTATGAGAGACTGTGTTTTTAATAAAGTAGCTTTTAGTGATAATACTTTACAAGATACAGATTTAAGAGGTGTAAAACTCCATGATATAGTTTTTAGTAATAATAGTAAAATAAGTAATATTAAACTTGATGTAGCTAATTCAGATTTAGCCCAGGCACTTGGTATAATTAGTTTAGATAATAGTAATATTCCAGAGGAGCAAAAACGTCGAAATGATATAATAAGGGAAAATTTTGGTAAACAATTTAAAGAAGGTGAATTACTAGTAGCAGTTAATAAAAAAGATGGAAAAGTAAATTCAGGTCAAACTAGATATATCAATGCTGGTGAAGGTAGATATAGACAGGTATTACAAAACTTAATCCAAAATTCTAAGCAAAAATTAGAAAGCCAAGAAGAAGGATTTCTTGATCTAATAATAGACCGTAACTACCTTGCCATACCAGGATATGAATATGCTAAGTCTCTGGCATCATCTTACATAAATAAATTTAGGAAACCACCAGAGATAAAGGAATTAGAAGCTAACTTATGTAATAACCTTGAAAAGATTAAGCAAAAATATGGATCTCAAGATAAGGATTATAGGTATATTGAGGATAATTTTAAAGAAGAAACTAGTTTATATAAATTAGCTCAAAGAGAATACGAGCAAGCAATTAACATAATTAATAGAGTTGAAATAGAAAATCCTATTCTTGATCCAACTTATAGCCGTGGTAGGTTTAACGAAAATGATTACAAATTACGGATACGAGTCACTAGGGGTGATCTTGAGGACTTCATTAAGCATGGTAAAGATCAAAACTGTGCTGATTTTATTAGAAAAAAATATGAACATATAGTGCAAGGAGCACAAAGTGAAGGTATTCCTGTAGTTGTAGTACCAGATGCAACAAGACAAGATTTAAATAAGTTAGATTTTAGTAATAGAGATATGTCTGGTGTTATTTTAGCACGTTGTAATCTAGAATCATGTAATTTTAATAACACTAACTTAGAAGGTGCATGTCTAGAAGAAGCTAAAGTTAATAACACTTCATTCAAACAAGCCAAACTTACAGATACTAATATGATAAAAATATCAGGAGATGGAGCTAATTTTGAACGAGCAGTAGGAGCACGAACTAGATTTATGGGAGCAGAGCTAGGCACAACTCATTATGATAATCCAGCTAATTTTACAGCAGCAAAACTATATGCTCTTGATGCTTATAAGTCAGATTTACAAGAATGCAATTTAAAAGATTCAGAAATGGAATTTGCTGATTTTAGCCGAGCTAATATGTCATATGTTGATGCTAGATATACCAAGATGCAAGAGTCAAATTTCAAGGAAGCAGTAATGAACAGTATTAATTCACATGAAGCTGACTTTACCAATAGTTGTTTAAAGGAAGCTGAAGCCCTTAGAGGAAATTTTGCTAAAGCTAAATTTGACTCAGTTAATGCTGAAGAAATGAATGCAATGTTTGCTAATTTTGAACGGGCTTCTATGGAAAATATAAAAGCAAAAGCAGCAAATTTTGTCAAAGCTAATATGGAAAAAGTAAGTGCCCAAAGAGCTGATTTACAGGATTCATTAATGGATTTTGTTAAAGCTAAGGAAGCAGATTTTACCAAAGCTAACATGGAAAAAGTAAAAGCAATAAGAGCAGACTTTGAAAAATCTCTATTAAATGATGTTAATGCTAAAGAGGCTGATTTAGCTGGGGCTAGCTTAAATAATGCTACTGCTTGTAACATTAACATTAAAGGTGCTAATTTAGATTATGTAGATGCTAGAGGAGCTG
Source organism: Occidentia massiliensis (assembly GCA_000309075.1). GTDB lineage: Bacteria > Pseudomonadota > Alphaproteobacteria > Rickettsiales > Rickettsiaceae > Occidentia > Occidentia massiliensis. Next base: position 5,975 of record CANJ01000020.1, read on the forward strand.
ACTTAACAGGAGCTGAGCATGATGTTGCTACTGGTTTATATGAAACAGATTTAAGAGGTACTAAATGTGATCCTGAGCTTAAGGAAAATGCTGAACGTAACGTGGCATTTTTTAAATTATTTGGTGATAGTAAATATCCTAGATGTTATGAAGTTGATGAAAATGGTGTTAATCAAAGATATAACTGTCAAAAATTAGGAGCTCAGATTTTAGCAGCTGCAAGTGCTGGTGGAGCAATAGGCGGTGCAGCTATTGCTACAGGTGGTTTTGCTACTGCTATGGCAGGTATAACGTTAGGAGGAGCGTCTGCAGGTTTAGCTTGGAGGTTATCTGGAGACCTTTTAAATAAGTTTGGCCCTGATGATAGAAGCGTAGGTTATATTAATAGTGGGTTTGGTGATTATTTAGCAAATATAGGTGCTATAGCTAAATCAGCTGGGATCGGAGCCATGGAAGGTAGCCTTGGCGGAATAGAAACTGCAATTACATTATGCCAAATGGGATTAAGTGATGCTAAATTAGCACAAAGTATAAGGAAACTACAAAATATAGAACTACCAACAAATAAAGAAGAGATGCTAAAAACACTTAAAGTATTGTCAGAGACGGCAAAAAATACTTATAATAGTAATATTATAACATCTAGTGCTAAAGGTAGTGTGAAGATTGGAGCACAAAACTTATATGAAAGCGCTAAAGATCTTTATAATTATAAGGCTGATAAAGATGGCAATACTATTGAAGGAAAAACACCAGAAGAAATATATATTGCTAGTTCAAAAAAATATGAAGAGTTAAAAGAACGCTATTTACCTACATGGAAAAAGTTTATGCAAGGTCTAACTTCAGCAGGAGGTACAATGGCAGTTGGTGGGGGTATTGCAGCTACTGTTGGAGTTCTAATGCCACCTCTAGCTCCTATTACTGTACCAATAATTGCTATTGGTACAGCAGTTGCTACTCCAGTTGCTGGATATTTTGGTTACAAATATGGCTTTGATGGCTTAAAAGAGAGAGCTGTAAATTTAAAAAATAATATTGTAAGTAAAACTACAAATTTATTTTCTAAAAAAAATAAATCTCAAGAAATTAGCAAAAACGCAACTATAGCAAATGTAACCACGGCATTTAATAAAAATTCAGCCACTACACGAAATAGCAGCGAAATTAGTCACTTACCAGCTACTAATTTATCTAAGCATGATAAGAGTACACGAGTTTCTGCTGATCAAGTCCAAGGTATTGTAGATAAGAACATAAATGGAAAAATGATAGAGAAAGCAAGAAATGCTGTTATTCCTCCTAGTGATTCTTCAAATTTACAATTAAAGGCACCAGCAAGTAAAAAAGGTAAAGGTAAAGATGATACAAAATCTTTACCCTAGATGAAAAAGTAAAGAGATGATCTGAGGATTAAAGTATTATTGGGTACGAAAATATAGGATAGAATCGTCCAACAAAACTTTAATGACCCTTATTAAGGAGGATGTGAGATGACAAGATATAAAGAAAAAATCATAAAGCCAAGGATTGGTTTATTACAATTAGCTGAGCGAGTAGGAAATATATCACAAGCTTACAAAATAATGAGCTATAGTAGGATATATTTTAGATTACAAAGAACTTTATGAACAAGGTAGTGAAGAAGCTTTATTTGAAATAAGCAGAAAGACCCTATGTTTAAAGAATCTAGTTCCTACAAATATTGAAGATTTGGTAGGTAAATATAGCTGTTGATTTTCAGCCTTTGGTCAGGAAAGAGCTGTAATGAACCAGGCAAGGAAGGCATAACCATTTCTAGTGGCAGTATTAGATAAGTTTAGCTAGGTAATAATTTAGAAAATAACAACATAGAGATCTAAACTTCTAGCTGCTAACTCTTTCTCTAGTTTGGTTATACAAGGAATAAATAACTGTTTATCTTCCACACCTAAAGTTTGAAAAGAATCTAACAGCAGTGAGGTTGCTTAGTTTTGTTGTTCATTTTCTTTAGCTAACCAGGCATAGCTTTGTGCTTTTATTTTGTTTTGATCATTTGTAATTATGTAAAATCCAGCATTAGTTTTGCTCATTCCATCTAATACACATTTCTCACTATGATCCCCGATACTTTGACAACAATTGCTTAACTTGCCAAGGACAAATCCTTGCATATCTTCTTTTGGTAATTTGCTAAAATGGTATTTTTTTATGCTATCTTCTAGTTTTTCTTCTTTATACTTATATTTCTTCTCAATCAATTCTTTATTTAGCTTTTTTGTCAGTGTTGTAATCTTTTCTTTTATGTTTTTTTCTTCTTTTTTAAATTTACCTTCAAAAAATCTTTTCTGGATCTCCTTGGATAAAAGTTCTTGAGTATTTTTATCATTTAATATTTGTTTGAATTGTTTATTATCACTTAATAAATGTGCATCACTAAAAAGCTGTAATGGCTCCCTACCTATTTTAGGTACATAAGAATTTAACCCATGCCAAAATTCTAATGATTGCTTATCCAACTTATATATCTTGGGTAAATTATATTGAAAACTTAGCTCTACTGTTTCTTGATTTTCATAATTAACAGTTTTGAGATAATTCTTTGCATCGTCAATATCCTTAAAGCAGGTAGAAAGATTTTTGACTATGTATTTAAGATCTAGCACATTATCTTTAGTGTACATTTTTGTTATCGTCTTGCAATAAGGTAGCAATTGACTATATAATTCAGGATTTATAAAATCATATCTATATAAATCATCATCTGAACTAAAAGAAGCAGCCTGTTTACTTATTCCCTGATTAATTACTTCTACACTAGCTAAATTACTATAATTATCTTTTAATAACCACTTGAGCGCATCAGTACTCCTTTGGTTATACTCACTGTCATATAATAAATGTAAATTGCAAGCAACACTTGAGCATCATTATCACTAATTTGCAACTTTTGCAGAGTTAAATTATTAGCAGCAGTTCCACCTGACTTTTGTAAATTAGCCTCAATATTTTTTATACTTTTTTCTAACCTTTCCTTTTTTTTACTATTTTTTTCTTTTTCTAACTCTAACCTTAGTTTTTCTAACCTTTTATTTTGATCATATTTATTTAGCCAGTCATCAGTAGTTAGTAACCGTTGCAATTTTTCTATAGTTTCAAATTTTACTTGCATAGTCAGTTTTTAACTTATTTATTTCAACTTATATATTAATACCTTAACATATAGTAATAACATTGTAATTAATATTACTATATTTATTTTTTAAAAAGTTATTTGAAAATTACTATGCTAAATTTGGTACAATTTATTTGTTTAAAATATTATACATGGTTACGCCAATCTCAGCAGGAGATTTAGCAATATGAACACCAGCGCTCTTTAATGCTTCTAGCTTATCTGCGGCGGAGCCCTTACCACCATCTATTATAGCTCCAGCATGTCCCATCCTTTTACCTGGAGGAGCCGTGATTCCTGCTATAAAGCTTACTACAGGTTTTTTTATTTTAGATAATTTCATAAATTCTGCAGCTTCTTCTTCAGCTACTCCTCCTATCTCACCTATCATTATTATTGCTTTTGTATCTTTATCAGCTAATAATAACTCTAAACAGTCAACAAAGCTGGTACCATTGATAGGATCACCACCTATACCTATACAAGTGGACTGTCCGAGACCAACTTCAGTAGTTTGAGCTACTGCTTCATAAGTTAAGGTACCGGAACGAGAAATAACCCCTATATTACCAGCTCTATGAATATGACCCGGCATAATACCGATTTTACATTGACCTGGAGTAATAATTCCTGGACAGTTAGGACCTATAAGTATTGTTCCTGAGTTTCTTAATGCTCTTTTTACCCTAATCATATCAAGAACAGGAATACCTTCTGTAATACAAACTATTAATTTTATTCCAGCATCTATAGATTCAAGAATAGAATCAGCAGCCAAAAAAGGTGGTACGTAAATAACACTTGCAGTAGCATTAGTTTTCTTCACTGCTTCTTCAACATAGTCATATACTGGTAATCCTAAATGAACTTGCCCTCCTTTACCTGGAGTAACCCCCCCTACCATTTGTGTTCCATATTGAATTGCTTGCTCAGTATGAAATGTACCTTGAGCTCCTGTAATACCTTGACATATAACTTTTGTGCTTCTATCTACTAATATTGCCATAAATTTTCCTATTTCTTTATTTAACTGCTTCAACTATTTTCTGAGCAGCATCAGCTAAATCAGTTGCTGCTATTATCTTCAAATTTGAGTTGCTTAATATTTCTTTACCAAGTTCAAAATTAGTACCAGCGAGGCGAACTACTAGAGGTATAGATAACCCCACATCTTGTGCTGCAGCGATAACTCCTTCTGCTATGATATTACAACGCATAATGCCACCAAAGATATTGATCAAAATTCCTTTAACATTTTTATCAGACAAAATAATCTTAAAAGCTTCTGTTACCCTTTCTTTATCTGCGCTACCACCAACATCAAGAAAGTTTGCAGGTTCAGCTCCATAAAGCTTTATGATGTCCATAGTAGCCATAGCAAGACCTGCCCCGTTTACCATACACCCTATATTGCCATCCATCTTAACATAACTTAGCCCAGCTTTAGCAGCTCTTAGCTCTAAAGGATCTTCTTCACTTTCATCCCTCATCTCTTTAATAAACTGATGCTTAGCTATAGCATTATCATCAAAGTTAATTTTAGCATCAAGAGCTACTAACTTGTTATCATCAGTTAAAACCAAAGGATTGATTTCAATTTGACTAGCATCAGTGTTAGTAAATATATTATAAACTGAATTCACTATCTTTACCATCTGCTTAACTAAATCATCTTTGAACCCAAGTTTAAACGCTATCTTACGGCCATGAAATGATTGTATACCAATAGCTGGATCTATTTGAATCTTTATAATCTTCTCTGGAGTATTATTAGCTACTTCTTCAATATCAACTCCTCCTTCAGATGAAGCCATAAAAGTAATACAACTATTTGAACGATCTATAACAGCGCCTAAATATAACTCTGACTTAATGTCTACGCCTGACTCAATATAAATCCTTTGCACTTTTTGGCCTTGAGGTCCAGTTTGATGGGTTACTAAATTCATTCCCCACATATTTTTAGCAATAACTTTAGCTTCTTCTTTATTTTTTGTAAGTTTTACTCCTCCTCCTTTTCCACGACCACCTGCATGTATTTGAGCTTTTATTACAAATAAATCAGCATTTAACAAATCTATAATTTTATCTATATCTTCCCTTTGTAATATTACTGCCCCTGGTCTAGTTGGTACATTATATTGTCTTAGTACCTCTTTTGCCTGATACTCATGTATGTTCATTATTTAATACCTTTTAAACAACATTAATTTTTCCAGATGTTATAGAATTTGCTAGTATATGTAAAGTTTTAAAAATTATTTAAAATAAAGCTAATATATTTCAGTTATTTCCAAAGCCAAATCTATCTCCCATGGCGTAACCAACTATTAATCTTTTAACAGTACAAGATTTATCTAACAACTTCATACCAACTTTACGCATCTGTGATAAAATAGGTAAATTATTAGAAAACAACTTATTAAGATTATCTGTAATCAAATACATTATATAGTTGTCAATAAATCTAGCTCTTTGATATAGTTTTAGTTCTTTACCAGTAATCTCAAGCCCTAAAGATTTTCTTGAATATATCACATTTACTAAACTATTTATATCCTTTATAGTTTGATTTAAGCCCTGGCCAGCCAAAGGATGAATTACATGAGCACTTTCTCCAACTAATATTAAGTTGTTATAGTAGTAATTTCTTGCTATTCTAGCTTTAAGTTTATGTAAAAATGGAGTACTAATAATTTTAACATTTCCTAAGAACTCTCCAAATTTCATCTGTACATATTTTGTCAGAGTTTCATTATCCATCTGGGTATATAATTTAGCTACTTCATCATTTTCCACCCAAACAATAGAAGAAATATATTGATCTCGCAAAGGTAATATAGCAAAAGGACCATTTGTCATAAAATGCTCCACAGCAGTTCCTTCATGTGGTTTTTCATGTTCTACATTAAATGTAATAGCTGATTGATTATATTCTTTGTTAACAAAATCACTAAAATAGCATTCTCTAACAAGAGAATTACAACCATCGCAAACTATTAATAAATCACATTTTAAACTATCGCCATTACTCAAACAAATTTTTGTAGAATTTGGTGTAGAATCTACAGCTATATAGCTTGTATTATCTATTATTTCAATTAAAGGGTTTTTTCTTACTAATTCAGTTAGTTCCTCGTGTAAATCCCTATTTTGTATCATATAGCCTATACTATCAAGCTTATGTTTTTTTGCATCAAAATGAAGCATAGTTGGTGATTTATTATCAACTACATAAACTTCTGCAATATTACCAATTTTAGCTATGATAGAATCCCAAATATTAAAATTTTTAAACGTTAATTTGGAATTTTGTGTAATAGCTGTTGTTCTATTATCAAAATATTCTGTATTTGTTACACTATTCTTTTCTATTATAGCTACTTTAATACCACAATTTGCTAGCCCTAGGCCTGTGATCATACCACTAAGACCACATCCTAATATCACTATTTCACGTTTATTCATCTTTATATATATATTATATTAAAATTGGTAAGAAAAAATCCTTTAATTGAAAACATAATCCTTACTTAACAGTACTATATCATACTTAACATGTAATACTAATGATCTTTTTTAATTGCTTTAGTAATATTGGATATTAATATTTAATAAATTAACTTAAAAAATTATTTTTTCCTTTAAATTATAATATATCTAAATTACTGCTCTGATCACCTAATAGACACTGTAAATTATATTTAAATTGTTCAGTAAACTTCTCAGTACTACCTTCCATTATACCTATTATTTTACAATAATTACTAGGTTCATAATCAAGTTGTCTCATCTCACTTGATAACTGGTCACGATATTGAGTAAATATCTCTAGTTGTCTATTAATCACTTTGCTCATATCATCCAATTTTTGCTTATATAAATGTTTATTATCATTACATATCTCCTTTACTTTTCTCTCTATCTGTCTATTTAACTGATTTTTAAAGTCAGAAAAAAAATCTACTGTAATATCTCGTTGAACCATATCTTTAACTATTGACTTAGTATGAATTTTAGTTGGACTTGAAGTAGTTAACTCTGCCTTTTTTGTTTCAAGCAGTAGATTAATCATATTTTGATATGTTTTACATTCATTGTAAATTTTATTTCTGATTTCTATTGTTAGTTCTATTGTTTTAATTTTTTTAAATTTATCAACAATAATATTAATTTTATCAACAAATTTGTAAAGAATAATACGACATCTAAGTGCTATTAGACTCTTTTCATATTGGTTGAGTATAAATATGTTATTTTGTGTTATTTGAAGTGCTTTACTAGTTGCCATATTAGGCATAAATACCTCCCTATATTTTTATAAAACAGATTTAATTATAATTTGAAAAACTCATCCTATCATAATAATGACTTATTTTCACATGACACAATCTATCATATTTATCATGTAATGCTAATGATTTTTAGTAAATAGTTAGAGCAAAATAAAGTAATGTGCCAACTAAGACATTAGATTTAAATCTATAAAAACAATTATTTTGTGAAGCAATATTTAAAGTCACTACTTGCCATATTAATATAGTGGCAGCTAGTACAATTAATAATAGTTTTGACATTGATAGCTTTATATTTTCTAAAAACATTGTTACTAAAAATAAGCTAATAAATGTAGTATAAAAACCCAAAATCCATATTTTATAACTTTTATCTCTTAGCATTAAGGCTAAAGATTTAACTTTTATTTTTTCGTCATCACTCATATCCATAAATGCGTAGATTGTGTCATACCCTAAAGTCCAAAAAATACAACTCATATACATTGTAATACTTGCTAAAGTAAGTGTATTTGTATTATTAGCATAAGCAACTAAAACTCCTGAGTTATAAGTTATCCCTAAGAATAATTGAGGATAGTAAGTAATACGTTTCATAAATGGGTAGATAAAAACCGGTATTAAAGCAAAAACAGATAGAAAAATAGCAAAATATGAAAGCTGTAAGACAACTATTAGTGAAAAAGATAATATTATACATGCAAATATTGTAGCATCTATAATAGTTACTTTCCCACTTGCAATTGGCCTATTCTTAGTTCTATCAACATATTTATCAATATCCCTATCAATAATATCATTTATTATACAACCAAAACTTCTCATCAATACACTACCTAAAAAAAATACCCATAAATTGCCATATGCTTTAAATTCGGGCTGAGTTAAGCCATAGCCAAAACAACAGGGTAGGAAAAGTAAAAATATTCCTGTAGGAGTGTTAATACGAGAAAGCTTTATTAAAAAGTAAAGTTTATGTATTATGCCTGTAAAAATATTCATTAATTATTACAATAATTAAATTAACTAATTAAAATCGATATTATGGCAGGATTACTAGCAAATTACAACTTTGCAGATTTTGAAAAAAAATGGCAACAATATTGGCAAGAACAACAAATATATAAATGGGATGCTTCTATTACTAAAGAGCAGAGCTTTATTATAGACACCCCTCCTCCTACAGTATCAGGTCAACTTCATATTGGCCATATATTTAGCTACGTACAATCTGACTTTATGGTAAGATACCACCGTATGCTTGGTAAAAACATATTTTTCCCAATTGGATTTGATGATAATGGATTACCAACAGAAAGACTCGTGGAAAAGAAAAAAAACGTCCGAGCTATGAATATGGCACGAGATGATTTCATTAAAATATGCCAAGAAGTTATTAATGTAGAAGAAAAAAAATTTAGAGAATTATTTAATGCTATAGGATTATCTGTTGATTGGTCACTAGAATATCAAACTATTAGCTCTCTATCTTGTAAAATATCACAGCTTTCTTTTCTTGACTTAGTTAATAAAGGTCAAGTTTATCGCAGCCATCAACCAGTTTTATGGGATCCTATTGATCAGACTGCATTATCTCAAGCTGATGTTGAGGATAAAGAGAAAATATCAGTTATGAATTACATAAGCTTTGATACTGAAGATGAAGAACATCTTTTAATTGCAACAACAAGACCAGAGCTGTTGCCAGCTTGTTGTGCTATTTTTTTTAATCCTAATGACCAAAGATATGTTCATCTTAAAAACAAGTTTGCAGTTACTCCTCTTTTTGGTTCAAAAGTACCAATTATTCCTGAAGAAACAGTGGATATTAATAAAGGTAGTGGACTTGTAATGTGTTGTACATTTGGTGATAGTTTAGATGTTATGTGGTGGAAAAAGCATCAGCTACCTACCAGAGTTATGCTGGATCACACAGCTACAATAAAACCCTTAGATTTTACAGTGGTTTGTCAGAATGAGTCAGTATTTAATGAATATTATAATCAGATTAAAGGAGTGAAAGTAGGTGAAGCTCGTGATAAAATTGTTGAGTTGTTAAAAAGAAAACAATTACTTGTTAAGCAACAAGAAATATCACAAACTGTTAAACATGCAGAAAGATCAGGAGCAGCTGTTGAGATAATTATGACCCCACAATGGTTTATTAAAGTAGTTGAGCATAAGGAGGCCTTGCTTAAAAGATCAGCAGAACTTGATTGGTATCCTAAGTCAATGAAAGTCAAGCTTGATAATTGGATTAACTGTTTATCATGGGATTGGTGTATAAGCAGGCAACGTTATTTTGGCATACCATTTCCAGTATGGTATTCTAAACGAACAGGAGAAAAAGGGAAATTAATTTTTGCTGACATTGCTCAGTTACCAGTTAACCCTATGCTTGATCTACCTTTAGGCTATAGTAAAGAAGAAGTAATACCTGATCCAAATGTTATGGATACTTGGGCTACTAGCTCTATTTCACCTCAACTCTCTAGCCATGGAATTTCTAAAGATTTTGCTGTAGATTTTACTAGACACCAAAATCTATTCCCAGCTGATCTAAGACCACAAGCTCATGAAATAATTAGAAGCTGGGCTTTTTATACAATTGTTAAAGCTCATTTACATGAAAATACCCTTCCCTGGCGGCAAATAATGATTAGCGGTTGGTGCCTTGCTGATGATAGAAATAAAATGTCAAAATCTAAAGGTAATATAATTGTTCCAGAAAAATTAATCCAAAATTATAGTGCTGATGTTGTAAGATATTGGGCTTCAACCTCACGTTTAGGTAATGATTGCGTTTTTTCAGAAGAGATATTGAAAATAGGAAAAAAATTGGTAAACAAACTATGGAATGCTACAAAATTTGTGTTACAGCATATAAAAAATAAATTAGAAATAAAAAATTTAATATCAGCAAAATATTGCATTGATCAAAAAATAATATCTCAGACAGCAGATTTATGGATAATAAGCAAACTGCAAGATCTAATAAATACCTGTTCTAAGTCCTTTTCTGAATATGAATATATGATTAGCAGGTTAAAAACAGAAGAGTTCTTTTTAAGAGATTTTTGTGATAACTACTTAGAGTTAATTAAATCAAGAATATATAATCCTAACTCTACTGGACAAATTAGTGCTATCTATAGTGTGTTTTTTTGTTTAAAAACAATTTTAGAGTTATTTGCTCCTTTTCTACCTTTTATTACTGAAGAATTATACTTAGTCATTCATAAATCAAATAATTTATCTTATAATTCTATACATACACGTTATAAGTGGCCATTAGCAAAAGATTTTTTAAAACAAACACAAGCTTTGACAACAGGAGAGTTAGCTATCACTATTCTTAATCTGGTTAGGAAATCTAAAGCGGAGAAAAAAATCTCTGTTAAAGCTCCTATATCATGTTTACAAGTACAAAACATTCAAAAAATAAGTTTGTCAAATGACATAATAGATGATCTAAAATCTGTAACTGCAAGTGCAGGTTTTGAACAAGTAGATAACTTTTACAAGATAGATCACGTAATCGATGGGGAAAATATAAAAATAAATGTGATTTATCCTTAGTTAGGGATAAATAAAGAGTATGATAAAATTAGAGTTAACAATTTACTAAATATTATTAAGATATTATACTTATTCATTAATAACTAAAAATAACAATAATATGCCAAAGCCACCAGTAAATAAGAGGAAAATACAAAATAAACAAGAGTACAACGCAAAGAAAATACAAAGTCAAGTATTAGCACAAAGTTCAGCAGAGCCATCACATCATCCCTCAACATACAAGGTATCAATTACAGAAATGTCACTAGCAACAGATACAGCTCTTTCCAAATTTGTGGTTAAGGAATTAAAGTTAAGAGATGAGATGAAGTGTAAAAAAATACCGCTGGAGCTAATGGTTAAAAGATTATCAGAACTACTAGCTGAAGAAGTATCAAAACCAATAGCTAAACTTACTTTAACTTGTATGATTCAAGAAATACTAAAACTAACAACCAATTCAACCTTGACAGTTGGAGTTCAAGAATTACTAAAGTCAATAACTAAAGAGCTGGAATTATTGGATAAAGACTTAGCAAAACCAATAGCTGAGATATTATTGCAGCCACTGGCTAAAATGTTATCAGAGCTGCTGGAAAGTAAAGAATTGTTGAAGTTACAAAATAAAAAATTAGAGAAAGTATTGCCGTTGTTAGAATTAATAGGTGAAACACCAAAATTAGTAATTAGTGAATTGCCGATTGCAATAAATAAAGCATTTAAACTCTCAAACTCATTAGAGGAAAGAACTCTAAATTATCAAGAGTTACTAGATTTAGCAATTGAAACTGTAATAAAAAGGCAGATAAAAATAGAGCAAATAGAGCAAATAGAGTTAGAAAAGTTCTTCCCAGAAAAGCTTATAATATTATTGGAGAAATATGTGGAGATAGAAAAGGATGAAAAAATAAGATCTATACTGAAAGAACAAACAGAATTAAGATTACAAGCTGCCTCAATTACAGAGCAAAATTTAAAATCATTAGCAGAAATAGATAAATTAAAATTAGAGCATATAGAGCTACTAAAAATGTTATTGCTAAAAGTAACTAATACGCCAGAGCTTAAAGAACTAAAAGATATGATTAAAAAAATAGAAGAAGTAAATACAAAATTAGAGGAGCAACAACATCAACTAGAAAAGTTCGAAACAAAAAAAATATCAGAGCTCGAACAACGAATACAAGTAGTAGAAAGTGAATTAAATGAAAACAATAAAGATGATATACTCAGCAAAATAGTTAAAGAGACTTTATTAGGAAATAATGAGGACTTCCTTAATTTAACAAATTAATTAGAAGAAATAGAAAAAACCTTAATTTACTCTTAGTATAAAGCAAGTATATGATATAATAACTTAATTAGCATTTTGCAAGATAATACTTTTTAGTTGCTATTATTTTTCAATTTATTAAGATAATATTACTATTTATTAATTTTTTAAAGAAGGTAATGTGTTGTTGCCAAGGAGGATAGCAATATGTTTGGAGCAAAAAAAGCTAAAAGACAAAAATTAAAGTCATTTACCACTAATAAAAATCCAACAACAATAGCAAAATATGGGTGCAGCAAAGAAATATCAGTAAGTGAAACATCATCAGAACTAACAAAAGGAATAATATATAAAGAATTATTACGAGCAATAGATGTAGCATTACTCAAATTAGTAGATGAAAACTTTAGATTGGAACCAAAATGTAAAGTATCATTAAAGTTAGTAGCTAAATCATTATCAACATCAATAGTTGGAGAATTATTACAGCCAATAATTAAAGGGCTAGTAAAATTAATAGATGAAACATTACTAATACCTGTAACTAAAGAACAAATACAATTGATAGTTGATGAGTTATCAGTGTTAATAGCTGAAGTGTTGTTACAACCAATAGCTAAGGAACTATTAGAGGTAGTGACGGTTCAAGGATCACTATTGGAACCAAGTAGTAATATTTTGTCAAAACTAGCAGTTGAAATATTGTTAAAATCAATAACTGATATATTATTGGAAACAACATCTCAAGAGTTACTACAAACAACAGCTGAAGAATTATTACAGTTGATAGCTAGAACATTATCAAAGTTAACAGGAGAAACACCATCAGAATCAGTAACTAAAGTATTATTAAAGCCAGTAAATAAAGTATTAGAGCTAACATATGAGAAGTTATTACAATCAATAGATCAAAATATACAAAGAAAAAAAGAAATAATGCAAAGTCTTAAACAAGCACTTGGAGAGGAAAAAGATTTACAAACAAAAATAATATTAGAAAATGAGATAGCAAAAGAAGAAATAGACAAGGATTTGAAAATTAAAATAGCAAAGCAGCTAGAAACAATATTAAAAGAGATACCAGGAAAAATAAAAATTAAAGAAGAAGAAAAAAGATTACAAATAGAAATAGTAACAAAAATAGAATTTGCACTTAAGGAAGAAGTCATAAAACAATTGAACAAAGCTTATCAAGAAGCAATGGCGTTAATGAATAAAACAATAATAGTACTGAAAACAGAGAAGGAGAAAAAAATATTAAAGGCAAAACTGGCTCAGCAGCTCGAAACAGCTTTTAAGAAAGAAGTAGAAAAACAAGTAGAGATAGCGTTAAAAAAAGAAATAGTAAAACAGGTACTAAAATCTGTGGAATTAGAAGATCTGATACCAGAAAACCTAATACCTTTAGTAGAGAAAAAAGAAAAGATATTAGTAGAATTAGAAAATGTGATAACAAAAAACTTAGAACTATCAATAAAAAAAATAGAGCTGAAAGCGAAAATTATACAACAACTAAAAAAAATATTACTAGTAATAGACTTAAAAACACCAGAGCCTCAGAAAATATCAGAGGAAATAGAAAAACTAGAAACAATAAAAACAGAGTTTAAAAAAAATGAAATAAAAATATTAGAAATAAAGACAATAGGTGAATTAAACGAAACACAGCAGTTATATGTAGAGTATGATAATATGTGATCTATTTAGAAGTGAGGAAAATATAGATAATCTTTGTCTTATTAACTTATAGTTTATTATAATAACAGTAATGTAACATAGTTACTAACTTATAAGTAGTTATTTACTAATTTAGAATTGATGATTATATTAAGTTGATTGTAGAGTAACCTTAATTAATATAAAATGAAGCTAAAAATATAACGTTCTTAGATTTACCTATGTTAATTGCCATAGCCCTACCTAGGTAATTCAAAAAATCTTTTGTATTATAAAGAATTTAAAATAAATACATATCAACTATATGTATAAATGTCATAGATATTATGCCTTAGAATTAAAATATTAAGAGAGCATATTTTTCTATAATATTTACACATTTAAAAACAAATGTAAATATAAAGTTATTATAATAAATATTTAAAAGAGTTATAAAATTAATGAATAATCAATTTAATGAGTTTAGTGCTTTAACACACAATGTTCTTGTTAGAGTAAAGCCTGTTTTTTACCCTGATGCTTCTAACAGATTATATTCTATATATGTATGGTTATACAATGTAAAAATTGAAAATCTAGGAGAGTATCCTATACAATTACTAAGAAGATATTGGAAAATATACGATTCAAATAGTACTATAGAAGAAATAAGTGGTGATGGAGTAGTAGGACAACAGCCAACTTTAAACCCTATGGAAGTATTTGACTACTCAAGCCAAGCAAGATTATTTACTACCTCTGGATTGATGCAAGGAGAGTATACTATGCTAAATAAAGTTTCCATGAAAGAATTTAAAGTTATAGTTCCTATGTTCTCATTAGATATTGATCCTATAAACTATAAATTTAAAAATTAATACTCCACATGCAATACCGATTATTAAAAGGAAAATTAGAGGATTTTTTAAATGATAAATTATCATTATCAATAGTAAAGGCCACAGAATCTGCTGCTATTGCTGCTTATAAAGTAATAGGTAAAAATGATGAGTTCATAGCAGATAAACTAGCTGTAGAAGCTATGCGTACAGCTCTTAATGTAGTAGATATGGAAGGTACTGTAGTAATAGGAGAAGGAGAAAGAGATCAAGCTCCTATGTTGTATATAGGTGAAAAAGTTGGTTCTGGTAAGGGCCCTAAATTAGATGTAGCCCTTGATCCATTAGAATGTACTACAATGCTAGCAACAGGAAAGAATAATGCACTTTCTGTTATTGCAATAACAGAAAGTGGAGGATTTTTAAATGCTCCTGATGTTTACATGGATAAAATTGCAGTTGGCTTCAATTTTCCAGAACCACTATTTGATTTAGATACTCCACCTTACACAATACTAAAAAATATAGCTCTAGCAAAAAAGTGTAAATTGTCAGATTTATTAGTAGTTATTTTAGATAGAAAACGTCATATAGAATTAATTGCTAAGGTACGCAAAGCTGGTGCAAAGGTCAAGTTAATTAAAGATGGTGATGTAGAAGCTATTATTACTACTGCTTTACCAAATAACTCAGCTGATGTTTATATGGGTATTGGTGGAGCACCTGAAGGAGTATTAGCAGCAGCAGCACTAAAAACTCTTGGTGGTCAAATCTGTGGGAGGTTATTATTTAATAATGATGCAGACCGTAATAAAGCAAAAAAAATGGGTATTACAGATTATAATAAGCAATATAACTTAAATGATATGGCTTTAGGTAATGTAATATTTGCTGCTACAGGAGTTACTAAAAGCTCTATTCTAGAAGGAGTTAAAATTACTCCAATAAGTGCTATTACTAATTCTATTGTTATGAAGTCCAAAACCAAAACTATTATTAAACTTGAAACTCAACATTTACTTAATGACCATTTTGGAAGCATTATATAAACGATTTTAATTAATCATTTTTCTAAATTTAGAGATTTGTTTTCTCGGTACAGATTTTCACTTTTTGGTATCATCTTTTCTGACTCCATCACTGAAGAGTTTAAAAAAGGTTGTACTTTAGTATAAATATTATTTCTGCTTTGCAGACCTTGTAGTTGCAAAGCTAAGCTCTGAACCTAGTACATAATCTGTTATTTTATGGTTTTTAGTCTTTAAAGTACTATCAGAAAGCTATAATTTTCACCCATAGGTAAAGATTGAGGAGAAGAAGCTGTAATATTTATCTTTACACCACTTTTTTCCAAAGCACTAATTTCTGCACTATATCTACCACAAGTAGACGGAACATATAAAAGGTAAAGAGCCAACCCTAAATTAATTTCTGACAATTTTGGGGTTGTCTTAAGAGCATGGACTAACTCCTACCATTTCTACATGTGGTACATTACTATTTGGCTTTAACACTGTAATATTATTCAAATCATACTATTTCAGTATACTCTGCAATTTACAAGTGGAAATAAATCTTTATCTTTAATATAATTATCTATAAAATCACTAAATGCATTAAGTTCACTTGAAGTTTTTAATTCTTCATTTTTTTTACTGAATTTTCAGATGAGTGAGTTAACAGCCATATCTTCATTCTCATCTTCCAATTGTTTCCTATAATTCCTAAGAGCTCCATATATAAGGGTACCTGGTATTATATAAACATAGGTATCATTCATATCTAGTCTCCTTATTAGGATTATTGTTATAATTTCTTAATGCTAAATTAAGGCTATACCATAAATTCATCATTTTTTCTGTAGCATCTTAAAAATACTTTAATCACTGATAAGAAAAGGTAATATTTAAATGGATAAATGCATTTTTAGCTAATATCTTTTTAACTTGCTTGCTTGTGGCATAACAAGAGTAACATATTCTGTTTGAAAGTTACACTCAATATCTATATCTATTTTAGGATCTTTTAGCAATAATTGTGGTACAATGTTAGATGACTTACCAACTACATGCATAGTTTGGAAGTTTCCTAGCTCGCGATGTTCTATTCTAAAGTTAAAATATGGACCGATATTAGATATTTTTTTAGGACTAATAGTAATAAAATAAAAATTACCATTATTATCTGTTGTTGTTATCCCTGAACCAACAAAGCTACTTGTTTTACTCTTACTAATTAATACCTTATTAACTACATTACGAAGTGGTGTATATGGATATTTGCCATTGTCACCAACTTGCCATAAATAAATCTTAGCATCAGAAACAGGTACACATTTTTTATCAAGTAACTTACCTTTTATTACCACAATTTCTCCTTTTATACTCGGCTTTTCTCCAACTTTACGCAACAAGTTATTAGTAACGTTAAATATCTCAGGTTCGTAATTATTTATACTAGGTCTACTTACAATACATGTATTTAATCTGTTAGGATAGACTTTATCTTTAATAATACCATTAGCTTTGACATCAAAAATTAGAAAGCAGCATAACCAAAACCATATAAATATTCCAGGTCTGATTTTTAAAATGTTATAGAACATTGTCTTTAATTAATATATGAAACCATATAATACCAAATTAACAATAATTAATTATTTACTCAATAAAAATCTTTAGAACTAATCATATTACCTTTACTTTAAGTTATATATTTTTTAGTTGTAAGTTTGCCAATATCAATTAACAATTCATAAGGGGAAATATTAGCAAGCTTGGCAAATTCATCTATTGACATGCTTTTTCCTATTATCTCCACCTCCTGTCCAATATATAATAATTGACTAGGAACATGAGTGACATCTATTGTTACTAAATTCATTGATACCTGCCCTACTACTGGTAGAGCAATGTTGTTGAGAAAAATTTTGCCTTTTTGTGAGAAAGATCTAGGAAAACCATTAGCATATCCTATTGATATTGTTGCTATTTTGCTATTAGCTGGAGCTAAGTAAGTAAGATTATATCCTACATATGAGCATTTTGTTAAGTTTACAATTTGTATTATTTTGCTTACTAATCTCACAGGGTTTACAACTGGACTTGCTAGTTTTGGGGTTGGATTAATTCCATAATTAGCAGCTCCTGGTCTTACTAAATCAAAATGATAATTGCTACCTAAAAATATACCACTGGAATTTGCAAGGCTAGCCTGAACATTTCGAAAAGAATTTTTCAATTTACAGAAATTTTCCAATTGCATTGTATTATAGTAGCTATCTTGATCAAAACTATTAGACAAATGACTAATTATATACCCTACTTTAAAATGTTGTAACAGTTTTTCTTCATTTTTATGAAACCAATTAACTTCATCTTCTACCATACCTAGTCTATTAATGCCTGTATCAACGTGTAATGCTACTTGTGGTAGTAAAGTAATATTTTGTTTTTTTAAATAATTATATAATGTTTCAACTTGAGGAATATTATTTAATACTGGTATTAAGTTATAATAAATTATATCTTCCTCTTCTCCGGTAAATAACCCATGCAAGATAAAAATATTTACATCAAGAAATAAAGACCTCAACTTTGCCCCTTCTTCAATTTTATGTACAAAAAAGTTTCTGCATCCAGCAGAATATAAGGTAGTCGATATTTCCTTCAACCCTAAGCCATAACCATCAGATTTAACAGTAGCACCAACTTTACTTGAAGAAGCTATTGCACAAAGTTTAAGATAATTAGATTTTACAACTGATAAGTTAATTTCAACAAAAGAGTCAAGGTTAGACATAGTATTTTTAAAAAATTTGAAAAGTAATTTGTTAATTATTAAACATAATAGTTATTGCGATAAAGATCATTATAAAAATATTAAATATATTGGTAAATGTCTAATTTTATCAGTTTCAATAACTTATATATAGTTAGAAAAATTAACTGAGTTAAAAAACTTGACAATAAAGAAAAGGTTAATTACTGTTAATTTTTTACTTGCAAATGAGGATTAAATGGAACCAACTGATATGGATGAAAATTTACAACGTATTGAAGAACTAAAGCGGATGATAAAGCAAAACACAGTAGAATTTGAAACGCAAATACAACAGCTACAAAGTGAAATAGCAGAAACAATAAGTCATGCTCAAGAGGAGCATAAAGAAAATCAAAAAACGTTGCAGATGCTACCAGAATATGAAAAACGGTTGCAAGAAGAACAATATAAAAATCAATTAGAAAAAGAGGATGAAATAATTTCTCATTTTTCAGATTTTATTACTAGTAAAGTAATAGTTCCTACCGTTGGATTTGTTGCTAGTATTTTAACTGGTGATAGCTATTATCAGCCTTATAGTGATACTGATGGGGTCACTGAAGTTATTACGGCTAGCTTTAACTTTTGGGTTGTTGCAAGTTGTGTATATGGAATACTTGGTATATCTTCAACTGATGTTGATGTATTTAGGGGTAATGGTAGTTCGGATCTAGATGGTTTACTAGGTTTACAAATTGATAATGATATATCAGGATAAATTTAAGCTATTCTAACATTATATCAAACTTGCACTAATTGGCTAATAAAAAACTTGAATTTATATTTATATGTGATAGTGTACGTACTAAATAAAGTGAGTATATTAGCTTATATTTAAGCTATTTTTATAAAATAAAAATTGTAAATTATTTTTAAAAATATAAAGGGGTTATTATTTATGCCTAAGTTAAAAACCAGGTCTTCTGTGAAAAAGCGCTTTAATCTTACTTCAAGTGGAAAGTTAAAAGCAACACAAGCAAATAGTAACCATTATAAGAGAAACAAAGCTAAAAATCAGTTGCGAAACTTGAGAGGTACAACAATCCTTAAAGGTCAGGAAGCTAGAAATATTATTAAACATTTTATGCCATATGGTGTTAAATAAAGGAATCACAGATGTCACGAACAAGATCAGGTAAAGTTAATAAAAACCGTCATAAGAAAATTTTAAAGCTAGCATCAGGTTATCGTGGTAGGGCTAAAAATTGTTTTACGATTGCTGTTGAAAAAGTAGAAAAAGCACTGCAATATAGCTATCGTGATAGGCGCAATCGCAAGCGTGAATTTAGGGCATTATGGATTCAAAGAATAAATGCAGCCACTAGGCAGCATAACCTAATCTATTCTCAGTTTATCAATGGTCTTAAAAAAGCTAATATTAATATCGACCGCAAGGTATTAGCTGACTTAGCTGTTAGAAACAATGAAGTTTTTGTTCATCTAGTACAGCAAGCTAAAGATTCATTAGCTAGTTAAAGATTACCTCTTATTATAAAGTTTAAAAATATTTTTATATTATATATTAGGGGTATAATATATTAATGGTATTATATGCAATAATAAGGTGGTAATGACCTAAATAATTAGTACTTAACCTAATTAACTATATGTCTTTCCTCCATTTAAGTATTGTGGTAATATATTTCAGAAATAAAAGAGATAAATCTGTGAATTAAATAGTTAGGTTTACTACGTTGTTATTATTGATTATAGTAATTTTAATTTTTATAGTTATTGCTTTTTTATATTAATGCCGTACTCTTACAATTATGTAAGAGAGTCATGATGTATGTTTTCATAACAAAAATATACCTCTATGAAATGAAGAGTGGGTAGACTAAGGTCAACAATCAATAAATGCTAGGAGTTGTTGAGTTGAGCAGCGGAACGTAGTTTACGTGAGCAGCGCAGATCTTAACTTGACGACGACACAAAATTGTTGATGTTCACCGAATATAC
This sequence comes from Occidentia massiliensis, assembly GCA_000309075.1. Classification (GTDB taxonomy): domain Bacteria; phylum Pseudomonadota; class Alphaproteobacteria; order Rickettsiales; family Rickettsiaceae; genus Occidentia; species Occidentia massiliensis. The sequence continues at coordinate 26,534 of CANJ01000020.1, forward strand.
ATTATGATTAATAATTAATTACAATATAACTAGGAAACCTTTATGTTACTAAACTATTCCTTGTTAAAAGGAGTTGTTACTGCAGATCTAGAAGATAGTATTAAAAGGACAAGTACTCATCATAATTTTATAGTATGTTCTGATAGTCAAGATTATCAAATAAATATAAACATTCAATCTTCTTTTGAACCTGATGTGAAAGTATTTCCTATTTATAATTTTAACAACTCAATACTAGAATGCTTAGCAGAGTTTCCAGACGAAGGATTATTTACCTTAAGTGAACTGCCCGAAAGTTATCGAGTTGACTATCTAAGAAGCAATATTTTACAAAAGGATGACTTAAAGAAAACTAAGCCAAGCTCATGGATAGAGATATCGGAATTGTTAGATCAATATATTAAATCTGAACATAAAATATATGTGTTAGGAGAATTTTATAGTGACTCTCAAAATAGAGGAACAACTCCTTATGGACTAAAGTTAAGAGAGGTCCACATTCACCTACCACCTAGAGGTATACATAATATCCATATGAATCAAGGCACTCCAAGTATAACATTACAAAGTAAAGATAATGGTACTTACCAAGATGGCGCTATATTCGTAGAAAAGTCTAATGACTATATAGATGCATTTTTCTTTATGTTTTCTGGGCAATGTTTAACAACTGATAAATCTGGAAACTGCACTACATAGGGAAGTATAGGAAATGATATCATAAATTTAAATATTTGTAATTTCATAGTTTTTTTACTATACTTACGCCTTAAAATTTTAATTTGGGTATTGTATGAAAATTTCAGCAAATTCCATCCGGGAAGGTAATATTTTAGAATATCAAAATACTTTGTGGGTAGTCAGTAAAAAGCCAGAACATATCAAACCTGGTAAAGGTGGAGCATATGTACAAGTAGAGATGAAAAACCTTAAAACTGGTACTAAAGTTAATGAGAGGTTTAGTTCATCTGATTATTTAGAGCAAGCTACATTAGAACAGAAAGAACACCAGTATCTATATATGGAAAACAACTATTTAGTACTAATGGATCTTAAAAGTTTCGAACAAATATTGGTTGATAAAGAAATTATTATTGATAAGTTACCTTTTTTGCTAGAAAACATGGTAGTAACTGTAGAAACATATCAAGATAAGCCTTTAAACATAATCCTACCGTCTACTGTAATATTAGAGATAGTTGAGACAAGCCCTATAATTAAAAGAGCAACCGCAACTCCCTCGTATAAACCAGCAATTCTATCAAATGGAGTAAAAATCATGATACCATCATATCTTGTTAATGGCGAAAAAATTGTTGTTAAAGTAGAAGATATATCATTTGTTGAGCGAGCAAAATGAGACAACCTATTATTAATGTCCTTACTGAGATTATCAGAAAATCTACATTCCTTTTACAAAGAGATCTCAATGAGTTAGATATTATTCAAAATTCTAACCGTACTACTACTATTGGTTCTTTCGTATCACATTCTTGTAACAAGATTAAGGAAAGGATTATGCAAGAAATTAATAAATATCAAAGCCAAGATATTGGTGAAGTAATATTCTATCAAGGGAAAAAAATTGATAATTTACCTGATGGTAAATATTTATTTATTAATTTAATAGATAATTTAAGTAATTTGGGACGGGCTTTACCTTTTTTCTGTATTGAATTTACAATGCAAGTTATTAAGCAACAAAATACACAAACTTTATGCTGTATAATATATTTTCCAGCTGTAGGAGAGATATATTTTGCATCAAGTGGATCTGGGGCATGGGTTGACAAATTTAATCATTACGAGTCTAAATCCTTTAGATTAAGGATAGCAACTAACAGGCATAATGATTTAGTATTATTAGCTATAGATATATCTTCAATTGTACTATGGAACAAAATAACTCAAATTCAAGTAAATAATAATCCTATTAGAATTAGTCGTATCAGAAGCTTTGGTAGTTTAAGTTATGCTTGTGCATTATTATTAAGCTCAAAAATTGATGCTATAATACATGACTTTTCTTCACAAAATTGCTGTTCTTTGCATGCAATAAAATTACTTGTAACTGAAGCTGGAGGAGTTAGTACTAGCATTAGCCGTGATCTTAATGTTTTTCATATGCCATCAATAAAAATAAAAGTTGAAAATAAGAATTAAATATTATACTTGAAATGAAAATACTTGGTATTGATACTTCCAGCAACACTTGCTCAGTAGCTATAAGCTGTAGAGATAATATTCTAGCTTCCAATTATAGTAAAGAACCTGCTATGCAAGTTGAAAATCTTTTACCTATGATCCAAAGAACTATGATACAAGCCCAGGTAACTTTTAAAGGTATAGATTATTTAGCAATAACACAAGGCCCTGGTAGTTTTACAGGAATAAGAATAGGCCTTGCAGCTGCTTTAGGAATTACGATTTCTTCAACAATAATTCCCATAGTTGTTTCCAATTTTGCAGTGTTAAAATTTCTTGCTTGTCAACAAGTTAAAGGAGTAGAAGTAATTTTTATCATAATCAATGCTTATAAGGATAAATTATATCTGCAAAAGTTTGATCTTAAAGAAAATGTCCCTTCCCTTCCTCAATTACTCAGTATTGTTGAAGTTGTAAATATAATATCTAAAACTCAAAGTTTATTAGCATGTGCTGGTAGCGGTGTTAAAATTATATGTAAATTTCTAACTGAAATACCGCAAAATCATATATATTTACCTAGATTTGCTGTTCATGATGCAAGACCAATATGTAAATTGGCATATCAGCTACTATCTCAACAAAAACAAACTATAGCAGCTAGGCAAGAAGATAAAGTTAAAAACAGAAATACATATATAAAGACTCTTGTTCCTTTGTACATAAAGTTACCCAATGTAAAGTAGAAGTAGTTATTATATGTTTAGTATCTTGACTTATGCATCTAACAAGTATATAAGCTATATACTTAAAGGTCTATGCTATTTAAGCTATAAGTAAAAGTTTTATTATTAGGTAAGTAATAACCTTGAATGTTTTTAGAAAGTAAAGCCTAATATTATGAAATGATTACAAAAATTGAGAAAAATTTATAAGAAATAGAAGAAAAAGACAGTTATATGTCTTAAAATAATTCTTATAAAGAAAAAGGCACCTTAATTATGTAGAGTAAAAATATATTTAGGGCTTATAACTCAGTTGGTTAGAGTCCCCCGCTCATAACGGGGTTGTCGCAGGTTCAAGTCCTGCTAAGCCCACCACTTATAATTTTATTCACTGGAAGAAAAAACTTTGATAATATAAATCAAGTATAGTTGCGATAAAATATTATGCTTATACTTCCGCGGACTTTATTTTTTTATTTATCCAGAGTTTATTGGAGATATTTTATTAGTGTTTTTTTAATTTTAGCTTTTGCCCTATTTATATCAACTACATTTGATGCTTTTTATCGTTTTAAACAAAGCTGTATTCCTACAATTACATTCATTGAACTATCTTTACTTAAGTTACCTTACCTTTCTAGTGAAGTACTGGTTTTCATTAACTTAATTACTGCCACGCTTTTTTTTAGATATATGATATACAGTAAAGAGTTAATTATAATTCTTTGTTCAGGTATATCAATTTGGCGAATAATCACTACATTGTGTTTGGTTTGTTTTTTTTCAACCATAATATTTGTACTAGCTACTAATCTGTTTTCAGCTACTTTACTTACTAGACATTATGAACTAGAAAAAAGTATTCGTAGCGAAGAGTCAAACTCTAAAGTTATTGATTTGCTAAATACTAATGGAATAATTATCTCAGAAACCTACAATCTAGAAAAACGTATTATAATAACGAAAAATATATCCGTATCTTCTAGAACTTTAAACCCCCTTACCATCCTAATTATAACCCCAGATAATAGTTTCCTAACAAGAATTGATGCAGATTATGCTATATTAGAGAATGATAAATTTATAATTTATAAACCTATAATTTGGAAAAATGATAATAATACAATTCATAATATTACTGAACATTTTTCTAATACAGAATTGGAGATAAAAGAAGAGCTAAATGACAATTCAGACAGTAAATTAACACACCAATCTTCAAACTTAAATGAGTTAGATACAGTAGAATTAAGGAAAGAATATAATAAACAGGTAATACTTCCTACTAGATTGTCTATTAATGATTTAACAACAAGCGCAATACCACCTGAACATTTATCAATATTTCAACTTCCTAGCTTCATCAATAGGATTAAGGAATTTGGTCTTCCTTCTGAGAATTATGAAATATTTTTTTACAAACAAATTTACAAGCCATTATTTCTAGTAGCTAGCTTATTAATAGCTGTGTGCTTTATTAGACTAGATCAAAAAAATAATTCTACTTGGAAAAACATCACTTATAGTTTAATTTATGGTTTTATGATATATGTTATTGCAGAAATAGGAACTTTGAACTTAATAAAAATTACTATGGTAGCAAAGATTGCGACATTACTACCTATAGTTTTGATAATTTTTTTCAGTTTATTTATCATTTTGCATTTACATAAAAGCAAGTAATTATATTATGACTATAAGATCAAATTCAACAATATTATAAGTAATGTTTTTAAGTACATTTTCATCAAGAATACTTGGTTTTTTTTCATCAGATATGGCAATTGACCTTGGAACTGCAAATACACTTGTATATGTTAAAGGAAAGGGGATTGTTTTAAATGAACCTTCGGTTGTAGCACTAATTCGAGAAGACGGTACATATAAACCTTATGCATTTGGTAATGAAGCTAAAATGATGTTAGGTAAAACACCATCAGATATTGAAGCAAAAAGGCCTTTAAAAGATGGTGTAATCGCAGACTTTAAAAGTGCTGAAGAAATGATTAAATACTTTATTAGGTCTGTTCATAACAGGCGTAGCTTTACTGGTCCTCTGATAATTATATGTGTGCCTTCAGGTTCCACTCCAGTTGAAAGAAGAGCTATACAAGAAGCAGCTGAAAGTGCTGGAGCTAGGGAAGTATTTTTAATTGAAGAACCAATGGCTGCAGCTATTGGTGCAGGATTACCAGTAACTGAACCTACTGGGTCAATGATAGTAGATATTGGAGGTGGTACTACAGAAGTAGCAGTATTGTCGTTAGGTGGTATTGTATATTCTAGATCAGTTAGAGTTGGTGGTGATAAAATGGATGAAGCTATAGCTTATTATATTAGACGTAATCACAACTTGTTAATAGGTGAACCAACGGCTGAAAAAATAAAAAAACAAATTGGTACAGCATATATTCACCCAAATGCAGAAGGAAACAAAATGGAAATTAAAGGACGAGATTTAATAAACGGTGTACCAAGAGAGATGACATTAACTGAACATCAAATTGCTGAAAGTTTAGTTGAGCCAATCAACCATATAATTGAAGCTATAAAAGTTACTCTTGAATGTACCCCTCCTGAGCTTTCTTCTGACATTGTAGACAAGGGTATAGTACTTACTGGTGGAGGCTCATTATTAAAGAATCTAGATCTTGTATTAAGAGAAACAACGCAATTACCAGTTTTCATTGCTGAAAATGCTCTATTTTGTGTAGCATTAGGTACTGGTAGAGTTCTAGAAGAATTTTCTAAACTTAAACATGTATTATTTAAACAAAATTGACTTTAAATGGCTTTTTTAGAGAATCGTTGCAAATATCAAAAATATCAAAGTAAAAATATAATCTTAGCTTTAGTACAATTACTAATCAGATCACAGCAAAGTATCTACACAGCTTTGATGATTTTTTTCTCTATATATATAATATATTTTTCCAATCAACAACTAATACAATTAGTTGCTTTAGAAAATAGTGGAAAAGTATTTAAGAGCTTTTCATTAACTATAGATTATATAGTTAATTCATCTAACAAGCTACTAGAATATTTTAAGTCTCTAGAAAACTTAAGACAAGAAAATATTGAATTAAAGTTAAAGCTACAACATTTGCAAAATGTAGAACAAAAGCTTGTTCATATCATAAGTGAAAATAAAAGATTAAAAAAGTTTATTAATTTTACTGATGAAACATTCAATGATAACTCAATTACTACCAGGTTATTATCTGTAAGTTCTGCAAACTATAATAAAATAGGAATTATATCTGCTGGTATAAATCAAGGAGTAAAACAAAATAACATTGTATATGACAATCATGGATTGATTGGTAGAATAATTGAAGTAAGTGATAACTACTCAAAAGTTTTGCTTTTAACCGATATTAATTTTAAAGTACCTGTTATATCCTTTTTATCTCAAGAACGTGCTGTAATTGCAGGAGGTGGTGAGCATTCTATAAAAGCATTATATCTAGAAGAAAACAGTAAAGTGCAGATAGGAGAGCTATTTATTACTTCTGGAGATGGAAAATATTACCCTTATGGCATAGCTGTAGCACAAGTAAGTAACATAAGCCCCCTTAATAGTGTTTATCTAACCCCCTGTATTAATTTAAATAAAACAGAATTTGTTAAAGTTAAATTATCTAATTAATTGCAAATGAGGGGTTAGGTACTTCTTAAAATTGCATTAAAATTCCTTGTTACTTTTGATATTATATTATCACTAATTTCATTAATCATCTCCTCTGTTAAAGTTTGATTATCAGATTGAATGGTTAATCTAAATGCTAATGATTTTTGATTACTTTCTAACTTGTCACCAAGATAGATATCAAAGATCTCCACTTTTTTTATAAATTTCTTATTGAGATTTTGTATATATAGCACTATTTCTGCTGCTAGAATATCTTGATTTATTATAAAAGCAAAATCTCTTTCTACATATGGATAGTTAGAAATTCTAGCTAATTCTCGTTTGCTATGTTTAATTTTTTTTCCGGTAGCAAATCAATATTTACTTCCATAGCAACAACGCAACAATTAATTTTAAAGTAGTCTAAAATTTTAGGGTGAATCTCACCAAAATATCCTATTATTGTTTTACCTAACATTACGGTTCCGGAACGACCACTATGGTAATATGATTTCGCTGAATCTGTAACGATTTTACAATTATCAATATTGATTCCTAGCTCACTAATTATAACTTCTAAATCTGCTTTTATGTCAAAAATATCCCACTTGCGAATTTTATTATGCGGATGCAAAAACTCAACATCACCGCACTTAACAGCTGTTAAAACATATTGCTCATCTTCAGGAGTTAATCCATAAAAAACTGGCCCTATTTCAAAAAAAGCTAAGTTTTTGATCGACCTAGCCTGATTTTTAGCTATAGAGTCAAGCAAATTAGGTATAATAGAACATCTCATATAATTAAGTTCTTTATTTATAGGATTTAAAATTTTTAAATTCTCATTATAACTGCCAAAATATCTCACTATTTCGCTATTGATGAAAGACCAAGTTACCACTTCATTGTATCCACAAGAAGCTGTTATTCTTTTACCTAATAAAATTCTTCTTTGCTGCTTAGATAGCATATTAAATTGATATTGGCAACTAATAGGTATTTCTGGAAGATTATTATAACCATATACCCTAAGTATTTCCTCTACTATATCTTCTTTAATAGATATATCTGGGCGCCATGAAGGTATAGTAATTTTAAAACTATTATGGCCATGATCAACGATTTTAAACTCTAAAGATGTTAGAATATCTTTTATTGTATCTTTAGTTAGTTTAATACCAGTTTTCTTTTCAAATTCTGCAATTTGAAAATTTAAGCTCTTAGTTGGTACATTAATATCACCACATGTAACGGTTCTAGAGAATTTACCTCCACAAATTGAGATGATCATATCTCTTGCAATAGCATGAACTTTAACAGCTATATTATAGTCAATACCCCTTTCAAAACGATAACGAGCATCTGTTTCTATATTAAGCCTGCGACCAGTAGACATGATTTTCTCAGGGTAAAACCAAGCTGTTTCTAAAACTAGCCTTTTAGTTGTTAAGCTACAGCTAGTAGCTAATGAACCAATTATGCCAGCAAGTCCTATAACCTCACTACCACAATTTACCACTAAATCTCCAACTTCTAATTGATAATTCTTACCATCTAATGCAATAAACTTTTCACATATTTGTAATTCTTTAACCTCTAAATTTGTATTTGACAATTTATCTTTATCATAAACATGTATTGGATAACCAAAACTATAGCAAATATAATTAGTAACATCAACTATAGGAGAAATTGACCTTAGTCCAATATTACGTAAGAAATTCTGGAGCCATAAAGGAGTTTCACAATTATTATCAATATCCTGAATTTCCGTAGCTATAAATAATGGACAGTGACTTTTATCTATAACATCTAATTTTATATTAGCATAAAATTGTCCATCACTAATATTAAAATTACTATTTAATTGTTGTAACTTCCCTAAATTTTTAGCTGCTAGTTCTCGGGCAATACCATATACTCCTAAACAATCTCCACGATTTGGTGTAACATTAATTTGAATTATAGGATCATCATAACCAAATGCTTTAGCAAATGAGTCTCCAACAATCAAATTCACTGGCAGTTCTACTATACCACTATTATTATTACCAATAAGTAACTCTTGTTCAGAACATAACATGCCTTGGCTTACTATACCTCGAATTTTTGTCTCTTTAATAATAAATTGCCCATCTGGGATTTTACTACCTATTTTTGCTAACACTACTTTAATTCCAGCTCTAACATTTGGTGCTCCACAAATGATTTGTAGAGTTTCTTGGCCAGTATATACATCACATATTTGTAGTTTAGTAGCATCAGGATGAGGTTTAACATTTATAATTTCTGCTATAGTAAAATCTTGTAATTCCACAGAACGATCAATCACCAACTTAACTTCAAGCCCAAGCATGGTTAAAGATTGAGTAATCTCTATAAGAGTTACATCTGTTATCAAAAATTTCCTTAACCATGATAGTGTGAATTTCATTTACTTACTTTATTTATGTGTTGTGGTATATCAAAAACTGAAAAGCTGTAATGATGAAGCCATCTCTGATCATTTTCAAAAAATTTTCTCAAATCACTAATATTATATTTTAACATAGCAAATCTCTCTATCCCTAAACCAAAAGCAAAGCCCTGATGCTCTTCAGGATCTATATTAACATTACGTAAAACATTAGGGTGTACCATGCCACAACCTAATACCTCTAACCATTGGTTATTTTGTCTAGACTTTATATCAACCTCAGCAGAAGGTTCTGTAAAGGGAAAAAAACTTGGCCTAAACATTATTTCAATATCTTCTTGCTCAAAAAACATTTTAATAAAACTAGTAATAAGATACTTTAAATGTCCCATATTAATATTCTTGTCAATAACCAAACCTTCAATTTGATGGAACATAGGTGTATGAGTAGTATCAGAATCAGAACGATAAGTCCTACCTGGAGCAATAAGATAAATCGGCGGTTTTTGTTGTTCCATAGACCGTATTTGAATAGTAGAAGTGTGTGTTCTTAACAGTATTTGGTTATTTGATACATTTTTTAAATAAAATGTATCATGCATTTGCCTAGCAGGATGATTCATACCAATATTTAAGGCAGTGAAGTTATACCAATCATTTTCTATATCTGGACCTTCTGCGATCTTAAAGTTAAACATAGAAAATATATTTAGTAGTTCCTCTGTTACTTGTGATATTGGATGAATGCTACCTTTAAATTTGCTTCTAGCTGGTAAAGTTACATCTAATTTATCTGTTTGTAGAGATAAAAAAACTTCTTGTTCTCTTATTTCTATAAGTTTTTGTGTAATTATTTTTTCAGCTTGAATTTTAATTACATTAATTTTTTTTCCAAACTCTTTTTTTTCATTGATATCCAATTTTGCTAGATTTTTTAATTGTAATGTAATAATTCCATTTTTTCCAAAATAAGATAATTTAATTCTATCTATAGCTTTAATATCATGAGCATTGTTAATTTCATCTTTCAATGTAGATAAAATGTGATCAAGCATAAGTTTTCACTGTCAAATTCCAATAATGTGCGTACAAACGATTTTAGGAGTTAGGAGAAAAACAAAAACAAAACACATATATACTAATTATAAGTTTCCTTTAGTTTAACATACCTAATGCTTAAAGCAAAAGTACATGCACGGAAATTATTACAACTAATTTATATTGTCAATTTAATATTATTTACATTAAATAACTATCTCTTTTAAATCTTGTAGGAAAGAACTTATACTTTTTTAAATAATTTAAATTATTTAAAAAAAATAGTTAGTGCATGAGCAAATATAGTATATATATAAAATAAAAATAAATATATATAATGTAAAAAATTAAATAATCATGGTGTTTTAAATGCTAGAAGGAGATTTTTTAGTATTAGCTAATAAAACAATTAACCACATTGCAGATAGTATAGTATCCCAAGATAACACTGGATTAATTGAGGTAAATTTTGATGGAGATGCTATTTTACACATTATTGTTAGTGATAAACAATTCGTCATTAATATACATGTAGCAGCTCGGCAAATATGGCTAGCATCACCAGTAAGTGGTCCTCACCATTTTAACTATATAGCAGGCAAGTGGCTTGGTAGAAATAAAGAAGATTTACTATCTTTAATTAGCCTGGAGCTTAATAATTTTGTAGATTTTAACATTAATTTAAATAAATTAAGTGAGTAGTTATAAAATATTATACTTACTTTTTATATATCTTAAACCTTACCGCTTTAAGATATATATAGTACTAATGTCCTTAATAGCAGTTTCTTGTTCACTGCTTTTTTTAGGGAATATCACAAGATTTTTAGTAGATAACGTTATAGTAGCTAATAATTATAACCATATGAATGTTATAATAAAACAAGCTATTGCTGTTATTATTATATTTGCTATATCAAGTTTCCTAAGATCTTTTTTTATCAATAACGTCAGTGAAAACATAATATTAGATATTAGATATGATGTTTTTAATTACTTATTAACCTTGCAAGTTCATTCTTTTGAAAAGCTCAAAGTTAGTGATATAAGTACTAGACTTGCATCTGATATAGAATCTACTGGCAAAATTATTGTAGATTTGTTTTCTTTTATTATTAGAAGTAGCATTATGTTAATTGGTGGTATAATTTTAATGTTTACACAAAGTAATAAACTTTCTTTTTTAGTTATCATCATGCTTATTATAATTATACTACCAATGGTAAAAGTAGGACATTATATTCGTACTCTTTCTAGAACAGCTAGATCAAAATTATCAAAAATTTATTCTGAAACAGAAGAATTACTAAACAATATAAAACTAGTATACAGCTTTAACCAGCAAAAATATAGAATGCAATTATTTAATTCAATGCAGCAAGAATATTTCATTTGTTCTAAGAAAAGGCTAAAAATGAGAGCAATATTTTTTTCTGTAACTATTGCATTAATTATGTATGCAATTGCTTTTATTATTTGGGTAGGTAGTAATGATGTAATTACTGGTACAATATCTTCTGGCCAGTTAGTATCTTTTATTTACTATTCAATAATTGTTGCAGCAAGTTTAGGTGGGATTACAGAAATTATTTCTGAATTTCCTAGATATTTTACAGCAGCTGAAAGAGTTTTTAATTTATTTGAAATTACCACTACTGAACTTGGTAGAAATATTGCATATATTAATAACTTAGATAATACTATGGTTCAATTTAATGATGTTACATTTTCTTACCCGTCAAGGCCTGATATTAAAGTATTATTAAATTTTAATTTATCAATTAATCCTAACCAATTTGTAGCAATAGTAGGAAAATCTGGTTCTGGTAAAAGTACAATATTGCAGTTATTGATGCGGTTCTTTACTCCTGTACAAGGAAATTTAAAGATTGGTGGCATTGATATTTCTTTAATAAATCTTTATCAACTTCGCCAATATTTTAGCTATGTCCCTCAGGATAGCTATATATTCTCAGACACAATTAAAAACAATATTCTTTTTTCTAATCCCAGCGCTTCTAAAGAAGATATTCTGCATGCAATACGAATATCAATGGTTGATGAGTTTTTATCTAAAATGCCAGATAACTTAGATAGTTTTGTAGGGGAAAAAGGGATAGCTCTATCAGGAGGACAAAAACAAAGAATAGCAATTGCTAGGGGGTTAATTACTAATGCTAAGATAATTTTACTAGATGAATCTACAAATGCTCTTGATAGTAAAACCGAAAAAATAGTCCTAACTAATATTCGTAATATGTATCCACTTAAAACTATAGTAGTAGTTACTCATAGAATCAGCGCTATAGAACAACAGGCAGATAATATTATAGTACTTGATAAAGGGCAAGTAATTAATCAAGGCAAACATTTTGAGTTAATACAAAAATGTCCACTATATAATCAACTTGCTTTAGAGGAAGATAACTAATAATATACTTCTAACATTTAATATAAAATACTTGACCTAAGAGCTTTTAGAGCTAGCCTACATTTATGATTACCTATTAGTATTAAATAAATAATGATAAAATATCATTATTTATTTAAAATTTTGCCCTGTGGAATTTTTCTTAATGTTCTTTCGTCTTTTAAGATTTCGTCTCAAAGCTTGAGACAGTTTTTTTATGTCTTTAACTTTACTATTATTATTGCTATTGCTTAATTCTTTATTATCATCCTTCATAAATATTATTACTGAAATAATATTTATCTTGACCTAACTTCAATAATGTGTCAATACATAATTAAATATATCATTAAGGCCGTTATAGCTCAGTGGTAGAGCACATCATTGGTAATGATGAGGTCGAAGGTTCAATTCTTTCTAGCGGCACCAGCATTCTATCAGCTTTTTAAAAATTTAGTTGATTTCACTAAAATTTGTACGCTAACTACATGCTGTTTATAATTTTAAAAATTATACTATAATTGTCCTAAAAGTCTTTCCCTCAAATAGATTAAATTTTGTGGATTAAATTTTTCAATGATACATTTTGTTAAAAATTTTCGTTTTTTAAAAGAGAAACAAATTTAAAATTTAAAGAGATTATGAAAAAAATTATATTATATTTAGGTATTAGTTTATTGTCTAGTGCCTCTGCATTAGCAGATACTAGGTGCTTTTTGGTTAAAGAAAATGAAAAAATTATTAAGCAAGAAGGTGATTGCAAAACACGCTATGCCCCGTGCTCAACATTTAAAATTGCTATTAGTTTAATGGGATATGAGGAAGAATTACTAGTTAATACAATCCTTCCTGAGTTACCATTTCAAAAAGGTTACGTAGACTGGCTTGATCTTTGGAAACAACCCCATAATCCAACAACATGGATGAAAAATAGTTGTGTTTGGTATTCTCAGGTTTTAACTACAAAGCTTGGCATAAATAAACTCAAAGATTACGTAATAAAATTTAACTATGGAAACCAAGACATTTCAGGAGATAAAGGTAAAAACAATGGGTTAATAAACTCATGGCTATCTAGCTCGTTAGAGATTTCTCCTGAAGAACAAGCTGTATTTTTACAAACTCTTGTTGATAATAAATTACCAGTAAGTCTTAAATCTCATGAACTAACAAAGAATATACTTTTTATTGAAGAATTACCAGATAGTTGGAAACTTTATGGAAAAACAGGTAATGGTTCACAGCTTAATAAGGATAAAACGCAGAAGTTAGATTTACAGCAAGGATGGTTTATTGGCTGGATCCAAAAAAATGAACAAAATATTGTATTTGTAAATCATATTGCAGATGATAGTAGGCAAAACACTTATGCAAGCTTACGTGCTAAGGCAGAGGCAAGAGAAAAACTGCTACATCTAATTAGAACTAAGCAGAAATAATAGTATTATTTTAATATAACCCCAAACTCCAATAAAACATGAGAGGTTGATCGTTAAAATCACCTCTTATGTTTATATCAATAACACAGTAATAAATTATTTACAAAATGCTTTGATTATTCTCCCATAACCTTTATATATTGATCATCTGGAGTTGGAGTTGTTGAGGTATTTTCATCTTCATCTGCAAATGCAATGTTACTATTATTATTATTAAGGCTTAACAGACTTTTGATAAATTTATCTTCTTCATCAAAAGAATCTAAAGATGAACTACCATAGCCTGAAACGCTGCTATTAGTATCTTCACTATTTTCACTATTTATAATTTTTTCTAATTCATCTCTCAAACTCGTATTTTCCTTCTCAACTTTCTTCAGTTTTATACACAATTCTTTATTCTTTTCCTTCAACTCTTTATTTTCTTTTTCTAATACTTCATTTTTTTGTTTAATTTCCTTTAATTCTTGCTCTAACATATCATTTCCTCCTACCTGTAAAGGTAATGATACTACACTTTTTACTCCATATTTATTTAACCCTAGTGGAGGTAGAGGTGGTGGAGGTGGTATAACACCAGGCATAATTTGTATTGGAGAAGGATTTCCTTGAGTAATAGGGTTACATTCATTAGTAGAAGAAGTAGTTTCTACTAGTTTTTTAGGGTCTTTTGAACGTGACTTACTCAATTCTGTTTTATTACGTCTTAGTGTACCCGTTATTTCTGGCCCTAATATCTGTGCTAATTTTTTAACATTAGAGCTAGTAGACTCACTGAGTTCACTAGCAATAGGATCTTTTCCATCATTAGCAGGAGTAACTGACTGAGTAGTAGCTTTTATAGTCAGTATATGAAAACTTTCTAAATTATGTTCTGGCGCCTCCTCTTTTAGCTCTAGTCCCACTGAGTTTACCAATTTCTTAACTTTGGTTTCAGGTTCTGTTTTATCAGTAGAAGGAACAACTATGGACTTAACAAACTTGCCACCACCTGCAGGAGAATTAGTAAATTGCTTTAATGTATCAAATTTTGATTTATCACCCTCCTTAGTGTTTGCAAAGCTTCCATTATTAGCTGAATCAGAAAGTCGTAATGATTTTAGTTCACCAGTTAAAGTATCTATCTCTGATGTTACTTTAGAAGCAAAATAATCTACCTTACTATCTTCTTCTACACTAGATTTCAAGGGTTTTGGTGCTATTTTAGGCTTATTATTGCTACCTTCAGATGTTGTTTCTTTTTCTCTAAACCTATTTTCCCTATCCCGTGTAAAAAATGGATTTCTTCTTACACTACCTTGTCTAGATAGTGGATGGAGGTCACTTTGTATTTTTGTTGTGCTTTGGGGCATAATTAGTCACTCCTTCATAAATATCAAATAATACTACGAGTACCAAATAACTAGATTTTTACCGTTTTGCAATCACTTGTTATAAAACTTCTTAAAAACTAGCAATTATATTTTAAATTTAGGACCTAAATATGCTTTTTGTACATCTACTGACTCAATTATTTCTTGAGGTGTACCATATTTTAATACTTTACCATCAAATATAATGTAAGCTCGATCTACCATCTTTAATGTTTCTCTAACATTATGATCATTAATTATCACCCCAATATTTTTAGCTTTTAAAAAGGTTATCAATGTCTTAATATTATATATGGCTAATGGGTCTACCCCTGCTAACGGCTCATCTAAAAGTATAAATTTGGGTAAAGTAGCCAGTGATCTAGCAATTTCAAGCCGCCGCCTTTCCCCCCCTGACAGCAGAGTTGCTTGAGCATATCTTAAATGCACGATTGAAAATTCATTTAATAATTCTTCTAGCTTGTCTTTTCTTTTCTTCTTATTACTGTAAGTAACTTCGAGTATAGCCATTATATTATCCTCAACATTTAATCCTCTAAAAATAGAAGATTCTTGAGGAAGGTAACTGATCCCAGCTTTAGCTCTTAAATATATTGGCAAGCTCGTGATATCTTCACCATCAAGATATAAAGATCCTGAATCTGGAGCAACTAATCCTGTAATAATTGAAAAACAAGTTGTCTTTCCTGCTCCATTAGGGCCAAGTAATCCAATAACTTCTCCGCTTTTAATAGTAAGTGAAACAGATTTTAATACAGTATGTATTCCATAAGACTTACCAATATTAGAAACACTAAGTTCATGATTATCATCAATCATATTAAGGGTAATTTTTGAATCTTGCATGAAAATTAAGATGATCTTATTGATTTTAACTTTGCCTTATAAACTAATGATTTAGTAGAAATAATATTGCTAGTTTGTTTAACATTGTTATCTTGTTGAAGATATACATTATCATCTGCTAGTAAAACACTATTTTCATGGTTGTAAACCCCCTTATTTGCTTTAATAATCTCTGTAATTGTGCCAATTTCCCTAAGAGCAATAAACTGACTTGGTAAAGTAACAGTTTGAATTTTTTTTATTGGTTTACCACTTTGCTGTTCTTCAATAACCTTTATTATCATTTTACTGGTCTTGAGTTTTATATCTTCAAAACACATAAAAACAGATCCTGTAAAAATTAGTATACCATTATCCCGTTCTACCACTAAGTCATCAGAATAAATTTTTATATCTGAAAAATTTTCCTCTGAGTTTTTAATAGCATCAATATAACTAGTTATCAGCAATAAATTTGCTAGTACTAGGATTTTTAATATGAGTCTGGACATTGCCATGTAAGTGTAAAATTCTTTCTTTAGATTTTATATTAAATTGGTTAGCTTTAATTTCGCTATCATCTTTATATTTAATTATAACCCCCTGCGACCCTATTGCTGAAGAATCAATTAAATTAACATCTATTTGATCCGTTGTTATAAGACAATCTTCATATGTTAACTTTATAGAACGGTAAAATTTTACTATCTTACTTTTTTCATCCATTTTTCCTGATTTGGCTGATAACAATACAGGTTTATCATCACGGTAATTATAATAACCTTCAATATCTTCAAGCATATAGAGGTTATCTTTTAATTTTATAGCTTTCTTAGAATGTATTTTGTAAGGCTTGTCTTGCTTATCAAAACTATTAAAAACTGAATTTAGTATATATATATCATAGTCTTTTGTCTTATCGACAAGTAACTTCTTTGATAATGGTTTTCTATTATAGTCCACTTTGTTAATAGGTTTTTGAATAATAGAATAAACAAAGTAGCTAACAAATATAAAAACAATTAAACAAAACAACTGTACTAAATTAATTATGTTAAAATACAGTCTAGCCATTATTTAAACAACTCCAATTCTTAACAGATCATGCATATGCACTATTCCTAGCAATCTATTGTCCTCTACTACTAATAAAGTAGTAATTTTATTATTATTCATTATAGATAAAGCTTCAGCACTAAAAACATTAGAAGTAATAGTAATTGGAGAAGTTGTCATAATCTCATGTGCTTTTAAAGCAATAATTTTTTCACTCATATGCCTTCTTAAGTCACCATCAGTAATAACTCCTATGACTAATGTATTATCCTTAGTAACGACAGCACAACCAAACCCACTACTTGTCATAGTAATTAACACATCAGATACTAAACTGTCTGGTTTAACCACTGGTAACTTACTACCAGTGTGCATTATTGCCTTTACTCTAATTAAACTAGCCCCAATTTTACCTCCTGGATGAAATATTTGGAAATTTTCTTTAGTAAATCCTTTAAGTTCTTGTACAGATACCATAATTGCATCACCTAAAGCTAGCATCATTAAAGCTGAAGTAGTAGGAGCATCTACTAATGATGCTTCAGATATTTTTGGAATATTAAGAACAAAATCACTAGTTTTAGCTATTGTAGAGTTTGGGTTCATAGTCATAGTAACTAGTTTGATTTTAAAGCGCTTACAATAATTTACTATATCAAGTAACTCTTTTGTCTCTCCTGAATTTGATAACAAAATTACTAAATCTTTGTCATTAATTATCCCTAAATCCCCATGGCTAGCTTCAGCTGGATGTACATAAATTGATACAGTACCTATAGACGAAAAGCTTGCAGCAATTTTTCTAGCTATATACCCACTTTTTCCAATCCCACTAGTAATTAATTTCCCTTGCATATTATTAATTTCAAGTATTACCTCACCTAACTTTATTGGAAGATTATTTACTAATTGCTCTAACCCATATATTTCCTGATGTAAAACTTCTCTTACTATCTTTATTATGGAATTTATATTTTGCACCTTATTACCCAATATGCTGACCGGATTTCATATTTACTCTAATATATTCTACTATATCTTTAACAGAATCATTAAGAGTAAAATGCTTTACATATTTTCCATTTTTATCCATCAAATACACAAAAGTAGTATGATCTATTAAATAATCATCACTTTTGCTATCACTAAGTGGTGATATTACTGCATATATTTTGAATTTTTCAATTACATCCTTGATCTGATCTTTTGCACCAGTAAGAGCAATAATTTTAGAACCAGAATTTGCAGGATTAAAATTTGTCATATAGCTTTTTAAAGCTAAATAATCATCTCGCTTAGGATCAACAGTAATAAAGACTGCTGAAATATCTATATGATAGGTATCTAAAATTTTCATAACTTTAGATATTTTCTCTAATGTCACAGGACAAACATCTGGACAAAAAGTAAAGCCAAAATATACAAGATAAGGCTTACCTTTTAGCTTTTCACTTGTAAATTCATTGTTATCTGTATCAATTAAACAAAAATCTCCACCTATTTTAGCTCCAGTTACTGACTCTAAGGACTTATTTGATTGATTAATAACATTTACACTAGCTTTAGGAGCAGGCCAAAAAACAAGCATAAAATATATAGCTAAGGTCCCAATCACTATTGATATAACAGCAGTAATTTTAAGGAAATAGTTTTTACCATTTTCCATAATTTCACTCTAATAAATAAAAAGTCAATTATACCCCATAATATAAAGTTATCAAGAGCAACGTCTAGAGTATGTTTTAAAGCCTAAAATAATTTCTATTATATATTGCTTCTATTTTATTACTAACAAATTTCTTTTAAATACTTTGCTACTTCAATAGCAGCATAGGTAAAAATAGCTATAGCCCCTGCTCTTTTAATAGATAATAAAGATTCTAACATTGCACTATTAAAATCCATACAATTAGCTAAAGAAGCATATTTAATCATTGAATATTCTCCACTAGTTTGATAGCCAAATACTGAGATATTAAACTTACTTGCAATAGCAGATATTATATCTAAATACATACTAGCTGGCTTTACCATTACCATATCAGCACCTTCTTGTATATCCATATCTACTTCATTTAGTGCTTCTTTAACATTGCGATAATCCATTTGATAGGTTTTTTTAGAAGATTGACCAAAGGATATCTTTGATCCAACAGCATCTCTAAAAGGGCCATAGAAATTTGATGCGTATTTTGCTGCATAAGATAAAATTATAGTATTGTAGTATTTATTATCATCTAAAACACTGCGTATTGCTTTGATTCTTCCATCCATCATATCAGAAGGAGCAATAATATCTGCTCCTGCTGCAGCTAATATCTTTGCTTGCTCACATAGTAATAACAAGGTTTTATCATTATCAACATCATCTTTATTTTCATTTAATAAGCCATCATGGCCATGTGTCGTATAGGGATCTAAAGCCACATCAGCAATTATTCCTATTGGTAAATTATCTTCTTTAAATAGCTTGATAGTCCTACAGATAAGATTATCAGAATTTAATGCTTCTTTTCCATCAATAGTTTTTAGCTTTGGTTCTATTACAGGAAATATAGCTACTGCCCTAATACCATATCTAGCAGCTAGCTTAGCTTTCTTTAATGCTAAATCTATAGATAATTTTTCAACTTCTGGCATTGTAGCAATTGGAATTTTTAAGTTTCTACCTTCAATAACAAAAATTGGCAAAATTAAATTTGCAGGCAATAAACTAGTTTCAGCTACTAGCTCTCTTAACCATTTATATCTTCGATTACGCCTTAACCTTGTTATTGGATACATAATAATTAACTTCTTAATATTTAATCTTAGTATATATAACTAACCCCTTATCACTAAGCTATTTTACTATTAAAATATAAAATAAATTGTAAGATTTAATGAAGAAGCTTGTACTTTCATTCATATCAAGTCAATTTTGTTAAAAATTTTTACATAAAATTTATACTAAAAAGCATAATTGTTTCATAAAAGTAATAAATTAATTAAAGTAAAAATTTTTAGGTAAACACAATTTTCAAGATAAATAAAATCTTATTGCATGCTTAAAGTTTTTTAGTATATCATAACAACAAGTATTAGAAAAAACAATAATCACTTAGAGATTAGTAATGAACTCATCAACAATACTAGCAAAAACAGCAGCTATTTCAGCACCTAAAATGTCTGTAGTTTCTACAATCCTAGCTTCTGATGTAATTGGTAAAACAATAATGTTAATGCTTATTTTTGCATCTATTTGGACCTGGGCTATTATTTTATATAAACATTACCATTTAAATAAAGTAAATAAAAAAATGATTTCTTTCGAGCAAACATTTTGGTCTAGCCAACTAATAGAACAGTTATATGATAAAATTAGTAAAAACGTTGATAATCTTATATCAGCAGTACTTGTAGCTGCCTTAAATGAATATAGAAGAGAACGTCATGTTGATAAAAATAACTTATTACTAAACTTAGGTCTAAAAGATAGAATTCTTCACTCCATGCATTTTGTAAGAAATAGAGAATTAGAAAAGCTTGAAAGTAATATTGTAATTCTTGCAATTATTGGTTCAGCATCTCCTTTTGTCGGGTTACTTGGCACTGTATGGGGAATTATGCATAGCTTTCAATCAATTGCAGTAACAAAAAACACTGGGTTAGCAGTTGTAGCTCCTGGTATTGCAGAAGCATTACTTGCTACCGCTATTGGTTTATTTGCTGCTATTCCAGCAGTGATATTTTATAATTTACTCACTACTAAGCTTAGCTTAATAGAAAATAAAATTGATAGTTTTATAAGTGAATTTTACACAATTTTATCTCGAATTATAGATGAAGAAAAAGCATGAATGTAAAAATAGGGTCTTATAGCCATCTTGCAAAGAAATATAATAAAGCTAAAATAATTAGTAATATTAATGTAACACCACTAGTTGATGTAATGTTAGTATTATTAATAATATTTATGATTACTGCACCTATGTTAACAGCTGGTATTAACGTTGATTTACCAGAAACTAATTCCAGTTTGGTTATCCCTGAGCAAGATGAACCTTTAACTATTAGTGTTGATAAAAACAACGATATATACATATTAAAAACTAAAATTGATAAAAATAACTTAGCAGAAAAACTAAAAGCTATTACTAAAGAGAAGTTAGACACTCGCATTTTTATAAGAGGGGATAAAAATATATCTTATGGTGATATTGTAAAAGTTTTTGTAGAAATTACTAATGCTGGATTTACAAAGGTAGCTTTAATTACAAGTACTATTCCTAATGAACAGTAACAATGATAATTTTCATATTTTTTTATTAATATCTTTTATTAGTCACATAATATTAGGCTATATCTTAATGTTTTCTTCTTCCAGTAAGAAAGCACTTTCTACGCATAATGATAAAATAGTAAATCTTGAGTTTGCAACTGTAAAAAAAATAGCTAACAAAACTGCAGTAAGCTCCAAAAGCCAAGTCAACAATCAACAAAACAATATAGTTACTAAAAAAGATGTAACCCATAACCTTAAAGATAATAAAGTAACAAAAAACGCTACTCAGCCTAAACAAATCACTCCTACAGGTCATAACCAGCAAAAGACTAGTAAAAAACTAAGTTCTCAACCACTAAAAAAAGTAGAAAAAGCTATTACTAGTAAGAAAAAAGATTTAGAAACTTCTAAAAATTTAGAAAAAAACAACAATAACCTTAAAGATAATAATCAAGAAAGCTTAACTAAGCCAATGCAGAATAATAAATTACTTTCTAAAGATAAATCAAAAAATGCATCTATAATTAAAAAAGATGTTAATCTCAAGCTTAGCAAAAGTAAAAATAATATAAAAAACAAAAAAACTATAAATAGCAATACTACTAATATAAAGGATCAATTTAGTACTGAAGACCCTTTTAGTAACATAGATACTATAAGTTATGCTGATGTGATTAAAACTCAGATTCAAATGTACTGGAATCATACTATAGGAGCAGTATCTGGAATTAGTGTAGTTTTAACATTAAACTTAACTCTAGATGGTACTGTTGAAAGCATAAAAGAAATTAGTAACTCTTGTCCTGCCAACCAAAGAATATGCAATGCTTTTATACAAAGTACTAAAAGATCAATTTGGGCTGCAAGTCCTTTTCAAAACTTGCCAGTAGAAGAATATAATGAATGGAAAACTTTAACTTTTGAATTTGTACCAGAGGATTAATAATTGTAAAAATCTAATAGAGACTTAATACAAAAATTATAATATCAATTTAAAACAACCTTAAACTAAGAAGATTATCACATACTGTAAATATCTTGTGTTTTAGTAAACATATAGGTAGTCAAATATAATTTTTATAAATTGTAATGATTGCAAAATCTAATAAGATCAGTATAATTTATATAGGTAAGTTTAATACATCTATGCCTTTAAGTTTGAGTATGAAATGGGTGAAGGTAATTATGTAATACACTGATATTTAGTCCT
The DNA here is from genome assembly GCA_000309075.1 of Occidentia massiliensis. Taxonomy (GTDB): domain Bacteria; phylum Pseudomonadota; class Alphaproteobacteria; order Rickettsiales; family Rickettsiaceae; genus Occidentia; species Occidentia massiliensis. The sequence goes on from CANJ01000020.1 coordinate 49,069, forward strand.
TTATTTCCTTTCAACTCTTGAAGTCATTTATGTATATTATATAGTAAAATTATTATTAACTAAGCAAGAATTTTATGGCAAAGATCACACAAATTATATCAATATTTATTATAGTATTATTCTTTAACATATTATCTTCTATTTCATCTGAACCTATTAGAATTACTAGAGGTAGCCTTCAGGAAATACCTATAGCTGTTAATATTTTTGATTCTAATTCTGGTAAGGAGCGAAATATTGCAGATAATATTACTGCAGTTATTAATAATGATCTTAGAAATTCAGCTATTTTTCACCCTATATCATCTCAAGCGTTTCTAGAAAATAAATATGGAATTGACCATATCCCTTTATTTGCTGCTTGGCGGCAAATAAATGCTAGTATCTTAGTTAATGGTAAAGTAAGTTATATTAGTTCAAAAAAGGTTAAAATAAGTTTCACGCTATGGGATGTCTTATCAGAAGCAGAAATTGCAAAAGAAGCTCTTGAGCTAGATAGTAATCTATGGCGACGTGCTGCTCATAAAATAGCAGATAGAGTATATGAAAGTGTAACAGGAGAAAAAGGGTATTTTGATACAAAAATTTTATATATTTCTGAAAGTGGTTCCTTGAAAAAAAGGATAAGAAGAATTGCTATCATGGACCAAGATGGTGCTAATCATTATTATATAACTGATGGTAAAAATCTTGTTATTACTCCTGTATTTTCACCTAAAAATGACCAGATACTTTATGTTGCTTATCATAACAAAATACCAAGAGTGCATCTTCGTAACTTATATTCTGGCAAGGATATGTTACTAGGAAATTTCAGTGGTATAACTTTTGCTCCTAAGTTTTCCCCAGATGGTAATAAAGTTTTAGTTTCTATTTCTACATCTCAAAGTGCAGCTACACACATATACGAAATAAATTTAAGTACAAGACATGTTAAACAATTAACTAGAGGTATGTCTATTAATACTTCCCCTAGCTATTCTCCAGATGGGCAAAAAATTGCTTTTACTTCTGACAGAAGCGGGTCTCCACAAATATACGTTATGGATGCTAATGGTAACAATCCACAACAAATAAGTTCTAATAATGGTTCATACACGACCCCTTCTTGGTCTCCTAAGAATAATTATATAGCCTTTACTAAAGCTGCTTCAGGAGAAGGATTTAGTATAGGTGTAATGAGGTTAGATGGAAGTGATGAAAGGCTTATCGCAAATGGTTACCTAGTTGAAGGGCCATCATGGGCCCCTAATGGTAAAACAATTGTTTTTGCTCGTACTTTTCCATCAATGGGCCAAAATCCTGGAGATGTTAAGTTATACTCTATAGATTGTACAGGATATAATGAGCGGGAACTAAAAACTCCTAAAAATGGTTCTGATCCTAATTGGTCAAGTCTACAGTAGGTAGTAAAACTAAACTAAGCTCTATTATTATTTTGAATATTGTTATTTATCTGACAACTAGATGTTACATTGAATTAATAAATAGTTGATAAAACTTAATTAAGATTTTTAAGTATTTGTTGCAAAAACTGAAAGTTGTAGTTAACAATAAACACAATAAATGTTTATATCAAATCAATCTTTAAGTATATCATACTTCATTTAAAGAATTCTTATCTAACAAAATTAATGAAACCAAAGCAATTATGGTTACTATTACAATATATATTGCTGGAGCAATTACACTATTAAAATATTCCCATAAACTAAGACAAATCAAAGTACTTTTTCTACTTAAAATCTCAGTACCTATAGTATAACCTAGCCCCATTATTAGATATTTTTCAGGACCCACAAGTTTCCTAAACAACCAAGCATTAACAATAGGACTAAATGATACTCCTAACATTATTATCCAGGATTTTACTAATCTTACTTGTAGCAGCGATGCTCCAGGTAATAACATGAAACATGGAATTATTGTTACTCCCCAAATTACAGCAATAGTAATCATCCATTTTCTATGATCAAAACGATCACCTATATATCCCATTATCAGTAATAATGGAATATCTATGATAAGAAAATAGCTATTATCTCTTAACATTTCAGCTATAGTTACATCACTAATAATTGGTATAAAATTATTAAAAAAACAAAAGGTACAGAATAAGTTACATAGCTAAAGCTACTTAAACAAGCAATTATAATTATTTTAGAAAAATTTATATATGTAGCTTTAACTACAGCTATATCACTTGCTGTATCAATTACAGATTTCTCTACTATAACCGTTAGCCTAAGTATTAGACCTATAATTCCTGTAAATAAACCAATAGCAAAAGCATAGCGCCAATTGAAATTAGGGTCATTACTAGCACTGACAATAGCTGCAACTGATGAAGCAATTGCTATTCCACCCATGTGAGAACAAAGATAATAACTATTTGCTTGTGCATATCTTCCTGCTTTAGCATAATTAAAAATGAAAACAGCTGATACAATATATTCTCCAGATGCAAAGAACCCTTGTACCATTCTAACTAATATTAGTGTTATAGGTGCTATAATACCAATTGATTGGTACCCAGGTATAATGCTAATAATAAATGTAGTAATTGCAACTCCTAGTAAAGTAACAACTAATGTATTTTTTGCCCCCCATTTGCTAGCCAAATAAGAAAAAAATAGAGAACCAATTGGTCTTGTTATTATTGCTGTAGATTTTACCCCATAACCTGCTAAAAGAGCAATAACAGGATCATCAAAATTAAAGAAAGTTGCTGCTATAAAAGGAACAAGATAAACATACAATGCTGTATCATAATGATCTAGTACATTTCCTACTACTCCAGTAAAAAAAATAAACTTAGTGTTACTTGCTTTTGTCATGACTTATACCTTTTAATGGAATGATAACACCATTTATATCTTGAACAATAAGCAAAAATAGTTAATAAACTATTATAATATACAACATAAATATAAAAACTTTGAAATAGAGCTTGAAAATAAAGAAATATTACGTAAATAAACGTTATAAAATAGTAAGTAATGAAGTTAATTTATTCTCCAAATTTTTAGTAAAATAGTATAAAGTATATAATTTATAAATATTGTCAATATTTCAATATTTATATAAACTTCCTCTATAATAATCATTTTAGATTTAACTTAAATAATAAGTAGTACAGCACTATGTAAAGCTACAAATTAATTTATTTATATTTATCACTACTTCTATAACTTTTCAGTGTTAACTATAATTATTGGATCTTTATTAGTCTCCTTCTTAATAATTTTCTTAATACAACTTTTTGTAGTTTTCTCTATATCAGACTTTTTCCAATGTAACTCTTGATTTTTTAGAGCCCTTCTAATTTCTGTAATTATTTCACTATCATCTACAGGATCAAGGCAACCAGGAAATGACAATATAGGATCTAGTTCTAGGTAACCTTTACTATTAAAAATTAAAGTTACAACTATAATACCACTTTCTCGCATTCTACGACGCATATAAAAGACCCTAGAATCTGTTGGTAGTAAGTAATTACCTTCCACTCCTAGATACCCCGTTCGTACCTTTCCAATAATTTTAGTAGATTGTGAGTCTATTTTTAAAATAGTGCCATTTTCTACTTCTACTGCATGTTCAATACCATATTTTTTAGCAAGTTTTACATGTTCATGTATATGTATAGGCTCTCCATGTACTGGTATACAAATCTTAGGTTTAACTAACTCATACATCATCTTTAGCTCTTCTACAGAAGGATGACCAGAAACATGGACAAAGTGATCTTTTTCAGTGATAACTTCAATTCCAGATCTAATAAATAGGTTAAACAACCTAAATATTCTTTTTTCATTACCAGGTATAATTTTAGAAGAGAAAATAATAGTATCCTTGGCCATTAACTTTATATGCTGATGCTTACCTATAGCTATTTTATTGACAGCTGCTAAAGGCTCTCCTTGACACCCAGTTGAAATAATCATTAACTTTTCCCGTGGTAAGCTAGTGAATTTATCAATATCTACAATAAAATTATCAATATTATCGTCACTTAAATACTCACTTAAATAACCGCTATTTTTAGCTGCTTGAATCATACGGATTAAACTTCTACCCGTCAGTATAATTTTACGGTCAGCAAATTTGGCAGCAACAATCAAAGTATTTAACCTTGCTAAATTTGAAGCAAAAGTTGTAGCTATAACTAAGCCAGAAGAGTTACGGACAACATCAATTAAACTTTCTTGTAAATCTCCTTCTGAACCGGAAGGTACCTTATTAAAAACGTTAGTAGAATCACATACTAAAGCTGTTACTCCTTCTTCTCCATATTTTTTTAACAGTTCTTTATCAGATGGATTACCAATAATAGGGTTACCATCAAATTTCCAATCACCAGTATGCAAGATATTACCCGCTCTGGTTCTAATCATTAATGCTTGCATTTCAGGTGCTGAATGAGTAAGTGGTAGCATCTCAATTGAAAAAGGATCAAGATTAATTTTTGTACCAGGTTTTACTTCATTAATAGTAATTGCGTTTCCAGGCCTATATTCTTCTAACCTAAGTTTTAAGAAGTTTGCTGTAAAAGTAGTAGCGTAAATTAGACAATCTAAATCTTGAAAGAGATATTGTACACCCCCCAAATGATCCTCATGAGCATGAGTAAGTATTAGAGCTATTAAATCCTTTCTATGCTTCCTTATAAAGCTTAAATCAGCTACTAGCATATCAATTCCTGGAGTAAAGTCATCTGCAAAACCAGCTCCACAATCTACCATTATCCACTTACCTTGATAATGGTAAAGATTGACATTCATGCCTATCTCGTTACATCCACCTAATGGCAAAAATAATAAGCTATCTTTATAATCAGTTAAGTTTATCGACATTTTCCCTTTAATAATTCCCCTTAATTAATTAGTATATATTTATTTAATTAATCTAGCTTAAAGCATCTTTTAGAATTCTCAGAAATTAAGGCCATCAGTTAATAATTAAATCAACAATTAAATTTAGAGAAAATATCAGTGAATAAAGCCTAGTAAGCAATATTTTTATATATTTTATATTACAACAAACTAGTACTTACACTAATATAATATTTAAGTTATTTTAAGCAAAAATATTAAAATTTTTAGACCCTATAATGAAATGATATACTAACCTAAACAAAAATATTTAGTTTGGATTTATACATTATTTACATATTCAATTAATGCTTTCTAATCTAACTTCCTTACCTCATTATCTTCAAGATAACTCAAGTTAGAATAATTGCTACCTTCTTTCTGATCAAATTCTTTTAACATATATCCCCGTCCCCATACTGTTTCAATAAAATTAATACCGCCAGAGGCCTCCTCAAGTTTACGACGTAATTTACATATAAATACATCAATAATCTTAACTTCAGGTTCATCTATACCATTATAAAGATGATTTAAAAACATCTCCTTAGTTAATACTGTGCCTTTTCTCATTGCAAGCAATTCAATGATTTTATATTCCTTATTTGTTAAGTGAACATGAACATCACCACTACTAGTAACTCGTTTTTTACCTTGACCACTTGCAGAGCCAATTTTAGCTTTGTTAGTTATGCAAACAGTTCTAGTTTCTAAATCAATAATTAGTAAATCTCCAACTTTAATTGAAGATTCAGAATGTCCTTTGGACCGTCGTATAATAGCTTTTACACGAGCAGCTAACTCACTACAGTTATATGGCTTAGTTACATAATCATCAGCTCCACATCCTAAACCTTTTATTTTATCATTTATGTCTAACAGCCCAGATAAAATTATAATGGGGGTTTTAATTTTTTGTGACCTTAAGCGCAACAAAACATCATGACCATGTATGTCAGGTAGCTTTAAATCAAGTATAATAAGATCATAATTATATAACTTTGAATATTCAATACCATCTTTACCTAAGTGAGCTTTATCAGTAATAATTCCTTCACTAGCTAATGATAATTCAATTGACGTAGCTTGAACAGGGTCGTCTTCTATTAATAAAACGCGCATCTTACTTTTAACTCCTAAGTAGATAATTTACAATTAGTTTACTAAATTACTTGCATACTCTCACGAAAGTTTTACAAAAGCAAGTATTTTTTCATCTAGTTTGCAAAATAATTAAATTATTTAGAAAAAATTATCTTCAGATTTACTTTTTTAAGGCTATAGACATATAATTTTAAGAAGATATATTACATATTGTATAATCTAATACATGGAATGATGTGTTGACTTTCCACGGAATACATAATAATTAAAAATGGTGTAAGCTAATACAAAAGGTAAGAAAATGATAATAGAGAGGAAAACAAGTGATTGTGAAGTAGAAATAGCAGCAGCATCTAAAAAAGATATTTTATATGGTACTATCCACGGCCATAAGCTAATTATCAAACCTACATAGCCTAAAATAAATAATGCAATAGATAGCAAAAAAGGTTTCACTATATTATATATTGATTAAAGTGTAAAAAAGATTAACGATTATAAATATAGTTGTTAAAAGTATAGGACATAAGTACATTAGGTTTGATACATCAAACCATCTATTATAAATTTGTTCATTAATAAGTGGTGTCCAAACACTAACCACTCCAATAAATAATGCGACATAGACAAGAACATACAGGGCTGACTTATAAGCCCATAACTGAGTCTCTTTTTCTGTTTTTAGAATAACCCAAGTTGCTCCTAATAAAGAATAAGCAAATATTAAAGCTATTCCAGTCATTAATGAAAATGGAGTAAGCCAATCAAAACTATCACCAACAAAGATTCTATTATTAACTTTAATGCCTTGAACAAAAGCACCTAACATCACTCCTTGAGCAAAAGTAGCAGTTACCGATCCAAAGTGAAAACAATAATCCCATAATTTTACTATTTTTTGGTCAGATTTAAAACGAAACTCAAAAGCTACCCCTCTTAGAATTAAGCCAAGCAACATTGTAATTATAGGAATATATAAGGCTGGCATTAATATTGAGTAAGCAAGTGGAAATCCAGCAAATAGGGTTCCACCACCTAAAACCAGCCAAGTTTCATTACCATCCCAAAATGGTGCAACCGAGTTCATGATTTTATCACGACAATTATTAGTAGGAGCAAATGGAAATAAAATACCAACCCCAAGATCAAACCCATCTAATAAAACATATAAAAAAACACTTAAAGCTATGATAGCTCCTAATGCCAATGACAAATTTAAATAATTAGATAAATCCAACATAATTAATCTCCTTTAGACAATGGTTTACGTGATATGTATGGTATACTACTTATTAATATTTTTTTATTACCATGCCCTCCATAAACATCCGTATCATCCTCAGGTAATACTGGACCTTTTTTAATAAGTTGTAAAATATAATATATTGCTGCTCCAAATATAAAACCATATATTACTATAAAAGCTATCAGTGAAATAAACACATGTTTACCTGGTATATTAGAAACAACTTCTGAAGTTCTAACAATACCATAAACTACGTAAGGTTGTCTGCCTATTTCTGTTACAAACCACCCTGCAAGCACAGCAATAAACCCAGCTGGGCTCATCCAAATACACCATGATTGGAACCAATTCGTACTAAATAGTTGTTGCTGTAAATATAGAAAAAAAGAAATCAATCCTGTAATAGCCATAAGAAGACCCATAGCAACCATAATTCTAAATGACCAAAATACTAAAAATACAGGTGGCCGTTCATTTGGCAGCCACTCTTTCAATCCTTTAACTTCTCCATTTACACTATGGGTTAAAATTATACTAGCTAGTTTAGGTATTTCAACAGTATATTTAGTTTTCTCAGATAGTTGATCTGGCACACCAAATAACCTCAATGGGCTACCTTGTTTCGTTTCCCATATACCTTCTATAGCAGCAATTTTAGCTGGTTGGTGCTTTAAAGTATTTAGCCCATGAATATCACCAAAAAAAATCTGCATAGGAGCTACAAAAAAGGCAATTAACATAGCCATAGCAAACATGACTTTTGCTTCAGCAACATATTTGTTATGTTTAAGATACCAAGCAGATACTCCACCAACAACAAAAGCAGTAGTTAAATATGACGCTGTAGTCATATGAATAAATCGGTAAGGAAAAGATGGATTAAATATTATTTCTAGCCAGTTTAATGGCACTAAAATATTTGCAACATCAATTGCATAGCCTGCTGGGGTATGCATCCAACTATTAGCAGACAAAATCCAAAAAGATGATATTAAAGTGCCAACTGCTACAATTAAGGTTGCAATAAAATGCATTATCTTATTCACTCTATTCCAACCAAAAAGCATAATAGCTAAGAAAGATGATTCAAGGAAAAAAGCTGTCAATACTTCAAGTCCGAACAATGGTCCAATAACATTAGCAACTCTATAGGAAAATCCAGACCAGTTAGTACCAATCTCATAAGAAAGCACTACTCCTGATACTACTCCCATAGCAAAAGTAATCGCAAAGATTTTAACCCAAAATTTATAAATTCTCTTATAAATGATATTAGTAGTCTTTAACCATAGTGCCTCAATTACTACTAACCAACTAGCTAGCCCTATTGTAAATGCAGGAAACAGAATATGAAAACTTATAGTAAACGCAAATTGAATACGAGATATTAAAATATGATCAAATACCATAATTTTTATCCAGTTATTTTTCTATTATATTATCAGAAATAATTCTAGGAACTATATAATTATAAAAAAGCACCCCTTTATTTGTTAATTTTATATTGTTCTTTGTTAGAACAAGATAGCCATCATCAACTAACTGTTCTACATATTTAATATTTAAAGATGTTTTAAAATTACAATTTGTCAATTCTAATAATCTATGATCTGTAATTCCAGCTGATAAACGTAGCCCTACCATAATTATCTCTTCTATGACTTCTTGATTATTTAAAATAGTTAAAGCTTGCATTCCATGCCTCTCATACAATGTTTTATTTAACCACTTTTGTGGATTATGCAGCATCATAATAGCAATCACTTTTCTTATATTATTACTCTTACATACAAGGCGACTGTGGGCCCCTGGGCCTATACCTAAATAGCTAGAATAATTCCAGTAATTTAAATTATGGCGACATTCCTGACCAATTTTACTATAGTTTGAAATTTCATATTTATTGTAATTTAAATTACTTAAATAGTTGTTTGTCCAGTTATAAAGTTTAGCAGCTATACTATCATCAAGCATAACCAACTTACCTTTATGATAATCACTAAAAAATAAAGTACCTTTTTCAATAGTAAGCTGATAAAGAGAAATATGATCTTTTACTTCTATCATTGCTTCATTTATTTCTTGACTCCAATCGTCTAAATTTTGTCCTGGTAAAGAATATATTAGATCAAATGAAAATCTAGGAAATATTTCTCTTGCAAGAAAAATAGCTTCTTTTGCTGACTCTACATCATGTGTGCGACCTAAAAACCTTAAATTATTTAACTTAAAAGACTGTACTCCAATAGATACCCTATTAATTCCAGCTAACTTAAAATCTTTAAATTTTTTGGCTTCTACAGACGTTGGATTTGCTTCTAAAGTAATCTCTATAGACTTATCAAGCCTTGCATAAATACTAATGGCTTCTATAATGCTTTTAACTAATTCTGGCTCCATTAAAGATGGTGTTCCACCACCAAAAAAAATTGATTGGATATTTTTACCAGCTAGTAAAGGTCTAAAATAATCAAGTTCTTTTAAGTAAGCTTCTTTCCAACCTTTATGGTTAATCTTACTTGCAACATGAGAGTTAAAATCACAATAAGGACATTTTGACAAACAAAATGGCCAGTGAACATAAATGGATATATTATCATCTGCTAAAATATAAGGGAAAGTCGATTTTTATTATTGTTTAATATAAAACTAAGATTTACAATCAGTTGATGAAATAAGCTTTAACTTCTTAATTAAACTACTGTATCCTTGGCTTTTAATAATATTGTTAAATTCAGAAGATTGAGTATGTACTAGACTCACATTTTCTGTAACAATATTAAAAATCTTAAATTCTTTATCTAATCTTTTAACAAAAAAATCAACTTTTAAAGGTTTGCTACTTCCCTTCCTAATAATCTCAGTTTTAACTATATAACGACAACCTTCATATGGAGATACCAAACTGACTTTAATGTCTTCAGCATTGTAATTCTTAACCATTTTAGTACAGTAAGTTAACATATATTCTTTATATATTGTCATAAATTCTTTAACTTGTTTCTCAGGTAATCTATTTCTACCTAAAACAGTATGAGCCATATAGTCAAAATCCAGATTTTTAGCCATTGCTTCTCTAATTTTGATCTTTTTTACCTCATCTCCTAAAGATGGATTTTTTATTGTAGAAAATGCTTGGTTCATTAAATCATTAATGTATTTTTCAATATTTTGTGTAGCATAAGAACAAAATACTATAGATAAAACTATTCCAACAGCAAAAATAACATATTTAAATGACCTTATCATTTTTATCCTCTGTTTTTTTTCCAAAATTTATAACACCTGTAACTTTTAGGATAATTCAAATTAGCCTCACGCTCTTGATATATACTATTTTTAAATATTGAATATGGATCAATTGAATTCTTAAAAACAAAATCAGTAGTATCTAAAATTTTTTCTCTTTGCTGTATTATGCTTATAATATATAATCCATTAACAAAGTTTTTATTAAAGTGATAAAATAGCGGATTCAGATATTTTCCACTAAAAGCTAGATCTGCAACATCTCTAATACTGCTACCTCCAAAAAATGGCAACACAATGTAAGGACCAGGTCCGATACCATATCTAGCTAATGTACTACCAAAATTTCTAGGTTTAGACTGTAAGCCAAATTTTGAAGAAATATCATATATTCCACCTATACCCAAAGTAAAATTTACTGTAAACTGCCAAAAGCTTAATAGACTATTTTGACCATCTAACTGCAATATACTATTTATAGTTGTAATTGGCACAAACATATTATCAATAAAATTATTTATTCTCTCTTGGCTATAATCACTGAATATTCTTCTATAAATTAAAGTAATTGGCCTTAAAAAATGGTGATCAAAAACTAAGTTAAAATTAAAAATTTTTCTATTAATCTTTTCATAAGGATCATATTGTTCTAAGCAAATATCTTCTTCTATATTATAAGTATGTTTATAACTACTACTATTTGAATTATTCTCAGCTTTAACTATTGAAGAAATAAGGCTTATTATTATAACCATGATGTAGTAAACCTTTATCATTCTCTCTTGACTATTATTTCTAACTAGTTACTATTTTTTAATAGTAAAATATTATAAATTAAAGACTTATCAAGTATTTTAAATTTATGTTCTGTTAATAGCTGAAAGTTAACATCTTCTAACACTTTTTTTACATAGTCTATATTAAATACAAACCATGAATATTTTATATCAAAAACTGTATTATTATTGTTACATGGTAATAATAAACAAAAATATCCACCTGGAATTAAAATTTTAGAAAATTTTTCTACAACTTTTTGTATATCAGATGTATAGCTAAGGCTAGCAAAAGAAACAATAACGTTAAACTTTTCTTTTACATGATATTCTACAAAGTCCTGAGGCCATAAAGATGCTACTTCATCATAAATAACTTCTTTATGGTTTATTACGTTATTTAGCTTTAACGACTTAACCATTTCATCAGAGCTTTCTACTCCTACTAAACGAAAATCTTTTACTATCATTTCATTAATATTATGACCAAAAATACCATCTCCACAACCATAGTCTAATATTTTACAGTTAGGTGGAAATTCTTCTACGCCACTGAGTAAAATCTTAACAAACTCCTTAGCAATATCAACATCTTTACTGATAAACCTAAAGTTATAATATTCTAAGGTAAGATTTCTGTACATATCCCATATTTTTTGAGGTACAAAACTAGATGTTTTACAATTTTGGATAAAACTCTTAAGACCAATACTATCTTGTGTGGTAACGAACTCTAAACATCTTAACGATTTCTGATAATTGCCTTTTATAAAATAGGTAATTGACATCCAATAATATGATTCTTCAACTTGCTGCTTTAAAAATCTTGACACTATTTGAAAACGTAAAATAGCATCATTATAATTACCTTTTTTAAGATGATATATGCCAAGTTCAATATTTATAGAACTTAGGTTTTTAAATTTACTATTAGTGTCAGATATATATTTTTTTACCCAGACAATTCCTTCAATTATATTAGTTGGTAATGAAATAATAAATAAGCACATTTTCTTAAAATTATTTATACTAGTTATAAAAGTACTCTTTATCATCTTAGTTTATTATATTTAGTTAATAAAGATTGACAAAAATTATTAAATTTATTTTGATTTAACCTACATGTTCACATATAATCTATCAGATGGCAATAGCAATTTAGTTATTACTAAAAATCAATCTTATAATATGTAGTTAATTTATGTCACTCACTGCAAACCGGGTAAATTATGTTAAAGAATCCCCTACTCTTATGCTAGCTAAGAAATCAGCTGAGCTAAAACAACAAGGAAAAAACATAATTTCATTAACTATAGGAGAACCAGATTTTGATACTCCAGATAATATTAAGGAAGCTGCAATTAAAGCAATAAATCAAGGTATTACTAAATATACTAACGTTGATGGTATCCCAGAACTTAAAGAAAGCATAAAGAACAAATTTAAACGTGAAAATAATCTTGACTATCAATTAAATGAAATAATAGTAGGATCAGGTGCTAAACAAGTTATTTATAACTTGTTTATGGCCACTTTAAATATAGGTGATGAAGTAATTATTCCTAAGCCATATTGGGTATCATATCCTGAAATTGTAACACTTGTAGATGCTAAGCCAATATTTATTAACTGCACAATAGAAAATAACTTTAAGCTTGTGCCAAAACAGCTAGCAGATGCAATTACTAGTAAAACTAAATGGTTATTAATAAATTCACCTAATAACCCTACTGGAGCTATTTATTCAAAATCAGAACTTGAATCTCTAATAAAAATACTTAGTGAACATAATAATGTTAATATAATATGTGATGATATTTATGAACATGTGGTATTTGATGAGGCTCGTTTTTTTACTTTAGCTGAAATAGCACCAAATTTAAAAGAAAGAATTTTTATTGTAAATGGAGTTTCTAAAGCCTATGCTATGACAGGATGGCGTATTGGTTACGGGGCTGGTAATGCTAAAATTGTAAAGGCTATGACAATAATTCAATCTCACAGCACTTCAAATCCTTGTTCTATTAGTCAGGTAGCAGCAATTGAAGCTTTAAATGGTCCTCAGGATCATATCCAAACACATACTAAAGATTTTCAAAAAAAACGAGATCTGGCTTTAACTATTTTAAGTCAAGCACCTGGATTGTACTGCTACAAACCCGAAGGAACTTTTTATCTTTTTATCTCTTGTAAAGGCCTTTTAGGTAAGCAAACCCCTAATGGTAAAATAATAATTAATGATAGTGATTTTGCTTCTTATTTACTTGAAACAGTTAGGGTATCTATTGTACCAGGTATAGCTTTTGGTATTGAAGGATATTTTAGAATATCTTGTGCTATTTCTACGACAGAACTTGAAGCTGCTTGCTTACTGATAAAAAAAGCATGTGAAAAACTAGTATAGGTATAACATGGTTAAAATAGTTAT
>CANJ01000019.1 GCA_000309075.1 Occidentia massiliensis
TTTGCAAAAGTTATAACCAGTATGCCTTACATGATTTCTCACCTTAAGTATAAACTGGAAAATTTGGGGCATAGTAATATAGATACCGAGCTTGCTAGTTTACAAAATACAATTTATGAATATTTCTTTGTTATCACTGGAGTTACAAAAACTCCGACTGTGTTTGCTTATAACAAGACACAGTTGGATACTGATTGTATGAGAGAGATCGCTGCTTATTTAAAAGTATCTGACATAAAACTTGAGAATCAACATCCTGAAGAAAAAGTTCCCGTGTTAGGAGAGGATGTTACATTTTAACAAAGTCACTCATTTATTATTAATGCATTAATTAAGGTTGATTTATAAAAAATATAGGTAACTTAAAAGCTATACATAAATTTTTTATATTTAATCAAGACAAGAAAAATATAAAGGATACGGCTATTCTTGTATATATTCTTTTACTTGCAAGAATTTAGTTTAGAATTGTCATACTCACATATTATATATAGCTGCACTGGTTTCCTGTTTAAAATCTTGAAATCATTTTGGTACAATATACATGGTGGAGATGAAGGGAATCGAACCCTTGACCCTCTGCGTGCAAAGCAGATGCTCTACCCCTGAGCTACACCCCCTAAAATTAATTAAATATAGATACACATATACTCTTTTGCTTGCAAGATTTATTTTAGAACTTTACACTTACATATTATACATTATACCACTGGACAAAAAACAAGTTAGTTAAAAAAGATGCAATTTAAGTATTTATGATTGAAAAACTGAAAAATTGTTTAGAGCTATTATAATTTTTCAACCTATATATTACCTTTGTTAACTTTTACAACCTCTTTCTCTTTTTTGTCCAATAGTATGATTACATATACGCTGCACTGGTTCTTGTCTAAATCTTAAAATCATTTGAGTATAAATTTACAATAGTTATAGCTTTTTATATTTTTTGAGTCAAATCATTTTTGTAATGTTATCATATTCTTTCAATTTTTTTAAAAGATTTTCTAGATTTTCAAGTTTTACCATACAAGGACCATCACTAGGAGCATTATCTGGATTTTGATGAACCTCCATAAACAATCCACCAATTCCTACAGCAACAGCTGCTCTAGCAAGCACAGATACATATTTCCTTTCACCACCACTAGCTTTGCCCTGACTAGCTGGTTGTTGCACTGAATGTGTAGCATCAAAAATTACAGGAGCTCCTGTTTCAGCCATAATAGGCAATGAACGCATATCAGAAACAAGTGTATTATAGCCAAAACTAACCCCTCTTTCTGTTAACAATATGTCTTTAGCACCAAAAAATACTAATTTTTCATAAACATTTTTCATATCCCATGGAGCCATAAACTGTCCCTTCTTTACATTCACAATTTTTTGCGTTGCAGCCGCTGCTTTTAACAAATCAGTTTGCCTAGAAAGTAAAGCTGGAATTTGAATAACATCCACTACATCCTTAACTTGAGTACATTGTTGTTCACTATGTATATCTGTTAATATAGGACAATCAAATTGTTTTTTTACTTGTTCAAATATCTCTAATCCTCTTTTTATTCCTACTCCCCGAGGACTTTGAGCTGAAGTTCTATTAGCTTTATCAAAAGATGACTTATAAATAAATCCTATATTTAATTTATTAGTAATTTTAACTAACTTTTCTATCATAAATAAGGAATGATCAAGACTTTCAACCTGGCATGGACCAGCTATTAAAGTAAAAGGCAGATTATTGGAAATTTTAACCTTGCCAACACACACTACTTTATTTTTACTGTTTTCTATTTCCTTCATATCACCTTAGTAGAATCATTTAGCAATAGGTAAAGTCCTATCTTGCACCGGTAGATTATCAATAATACTAGTTTTTCTAGATGATAAATTAGCAAGTATTATTGCATTGATTAAAAACAATGTTGCAAGTACAACTATTACTTGTGTTAAAAAATTAGCAGCAGATTTTGAAGTCATAATTCCCATACCACTTCCTCCTGATAATCCACTTAAACTATCAGACCCAGTTTTTTGTAGTAAAATAGCTGCAATTAATAATAAAGATATTATAATATGTATAAAAAGTAATATATTCATCATTTTATAGCCTAAACTTGAATTATTTTTATCAGATTTCTAGGATCTAAAGAACTACTCCCAATTAGTACTCCATCAATTTTTGTTGATATAACTTCACCTATATTCCTAGGAGAAACAGAACCACCATATACTATCTTAACATTATTTGCAACATCAGCAACTATATTTCTAATTGTATCTACTACTTCTATAATCTCATCTTTTGTGGGTAACTCACCATTACCAATAGACCATATAGGCTCATAAGCAATAATAATTTTTTTAGAAAATAAAAAAGACAAGCTAATTAATCGTTTATTTATATATTCTATCTTATTTTTTCTTTCCTCTTTAGTTTCTCCTATACAAATAATTGGAATTATGTTATTATTAACACAATTTCTAGCTTTTAAAGATATTATATTTTCATTTTCGCTAAATAGTTTTCTTCTTTCTGAGTGCCCTATTATAGCATAATTGATGTTTAGTCCTTTTAACATAATAGCACTAATTTCACCAGTATAAGGGCCATAGTCATCTTTTATAACACTTATATCTTGAGCAGAAAAATTGTACTTGTTAAATTTCAATTTTAAACCAGATAAATATAAACTTGGTACAGCAAAAATTACATTAGAAAAATCAAAACTATAACTTAATAAATGATGGAAATAATTACATGCTTCATCAAAACTAAAGTGCATTTTCCAATTGGCAATAATGATAGGTTTCATATAAAAATATTAAAAATTACTTGCAGATCAACAATAGCTAAAATATCTTATAGCAAAACTATAATAAGTTAAGGAAATTAATGTGTTAAGTCAAATAAGAAAAGCATCTCATAATATCATATTTAAAATCTTATTAATAATAATTGTGTTAGCATTTATTATTTGGGGAATAGGAGATGTATTTAATAAAGATGCAAACCCTGATGTTGTTACTTTTTCCAAAGCTAATAACATCAGTAAAAATGAGTTTATACAAGTTAAAGAGTCTGAAATTAATCGTATAAGGAAAATTCCAAATCTTAATCTTTCATATGAAGATTTAGATAAGATAAATATAGATGGAATAATATTGTCTAAATTAATTAGAGAGCATTTATTAGAACAATTAGCACATGAATATAATTTAAAACTAAGCGATGATATAATTTTTGAGTTTATTAAAAATTCTAATTATTTTCATAATAAAGAAGGTCAATTTGATATTGAAATACTTAAAAACGCATTAAAAAACTCAAATATGACTGAAAAACAATATTTTGATAAATTACAAAAACACTATTCTCAAGAAATAATACTGAATAATTTTATCAATAACTATTATATCCCTAATATCTTTACTGATGATATTATCAGAGTTTTTGCAGAAAAAAGAACAATTCAGCTTATCAGTGTAGATTTGTTAGATAAAAAATTACAATCTAATTTACTACCCCCTACTGACAAACAACTACAAGAATTTTACAATAATAATAAATCTAAATTTGAGAAACCTGAACAGCGTAATATTTCTTATATAATACTCGATGACAATTACTTTAAAAATAAAGTCATTATAGATAACAAAACCTTAGAAAAATATTATGAAACCCATTCTGATCAATTCCAAGAAAGAAAAGACTTTGCTAGCAATATTTCACAAATTAAAGAAAAATATATTAGCGAGCAAGTTAATATTTTATATAATAATACAATTACCCTTCTTGAAGACGAAGTAGCATCAGGCAGTAACTTACAAGAAATTGCAACAAAATTAGGAATACAATTAACAATAATAGATGAAACTACTAAAAAAGAGTTGATCAACCACCAAGTTTTAGGAAAATTTGCAGATAATATTTTTTCAATGCAAGAGCATGAAATTTCTTACCCTATTGAAGCTTCTACAAGTTCTTTAATTATGGTTAATATACATAAAATTACTCCTAGCAAAGTTGAAGAATTAAATCAAATACAAAATCTTGTTTATCAAGAATGGGTTAAATATACTATAAGAAATAAAAACCTTATCCTTTTACAAGATTTCTTGCAAACTACTGATGCTAATAATTTTATAAATGATGCTAAAAAAATAAATTTACATTAAGTACAAATTTACAAATCACTAAAACCGGTAAAAATAATTTAGAACTCCCTAATGACTTTTTAGATCAGATATTTACCTTAAAAAAGAATAATATGTCTAACATTTATATATCAAAGTCTAATGATCTTGCCTACATAGCACTAATCTCAAAAATTAGTAAAGACCGTGACCTAGAGACTAAACTCTCTCAATCATTTGTAAATAACATCAAAGATGAACTAAAAGACTTATTAATTGAAGAGCTGATATCTTATTTATACAACCATAACAAAACTTATATTAACCAAGATCTATTAAAGGGTAATAATTAATTAAATTTTAATAAAATAATTCAACTAAAAATAACTAATCTATTGAAAACCATAATAATTTATGTTATTCTATATTTTAAAGTTAAACAAAGGTCAATATGAGTGTTTTAAGTAATAACGCTATAAATAATTCAACCCCTGATACCACACCTTTTGATGAAACAAAGTCAAGCAATGTCCCATATGAGTGGATTTTTGTTGCTATTAGTGTTACTTTTTTTTGTAGCATTGCACTTTTAAGTCGTATATATGAAAAATATTTTCATAGTAGGGATACTTATCCTGATGGTGCAGCAAATTCACTACTAGGTCAAATGTCTACTGATAATCCACCACCATATAAAAGTTTACTATTAACAGCAGAAGCAGAAGCTCTACCACCATTATATACAGACGTTGTAATACGTGGTAATCTTTTGCATCCTGCTGATGAAGTATAGGATTTATATGGGTAATTAGATGTCACTTTATTAAATAACTCAAATAATAATATATATACTCCTTTTTTAGATGTATACTAGGTGAGCATCAATAAATGTGTTGTTGTTAAGTTAAGATCTGCGCTGCTCACGTACTAAACTACGCCCTGCTGCTTGGCTTAATAACTCTTAGCATTTATTGATGTTCACCTCCGTCTGTTAACTCTTCATTTTATAGAGGTATATGCACTCAAGAGCCAATTCTATTGCTTTATTTTATCCTAATAAGCAATTCTTAAATGTTTCTTCTTAAGTACTTTACACATAAATAAAATACTAGTGAGTTATTTATAATATATTCAATCTTAGCTAGATTTTAAAAATAACTCCTGTAAGTAAAACATATATATAACCTTAAGTAGCATCCTCCTATATTCTCAAATGATTTCAAGGTTTAGATAAGTGAACCGCAGCAGCAGATATATAGTGAGTACAGCAATTCTAAAACAAATCCTGAAAGCAAAATAGTAGATCTATGACAAAACTTAATTAAAAACGATTAATTTTATTGAATATCAAAATAATTTATGTTATGTGACATTGCTATAAATCAAATAACAGTTAACATATGAATATTTTACAAAGCTTTACAAATGGATATAATTTATTTTTAGAAAATATTAAAAATGCATATAATGATTCTTTACCTAAAGGGTTACTAAATTGCGCTTGGAACGAAATTCAAAACCAAGTAACATTGTCTTCTGGTACAGTAATAGGAGCAGCATTTAAAAAATTTTGTCAATTAACTACAAAATCATTAGAACCACAACAAATCTTTAATTTCCCCTTTCCTTTATCAATAAACTGCGATTGGGAAGAGTTTGGTAAAAAAGTAGAAAAAGGTGAAACATCAACAACAGGGCAAATACTAGATTACTGCAGATTAAAAACAAGTACAACCTCAATAACAGAAATAACTAAAGAGTTAATAACCAATGTAACTACATCAGCTAACTCTTTCTATAATAACACAACCACTGAATTACCTATAGACGAAATAGATCTATATCATGAAGAAAATTCACTTTGGGAATTTATCCAAAATAATTGGATACCGCTAACTATTATTGCTAGTGCCACTACCATTATTGTTTTGGCTAACAAAATACATGAGCATCTTGTAAGTGAAAAATCAGATAGCTATGGTCTAGAAGAATATGACTCACCTACTAATTATACTTTATGTACTAAAACCTTAATTGGAGAAGAAGCACTGACCTCTACATGAATTCATATAGTTCTATAATCTAATAACTTAATTAATATTATCGAAAACATAAATTAATGCCTAATCATAAACTAATAAACTGTGTTAAGCATTATTTTCATTATATACTTCTATAAAAAAGAGTGGGTAGATGAAGATCAACATAATAAATGCTAGGAGTTATTAAGTCGAGCAGCAGAGCATAGTTTAGTACGTGAGCAGTGCAGATCTTAACTTGACGACAACGCATTTATTGATGTTCACCTGGTATATAAGCAATTAATAATAACACAATATATGCATATCACTAAGCTTATAAGCCATTTTTTACCAATTACCTTGATATGACAATGATAACCAACAGATTATTTAATAACATTTATTGGACTAAATAGCTGCAGTTGATCTTTAACAAGACCCATAATATAGGAACAGACCCATTAGAAATATTAACATGGTGCCGGATGTCGGATTTGAACTGACGACCTACCGCTTACAAGGCGGTTGCTCTACCCCTGAGCTAATCCGGCATATAAAAATACATAAAAATAAAGTTAGTAGGAAATCTACAGCATACATCTAGTCCTTACACTGATAATACTTAATTATAATAAGTACAACCCCAATAATCAACTATATGAAACTAAATATAAGAACTGTTTTAAAATACCTTCTAGACAAACACTAATATTATTTATCTTTGTTCTGCTTTTTAGGTTTAGCAGTACGGCTTTGAAAACATATATCACTCTTCTTTTGTATTGCAATTGGAAGTTGTATCTTTTGCTGTTGAATAAACCTTATTACTGTTTCTGTTGGCTGAGCTCCCTGAGATAACCAATATTCCACCCTACTAGAATTTAACACTACTCTTTCTTGACTATCCTTAGGTAACATTGGATTATAATAACCTACTTTTTCTATAAAAGAACCATCTCTAGGTGCATGATTATTTGCAACAATTACCCTAAAGTAAGGACGCTTTTTAGCACCCAATCGTGCTAGACGAATCTTAACTGCCATAGAACCCTTTATTTAATCTTTTCTTCCTTAAATAACACATGTTTCCTCACTTTAGGATCATATTTCTTAAATGATAGTTTTTCAGTTTGAGTTTTAGGATTTCGTTTCTTTACAAAAAAAAACCCTGTATTAGCAGTACTTGCTAACTTGACTAAAATTGTTTTTTTTTAGTAGACACTATTTCATTAACCTAATTACCTAATGCACATAATAAAATTTCTTGTTAATTTACACATAACTCTTATTTGAGTCAAGTTAAAATATAGCATTTTAAAATTAAAACACTAAGCTAAAATTATATGTAGACAAAAAGTTTTTAGTTAGATATATATGTAATTTGCAGCTTAGTATAAATAAAACGGCCAGGTAGCTCAGTCGGTAGAGCATAGGACTGAAAATCCTTGTGTCGCCGGTTCGATTCCGGCCTTGGCCACCACAATTAACCTCTTATATATTTTTTAATTGTCTAATTTTTACTTTAAGATTTGTTAGGTTATCTGTACTTATAAAACTACCTATAACTAACATATTTGCTCCAGACTTAACTGCAGCTAGTGCTGTATCAAAGTTAATACCACCATCTACTGACAAAATTGGCCTTTTTATACATTTAATAATTTTAGAAATTTTTAAGGACACGGATTTAATTTTTTCTAGCTGATTTGATAAAAATTTCTGGCCACCAAAACCTGGATTAACCGCCATAATAAGAATAAGGTCAACTTTATCTATTAGATTATCCAATATTTCAGCTGACGTTGATGGCATCAATGATATACCAGCTTTAACACCTAATTCTTGAATTTTTTTAATTTGATAAAGTAAAACATCATAATCTGGCACAGCTTCATAATGTATAGTAATAAAGTTAGCACCTGCATCTACAAAATACTCTATGTAATTTTCAGGATTCTTAACCATTAAATGTACATCAAACGGTAATTTTGTATAACTTCTTATTGATTTAACAACCTGGGGTCCAATAGTTAAATTTGGAACAAAATTACCATCCATCACATCTATATGTATCATATCAACATCAGCTTCAGAAAACTTTGTTACTTCAAGGCCCAAATTAGCAAAATCAGAAGTAAGAATAGAAGCTGAAATAAGTGTTTTCATTTCTATTAATTTGTACTAATATAATTAGTTAAACCTTGTTAAATACTTTTAACTAGAGAGAAACTTTCAACTTTTTATGGTGATTAAACCCAATATTATAATTCAAGAATCAAAATGGCAAGCTCATAAAGATATTAATATTAAATATATTAGAAAAATTCTAAAATCAATCTTAAAAAATCATTTTTTTGCAAACTTTCAATTAATACAACAAATTGAATTAGTTACTTTGTTTACTAATAATAAAACAATGCAAAACCTAAACTTTAAATATAGAGGGATAAACAAACCTACCAATGTACTATCTTTTCCTGATCAAGAGTTAAAATGGCAAGACTTATTTACATTTCAATCAAAAACTGATTATATCTACTTAGGAGATATAGCGTTTGGTTATCAAATTATTATACACGAAGCTATAGAACAATATAAAAATTTTACAGATCATTTTACACATTTACTTATACATGGGATATTACATTTATTTGGTTTTGATCATCAAGAACAATACGATGCTGAAGTCATGGAAAAGTTGGAAATAAACATACTAAAACAATTTAAAATATCATCTCCCTATTGAAAAATAATAAAATTGATTATGCATTCTAACCCCAATAATAGTTTAAATAAAAACAATAATCACAATAACATTGCTACAAAAATTACATCATACGTAAATTGGATAAAATTATGGATTTTACGTATTGTAAGAAGGTTTCATATATTTAATAACACTAACAAACCGCTTTATAATATAATTCACGAACTTGAGGTTAATAGCAATAAAATGTCCACCAGGGAACAATATTTATTAAGTAATTTTTTAAAATTTCATAGTAAAACTGTTGGAGATATAATGACTCCAAGATCGGATATTAAAGCTATTAAGCTACCAGTTACTATAGATAAATTAAAATCTATAATTATTAATAACTTACATACTCGTACTCCTGTATATGAAAACAATCTTGATAATATCCTTGGATTTATTTATATTAAAGACCTCTTTACAATTATTGCAAATAATCAAGACTTTAATCTAAATAAGATTCTACGCCAACCAGTTATTGCAGCCCCTTCTATGAAACTTCTAGACCTGTTAGCTATAATGCAAAAGAAAAGAATTAACATAGCAATAGTAATAGATGAGTATGGAGGAACTGATGGTATAGTTACTACTGAAGATATAATAGAAAATATATTTGGTCGTATAGAAGACGAGCATAACCCTAATACTCAGCAAGAATTCACTTATGAAATAATTGACCAGAATACTATTATTACTAGCGCTAGATTAGAAATTGAAAAATTAGAAAAAACCATAGGAGTAGCTTTGAAGAAAAAAGAAGATGAATGTAATACAATAGGTGGACTAATTTTAACCAGAATTGGTCATATACCACCAATAGGACTTATCGTAGAAATTACAGCAAACATTAAAGCAGAGATAATAGATGCCACTCCTTGTATATTAAAAAAGATTAAATTAACTATTCAAAGTCCAGCAAAATTTAACGTTACAAAAACTTAATCACCAATATTATATATGATTTATAGATAGTACTATTAGTAATAACAGAGTAAATGATGAAATGCAGAATTAATCTAAGGGTTAATTTAGCGCTCAAAATTTGGTGCAGAAGCAAACAAAAAAAACTAAGTTATGATGTATACCTCTAATAAATGAGTAGTTGTAAAAATAGAGAAGATATTGGTAATAAGAAGACATAGGGATATAGGAAATTAACGATAAAAGAAAAAGAAAGACTAAGTAATAGTCACTAGTTAGGGAGGTGACAAGAGGATATGCAACATGATAAAGGCAATTCTAATGTATATGATGGTGGGATAGGAAA
>CANJ01000018.1 GCA_000309075.1 Occidentia massiliensis
TGGACTACACCAATTCCTAATTGGAATGAAACTATGGCCATTTTATGACCAAATTTGAGAGTGGAATTTAATCTTAACCAAATTTACCACAATCAATGTAAAAGATTCAATTATTATTATGGTAAAATTTCTATGTAAACTTTTATCTATTCAAAGCATATTGCTATTGAAAAATCTGATGAACTCGTATATCATAACAACTTGTCTAACAGTCTTAACTTATTAAACAACTTTCACTTATAATATCACTCCTCAAATTAAATTTTGACTGATACAGATAATACTACATACACTCTCCTTTCCCACATATACATTCCTGTATTTCCTATAGTGAATTTAATTCTTCTCTAGTTGCTTTATTCTGATTTTCTGACTTACATATTACACCATAACTATCTTGATTTTACTATTTTACTCTAAATACCTAATTATACTAATATTAATTTGTTATTTTGTTCTAAAAAATTAATTTACATACAAAATAGCTCACATATTTTATCATAATTAATATTAGATAGCTTTGAACCTATGATTGAAATTGTAGGTTTAGTAGAAAATAACCGCCTTGCTGCACTAATTATATCAGATTTTAGAGTTTGACTAATATATTTTATTAACTCGTTAGTAGAAATATATCTGCCATATATAACAAAACTTTTACCAACATCCTCAGATTTATAATTCACACTATCTTCTGCCATTAGAATATTTGCTTTAATCTGTGATTTTGCTCTCTCAAGCTCAGCCATCGATATATCAGAACAAATTTTTTTTGTTTCCTGAGCTAGTTTTTCAATAACTTCTTGAACTCTCTCATGAGCCGTATTTGCATACAAACTGAATATACCAATATCTGAATAAGTACTATTATGACTACCAACAGAATAAGCAAGTCCTAATTCTTCACGTATAGTCTGAAACAATCTTGATGACACTCCTCCACCTAAAATTAATGCAAGCATCTGAATATGATAGAAGTGTCTAACATCTGTAGAATAAGCTATACTTTCAAAACCAACAATTATAGTAGCTTGCTCTAGGGACTTTTCAACTATTGACATTCCTGAAGTAAAATATGCTTTATTCGGTAATATATAATTAGCCTTAGGTAAAGTAAAAAGTTTTTGTGCCAACAAAACTATCTGATTATGGTTGATATCACCAGCTAATGATAGGTATAAATTATCAGCATGGTAGTGCTTTTGCACATACTTTTTAATCATTAACTTATTGATTTTTTTAATAGTTTCATATGTACCCAAGACAGATCTACCTAATGGTTGATTCAAAAAACTATATTCATAAAGTTTTTCAAACGCCACATCATCTGGATTATCAAAACTATGAGCAATTTCTTGACATATTACCTGACTTTCTTTTACAATATCTTCACAATTAAACAACGAGTTTTGTATAATATCAGCAATTATTTCTAACGCTAAATTAACATCTTTTTTTAATACTTTAGCAAAATAAACAGTTTGTTCAAGAGAAGTATAAGCGTTTAAAAGCCCTCCTATTGCATCAAATTCTTCAGCAATTTTTTTTGCAGATCTAGTTTTTGTGCCTTTAAAAGCCATATGTTCTAGAAAGTGAGAGATACCATGCTCATGCTGAGCTTCATACCTACTACCTGCTTTAACAATAAGATTAATGGCTACTGATTGAACTTTAGCCATCTTATATGTTATAATATTTAATCCAGATTTAAGTTTAGTAAAATTAACACCCACTTGCTACCATTATTTATATTATATAAAACTTAAAACATTATTGCCTTGTAAAAGTAGATATACGGTTTAAATAAATATCTAACAAAAGTTTTCTAAGGTCATGTGCCACATATTCTATATTATACTTACTTTTTACCTTATTATAAGCATTATTACTGATTTGCATACATAATTGCTGATCACTTATTAATATTGCAAGTTTTGCAGCTAAAGATTGTGGAGAATTAGGCTCACATAGAAGTCCTGTATGGTTGTCTAAAATGATTTCTTGTGGGCCTTCAGTATATGTTGCAATAATAGGTTTTGAATATTTCATAGCTTCTAATACAACAATACCAAAAGGTTCATGTAACGATGGCATACAAAAAATATCAATAGATTTAAAAAAACTGTCTTTATTTTTAACCCAACCAATAAATTTTACTTCATCTAAGGTTAAAATATCACACAATTTTCTTAGGCTTGCATTTTCTTCACCATCCCCTCCTATGACTGCTTTAAACCTATGTCCTAAATCTTTAAGTATTTTTAATGACTTTAAAAAAATATTAAACCCTTTTTTAGGAACAAACCTACCAAGGGTACCAATAATTGGAACATCACCTAACTCCCTAAATAATATTGGCTCAGTGTCAATAGTTATCATATTAGGTATGACAAAAATATTATTGCTATTATAATACTTCGCTAATAATCTCTTAAAATAATCAGTAAGAGCAATAACATAATTACATTTTTGTAATGACTTAATAGTTTCGTTATGAGCAACACCAATAACAGTTATATTATAAATATTACTTTTAACAGTAAAATCTATAGCTCTATTACCATGACAAATTATTATATCTGGAGTATTTCGTTTAAAATACCTTCTTAGTTGATATATTGACAGCAAATCCCACTTTCCAAGATTTAACAACTGGTATGGTCTTTTACTTAAATATTGCTTTACGTCTGCTTTGACACTTATAATGTTTATAGTTTTAATATTTAACGACTCAAGAGCAGTATTATAATCAAGAAAAGACTGCTGAATACCTCCAAAACCACGGCTGAGCATAATGTTTGCTATTAGCATAACACCTCTATTTAGGTACTGTTAACAAAGTTAATTTTAAAGCTAATTAAATTCTTTTTTACTGTAAATTATAAGATTTTTTGAAATAGGAGTGACTATTCCAGCAAAAACCTTATCAATTAAATTAACTTTGTTAATAGTGACTAATTATTATTACAAACACTATACTATATTAATAATAACTTTAATACT
The DNA here is from genome assembly GCA_000309075.1 of Occidentia massiliensis. Classification (GTDB taxonomy): domain Bacteria; phylum Pseudomonadota; class Alphaproteobacteria; order Rickettsiales; family Rickettsiaceae; genus Occidentia; species Occidentia massiliensis. Next base: position 3,004 of record CANJ01000018.1, read on the forward strand.
TTTTAAAATCTTAGGTAATTAAATATAAATGCTCAAAATTTTTTTTAAAAATTGAAAGGGTTATAATTACCTAAAAACTATCCACTAAAATACTTAGCATGAGACCATAATGTATCAGTACCATTTCCTAATAACCCATTATTACCGTCATACTTATCATAATCAAGAAGAATATAACCTTCTTTATAATAATCGTCATTATTTTGATCTTCACTACCCCACCATATATTTGAAATACATCTTATAATATTACAATAAACATCCCGTAACCAATATGAAGATTGATTATTAATATCAGTCCCTACGTCTTTAGCAGAATTTGGTTGATCTACAGCAATAAAAGGTAAAGTATCTAGATTGTTTTCAACACTTTTAATATCCTCAGCATCATAATAATATTCTTCAATTTCATTATTCTCATTTACTTCTTCCCCAGCTTTAATACAGTCTATTATATCATATGCATCTTCATATATATCTTCTTTATCATCAGGATGACCAGATTCAACCATATTGTTCATAAGTTGCTTTATATTAAACTGCTTTATTTCAACATAAATATAATCACTTTCACTCTTACTTTCTTTAAGCATATAGTACTTATTTCTAGAGGAATTTACTAATTCATTTACATTATCAATACTAGAGAATTTTGCCCAAAGTATAGAGTTAAACTCCACTAGATTAGGATCATTATACCAATCAGGCATCTCAACTGGATTATTATTTACAATATTATTCTTTATATTGCAAAGTTTATGACTTACTATATTTTCAAAAAAACCACCTTCACTAACTATAGGAATTAAGTGTACCTTTCCTAATGGCGGGTTAGCACTATTAATAAAATTAGCTGGAACGTTAAAGGCATGTAAATTCAGTTCTTCTCTTAGATTATTTAACTCATCTTTACTAAATTGCTTGGAAAATATATTTTGCTCATTGGCATAAAAAACTGCATTTGTAGAGCCAGGATTCTCAAAAGTAATTATATCTGTAACATTTATTCCTCGAGACACTGCTTCTATAGCTGCTAAATCTGCAGTTGCTGCACCTAAAGAATGCCCAGTAATCTTAACTTCATTTCCTTTTATAGAAAAATTCTCTTCTATATAGTCTAATAAAACTTTAACATCATAAAGCTTATTTGGTACTGATTTTATAGCTAATTTTGTATCATCCCATAAATTGTTAAAATTAGGTTTAGTACCAGCAATAGATATAATTACCTCACCTGTAATTTCATTTTGAATTACATGTGCCTTTAAACCATAATATACTCCAGGAATATCAGATGATGTTGTTAAAACTTTCCACTTGCTACCAGAAAATAAATTTGAACTTCTTATTACTTTTTCTACATAATCCCTAATATTAGGTTTATAAGCAGCGTCAGTTAAATTTACTAAATTCTGAATATAATCACTATCATCTAACTTATTATTAAACTTTACATCTACTTCTATCAAAGATTTAGCGTTAGTTAAACTAGGTAGATTAATATATTTTTGTAGTGACAATGGCTCAGTCATAATTCTCTATAAATTAAACATAAATATAAATTAGTTTTCTCTAAAATTAGAAACTTGCAAATTAAATATACTAAAACGCATTATTTTACAACAAATAATTTATAACCAACAGCTATTCTCACCAAAAATTGATATTTCCTGTATAATTCTTTAATTTATTAATTTTTTATACATCAATATTATCAACTAAATTCTTTACAGCCCCAATTGATTTATTAAAAGCTAATTTTTCTTCTATAGTAAGTTCAAGTTCAATAATTTTTTCAACCCCATTACTTCCTATTACCACAGGAACACCAACATATATACCTTTTTTAATACCATAATAACCTTCAACATAAGCTGAACATGCTAGAACTCTCCGTTTATTCTTCAAATAACTCTCAGCCATCAGTATAGCAGAAGATGCTGGAGCATAATAAGCTGAACCGTGTTTCAATAGACTTACAATCTCTCCCCCTCCACTCCTAGTTCTTTCTATTATTTCACTAATTCTTTTTTCACTGCTCCACCCCATTTTTACCAAATCCATAATTGGTATTCCAGCTATTGTTGAATACCTAATTAGTGGTACCATTGTATCACCATGCCCTCCTAAAACAAAAGCATTGACATTTTCAATTGATACTTGAAACTCTTGACTCAAAAAGTAACTAAAACGCGCTGAATCAAGTACTCCAGCCATTCCTACAACCTTACTGGTTGAAAACCCTAAAGCTTGTTGCATTATCCGTACCATTGCATCAAGCGGATTAGTAATTACAATAACAAAAGCATCAGGGGCATATTGTTTAATACCTCCAGCTACTTGCTTAATTATATCAGCATTTATATTGATTAAATCATCACGACTCATCCCAGGCTTCCTTGGCACTCCTGCAGTTACTATTACTACATCTGAATCTTTTATATCTTTATATTCATCACTACCTGAAAGGCTTACACCACATTTCTCAATTCCCATACCATGAGATATATCCAAAGCTTTAGCTACTGCTACCCCCTTGTCTCTATCAATTATAACAACATTTCCTAGTTCCTTAGTAGCTATTAAATGAGCAACTGTACCACCAATATTACCACCTCCAATTAAAGAAATTTTCGGATTATAATGCATAACAACCCCTTGTTGATTTTATATTTTATTCTAATTTACTAGTAGAATTAATATTATATTAATTTTTTATTAACTTATCTATTTACACTTATGTTAGGTGTAAATTAGGTTAACTTTTAAAATAAAACTAACTTCTACACTAACTCTAAAAATCTACATCTAATCTAAGAGTTATATTTTGCAGCAATTATAATTTTACCTCTAATAATGTAAAGACCTTTTAATTATAAATTTCAAAATCTTTTATAGATAAAAACTTGACATAAAAACTTCATTTGATGTATCATGAAGTGTTAACTATCAGTTAATATTTAAACTCTTCTAATTCATAGCTATATAAGAATTATTCTTTAATAATGATATCAGCAGATCTTAGTTTATATAATACAACATTTCTTAAGCTCACTAACATGTTAATTTTATTCAATTGAACATAACATAATTTAATTATAAAAATGTATTTATTATTAACAATTGTTATTCTATTAATCATATCTTCTGCAGGCTTGTCTGCTCTAGAAACAGCTATTACTGCTACATCTCCTGGTAGGTTGCAACAACTTAAGTCACAAGGAGTAATAAAGGCAACCCTACTATTAAAGTTAATCAAAACTAAAGAGCAAATTATTAGCACTATACTCACTGCAAATAGTATAGTAAACATAGTTGCTACTACAATTGCTACTAGTGTGGCAATATCAATTTATGGTGATGAACTAGGTACTGTTATTTCATCAATAGTAATGTCTATAATAATAGTAATCTTTGCTGAAGTAGTACCAAAAGCAATAGCAGTGTCAAATGCAGAATCCATAGCTTTATCTGCTTCAGATATTATTAGAGTTTTATTAATTATTTTAACTCCTATAAATTATTCTTTATCACGTATTGTCGACTTTTTTTGCTGGCTTCTTAACATTAACCTCACAAATAAAATTTCTGGTACTGAGGAAGTAAGGGGATTAATTGAACATCAACACCAAGAAGGAAAAGTATTTAATAAAGTAGATAGAGACATGTTAGAAGGAGTACTTGACATTAAAAATATGGAAGTATCAGAAATTATGGTTCATAGAAGCAAAATGTGTACTATAAATGCTGATCTAGTAATAGAAGAATTTATTGCTACAGCAATGAAACTTGCTCATTCTAGAATACCAGTGTGGAAAGAAAGTACTGATAATATAATAGGAGTATTACATATCCGAGACTTAATAAAAATGTTATATTTTTATAATTTTGATGTCAAAAAAATAAAACTACAAGACTTAATCAATGATCCATGGTTTATTCCTGAAAATACTTTAGTTAGTCACCAATTAAGTGCATTTAAACAAAAACGCAGCCATATGGCCCTTGTGGTAGACGAATATGGAGCTCTGCGAGGTGTGATAACCCTAAGGGATATATTAAAAGAAATTGTAGGGCCAATTTATGATGAACATGAAGATACAACAAATAATATTGTTAAAATCAATAACACTACCTATATAATTGAAGGAACAAGTTCTATTCGAGATGTAAACCGAGAACTAAATTGGAATTTACCTGATGACAATGCAAGTACTATAGCAGGATTAATTATGCACCATATTCAAAATATCCCTAAACAAGGAGATATATATAATTTATTTGGACTTAAAATTACTATAGATAAAACCAACTCTCACTATATTCAATCAGTAAAAGTTGAAACAGCTAATATTGATAATAATAATGTAGAATTAACGGATGTTAGCTAATATTGGTTCTAAATTATTAGTAAGTTCAATTTTTCTTTATTTTATTAATTTTATCCTTGCCTTCGGTTATATTAATATAAAAAAGTTAAAGATTATTCATATCCTTGCTGGAACTTGTACAAGTCTTACATTCTTAATTCTTATTCTGGCTTTTTTAACCTCTGATTTTACTGTAGAAAATGTTCTCTTAAACTCTAGTACCATAAAACCTATAATATATAAGATTGCTGGAGCTTGGGCAAGTCATGAAGGCTCTATATTATTATGGACTACGTTACTTAGTATAGTTAGTATTTGTTCATCATCAATTCATAACTTTCCTACTAGTATTGAAAGATATATTATTGCTATTAAAAGCTTTATAATTCTTAGTTTTGTAAACTTTGTCTATTTCACTTCTAACCCATTACAAGCTAACCTAACATATTATAAACAAGGATTCGGACTAAATCCAATACTTCAAGATATAGGATTAGTTATACATCCACCAATTCTCTACCTTGGATATGCATGTTACTTAATACCTTTCATTTACAATATTGTTGCTCTTTTAAATATTAGTCACAATAAAATATTAATTTATAAATCTACAGTTTTTTCTAAAATTGGTTGGTTATCTTTAACAATTGGTATTACTTTAGGAAGTTGGTGGGCTTATAGAGAACTTGGCTGGGGAGGATATTGGTTTTTTGACCCAGTTGAAAACATTTCCTTAATGCCATGGATATCTGCAACCATTTACCATCACTCATTAATAGCTATAAAATCTAAAAACTCATTAATAAAATGGTCTATCTTATCAGCTATTGTAACATTTCTCCTTTGTTTATTGGGTACTTTTTTTGTTCGAGCTGGCTTTTTAGTTTCCGTCCATTCTTTTAGTAATACATCTTCTCGAACATATTTTATACTAATTTTCCTTAGCACTTTATCACTTGCTAGCCTAGGATTATATGCTTTGCAAATAAATAAATTCTCGGTTGAAGTAAAAATTACTCTGAAGGAATTGCTAGTATTATTAGGAAATATTTTATGGCTAACAGGTCTTTTAGTAATTTTTATCTCTCTTGCATATCCTATAATTTATAAAGCAATCTTTGGCCATAAAATAATGGTAGGGTATAATTATTTTACTAGCACCTTTATACCAATAACGTTACCGACATCTTTACTAGCTGGTAGCATTTATTACCTTAAAAATCCAAATTATTATAACCTTAGAGTAGTTACTGTTGTAATTATATCATATATAATTATTTATTTCTCTTATAAAAATCTAGGAATCGGTAGTTTGGCAATATTTTGCGCAATATATCTTATTCAGGAATCATTATGGTATATGATAAAATCATCAAATTTTTTTACAATTATGTTACCACCTAAAATACTATCTGCTAGCATCAGCCATCTAGGATTTGGTATACTAATACTAGCAATTAGCTTAAACTCAAAATTGCAGCAAGATATTGAATTTATTGGCAAAGTTGGGGATACTGTAAACACTCATGGTTTAAGCATAACATTACAAAACCTTAAATATGCTAAAGGAAAAAATTATTTTAGGCAAATAGCTGAGCTACGAGTTGAAAATAATAATCAAGAAATATTAATATTAAAGCCTGAAAACAGGTTTTACCATATTGAAGAAATGGTTATACCTGAAAGCAACATATATAGTACTTTATTTTACGATATATGTGCAATTTTAAGTAAAGTAGATAGAGATATAATATATGTAACAATATATCACAGACCCTTTATGGCATTGCTATGGATAGGAACTATGATTATAGCTATTGGTATGCTAATTTCTATATTTCACCTAAAGTCACAAAATATATACTCAAATGATTTCAAGATTTAGCAGGAGCTGCACAGTACATATATTAATATGTGAGCATTGTGGTTTTGAACCAAACCTTGCAAACAAAAGAGTATACTCATGAAATAAATAGTGGGTAGGACGAAAGTTAACATCAATAATTGCTAAGAAGTCATTAAGTCAAACAGCGAAGCATACTTAGTATGCGAGCAGCGCAGATTTTAACTTGACAATAACACAATTATTGATGTTAATCTAAAGTATATAACTATTTATTTTTTAAATATATAGTTTATAATAATTTTAGTAGACTTGTTTAATTTTACGAAAAAAGTATATATTATGAACGATAGGGATGAAGTTTTTTGCTGTGGTGATCTTGAACATTATCCAGGAGATTTAACATGGATAAATAAGAAACTTGAAGAATTTGTTAATAAGTTGAAAAACAATAACACTAAAAATATTAAATTTCATCTTTGGGGTGCAGGAATTATAGGGATTAAAGCACTTGTTAATAATATGTCTGCCTTTACAAGTATTGATCTTTCTTATGGTGGAAGCATGGAAGTTAATTAAATTGAGGAGCTTACAAATGGTTTGGCAAAGACTCAAGCTATAGAACTTAAGCTTAGAGGTACCAGCTTAAAAGTTAATGAAATTAAAAAACTTGTTGACGGCTTAAAAAATACTAAAATTATAAATCTCCATCTTTACATGAGTGGTATGGAAAATAATGAACTTCAGGAGTTTGTTAATGGCTTTACAAACACTCAAGTTATACTTAGATTTCAAGATCTAAGAAATAATCCGCATTCAAGCAATATAAGTGATAATCTACTTAAACAACGAGCATTCAAAATTTTAGATCAAAAACAAATAGTTGTAGATAAATTATATAGTATTTTTAAAGACTTAACATGTAAGACAAACGATGACAGCATGTCAGATCACAATATAATGGATAATATAAAGTCATATAGATTTCTTGCAA
>CANJ01000017.1 GCA_000309075.1 Occidentia massiliensis
ATGTTAAATCGCTAATTTGTTTAAACATCTTGTCTATGGCTTGATCAATTGTTATATTATTTTCTAATATTGAATGAGCAAATTCAGCTATAGGTAGATTAAGTTGCAGTTTTGATGCGATCAAATATAATATTTTAGAGGCCTTTATACCTTCAACTAGCTTTGGTGATGATTTAGGTGATAAGCTTAAATTGTGGCCTTTACCTAGTTTATAACCAAATTCAGTATTACGTGATGAAAGAGAATAACTAGTTAATATCAAATCTCCTACTACTGAAAACTCATTCATATCTGGATTTTTACTTCCTAAAGCTTTTGCAACTATATAAATTTCTTTTAAACCTTGAGTTATAATATATGCTTTGCAATTTTCACCATATTTTTTAGCAGCAATAACACCACATACAATTGCTATAATATTTTTGAAAGCACTTGCAACTTGTGTGGTAATGGTATCTTGTGTGATACTTGTAGTAACATTAGGGCTATGAAATAATTTAGCTACATTTCGTGCAATATCTTTATTAACAGAAGAAATTGTTAAAGCACATGGCAATCCTTGCACTATTTCGTGAGCAAGGTTAGGGCCAGCAAGTATAAATAATGGGTTAGGTAAATAATTTTTTACTATTTCACTTAGTAATTTTGCTTCTAATGGATCGAACCCTTTAGATGCAATACCAATAGTTATATTATTCCTTATATTGTGATTTTTAAGTTCTCCTATAACTGATCTAAATTCACTAGACGGTGTAGCAATTATAATTATTTCCTTATCTATAATAGAAGGTAAATTATTAGAAGCCTTTATATTAGCTGATAGTCTAACATTACCTAAATATTTTCTATTAGTATGCTGTTCATTAATCTCTTTTGTTTGTAATAAAGTTTTAACATATAAGGTCAATGAATGACAATTACGTTCTAGCATTATAGCAATCGTTGTTCCCCAAGACCCAGCCCCAATTATAGCAATTTTCATAGTTGTAAATTATTAAGTTGCTCTAATAGTTTCGCCAATCATAACATTATTATTAATAGCAATTAACTTTACAGTAACAATGTTTCCTATTTTTTGTTTAGTAGTAATATTTACTGGGGTAAAATTTTCACTATGGCCAAATTGATCCTTTTCTACTAAAATTTTGGCTATTGTACCAATTTGCTTTTGGAAAAAATAATTTAATTGTTTGTTACCTTCATCTCGTAATAATTTTGCTCTTTTCTTTCTAATATATTTATCAACTTGTGGCATTCTACTAGCAGGACTACCTTCTCTTTCTGAATATGGAAAAACATGTAAATATTGTAGTTTTGCTTCTGAAATTAACCTTAATGTATTATTAAACATTTCATCTGTTTCAGTAGGAAAACCGGCTATAATGTCAGCACCAAATGATACATTTGGTATAATATTACGTAACTTATGACAAAATGCTATTGTTTGATCTCTAGTATGGCGTCTTTTCATTCGTTTTAATATCATATTATCTCCTGCTTGCAAACTAATATGAAAATGTGGCATAAGCCGTTTTTCATTAACCATTAAAGTAAAAAGCTCTTCATCAATTTCAGCAACATCTATTGAAGAGAGACGCAACCTCTGAAGTAATGGAACTAAATTAAGCACTCGTCTTATCATTTGAGCAAGAGTAGGAGATCCAGGTAAATCTAATCCATATGCTGTTAAATCAACACCAGTGAATACTATTTCCTTATATCCATTATCAATTATATGTTGAATTTGACTTACTATTTCCCCAATCGGTACTGATCTACTGTTACCTCTAGCATAAGGTATGATACAAAATGTACAACGATGATTACATCCATTTTGTACTTGCAAAAAAGCACGAGCTTTACCATCGAAATTACTGATCATATGAGCTGCTGTCTCTTTAACAGACATAATGTCATTTACTTGGATTTTTTCTTCATCAAATTTGTAAAACTCAGGGTGTAATTTTTCTTCATTACCTAGAATTTTATCTATCTCTGCCATTTTATCAAATAATCTAGGATTATTTTGAGCAGCACATCCAGTAACAATAATTTTAAAATCAGGATTCTCTCGTTTCGCTTTTCTAATTGCTTGCTTGGCTTGTCTTTCAGCTTCTTTAGTAACTGCACAAGTATTAAATACTAAAGTATTGCTCAGATTTGCAAGCTTTAAATTATGTTTAATAATTTCGCTCTCGTAAGTATTAAGGCGACACCCAAAAGTTATTACTTTATTAAATTTATGTAAAAAATCTTTAGGTAAAGAATGTTGATATTTACTTGTCATAGTAATATATTCCCTTAGCAACAAAACTTGTAGCTCCAGTCATGATGATTTCATTGTCTCCATTACCTTTATCTTTATATTCCATAGCTAACGTTCCGATTTTAAAAATTACCTCTGATTTTGAGTCAACAAAACCTAGTTTCTTAGCTGCTGCAAAACTTGCACAGGCTCCACTACCACAAGCTAGTGTAAATCCAGTTCCTCGTTCCCACACTTGCAGTTTTAACTTTCTATTGCTAACCTCAACAAAGTTAACATTTATGCCACTGGAAAACAAACTATGATATTCAAGTTTTGACCCTAATAAAGTTTTTTCTTCTAAAGTTAGGTTATTGCTAAAAATCACCAAATGAGGATTACCAACATCTACACATAATATTTCACTGATATTTAAATTATAATCTTCACTTAACTTATTTAATTGCTCAACTTTAGGCATCCACTTTTCCCTAAAACTAGTCTTTCCCATGTTTACACTTACTTTGTTACCATTTATTAAGTTACAATACAAAGCCTTACGGTTAACATTGATAATACAAGTAGTAATATTGTTACTACAACAAATTAGGTAAGCTAAGCATCTTGTTGCATTACCACATTGTGTCGCATAAGATCCATCTGGGTTGAGTATATACATATTACAGTTGGTTTTTAGACTTGAATAAATTATCAATTGGTCACAACCAATACCAGTATATCTATTAGTAATTGTTCTAGAAAAGTAAGGTATATCTAAAATATCTCTTATAGCTGATTCTTGTAGCATGATAAAATCATTACCTAACCCATGCATTTTAATAAAATTAATTTTATAAGTCATAAACTTTAAAAATCAACTCTAATTGTTATAAATATCATTTTTTAACCATACAATTTCAGTTGTTTAAACAGTATTTCAGTAAAGATTATAACATTATATTGTGTAACACTAAGTAAAATATTTACTAATTAATTTATCTAAATATTTTTCGGTGGAATATTAACTGGCATAATAACAAAAGTAGAGATAATATTCTCCTCGCTAAGTTTTATTAGTGCTGGAGATACAGGATCTTTAAATTCAATAGAAACTTTTGTATCATTACATATAGTTAAAGCGTCAAGTAAATATTTAGAATTAAAGGCTATACTAAGCTCTTCATTACTATTATATTCATAAACTATATCAGATGATTGCTCATCTTTATGTTTACATAATATTTCTTTAGCCTCGCCTCTTGTTTCACCATATGCATAAATTTCTATAGTATCTTGAGTTAATTTTAAACTAACGGCTCGAGATTTCTCTATTGTAATAGCAGAAACCCGATCTATAGCCTCAGCTAAATATCTGGCATTAATTACTAATTTCTTTGGATTATCAATTGGTACAAATTTATGATATTCAGGAAAGTTACCATCTATTAATTTAGAAACTATAGTAATATTTTGACAATTAAATTGTATTTTATTATTTGTAATTTTTATTGTAACATCATAGGAACTTATCGATGGTTCTTTAAGAATCCTAAATAATTCTGTTGCTGTTTTGCGTGGTAAAATAATGCCAAATTTGTTATTTGGGGGTAAACTAACAGGAGTATCCATAGCACAATCAGTGCAACATACTGAAAGGCGGTGACCATCAGTTGCTGCTGATATTACACTACCTGGCTTATCAGAATGTAGGTAAATTCCATTGAGGTTATATCTTGTTTCTTCTGTTGACATTGAAAATTTAGTGTGTTCAATCATCTGAGCTAATTTAGATGAAGAAACATGTATTACAAATTCTGCTTCTGTAATTTCTTCAATAATAGGAAAATTATCTATAGGTAAGGTAGATAAGTTAAATTCAAGATGTCTGTCTCCTTTAATTTGTACTATTTGATTGTCATTTGTACATGATAAACTTAGTTCGCTATCTGGAATTTTACGTATTATATCACTTAAAGTATGTAATGGTAATGTTATATTAACATTTTTATAGCTGAGTCTTATTGGGAGCTGTTGGTAAATAAAAATATCATTATCAGTTGCTGTAATTTCTAAAATATTTTGTTTTGTATCACTAACTGTACTAGTATATAATTTAACATTGTTTAAAATCAGATCAACATTTCTTTTTTCTACTATAGGTATACAAAAGCTTAATGCTCGTAAAAAATCCTTGGTATCAAGTTTTATATCGAAATTTTTACCTACTTCTTGTTTATAATTAAAGTTTTCTGTTTTAGGAACAGCTTGATAAATTGTACCCATAATTTTCCTCTGTTAGTTTTGTAATATTTTCATTAGCAAATATACTTCATCATTAAACTCTTTATCCTTTCTAGATAAATCTTCTACCATTTTTATAGCATGCATAACAGTTGTATGATCTTTTTTACCAAATTTTCTACCAATATCTACTAAACTTTTTGATGTTAGTCTTTTAGAGAGATACATAGCTAGTTGGCGAGGCCTTGTTACTGACCTAGATCTTCTAACTGAAGACATATCTGATATTTTTATGTTATAGCGTTCAGCAACTTTTTTTTGAATATCATCAATAGTAATGGTTTTTTGATTAGAACGTAACAAATCTCGTAGGATATCTTGAGTACTTTCAATAGTAATTTTAAGACCAACAAGCGTTGAATGAGCTATAACTTTATTTAAAGCACCTTCTAGTTCACGGACATTTGAAGTAATCTTTCTAGCTAGAAATTCTATTACATCAGGTAATATAGAAACATTTAGTTGTTCTATTTTAGATTGTAATATTCCTAATCTTAATTCATAAGTTGTACTATGAACATCAGCTACTAACCCCCAGCCTAATCTAGATTTAATTCTCTCTTCAATGTTATCAAGATCTGAAGGTGAACGGTCACAAGAAATCACCATTTGTCGTTTATTGTCTATTAAAGCATTAAATGTGTGAAAAAACTCTTCCTGAGTACTGTCCTTACCACAAATAAACTGTATATCATCGATCATTAGAACATCTACTGACCTAAATTGCTCTTTGAAAGACATAACATCTTTATTCCTTAAAGCTTGAACAAATTGATACATGAATTTTTCAGCTGACATATAAATTACTTTACGTTTCGGCATATTATCTTTAATATGCCAAGCTATTGCATGCATTAAATGAGTTTTGCCAAGCCCAACACCACCATATAAAAATAGGGGATTTGATTCTGACACTGCAGTCTTAGACTCAGCAACAGCTCGAGCTGCTGCATATGCAAGTTCGTTAGGTCTGCCTACAACGAAATTATCAAAAGTAAATCTAGGATCTAATGTTGAAGAAAAAATAAAGTTATTGTCTATGTTTTTTCCTGATTTTTCATCATCTTGCTGTAATAAAAATACTTCTGAATCATTCTTATTGTTGTCAACAGATACTGTAACTATTTCAATATGTTTAATAGAATTTTCATAATAACTCCATAACCTCTGAATTGAATCAAAGTAATTAGCTTTAATCCAGTCGCGCATAAAATTCGTTGGTACAGCAAGGGTAACATGAGTATCTGTAAAATCAAACATAGTGATTTTACTAAACCAGCTTTTAAACACAGCTTCACCATAATGGCGGCTTAAATCTTGCTTGACATTATCCCACAAACCTTGAAAATATGATTTATCTTTGTTAGTTTGCTGTAGAAGTGTATTCATTACTTTTTCCAAGGTAAATTATTATGTTTCCAACCAACACCATTGGAATTACCATTAATTCCATCAGATATATTGTAGCAATTATTATAACCTAACTTTTCAGCAATAGCTGCAGAAATTTTTGAACGTATCCCTAAGTTACATAAAAAAAATAAACTTGTATTTTTATCTGGTATTTGTTCCATTAATTTTATGTTAAACTTTAAGTTTAACATCATCATTTCCAAATTTTCTAGTGCTGAAACATATACTGGTAACATCAATAGTTTGCCAGGAATAATATCTGCAACACACGGTAATCCAGTTCTTTGCCACTCATATGGTGTACGTACATCAATAAGTACTGTATTTTCTTTACTACATAGACTAGACCAGGCATCTACAGAGGTTATTTCTATTATTGGCATATGTTTGTATTAATTTATATTATATACTATTATCGCCGTATTATATACCGATATTTATAAAATCTATATATAGATTTTATAAATATATAATTAAGATAAATACACAATAACTTTCTATATATTTTAAATACTCTTTAATTAATCAATAAAATTCAAGAAATTTAATAGCATTGTGATTTATTTTTTTTAGCTCTACAATTACTATTGTTAGTGCTACTTGGCTTTCTGTATATTAGTATGTATAATACTAAAATAACTTGATTATGTAACTTTTTTAATATAGTATCTGCAAAATTTATAACATATCTTATAATATTTTAAATATGTATGAATAGGTATATATATTCTTGTAAGAATTATTTTAAAATATATTGAACCTTATTACTGATTTATCTTAAATATCTTATAATATATGGATGGAAATGAACGGCAAAATCTTATCAAGCAATTAATTTATAGAAGTTTACATCGTGGATGTAAAGAAAATGATTTTTTATTAAAAGCTTTTACTAGCAAGTATCTTACATGTTTAAGCAATAAAGAATTGTTGGATTTTGCACTAATTCTAGATTGTAGTGATAATGATATTTATGACTGGATAACTAGTAAAAAAACAGCTCCTGAACATTTAAATAAAAAATTGATAGGTATGTTAAAAAAATTGGATTTATATTTAAATAATGATTGAATACAAAATTTTTCATCCTTCCGTACCTTATTTTATTAAAGAGACTTTTGCAAATCGTAATTCAAATATTACCTTAATATGTAGCGATAATGAAACGGCATTAACATATTTTGACCAACTAATCTTTTTTATGAATAATAAGACAAAAGTTTTTGTTTTTCCAGAACATAAAAAGTTTGATATTAATGCTAATGCTGAAAGATCAGCTGTTTTAGCTGAATTATTTTTGCAAACTAGCAAAATTCTTATTATTTCAGCTGTAGCATTCTTAACTAAGAATATCAATCATAAAATTTTTAAAGAACAATTAATAAAGATTGTCAATGGTCAGGATTTATCTATAGCTGCTTTTAGCAGCCAGCTAATAAATCTTGGATTTACAAGAGAACCAATAGCAACAGAAGTAGAAGAATTTGCAGTCAGAGGAGATATTTTAGATGTTATGTTACCTAAATATAGCTGCCGTTTCAGTTTTAAATGGGATAAAATTGACAATATAAGGTTATATAGTAATGAAGGTCAAATCATAGATAGTGATGTTAAAGAACTATTGTTATTTCCAATTCATAATAAAAATATTCATAAAACAAGTAATGTCTGTGAATATATTAACAATAACATAATAATATTTGATTACTTAGCAAAATATAAACTTGTTGATGCTGCAGAAAAATTGAAAAATTCTATTAGTGATAATCAAGCTCTCTATTATAATATGGAAGAAATTGAAAAATATTTATATTCTCGTAAAGTATTTACTTTGAAATATAGTGGACATAGTAAAGAAAGGGGCATTATATCACAATTATATAACCAAAAATTGTTGATGGCTAAGCAAGGATTTAGTTTTGTTGTTAAATTTATTAAAGACAATATCAATAATAAAATTATAATATTTTGTAGTAACAATAGTAAAAATAGTAAAAAAATAGAACATTTATTATCCATGTCAAAATTATTGTACCAACAAATTAATAATTTTAATGCAGCTAAAATGGGCTTAGTAAATATTGCTTTATGTCCTATATCTAAAAGCTTTTTTGTTGGTGATTTTATTTTTATTTGCTGTCTAGAGATATTTGAAAGTCAAAAAATTAACTGTGAAGCACCTAAAATATCTTCTTCAGAAAAACTTAAAAATATATTAGCTGAGCTTAAAAATTTAAATGAAAATGATTTTATAGTGCATATAGAACATGGTATAGGACAATTTGTAGGAACTGAAGTTATAAAGATAGCTAATAAAGCACGAGAATATCTTAAAATTACTTATGCTGATAATGATAAGTTGTATGTTCCTGTTGAAAATATTGAAGTAATAAAAAAATATGGTAGCAACTATGCTACTCTTGATAAGTTAGGGGGAGTAGCTTGGCAACGTCGAAAATCTACACTAAAACAACGTATTGGTGATATTGCAGTAAGGCTTACTAAAATTGCTGCTCAAAGAACTTTACTTAAAGTGCAGCCAGTTGAAATTGATAATCAACATTTTCAGGAATTTTGTAGTAAATTTCCTTATGCTGAAACAAATGATCAATTATCTACGTGTGAAGATGTTATTAATGATCTTACTTCAGGCAAGTTGATGGACAGATTAGTATGTGGAGATGTAGGGTTTGGTAAGACAGAAATTGCTATGAGAGCTGCTTTTATAATTTCTAAGGCTTGCTTAACAGATAGAAAACAAGTAATGTTAATTACTCCTACTACTTTATTATGTCATCAACATTATAAGAATTTTTTAAAAAGATTTAAAAATTTTGGGTTACATATTGCTCAAATTTCTAGATTAGTTCCTAATAATGAAATTATTAAAGTCAAAGAAGCTTTAAAGGTTGGTAGAATCGATATTATAATAGGTACTCATGCTCTATTTGCTAAAGATGTTAAGTTTGCTAATCTAGGTTTAATTATTATTGATGAAGAACATCATTTTGGTGTAGCACAAAAAGAAAAACTTAAGGAGCTAAAAGCTGGAGTTCATGTATTATCATTATCTGCTACTCCAATTCCTCGTAGCTTGCAAATGTCAATAGTAGGAGTTAAAGATTTAAGTTTAATTACAACTCCTCCTATTGAACGGTTAGCAGTTATAACTTCAGTTGATAAATATAATCCAAAAACTATAAAGAATGCTTTGCTTTTTGAACATAATAGAGGTGGTAAAAGTTTTTATGTGTGTCCTAAAATTAAAGACCTAGAAATTATAGAACATACTTTACAAAAAATTGTACCAAATCTCACTTACATAGTGGCTCATGGTCAAATGTCTCCATCTTATATTGAGAAAATTATAGAAGATTTCTATGATGGCAAATATGATATTTTACTGTCTACAGCCATTATAGAGTCCGGCCTTGATATCTATAACGCTAATACTATTGTAGTTCATCAAGCTGAAACTTTAGGGTTATCACAGTTGTATCAATTACGCGGAAGAGTAGGGCGAGGCAAAGCTCAAGGATATGCTTATTTTACTACTGGAGATAGCAAAATTACAAAATCAGCTCATAAACGTTTAGAACTTATGCAAACGATAGAATTTTTAGGAAGTGGGTTTACTATTGCAAGTTATGATATGGATATTAGAGGGTTTGGTAATTTAGTTGGGGAAGAACAATCTGGGCATATTAAAGAAGTTGGGGTTGAACTTTATCAAGAAATGCTACAAGCAGCAGTTACGGAAATAATAAACAATAGTCAAGAAAAGAGTCTAGATAATGACTCTTGGTCTCCTAGTATTAATTTGGGTATTGAATTATATATACCTGAGGATTACATATTAGATTCAAATATAAGGATGCAAATATATCAACGCGCTGCTTCAATTGTAAAAGAAGAGGAACATCTGTTACTACAGCAAGAACTAGAGAACAGGTTTGGTTCTTTACCATCTTCAGTAAAGAATTTATTTGTAGTAGTTAAAATAAAACTTATTTGTAAACTACTAAATATTGGTAGTATTGATACAGGAGAACATGGCTTTATTTTAAAATTTAGAGAAAATAATGATGTTAGTAAAGAAGTATTAGCGTTTATAAATAAATATCCAAATTCAACAAAAATCAGACCTGATTCTAAGCTTGTAGTATTTAAAGATATAATGTTAAAAAAAGATAATATAGAAAATAAATGTGTTTTAAGTACTATATTTTTAATATTACAAGAATTAAAAGATATAAAAACTAATAGTGTTAAAAAGTTACCCAATCCTGATTCATTGCTCGAACTATCTATTTAGTTATGTAGTTTATTTATTTTGTTTTTATGAGATATTATTTTCCATAATATTAATTATATAACATTAAATAATCAAAAAAACATTTAAAAAATTCTAAATATTAATTATTAATTATTACTAAATTATAAATAAAAATTAATAAAATTAAAATATTATAATAAAACTAAAATGTATTTTAAAATGTATTTGACATATTCAAAGAAAAAACCATTATTAATAATAATTATGCTAATATCATTGGTAATAGTACAATTGCGAGCTAAATCTATAGAAAATGTATTTCCAGGTGTATTCTTGGGTAAAACAGGTATTAATGTATCTTCTAATGCTATTCGCACTGCCAATGGTAATACCATTAATGGCTATATTGTTAAGCCTTATTTCCTATTCCAAAAAAATCGTAATCACTGGAATGATCGTGATGGAGCTCCTATTACATATTTAATTATGCATTATACAGTATATAATTTCCCTGATACTATTTTAAAATTTATGTCTAATGAAACTTCTAACCGTGCTAGTGCTCATTATGTTATTACTGGCAAAGAACAAAATATTCCTAGTGGAATAGTAGTACAAGTTGTTACAGATGATAAAAGAGCATGGCATGCTGGTATAAGTGCCTGGGGTAAAGATAAAAATCTTAATTCAGAATCATTAGGTATTGAACATGTTAATCCAGGATTTGTTATTAATGATGATAGTCAGGTGAATTGGTTTCCTTTCGATGAAGATCAAATTCGTACCTCTGGAATATTGAGTCAGGATATTGTTAGAAAATATAAGATATCTCCTACTCATGTTTTAGGTCATGCTGATATTGCTCCATTTCTTAGAAATGAAAGTGAGGATATTCATCATGATTTTAAAGAAGATCCAGGAGTTTTATTTCCATGGGGTAAGCTTTACCATGATTATGGCGTTGGAGCCTGGTTAGATGATAATGAGGTTTATAACCCCCAAATTATTACTCAAAAATATGCTCCTAAAGAACCTCTACCTAAAACTATTAGCCGCTCTTTCTTTTTTCGTATGTTAAGGCAGTATGGATATAGCCTTCCGACAGATATAGATTTCACTAGAATTGATGAAACCCAGTATTGGTTGAGTATATCTCACAAGCTTGAACCAGTAATTAAGGCTTTTAAAGCTCATTTTTCGGCTAATGGGAAGCCTGAATTATATAATACTGAAATTACCAAAGCAGAAATATATTGGATCTGGGCATTAGTAGCAAAATATCAGGATTACTTAATTAAAGAACAGTAATTTAATCTTTAATTAAGTGATTATTCACTAAAAACTGTAATAATTGGAGCATGATCAGAAGCTTTACTATTAGAGCGAGTATGGTAGTTTATATGGCAATCTATTGCTTTTTGAGCAATATTTACAGTACCAAATACGTAATCTATACGCATACCTAGGTTTTTTTCAAAAGCTCCAGCACGATAATCCCACCAAGTAAATTCTTTTTTGTCAGGATGAAGAAGCCTATATATATCCATGAAGTCGTAGTTAATAATCAATTCTCTTAAAGCTTGCCTTTCAGATAAAGTAAAACATGTAGAGTTCTGTAAATCAGCAGCAGAATAGACGTCATTATCATATGCAGCTATATTGAAATCTCCCCCTACTATTATCAACTCTTCAGGAGCTTTAATATCATTTAAATATTTTGTAAAACTATTCATAAAAAGTAACTTTACCTGGAATTTATCACTACCTACTTCTCCACCATTTGGTACATAAACTGAGATAATTTTTATATATCCTACTTCAGTTAAGCAGCAAGCTTCTATAAATCTTGCTTGATCTGGACAAGGATTACCTATAAAATTAACTTTAACATCTTCTAGTGGAAATTTAGATAATATAGCTACCCCATTATACGATTTTTGACTATTAACACTAACATTATATTTATTAGATTCATTAATTGCATGTAAAGGAAATTGTCTTGCTTCACATTTAGTTTCTTGTAGCAAAATAATATCTGGTTGCTCATCAGCAATTAATTGATTTAATTGACCTATTCTACTTCTAATAGAATTGATGTTCCAAGTTAAAATTTTTAATTTTTTCATAAATGTATATAAAAATATTTACTCTCAATTATTAAATCCTAAAGGAATAATAGCGTTACTTGAAGTAATTGCAATAGCTTTAAATAGCTCTCCCATGCCTTTATTAGACGTTAATCTATCATATTGAAGATTAAGATTAAGTTTGGTAGTAAGATCATAGTAATTCATTAGCTTTAACATTTCTAATCTAGTTTTTATGCCTAATCGATGAAGCAACATATTTTGAGATACAGTACCAAATACTACAGCAGCTTCAGCCATAGCAGCTTTTTTACATGCTAAAAAATCAACATGTGAAGAAATATCACTAGACCCCAAATTTTGTAATAATGGTTGATATTGATGTTTTTTTATAGATTGTAAAGTACAATTATACTGAGAGCTAGTTCTTATATTTGGAATAATATCATAACCGTAATCAATAATTAATGCTCCTCCATCATTTTTTTTTAGCAAATTAGAAATAGCTTTTATAACTAAGGATCTTAGTGGTGAAATCTCTAATATTGCTCCATTTTTAGCATTAAAATGTTCTATTAAAAATTTATAATTATTATTAGAAATATCAATATTTACAGTATCAAAGTATAATTGATCATTATTATTGACTTTGATTACTCGTTCGTACCAATTAGAAGATATTTTTACATATTGTTTTATTGGCAAAACATCAAAAAACTCATTAGCTAAAATTATGGTAGGGTAAATATTTGTTATTTGATCTATTGAGTTAAACCATTTCACTGGTAATTTGAATTCAGTTAAATTATTACTTTGGATTTTCTTAAGATTATAATTAATTTCTACAAGATTAAGATGAAGCGCATTATGGAATCCCTGTACATGTTTAGTTGAATTTAGTGCATCTTTTAATAATGTTCCTTTTCCTGGTCCTAATTCTATTAACTCAATAGGCGGAGAACCTAATTTATACCACAGATCTACACACCACATCCCTATCATCTCACCAAACATTTGAGAAATTTCTGGAGCTGTAATAAAATCACCTTCTTTTCCTAGTGGTTGCTGCCATTTGTAATAAGAATTATGTTCTGATGTCATTGCTATAGACATCATATGGTCAATAGTAATATAATCTTGAGAATATATTATTTCCTTAATATATTTTTCTACTTCCATGTGCTTTTAAAAGTAAAAATATTCCAGCAATTAACATCGGAACGCAAAGCAATTGCCCTAGAGTAATGTTTACTATCAAAAATTCAATATAAAAATCCGGTTCCCGATAATTTTCAGAAATCATTCTAAATATTGCATAAAAGCATAAAAATATGCCTGAATTTAAGCCTCTTTTAGACAAAGTATGCACCTTAAAAGTAAAAAATGTCATTACTAACAATAGTAATAGCCCTTCTAACACGGCTTCATATATTTGGCTTGGATGTCTAGGTAGCTGATCACTATTAGGAAATATTATAGCCCATTTAACATTTGTTATTCTACCATATAATTCACCATTAATAAAATTAGCTATTCTGCCTAAAAAAATGCCTATAGGAGCAACCGTAGCAATAATGTCGGTAATAGCTAAAAATGGTATGAAATACTTTCTAGTAAAGAAAAAAACAGATATAGCTAAACCTATCAACCCCCCATGGAAAGACATACCACCTTTATAAATTTGTACAATTTCTACTGGATTATTTAAGTAGCGTTCAGAATCATAAAAAAATATATAACCCAAACGCCCACCAATTATTATACCAATAATTATCCAATTCATAAAACTTTCTATATGGCGTTGTGTAAGCCCTATTGGAAATTTCTTAACTAAAATGTTAGCATAACAATTTCCTAATAGGATGCCAAATATATATGATAGTGAATACCAGTAAATATTAATAGGTCCAAGTGAAAAAATAGGACCTATTGTAAAAGCTATGGGATTGATATTAGGAAAAGCGAAAATATAAAACATTTATGCAGCCCATCTTTGCGTTATTTTTAGTTTTACAAATACCTCCTTTAATGCAGCTACTAAATCATATATCATTATATCACTATGGAAAGGTGTGGGAGTAATACGTAGTCTCTCTGTTCCTTTTGGTACTGTTGGAAAATTTATTGGCTGAATATATATGTTATAATCTTGTAATAGAATCTTTGTTACTAATTTAACTAAAATAGGATCACCAATAATAATTGGTATAATATGGCTAGAATTATCTAAATATTTTATTCCTGCTGTTGATAAACTGGTTTTTAGTTTTAAAACTCTATCCTGATGCTTTAATTGTTCTACATTAGATTGCATCAGGTATTTTATACTAGCTATAGTTGCAACACTAATAGGTGGAGGTAAAGCAGTAGTAAAAATAAAGCCAGGTGCTATAGATCTTACAGCATCAATAATTGAGTTGCTTGCAGCAATATATCCGCCTATAGTTCCATAGGCCTTGGCTAAAGTACCTTGAATTATATCAACTTGATCAGACACGCCTTCTAAAGCACAGATACCTGCTCCACCTTTACCATACAGCCCAACACTATGTACCTCATCTATATAAGTTAAAGCATTATATTTCTTTGCTAAGTGACAAATTTCTTTCACAGGTGCTATCATTCCATTCATTGAATAAACTGCCTCAAAGACAATAATTTTAGGTTTATTAATAGGTATGGTTGCTAAAATTTGTTGTAAAGACTGTATATTGTTATGACGATAAATATATTTTTCTGCTCTTGAGTTTCTAATGCCTGCAATTATTGATGCGTGATTATACTCATCAGAGAGAAATACCAAATCAGGAATAATTTTAGCTAGAGCTTGCAAAGTCGCATCATTAGCAACATAACCAGAAGTAAAAGTCAAAGCTTTATCTTTGTTATGTAAATCAGCTAGTAATAATTCAAGATCAATTATAGCACTATTATTGCCACTAATATTTCTTGTACCACCAGCTCCTACTCCCATTTCTTTTATCGATCTTATTGCAGATTCTAAAACTTTAGGATGACGGCTCATCCCTAGATAATCATTAGTACACCATACAACAATTTGTTTTTTTGTTTCTAAGGAAATACTATAAGGAAAATTATCAGCATCTTTTTTTATGCCAACAAATCGGCGATACCTTCCTTCTGATTTTATTATATCTAACTGAGCTTCAAAAAAACTATTGTAGTTAAGCATGTTCATTATAAATCTAGTTAAACTCAAGTAGCATACTATCAAATAATAGCTAAACCAAGTAAAATCTTAAAATTATAAATTATAAATAAGTTAATTATTTCAAATTTAGCTGGCTTTAATATCAAGAACTTTATACCTAAAATATAAGTACCTGGGCTATTAATATAATATTTGCGAAATCTGTACACTAATAAATATTATTTAAATTGTTCCTTAATCAATTTAAGTTCCAGACTATTATTTTTACAAAATAATAGTTTGGCTTGTTTATTTTGAGCTTCTGTTATTTTTGCTGAAATAACATTATCAATTTCTTGTAAGTCAGCAGTAAAATAGGCTGGCCTTGATACATAGTCATGAACAATAATATCAATAACACTAGTCTTAGAAATCAGTGCCCCTCGCCACCTTCTTGGTCTAAAAGGAGAAATAGCAGTTATTGGTAACAGATTAGCACTGAGAGGTAAAACCAACCCACCTACAGCATAATTATATGCTGTACTACCAACTATAGTTGACACTAGTATACCATCACCTAATAACGATGGTAGTTGAGTAATATTATCAACCCTAATTTCTAGCTTTGTTACTTGTGAAGTTTTTCGTAAAATAGTACATTCGTTAAAAGCTAAATAACATTTACTGCTACCATCACTTCTATTTACTTGGGCTTGTAGAGGGTTTATAAAAATTATTTCAGAAGAATAAATTAATTCCATTAAATCACTACTGTCATTATAAGAATTCATTAAGAACCCTAAATTCCCAGAATTAATACCATAAAAAGATACATTTAAATGTAAAAACTGATTTAAAGCTTGCAATAGCTCTCCATCGCCTCCAATAACTATTATAATATTAATATCTGTACCTAGCTTAATATCAGGAGATATTATTGCCTCTTGGATATTATATTTTTTCTGTATCTTTTTTCCAATCAACTGAGCATTAACTGTATCTCCAGCAACATATCTTATAGTTTTAATATCCATGAATTTATTAGATTTATCTAAAACTCTTTAAAGCTCTTCAATGTTCCATCTGGCTCTTGGAGCTGGATTGCTATTAACTAACCCACTCTTAAATCGTTCAACCCCTACCCAAGCTATCATGGCTGCATTATCAGTACATAAGTTAAGAGGTGGTGCAATTCCCTGATAACCATATAAATTAACTGATTTAAATATTTTTTGCCTTATATATTTATTAGCTGCTACTCCCCCAGATATTACAAAATAACAAGCTTTATTATAGTTGGCCTCAAATATCTTAATAGCATTGATACTTCTTTGTCGTAAAATTTCTACTACAGTATATTGAAATGAAGCACATATGTCATAAACTTCTTGCTTAGACAAGGATGGTAAACTTAACACTAGTTGCTTCACAGCAGTTTTTAGCCCTGAAAACGATAAATTACATCCAATTTTATTAACCATTGATAGAGGTAAAGGATATTTATATGGATCACCATTTCTAGCTAACTTCTCAATAATAGGCCCCCCAGGGTAGCCTAATCCAAGTAGTTTTGCTGTTTTATCAAAAGCCTCACCAACAGCATCATCTAAAGTTTGTCCTAAAATCTTGTATTTACCTATTCCAAGTACAGCTACAAATTGACAATGGCCTCCTGAAACTAGCAATAAAAGATAAGGAAATTCTATACTATAACTTAACCTAATAGCTAGTATATGCCCTTCTAAATGATTTACTGCTATAAAAGGTTTTTGCAGCACCATTGCAATAGAGCCACCAAAAATTGAACCTACTATTAACCCTCCAATTAAACCAGGACCAGAAGTTGCAGCAATAACATCAACATCTTCTAATGTTAGTTTTGACTCATTAAATGCTAAAGTCATAGCATGTTCTAAATTCTGTAAATGAGCTCTAGCTGCAATTTCTGGAACTACTCCACTATAAGGTAAATGCTCTATATGCTGAGATATAACTATATTAGATACTATAGCCTTGTCACTACCGACAATGGCAACAGCTGTATCATCACAACTAGATTCAATACCAAGAACTCTCATTTAACTTTGTTATGTCCTATGCAGCACTTTTTTCTTTAAGTATTTTGATTAACTTGGAAATAACTTCATCAGGTTTTAAAACCTCTAAAATTGCTAGCTCCCTAGCAAGTCTTGTTAAAGCTGATTCATAAATAGTTCTTTCACTATATGAGCGATCTACTTCAGCATTTTTGTATAAGTCTCTTACTACCTCTGCTACAGAATAAATATTTCCTGAATTAATCTTATTTTCATATTCTTGAGCACGGCGACTCCACATCCTATTACCAACTTGTGGTTTACTTTGAAGTATTTTATATATTTTGTTAATATCACTTTCCCTACTTACTGCCCGTAACCCAGAGATATTCTTTCTGCTTACTGGTATTTTTAAGGTCATCTTATCTAGTGGAAAAGAGATAATATATACTTTTAATTCTTTTCCACCTAACATTTGATTTTCAATATTAATTATCTCACCTACACCGTGAGATGGGTACACTACCTTATCTCCAATATTAAAGTTTAATTGCTCTGATTGTTGCATGTATCTTTTCCTTAATTAACATTATGTAAATTCAAGTTAGGTTATTTTACATTTTAAAATGCTTTATCTATTTAAAATTGGCGCAATGATTCTTTCATTGCTATCTAAATTTTTGACATACTACGGCTACTAACAAAAATTAATTAACAAAAACAAAAAATAACATTAAATTATATTAATTTATTATATTACTATCAAATTAGACACATACAATTTAATGCCTAACTTCAACTTGATTGTTATTACGCCCCTTTATCACTTATTTTTTTAAATAAACTTAAGGAATGTGTTAAGAACAGACATTAACCTAATCATTTATAAGTTAGATATTGTTTTATAGAATTAAAACACTTTTGAAATGCTCTTTAGTAATTTAAGTGGCATTATAACACACTTTTTGGCATTTTAAAAGTACTTATTTTAGCTATTTTAAAGAAAAACTACAACTGTAACTTAATAGCAGGTGATAATAGGTTACATTTCATAATCCTGAGAATGGTTTTTGTATTATCAAGGTAAAGGTAACTAACAGGAATGATCTGGTTACAATCATAGGTAATAGTTCTATTGTTTTAGCTGAAGAACATGTTGAATACACTGGTCAGTGGGTAAAAGATAAAGAACATGGGTTGCAATTTGAAGCTGATATATTAAAGACATCCTTTCCAATAAGTTTAGAAGCTATAGAAAAATACTTAGCTTCAGGATTTATTAAAGATATTGGTCCAATATATGTTAAGAAACTTATAGAAGTTTTCAGTAAAGATGTACTTGTTGTAATTGCAAACAATGATGTTAGATTAAGACAAGTAGCTAGCATTGGTTCAATTCGAGCCAAAAGAATTAAAGAAAGTTGAAACAGTCAGAAAATTGTTTGGAAAATTATGTTGTTTCTACATAGCCATAATATCAGCACTAGTAGAAGAGCAGTTAAAGTATATAAAGAATGCGCATAAGATTTAAAAGTGTTGATAAAAAATAGCAATGAGTGTAGGTATTGCTCATGATTCTATAATAAGGGCAAAAGTAGGAATAAATTATGCTTTAACTAGTGCCATGAATAATGATAACTGCAGTTTGCCTACCAGCAAACTAGTTAAATCGTGTCAAAGAGTTACTAAATGTTCAGGGAGAACTCATTATTAGTGCACTACAAGTTAGAAATTAGTGAAAAAATGTAGTTGTAGAAACTGTAGAGGACAAAGAATGCATATTTCTTAGAGGTCTTGCTTATGCTGAGGGGCAAATAGCAGAGTTAGTAGTACAAATTAGCTTGGCCACAAGTAGATAATGATAAAGCCATTAAATCAGTAATAGAGAATGATAGGATCAAAACTATCTCTTAGTCAGCAACAAGCTATTAAATGGGCATTATGTTCAAGAATCATGATTATCACTGGTGGTCCTGGAGTTGGTAAAACTACCTTAATTAATTCCTTAATTAAGATTCTTAAGAAAAGTAAAGTGGTAATATTATTATGATCTGATGTTTAGCTTAAGTACTATAATGAAGAAAGACCTTATTCTCAGGTAATTCTTTGGGTCTTTTGAGCTGATTGTATAAATTTTGGGGTAGTAGTGGTGGGGGAGCCTATATTAAGAAGTAATAAGAAATATAGGAAACAAAAATGAAGATAGAAAAGAATAAAAAAATCAATAAATCCTATTGCTTCATTTATTTAGTGAAAGTTTAATTAGCGAAATTACAGATGAAGTAATAGATGAAGTTAGAATCTGGCAAAGTAGACCTCTTGGGTCAGTATATTTAGTATATTTTGATTGTTTAGTTGTTAAAGTAAGGCAAGAGGAACAGAAAATGACCAAAGTTGTATATGTTGCTTAGATGTAGATTTACGGGGGCGAAAAGATATTTTAGGCTTATGGATAAACAAGAATGAAGGAGCTAAATTTGGGCATAGGCAATTTTACTGAATTGAAGAATTGGGGAGTAAGAGATATTTTAATTGCTTGTAGTAATAACCTAATTGGCATGTCTGAAGCAATTGGAGCAAGTATATCTACAAACGGAAATCAGCTTTGTATAGTTCATCGGATCAGGAATAG
>CANJ01000016.1 GCA_000309075.1 Occidentia massiliensis
TTACTAATACCTTGGCTAGTCAGTTTTCACCAGTTCCAATTGCTGGAAGTCTAGGAGCTAATATTGCAGATAATAATATTACCATGGATAACTATAGCATAGGCAATAGAACGATTGCTCAGCAAAATTTAGCTCCTTCTTTGCAAATGGCAGGAGGTATTATTGATGATGGAGGAATGAAAGTTACCAGCACTGATAATGGTAGGCAAGTACTTACTGAAGCAGTTGATTCACTAGTCAATAACTACCGTTCTTCCAAGTACTACAGGATAGTTATCAGAGTCAGTTTATGAGCTCTCAAAGTTATCTTGATTCATTAAATGATAGGTATAGTGATTTGACGACAACAGGAAATTCTATAGCAGCTGAAATAGGACGAAGTTTGACTCAAGAAGAAGCTGAATCTATAGGTATCAATAAGAGTGAGTACTTAGCTTTGCAGCAGGTAAATTCGGATAGTAGCTCTGCTACTGATCATACCAGTAGTAGCAATAGAAAAGGAACCAGTACTTCTTCTGAAGGTAGTTTGGGATTAAGTACTATAGCTGGAGGAGCAATGACTAGAGTCGGATCAAGTAATGATAAAGTACAAGACCAAGGAAAGTTAGTCAATCAGCAACTATCATATAACGAAGCATTGTCAAAAATTAAGAGTGCTACTAAAGATGGAAGATTAAGTCATACAAGTAATGATGTACACTCACTAAGTGATAAACTAAATAGTAATTTCTCTAAACAACAATCTATAGGACAAGAAATAGCAATAACTGAACATACAATGAAACAACTTAGCCATAGCATAAATTATGTATCTCAAAACCCCGCTGTAATTGATCGTAATTTAAATGAACCAGTAATTAAATGCAATAGTTACAAAAAATATTTCTGGAGTCAGTAGTAAAGAACAAGCTGCTAAATGGGTGCATACTCATCAAAAAGAAGCTGAACGAATAGCACTAGATGTAGCTAAAGTGGTTATAGAAGAGGCTAAACTGAAAATTCAAGAAAGAAAAACTAGAACTCGCCGATTAATTGAAATGGGTGGCTTAGTAGTTAAAGCTAAATTAGACTATCTGCCTACTAATAGTCTATTTGGGGCTCTACTTTCACTGCAACATGAATTAACCAGTCATCCAAACATACAAGATCAATGGACTCACATTGGCAAAAATATTTTTGATCAAAATTAAAAGAGCAAAATTCATTATCTTAGCTTATTGACAAAATAGATTTCGTATTTCTAGCGAATAACGAATTATACAATAATTCGCTATTTGTGTTAAATTAAACTTTTATCTAAGAAATTAGAGAGATTAAAGGTAATTTTCTGGATTTTTTCTATGTTCATGGTTTAAAAGTAAAATAACTAATCAACTATTTTTGGTAATTAAAAGTGTTACATTCTGTAGAATCATTTTCTTTTTGAGCACTATGGCACTGTTAACAAAATAGATTGCAAAGAGGATAGAGACACGAGGAAATTTACAGGTGATTGACAGTAATATGTTCTATTAATTTGTATTGCTTGAAGCTTATTTTCTATAATAATTTATCGCCTTTCTACTTTAGCGTAAGTCTTGATTATTTTTTAATTACGGATATAGTAATATTGTAGTATAATGTTTAATGTAGGTTGTCAATGTCAAAAGAAACAATAACATATGAAGATACAATAGAGCAAGATGCAGTTAAAGAAGAGTATGGATATAAGAGTGCGAATTTGATATATTTGGGCAATATAAAAAAAGAATTCGCAGCAGAGATTGAAGGATTAGGGTTAAGCAAGTTTTATGGTAATATAAGCTTGAATGTTCCTGTTTTTGAACCTATCCCATCTAGTGTAATTCTTAAGCATTTAGATCAATATGCACCTAAGTGGAGAGAGCAGTTTGCTGAGTTTAAATCACATTTTAACCCAGAAAAGGATAAAGTCTTGAATGATGAACAGAAGGAATTATTAAAAAAAACTCAAGATACTATTATAAATTGTTTCAGAGAATGTCCTATTTCAAAAAAACTGTTCAATAAATTCTTAAGTGATAATAATATTGAACCTAATGATTTAGTTATGGTACGTAGTACCGGTATTCATGAAGATAAGGCTGATATGGCAAATCCAGGTGGTAATGAGAGTTTTCCCTGCAGAGCTAATATAGAAGAGATTTCAGCTGCGATTGGGCAGGTTGTAGCATCTTATATAGGGGAGAAGTCTTTATCACAACGTTTGATTTTAGGAGATAAGACTATTACAGAACTACCTGTAATGCCAGCCCTTGTGCAGCAGATGGTTGGAGAAGGAGTAAAAGGTGATAATAATATTGTTTATTCTGGAGTAATATATAGTAATAGTGGATCTAGTAGGATGCAAGCTGCTCCTGGCCATGGTGAGTATGTAGTAAATAGTAAAGGAAGGGTTGATAATTATTATATAAGTACAGAAGATTTATTATATTCTGAAATAAGAGCTAAAGATTTTAGAATACAGCCTAAAGTAGATTCAGTAAATAATAAAATCAGTTTAGAGAGGGTAGAAAATAATGTAGAGCTTAAATATCAACCATCCATACCTGATAATGTTGTTTTATATTTACACGAATTTGCGAAGTTTATAGAGAAACAATATAATAAACGGATGGATATAGAATTTGTCTATGATCGAGCAAATAATAAGGTAAATATAGTACAAGCACGTGCGATTCCTGAAGGCAATCGCAGAGGGCTTGAGCCTTCCGGTCTTTCTCCTGGTTTTTTAGGAGATAATTCTTCTAAATTATCAACTATTGAAGTACTACAAGTAATTACACCTGAGGTAAACAGGGTTGCTATAATTTCAGATACGAAACAAGCAATTATATGTAATACAATAGAAGAAGCTTTAACTCGCTATAATAGTTTTGGGCAAAATGCTGATGTTAAAGCTGTAATTGTTTCGAATCCTTCACCTGACACTTCGCATGAGGCGGGAGTGTTTAATGCAGCAAGCGTTGCAGTGATGCAAGTGAAAGATATAAAAGAAGTAGAGAAGTTACTACAAAGTAAGCAGCCTATTATAGTTGATCCGCAACATAGTAAGATATATCAAATACCAGCAGAATTATTTCAAGGACAAAATGAACAAAATATAGAGGAAGCTTTATTAGAAGAAGGAATTCTTGCAAAGGGTATTTTTGCTTCCTCTTTGTCTAGTTATGTAACTACTACAAAGTATGATTTACCAAAAGTTGATTATGAGCGAGTTTCATCAGAAAATAGTTTGCAGGATAAAACACTAGGTAAATTGGTTATTAAGGGTCAATCTGGTGAAGTTAAGTCTACCAAGGAATTATTGGATTTAGCTTATAAAGTTGTATCTTTTAAAAAAGATAATCAAAAAGAACAAGATGATAATATAGTAGTATATGACTTAAGGCAAAACTTAAGTACTTTATCTGTACCAAAGATAGGTAGTAATAATGAGGAATTAAGATCAGCATTAGGGTATATTTTAAGATCAACGATAGATGCTTATAAGAGGGAATATATATCACAGGACTTATTGAAACAGGTAATAATTTCTGGTACTGAGCTTAGTACATTATGTGATAGGATGGAGAGAAAGCAAGATTTAAGCAGGGAGGAAGAAAATAAAACATATCTTGAATATTTTAATGTAGAGAAGAAATTTACCGGTTTAATTATTGGACCTGGAGATTCTTTAGTAGCTCATTTAAAAGCTAAACGATATGAAGTAATTGCAAAAGAACTAGCTCCGCAGGTAGAAGGTGAAAGCAAGGATTATTTAATTGAATCACTAAAGCTTGGTGATTATTTAATTAGCGATGAAATGAAGCAAGAATGGTATAAGTTTTGTGCTGCAAATTGTGCTACAGAAGAAGGCACTAAAAGGCTTGGTGCTTTAGTTAATAAAGTAGTATCGTTTGATGTGCATGAACAATGGGTCAATTTTATTTTTGCAGATCAATTTAATTTTAAATGGAATGGAAAAGATGTAAATGTAGTAAATATTCCAGAAGCTAAAACTAGTCCTGAAGTAATGTTACAGATATTGGAAGAAGATTTTAATGAAGCAAATTTAGAACCAGTTCAAGAAGCTTCCAGAATGATTAAATCTATGGAAAGTCAAATTTCTAAGTGGGGTAACCCTAGTAAGTTTGATGACTTATATGAAGAACTACAAGATAATATTAAAGCTATAAATGAACAACTAAAATGGAATAAAGAAGCTAGTAATCTTAAAAATATCCTCATTCTTGAACAAGTAAATCAACTTATTGGTGTGATGGATAAGAGTATTAAATACTTAGAGAGATCAACACAATATCCAGATAACCTTAAAGACAATAAAGGTAATGATCTGCAAGTTGTTAGAATGTTAGATCTTATTAAAGAATTTAATGTTTTAATGAATAATTTTGTTCCAGATACATATCATGAAAACAAAAAATCATTAAAGGATTTGTTAGATAAAAAATATATATTAAAATATAATGGTTCCTTAACAAGAAAAGAATTTAATTTATCACCTGATTTTGATGTAAGCAAAGCAATTATTAATAGTGATATAGAAAATTCGATAAAACCTAAAACTATTGAAGATATATTTACCTTAATTCACCAAAATATTCTTACTATACTTAATAAATTTAATAAAGAAACTAATCCATCTAGTACAAAGCAATTACCTAACTTAGTCCTTACATTAATGGATAAGATAGATACAGAAGTAAAAAATAATGGTAAAGATATTCAAGTTAATACTAATATTAAGTTAGATAATAACAAAATATTGATAGAAAAACATATTCCTCTAAGGGAACATTCATATTCAATAAATATTATATATGACTTAGTAAAAAAAGAATGTTCATTAACAACAGAAATGTATTCATTACTAAATGAGGGAGGTAGGTTAAACTATATTAATCTAGATACCTATATTACTTTAAGGCAAAGAGGTATAGAATTTAAAACACCTTATAGTAATTCTATATCCCTAGAACTAAAAGTTAAAAATGTAAGTCAAGTAAATGAAATTGTTAAGCAAATAAATGAACATATAAATATTAGTTATAAATTAGCTGCAGGTATAGGGAAAACAGCTGTAAGATTAAATTATATAAATAATTTTTGGCAAGAAAAATTAACTTTATTATCTCAAGACTTTAAATTGTATTATGAACTTAAAACAATTAAAATACCTTGTTCAATTTTTACTATAGAAAATCTAATGGAAGTTAGAAAATTGGATAATACATCTATATCTTTTTTTCTAGAAAATAATTACAAGATAGAAGAGTTTTGTAAGGAAGCTAATATTAACCCACCTCAATTTTTAGAAATTTATAAAAAACATCATAGTTTATTTCAGAACTACAACATATTGGATTTAAAATTGTCTATAAATGATTTAGAGAATATAAAAGAAGAAGAACTTCTGTTTTTATCAGATAATGCTCCTATTGTAACTCTATTAAATGATACCCAGGGTATTTCTTTATCTAAATTACTTACAATGTACACTAGAAATCCTGAGCAAGCTGAGTTTTTAGTTAAATATTATTATGATGTTACTAAAAGTAAAAATTCACTAGAAGAAAATCACAAAATATTGGAATCAATAATTAATGATCCAGTAATGCTGCAGTTTTGTATGAAGGCTATTCAAAAAATCAAAGATTTTAATCACAGACAATATAATGATATAGACAAGGTCGATATAATCAAGTTTTTATTTGATGTAAAAAAGGATTATAAGTTAGCTAATGTAATAGTAGACTATGTAGATGATTATTTAGATGTTTTACATAACAAAGATCATTACAATAAACATCATAGTTTTCAAAAAACATTATCAAATGTGTTTTATAAACTAGTAAATTCTTCTCCTGAAGTGAAGGAAATTTTTACACAAAATATAGAGCAAGTAATTAAATATGCTAGTGTTCAAGGTACATTAGCAAAAACAATAGAGCAAATACAAAAAAGACCCGAAGAGATGAAGGAGATATTCGAAGTTATTAGAAAAACAAGTTATTTAACTAAAGATCAGAAATATGAAATTTATGGTTTATTAAAAAACCAAGAAGTTGATAAACAATTATTATTACAAACTGATGTACCTATGTTACAGCTTATACTAAAAGATACTACAGCATTTACTGAATTATTATCAGAAGTAACTATAGAAAATAAGCAAACAGGTTATTCTATCATAAAGGAATTATTAAATACAAAGATTGATAGTAAAGAAATTAAGGAAAGAACTGATCCATTTGAGGAGGATATAATTTCTTATGCAAAAGTTAACATAAGAGATATTCCTGAAGGGGTTAGACTTAAGAGTGCACCTAAGCAAGGATTAGGAGCAATGGGTAACCCAGCAAATACAGAAGTTACTAAAACAACATGGGTTGATAAAGTTGAAAATAATCCTTCTAGTCCCCTGATAGGGCAGGTACTAGCAGACTGGAAAAATGACGATGAAGGTGATCTTTGAAATGTTAGTAAGTAGATCAGCGACGATAATAAGGAAATAGAATATTAATCTTGAGAAAAGATTCCTTTATAAAACGACGCAAAAAAAGAGAATACTCTATCTTCTCTTAATTACTATTATTTACTCTTTACTTATAAATTTCAGAAATATATAAAGATATTTTTAAAAATCATGACAAAGTGAATGAAGGAAATTATAGGTTTTTCTCTTCTCTCCTAGAGTAAGTCGTCATGAGAATAAAGTTGAATAATTTTGAAGGAATTTTTATTATTTTTGTAATAAAGTAATGGAGTAAAAAAATGAATAATGCCCATAGAAGGCATGATATAAGCGATGAACTTTGGAATAAAGCAGTGTATTTAGCAGGGAAAGAAGGTAGTTGGAGAAGAGTAGTAAAGGATAATAATAGATGCAGTAATGTGGACATTTAGAAAACAGAGTGCCATAGAGAGATTTACCGCCTGATTATGGTCATTGGAAGAATGTACATAGAAGATTTTGTAGACAGCGTTAAAGGGATATAGGAATATTTATTAACAATTTTTATTAAAGATCCAGATTTCGAATAGCTAATGATGGTAGTGTTCAAGAAACTGTGTCAAACTGAAGGGATGATAAATTATGAGAAGAAATAATATTTTAAAGATACAGATGTCAACACCGGTGAGTCTATAATATAGTTTGTGTAAGTTGCAAAGGAAGCAGTAAAGGATTACAGTAGAAAAAGTAACTTAAACAAAGGAAAAATTATGGTTAAAAAGATAGATGTAAATAATATAGATAAAAGTACATTAAACGTAACTAACCAGTTGGTAGATGAATTGCTATTGACAGCAGATCCATCAGAATTATTTGGTCGAGATGGATTATTTCAACAGCTAAAGAAACAAATAGTTGAGAAAATATTAGCAAGTGAGTTAGATCATGAACTAGGCTATTCAAAACATAGTAAAGTACCTAAAATAGATAATAATCGTCGTAATGGTAGCTATGATAAGACGGTAATTGATGGTGATGGTCACAAGCTTACAATAGAAGTACCAAGAGATCGGGAAGGAGAATAATATAATCCTCAATTAATCCCGAAAGATTTGAGGAGGTTTAATGGATTTGATGAGAAGGTAATTTCGCTTTATGGTCGTGGGATGACAGTCAGTGAGATCCGAGGGCATCTAGAAGAAATATATCAAACTGAAGTATCTGCTGCTTAATATCTACAATAACAGATGGGGTATTAGAAGAAGTAACCAGATGGCAGAATCGTTGTTTAGATAAGGTGTATCCAATATTATATTTAGATTGTATCTATGTAAAATCTAGAGATAACCACATAGTAATAAATAAAGCGGTATATCTAGCAATTGCTGTTAATATGGAAGATAGAAAGGAATTGCTTGGTATCTGGATAGGCAAAAATGAGGGTGCTAAGTTCTGGATGCGAGTAGTTACTGAATTAAAGAATCGCGGAGTAGAACAAATTTACGTTGCTTGCGTTGATAGCTTGAAAGGCTTTCTGGAAGCGATAAGTAGTATATTCCCTAATACTATAATACAGTTATGTATATAGTACACATGGTTCGTAATTCAGTAAAATATGTATCATATAAGAATTTAAAAGAAGTAACATCAGATTTAAAACAAATTTATACAACAAATAACGAAGAAATGGCGCGTTTACAATTGCAGAAATTTAGTATGAAATGGGATAATAAATATCCAGTAATTTCTGATATTTGGCAACGTAATTGGTCTGGAATAATACCGTTTTTTGCTTTTCCTGAAGAGATTAAAAAGGTGATTTATACTACAAATACCATAGAGTCTGTAAATCGTCAAATAAGGAAAATTATTAAAAATAAAGGTGTATTTCCAGATGATAAATCAATTCAAAAATAATATTTTAGCCCTGCAAAATGCAGCTAAAAAATGGACTATTGTAAGTTTAAGATGTGTTAGCATAACTTATGAAGTAGTAAAAAAAGTTACACTACTTTATAAGAGAGTTTGTAACATTCATTATTATGTGGGTGTTGCTAAGACTAGAGCAACTGG
>CANJ01000015.1 GCA_000309075.1 Occidentia massiliensis
AAATAAAATTAACTAAATCTAATATTTAGTTAATTTTATTTTCTTGAATATCTCTGATTACTTTATGCAGTATACCACCATGGGTTATATACTCTAGTTCGTTATTAGTAGATGCTTGTAATATTAAATCTATAGTTATTTCTTTATCATTTTGCTTTTTAATTATACATTTAAAATTTTGATATGGTATAAGTCGTTCAAAATTACTTGTAATACTAATTAGGTCAGAATAAGTGAGATTTAATTCTTGTATTGTTGTATTAACTAAAATCAAGGGTAATATTCCCATTCCTATTAGATTAGATCTATGAATACGCTCGAAGCTTTCTGCAATAACAGCTTTTACTCCTAGCAGAGCAGGGCCTTTTGCTGCCCAATCTCTTGAAGATCCTGTACCGTATTCTTTTCCAGCAAAAATAACTAGAGGAATGTTTTGCTGTTGGTATTTAGTTGCAGCATCAAATATGGTTATTTGTTCTCCATTTTCATACCACTTAGTAACACCACCTTCAGTACCAGGGCATAGTAGATTTTTAATTCTTGGATTTGAAAAAGCCCCTCTCATCATTACTTCATGATTACCACGACGAGATCCATAGGAGTTAAAACTTAAAGAGTCTATATTTTTTTGTATAAGGTATTTTCCAGCTGGACTATCCTCTTTAATAGAGCCAGCAGGGGAAATATGGTCTGTAGTAATAGAGTTACCAAAAACAGCTAAGATTCTAGCACCTTTTATATTTGAGAACTTATTAGGCTGTTTAGTGAAATTTTTAAAATATGGAGGGTTTTTGATATAAGTACTATCATTTTTCCATGGATAAGTATCACTATTATCTACTTTTAGGTCATACCAATTAGAATTTCCAATTAATAGTTTAGAATATTTAGATTGAAAAAGCTGAGGAGTAATTGCTAGTAACATCTTATTAATTTCCATATTAGTTGGCCAAATATCTTTAAGATAGACATTATTGTTATTCTTATCTATTCCTACTGGTTCTGTAGTTAGGTCTATTCTGATATGGCCAACAAGGCTGTATACTACTACAAGAGGGGGAGAGGCAAGGTAGTTAGCTCTAACTAAAGGATGTATACGACCTTCAAAATTGCGATTACCTGATAAAATACCAGCTACTATTAGATTATTTTTAGTAATTGCATATTCAATCTCAGGCTTAAGAGGGCCTGAATTGCCAATACAAGTAGTACATCCATATCCTACTAAATTAAAACCTAATTTGTTGAGATATTGGTCAAGTTTATGTATTTTAAGATATTCAGTTACAACGCTAGAACCAGGAGCAAAAGAAGTTTTAACCCATGGTTTTTGCTTTAGCCCTAGTAAACAAGCTTTTTTAGCGACTAACCCTGCAGCTATCATTACTATTGGGTTAGAAGTGTTAGTACAGCTAGTAATTGCTGCAATAACTAAATCACCGTGATCTAGATTAAAATTCTGATTTGCTACTAGGAATTTTGATTTTATATCGGTATGGATAACGTTAGAGTTGGAAGCTAGTAATTCCTGGTCAAAATTATATTTAACATTATTAAGAGATACTCTAACTTGAGGATTTTTTGGTCCAGCTAATGATGATTCAACAGTATTTAAGTCAATTTCAACTATATCACTGTAAATGATATGATCACTACTATTGCGCCATAATTGTTGCTCCTTAGCATAATGTTCAACTAAAGCAATATGGTTAGTGCTTCTACCTGTTAAAGACAGATATTTAATTGTTTCTTGATCAATTGGAAAATAAGCACAAGTAGCACCAAATTCAGGTGCCATATTACTAATTGTTGCTCTATCAGGTAAAGATAGAGTATCTATAGCTGGTCCCCAAAATTCAACAAATTTACCAACAACACTTTTTTCTCTTAGTATTTTTGTTATTGTAAGTACTAAGTCTGTGGCATTAACTCCTTCTTTCATAGAATTTATTAACTTTACTCCTATAACTTCTGGCAATATCATAGGTATCATTTGGCCAAGCATAGCAGCTTCTGCTTCAATACCTCCAACTCCCCAGCCTAATATTCCTAGTCCATTAATCATTGTTGTATGGCTATCTAGGCCTACTAAAGTATCAGGATAAATATATTCCTTACCATCTACATTATTGATCTGAACCACTTTGCCTATGTATTCAAGGTTAACTTGATGACAAATACCAACTCCAGGTGGTACTAGTCTAAAATTAGTAAATGCTTTTTCTCCCCAACGTAGAAATTCATATCTTTCTTTGTTTCTTTGAATCTCTAACACAGTATTTTGTTGTAGAGCATTATCTGTGCCGTAGACATCTACCTGTACTGAGTGATCTATGATCAAATCTACAGGAATTAATGGATTAATTTTGCTGGGATTATCACCAATTTTAGCTAAAATGTCACGCATTGAAGCTAAATCTACTAATGCTGGTACTCCTGTATAATCCTGCATTAAAATCCTAGAAGGCATAAAGCCAAATTCTTTTTTAGAAGCTGTAGGGCTAGATAGCCAGTCTGAGAATATTTTTAAGGTTTTTACAGTGTTGATTTCTTTAGACTCATTTCTTAAAATTCCTTCTAAAATAATTCGTAAAGTATAAGGTAGTTTGTTAAGGGCAAAACCAAGTTTTTTACTAGCTTGCTTTAAACTGAAAAAAAGATATTTTTTGTTGTTAATATTTAATTCATTAATAATATCTAAACTATTTTGGCTTGTAATTTTCATGTGATTTGCCTAATTTTTAATTTTAATTTAAAAAGTAAATTCAAACTTGATTATTCTTAATATTTATTAAAATTACTAAAAGTCAATTAAATATAGCTTAAAAATGTTGACATGTCAGAATATATCACTTTTTTCCCTTAACACTAAGGTAATATTTACTAATTTAAGTATCACTTTATTATCTGGTGCTATAGTAATGATAAGAGGTAAAAATGGAGCTGGTAAAACTTCATTACTTAGAATTATTAGTGGCATTCAAACTCCATCACAAGGTGAGGTGTTTATTAATAATGTTAGGATTAGTGAACTAGCAAGACCTTTTATTGGTTATTTAGGACATAGATTAGGATTAAAGCTAGAATTAACTGTTGAAGAGAATTTAATAATGTGGGCTAAATTTTATAGTTCTGAAATGATGATACCTGCAGCAGTAACGTATTTTAGTTTGCAAGAATTGTTACAGCAGCCTGTATATAAATTATCATCTGGCATGAAAAAAAAAGTGGCATTAGCTAGATTAATGTCGTGTCATTCTAAAATTTGGTTGTTAGATGAAGTGGAAGCAAATTTAGATGAGGAAAATCGTAAGTTACTTTATAATGCTATTGCAATAAAAGCTAGCTCTGGGGGAATAATATTGTGGGCTTCTCATCTTATATGTCCGTGGCAAAATATAGAGGAGATAAGGCTTGAGGATTTTAATGAATAAATTGTTTTTGCTTATAAAACATGAAATATATGCTTATTCTCATGTTTATGGTATAGCAAAATATATGTTCTTTTATTTTTTAATGGGAATATTATCTTTACCTATGATTGCTACTCCTGGAGATATCTCTACATTTGCTACGTTATTAATAATAATAATTTCTATATTAGCGATGTTAAGTTTTTCTGTATTATTAATAAAAAAGGATGTAGAAGATGGTAGTTTAGATAATTTGTTAATAGTTGGAAATACATATAATATTGCTATAGCTAAGGTAATAGCTTTGTTTATTGTAGTAGCTTTGCCATTTACACTTATTACGCCAATTATAGTAGTAATATATAATTTAGCTTACTTACAAGCTGTAAAAATTTTTTTAGGTGTGCTTTTGTTGCTGATCCAGCTATCTAGCATTACAATTTTAATATCAGTAGTACAAGCTTATTTTTATGTAAATGCACATTTAATTTCAATAATCATTATACCTCTTATTGTACCAGGGTTAATAATTATGGGATTAATAATTAAAAGTTGTGATAGTATATATTATTTATTGTTGTTACTTACGGGTATTAGCTTAGTTATTTTTCCAGTTTCTATTATATTAATTGGTTACCTTCTTGATAATATTTACAACAATTGATAAATATTTTATTAATAAATTTTTGATATAATAAAAAAAGTTTTTGATAATGATTTTTAAGGACTTAGAATTTAAGAAAATAAAGCTAGTAGAAATGAAATTGTTTCTAAGAATTTTATCAAATAAAATACTCTTAAATAATAAATATAATGTGGTTTGAATATTTTTTAGAGCCTCTATTTGGGCCTATCAGGCGCTTTTTCGGCAGGCTATTGAGAAATCCTATAGGTTTATTACCATATATTATCTTTAAAAGATGGTTTTTTACTATTAATTTAACAGCTGTAGTAATTGTATATCTAATTTTAAAAAATCCTGTAGTGCAGAACAAGTTAAAATTGCTTGAACAAGCTTTAAATGATGAATTAAATACTTCAAAGTCAATAGCTCAAAATTGTGTGCCATATCTTGTTGAAGGTAGGTGGCAAAGATTATGGCAGTGTATAAGTAATCCACCTGAGTATAAAGCTAGTAAATATGAACAAGATTTCGCAAGGCAAAATGAAGAAGAAATTCAACGTGAAGAGGAAAATTTAAAAAGGGCAGAAAATGAAGAAGAAGAAAAGTCAATGCGTCGAGATGAGTTTGAAAGAGAAAGGCAAAGATTGTTACAAGAAGGAGAAGAATTAGAGCAAGAGAGGAATAGACTAAATCAAGAAAGAGGGGTATTAGGACGGAAAAGGGAGGTACTAGGTCAAGAAAGGAATAGACTAAACCAAGAAAGAAGAAGATTGTATCAAGATAGGGAAGAATTAAATAAAGAAGAGCAAAAATTGAATCAATTTCAAGCAAGGTTTGTTGCACAATTAAGGAGCCATAATGAGAAAAATGCTTCTTTAAATGTTCGTTATAGAAATTACATAAATGAAAGAGAAAGACTTAATGGACTTAGAGGTATTATAAGAAATGATGAATGGTTCAATAGATTGGATGAGTTGGATAGGACATTACAAGAGATGGAGGAAGAAGTGAGAGGACTTCGAGAAGAAGCAGATAGATTAGCAGAAGTAGAGCATCAATTAGATCAAGAAAGGGCTAATTTAACTAGAGGAAGGGCAGATCTAGATAAAATAGGTACAAAGTTATATGGGAAGGAAGCGGATTTAAATAAAAGAGGTGCAGAATTAGATAGAAGGAGTGCAAATTTAGATATAAAAGATGCAACTTTAGATAAACAAAGTGTAGATTTTGAGAAAAGAGTAAATAACTTTATTAGAAAAGGAAGGCAACAGTAATTTTAAAGAAATATTATTGTTGTTACTCTGGTTAAGGTTGATTGAAAAGATATTTTACTTTATTATTAGTTATTTTAAGTATTTAAGTAAAAAAACTATTTATTATAATATCTAATTATATTAAAAGTGGGTAAGAAAAAACTATATATTCAGTAATTTATGTCTAAGAGTAAAGATACTAGTGAGATTAAGAACATTGGTGAAGTTAATTTAAAGTCTAGCTTGACTAACAAAGTAAATGATAAGTATATTAAAAATAAATCTACTAATTTAACTTCTCAAGGTAAGAAAAAAATAACAAGAAGAGATTTTATGGTGTTAACAGCTAGTAGTATGACTTGCATTGGTACTGCTTGTGCTTTGTGGCCATTGGTAGATTCTTTAAATCCATCAGCTGATGTTCTTGCTGTATCTTCTATTGAAGTAGATATTAATAATATTCAGCCTGGACAAAGTATGACTGTTAGCTGGCGTGGTAAACCAGTTTTTATTAAACATCGTACAGAAGAAGAAATTAAAGAAGCTAGGGAAGTTAAATTGTCAGAATTAATTGATCCAGAAGAAGATAATGTTAGAGTAAAAAGTGAACATGATAAATGGTTAGTTGTTATTGGTATATGTACCCATCTTGGTTGTGTACCAATTGATCACAAAGGAGACTATGGTGGATGGTTTTGTCCATGCCATGGTTCTCATTATGATACATCTGGTAGGATACGTAAGGGACCAGCTCCGAAAAATCTGGAGATCCCACCTTATCAATTTGTTACAGCTGAGAGAATCAGAATTGGCTAATTGTAAATTTATTAATTTAGAGTTAGCAATGTGAAAAAAAATTGAAAAGGTACTTAATGTAAATATTTAATATGTTATATTTAATTTAATTATTAGAAAATACAATAATAATGCTGGGAAAGGTAATGGCACAAGGTAAAACAGTTAAACAAAATAAGAAGCAAAATTCGATAGTGGAATGGATAGATTATCGTTTACCTATATTTTCATTTTTGAAACATTTAGAGTCCTATCAAACCCCTAAAAATCTTAATTATTTTTGGAATTTAGGGTCTATTGCAGGTGTTGCTCTTGTAATACAAATTATTACAGGTATTGTACTAGCTATGCATTATACTCCTCACGTTGATCATGCTTTTGATAGTGTTGAAAATATCATGCGGAATGTAAATTATGGTTGGTTGATACGTTATATGCATGTAGTAGGGGCTTCGATGTTTTTTGCTGTTGTTTATATCCATATAGCTAGGGGATTATATTATGGTTCATATAAGGCTCCTAGGGAGTTGTTATGGCATATAGGTATTATAATTTTTCTTGTTATGATGGCTACTGCTTTTATGGGTTATGTACTACCTTGGGGGCAAATGAGTTATTGGGGAGCAACGGTTATTACTCTTCTTTTTTCAGCAATTCCATTAATTGGTGATAATATTGTAACTTGGTTATGGGGTGGTTTTTCTGTTGCTAATCCTACTTTAAATAGGTTTTTTGCTTTACACTATTTACTGCCTTTTATTATTGTAGCTTTGGTTTGTTTACACCTGATAGCGTTGCATAGGCATGGGTCTAATAATCCTACAGGTATTGATATAATATCTAAAAAAGATACTATTGATTTTCACCCTTATTATACTGTAA
Organism: Occidentia massiliensis; assembly: GCA_000309075.1. Lineage (GTDB taxonomy): Bacteria > Pseudomonadota > Alphaproteobacteria > Rickettsiales > Rickettsiaceae > Occidentia > Occidentia massiliensis. Next base: position 6,969 of record CANJ01000015.1, read on the forward strand.
AAGACTTTTTTGGTTTTAGTATTTATTTTTTAATATTTGCCTTTTTTATTTTTTATCAGCCAAATTACCTTGGCCATCCTGATAATTATATTCCAGCTGATCCGTTATTAACACCAGCTCATATTGTTCCTGAATGGTATTTTTTACCTTTTTATGCAATTTTACGAGCTGTACCTTCAAAATTTGGCGGAGTAACATTAATGTTTTCTTCAATTTTGGTTTTGTTCTTTTTACCATGGCTGGATTGCTCAAGAGTAAGAAGTGCTAATTATAGGCCTATATATCGCATTGCATTTTGGTTATTTATAATAGATTGTTTAATTTTAGGCTATGTTGGTGGTAGGCCACCTATAGAACCTTATTTAACAATTAGTAGGTTTGCTGCTACATATTATTTTTTACATTTTTTACTGTTGGTGCCTTTTATCTCATTTTTTGAGAAACCGTTACCTACACCTGAACATCTATAGTAGAAAATGAATTTATTATGAAACTTTATAATTACTTAATACCTACTATTATTGTATTAACAACAATTTTATCAGCATTATGTTTTGCAGATAGTGAAGCTTTGTCTCCTAAAAAAGTTGATTGGCTTTTTAACGGTATATTTGGTAAGTTAGATACACAAGGGGTACAAAGAGGGTTCAAAGTATATAAAGAAGTATGTTCTACTTGTCATGGTTTAAAACATGTTGCTTATCGAAATTTAGTGGATATTGGTTTTTCAATAGCAGAAGTTAAGGACATTGCTAAGGAACATAATTTTCAAGATGGTCCTAATGAGCAAGGTGAAATGTTTGAACGTTCTGGAACTTTATCTGATAAATTTTATAATCCTTTTCCTAATGAAAAAGCAGCACGTGCTGCAAATGGTGGTGCTTATCCTGTTGACCTCTCTTTGATTATTAAAGCAAGACCAAATGGAGCAAATTATGTATACTCTCTTTTGCTTGGTTATATGGACCCACCTGAGAATTTTAAATTAGAGCAGGGATTGTATTATAATCCTTATTTTGCTGACCACCAAATTGCTATGCCACCACCACTTGTTGATAATCAAGTAAGCTATTCTGACAATACTAATGCTACTATTGAACAAATGGCAAGAGATGTTGTATTGTTTTTACAATGGACTGCTGAACCTGAAATGGTACATAGAAAATCTATAGGACTTAAGGTTATGATATTTTTAATTGTTTTTGCAGCTGTACTTTACATTGCTAAAGAAAGAATTTGGTCAAGATTAAATAATTAAAATACAATAATCTTTTAAATGATAGTACAAACTATTTCCTATAGGCTGTGAAGACTACTTTAAATTTACATAAATTAATAACACTAACTATATAAACTGCAAGAATCAATAAAAAAGTGATTTGCAGTTTATTAGAAAATTATATAACAGATAGTAATTACTACCTATATTAGGCACTGTTAACAAAGTTAATTTTAGAACTAATTAAATTCTTTTTATTACAAGTTATAAAATTTTTTTGAAAAAGGAGTAGCTATTCCAACAAAAATCTTATTAATTTTAGCTAAAAATCTCCTTAATTATCAATTAAAATAACTTTGTTAACAGTGCCTAATTATATAATAATTAAGAGTTAATCAGTTCTTTAAGCTCAGCTGATAATATTTTATCAAAATTTTTTGACTGGATTGCATCACAATCTGCTTTTGTAGCTAAAACTATAACTTTTGTAGGATCAGAACCTTGCACGGCTTTTCCTGATTTAATAGCTTCTTCTTTTATAAGGGCTCTGTTAACTTCACACTGCATTTTATCTTCAGCTTGGACAGTACTGATAGCTCCTAATAAAGTTATTACTATAGTTAAAAATTTTTTATATTCATAAAAACTCCTTAATCTAACATTATAATTTGAGATTATATAATTTCATACTATTCTAATTTAATTTTTTAGAATTTTAAGAAACTATATTGTACAGTTTATATTATATAGTATAGAGACTCTAATCTATATAGATGTTATAATCTTAAATAATAATAATTATATATAAATAGTTAGTAAGTAGTTTTTATAACACATATTTGTACTATTTTATTAAGGAATCAACTTTTAGATAACTAAATAAATTATTTTCTTTTATGGAAATTTTGTGTTAACTTACACTGTATTCTTTTTTATAGAAATTATTGTAATAAATTAGTATAGATATATTATATAGTTATATAAAATCTTTAGCTTTTATAAATGTGTGCTATATTTAGATAGTTGTGAAAGTTAATGGATAAATAAAAAGTTGTTATTTTTTTACTAATTTTATAAGTAAAAATACATATTTCTAAAAATAAATAAGTTAATGTCATTGCTTCAGAAACAGTCTGATTTTTTACAGAAGATGCGTAATGCTGGTAGGATTGCTGCTTCCACTTTAGAAATGATTAAAAAATATGTTAAACCTAAAGTTACAACCAATGAATTGAATGAAATCTGCCATAATTATATTGTATCTCATGATGCTATTCCAGCTCCTTTAGGTTATAAAGGATTTCCAAAATCTATATGTACATCGGTAAATAGAGTTATTTGTCATGGTATACCTGATAATAGAGCTTTACAAGAAGGAGACATGTTAAATATTGATGTATCCTTAAGTAAGGATGGAGTGTTTGCTGATACATGTAAGATGTACTTTGTTGGTCAAACCTCTATAATATCAAAAAGAGTGGTTCAATGTGCTCAAGAGTGTTTATATTATGGTATAAATCAAGTAAAGGCAGGTGCAAGTTTAAGAAGTATAGGAAGAGTTATTCAAAGGAATGCAGAAAAATATAAATATTCAGTAGTAAAAGATTTTTGTGGGCATGGGATTGGTAAGATGTTACATGAAAAACCACAAATCCTTCATTATGACGACCCATATTGCGTAGATAAAATGAAAGTAGGAATGACGTTTACTATTGAGCCAATGATAAATGTTGGTAAGGCTGATGTAAAAATTTTACCTGATGGATGGACTGCTGTAACAAGAGATAGATCTTTATCAGCTCAGTATGAACATACTATTCTTGTTACAGATGGTGGGTTTGAAATCTTAACCCTTCGTGAAGAAGAAAGTCTTGATTATATATGCAGTTTTGTAATTCCTAGTTAAAGATATATATTTCTATGAAATGAAGAGTGGGTAGACGAAGGTCAACATCAATAAATGCGTTGTCGTCAAGTTAAGGTCTGTGCTGCTCACATACTAAACTATTCTCTGCTGCTCAACTTAACAACTCCTAGCATTTATTGATGTTGCTAAGTATATCATTACTTTTAAGGGTATTTTGAGATTATTATATTTGAATCTTTTGTATTACTTTTTATCTAAATTGTTAACGTTGATATTTTCTAGTATTTTTTTAATATCAATACCATGATCTCTTTTAATTTCTTCATTAGTTTTTATATCAATGCCATAATTTCTCTTAAGTTCCTCTGGAGTAATTTGCTTTATTTGTCTTGGAGTTTGGTTATTTAGGTTTGGGCTTTGAAGAGTAGTTTGTTTTGTTTGTTCTTGATTTAAGTTATTAGTGTTAAGATCTTCTAATATTTTTTTAACATCAATACCATAATCTCTTTTAATTTCTTCATTAGTTTTTATATCAATGCCATAATTTTTCTTGAGTTCTTCTAGGGTAATTTGTTTTACTTGCTGTGGGTTATTTGGGTCAGTACTATCTGTAATTTGAGTTGGAACGTTAAGATTTCTTTCTGCTAAGTCACTATCTGATTGATTTTCAGGTGATAAATCATTTTTTATATTGTCAGCAGATGATTTTATAATGATTCCAGGCCTGTGTAATTTATTTGCAATTTTTGGAGTAATTTTAGATGTAATAGCAGATGCTAAATTTTTTACTTGAGTTTTTAACATGGATGTCAACATTCTTCGAGGATCTGATATTGGAGAAAATGGTACAGCTGCTTGTGCTGCTTCACTTGTAATTCCGCCTCCTAATCTACGACCTGTTTTAGTGCCTAGTACACCACCGCCGCCACTAAGGTAATTTGCAATGTTTACTGATAGATCATTAAATTTACTTAATAAAAATATACAAACTATAAATAGTAATAAACCATCAAATTGAACAAATGATCCTGCAAAAAATTTATCTAGTCTGTTTTTATCTCTGTTAACATTTGGATCTAGAAAAGGTAGTTCAACATAGCGGTCTCCTTGACATTGATAAGCATAACAATGATCATGGTCTTTTTTAACAATTTTTTTACCAATGTTACTCGGTTCAACTAATGGTGTATTTGCTCCCTTGTTTTTACCTGCTTGCTTACACGTCCAGCGAGTTCCTGGATTTATGTGATCTTCTGGAATGTAGATATTTTGGCATTCTTGAGTAAAAGATAGAGTTTTATTGAGAACTTGAGCAGGGAACCACCAGCTAAATAATGATCTATTGCCAAATTCTTCTTCACCAGTACTTGCAGCCAGAAATTTTGTTAAGCCTGATAAGTTAGGAAATTGTATTTGGCATACTCTAAATCCAAGAGATGCGTATATTTCATGTCTAATTAATATTCCAATTAATGCAATACCAGTAAAAAGTATTATAGGTTGAAATGCATATATGGTTAATTGCCTTAACCAATTTTCAAACAGGGATCTTGTAAAGCCAAATAGTACAAAACAAAGAAAAATTGGCCCCATTACTATGATCATACCAACAAAAATTAAGGCATTAAGATAGAGTACTGCAGCCTTAAAGCTAATCATAAATAGGAAATATAATAGTATGAAATAGAGAATAATGTAGATAAAACCTGCCCAGTCTACAAATAGTAAAGCAAATAATTTACTAAAGGTTTGGGGAGCAATCATTAAACCTAAAATACTTGACTGTCCCGGACCAGTAGCTCCTGTTTCTTTAATAAGATTAAGTATAAATTCTATGCCATCAACAAAAATGAAAAATAAGTAATTGTAAAAAAAGTTCCATGCAGTTGAAGAATTTAATAATAATGAAATTATTATAATTTTTGCTATTCTTGATATTAGTTCATTAACGGTGATGTTGATATTGCCAATTAAAAAAGCTAAAGCACTAAAACTTATGAATAAGATTAAGACAGCATTTACTGCTAGTTTATATTCTTGTTTAGAGATAATATTATTGAAAAGTTTCTGCACTAGGCCATATCTGCTACTATAATCATCGTCTACAACATCATCTGCTAATTTACCTTTTTCCCCAAATAACATTTTTTTTACTAATTGAGTTAGAAATTCAATAGGATCGCTTTTATTGCTGCCAATACCGGATTTAATAACAATTTTATATTGACCATTATTATCATTATAAAATCTATCTAAAATCTTAAAATATAATTTTCCCTCAACATATTTTTCATCCTCTCCAGGATTATATACGTAAGTATAGCCTCCAGTTTTTCTTAATTCACCTTTTGGTGTAAAATCATAAAATTCTGGAAATCCTGAGCTGGTTGTAAATGTTTTTAAGGCGTTTTGACCAACATGAAAATTAATACTTCCTATTTCACTATTAGGGTTGAGCTTAGTGTTAAGATTTCGATTTGGATTGGTACCTGGTTTTGTAATTAGGGCATATAGCCCTATACCATGTTTTAAAAGACATGGAGCATTTATAATTGGGGCATCATCTTGTTCTGGATTAGAAAACATTTCGTTGTTTTCAAATTGACAATTCTGTAACCTTTCTGTAATACTTGCAAGAGTACGTTTATTTTTTACAGTTCCATACCAAGGTGACCAAGCAGAAAGTTCAGCTGCAGTGTTGCTATAACTATCGTAATCCCAATTCTTAACCATAATTGTTAAAGGTTTACCGTTTAGTAAAAAGCCACTATAAACCCATGGGGCTACTTGATTATCTTGATTGCTTACAAGTTCTTTAGCCTCATATCTTGATGATATGTAAGTAGTTGCAAAACCAAAATCATCAGCATCTATACATTTTTCACTGCTGCAGCTACTTAGAAGAAAAGCTAAGATAATATATAAGAAAAATTTTCTGATCATTATTAGTTTATATGCTGTAATAATTTAGTAAATCATATAATAAAATTTTATATATACCAAAAATAACTACCTTGACTAAGTATTTTACTTACATCTATGTATTTCATATACACTTTTACTTTTAAAGAATTATTTAGAGTAGTTAAAATATATATCTCTATGAAATGAAGAGTGGGTAGACAAAGGTCAACATCAATAAATGCTATGAGTTATTAAGTCGAGCGGCAGAGCGTACTTTAGCACATGAGCAGCGCAAAACTTAATTTGACGACAAACAAAATTATTGATGTTAACCAAGTATATATTAAATACTTTTAAGTAATATAGTAGCTAATGCTTATGTTATATTATTTATTATTAATAGTTTCTAATGCTCCAAAACCAATGGCATGAACTATCTTAGAAGCATTCATTTCAGTAATTTGTATGGGATATTTAAGTCCACCAATAATTGGTCCTATGGATTTAATACCACCTATTACTTGTAGTAATTTTGTTAAAACTGAGATAGTGTGTGATTCAGTCATGATTAAGATATTAGCAGCTCCTGATAAACTACAAGTTGGATAAAGTTTCTTTAGTAATTCTGAGTTTAATGCAACATTAATTGGTATTTCAGTATCACATTCAAAGTTTCTAGGTTTTTGATTGAGGATATTGACTGCTTTTTTTACTTTTATATAATTTTCATGACTAGTATTACTAAAATTTAAAGAGGATAACAATATTATTTTAGGTTGATATCCTATATTTTTAGCTATGTTTGCAATTTGAGTTGCAATATCTACAAGGTCGTTAGGTGTTGGTGATTCATTAATACTATTAGCAATTATTAAATTATATTCTTTAGAGATAATTACAGAGTAACTAAATATTATAGAATCTAGCTTGGGTTTAATAATTTGAAAAACATTATTTAAGTAATTAGAGTGATTAGTTAGTGATCCTGTTACTACCATATCAGCTTTTTTATTTAGTAACATACTAACAGCTGCAAGCATATTATAATTATTGTTGAGTAATTTTGTACAGTCTTTATGCAATAAGCCTTTATGTTGTAATAAATCTATGTCGTTACTAAGTTTTTTACAATTAGATATATCTTCAACCCTAATATTTTTAAGATTTTCTGTAGGTGATATAGTCTTTAATATATTTTCAATTTTTTTCTTTTTTCCTAGTAAAATAGGATTACCATAATTATTATTACGCATTAAAATTGCTGCTTTAACTGATTCTTCTTCTTCTCCTTCTACAATAACAATATTTTTATTACTAATATTGTTTTTTTCAAAAATAAATTTCATATAACTAGATATTGGATCTGATCTATTTTCAAGCTCAGATTTGTACTGTTTAAAATTAATATCAGTTTTTCTTGCTATTCCAGTTTTAATTGCAGCTTTAGCAACTGCTAAGGGAACAGTAGTAATTAGCCTTGAATCAAAAGGTAGAGGTAAAATATAATCAGGACCGTAATACATTTTTTTGCCAAAATAAGCTCTGGATACTTCATCTGGTACCGGTTGACGTGCTAACCAAGCTATTTCTTTAGCAGCAGCAATTTTCATTGCTTCATCAATTTTGGTTGCCCTAACATCTAAAGCTCCTCTAAAAATATAAGGGAATACCATAACATTGTTTACTTGGTTATTGTAGTCAGACCTACCTGTAGCAATAATAGCATCAGACCTAACAGATTTAACTTTGTCAGGAGTAATTTCTGGATCTGGATTAGCTAAAGCAAAGATTATTGGTTGTGCTGCCATAGTTTTAACCATTGCTGGTGTAAGAGCATCTTTAGCTGATAGACCTAAAAATAGGTCAGCTCCCACTATTGCTTCAGCAAGAGTTCTAAGTTTAGTGTCAACTGCAAGTGCTTCTTTCCATTTGTTCATTCCTTCCTTTCTACCCTTATATATTACCCCTTTACTGTCACATAATATTATATGATTGTTTTTAACACCTTGAGACTTTAATAGTTCTAAGCAAGAAATTCCAGCTGCTCCTGCACCATTTACAACAACCTTTAAATTTTTAAAATCACGATTAGTTAAATCTAGAGCATTGATAACTCCAGCCAAAGTAACAATTGCTGTACCATGTTGGTCATCATGGAATACAGGAATATTCATAGTTTCCTGTAATTTTTTTTCTATTATAAAACATTCAGGAGCTTTAATGTCTTCTAAATTAATTCCACCCCAACTATATTCTAAATATTTAACTAATTTGATAAATTCCTGTGGATCTTCAGTGTTTACTTCAATATCAAGAGCATCAATATCTGCAAATTTCTTAAATAACACTGCTTTTCCTTCCATAACGGGTTTAGAAGCTGCTGCTCCCAAGTTACCAAGCCCTAAAACAGCTGTTCCATTTGAAATAACTGCGACCATGTTACCTTTAGCAGTATAATTATAAATTTGTTCAACATCTTTCTTTATTTCTAGACAAGGTTCTGCAACACCAGGAGAGTAAGCTAGCGATAAATCATCTTGTGTTAATAATGGCTTTGTTGCTACTATTTCTATCTTACCTGGTTTATTACTTCTGCAGTGATATTCAAGTGCTGGGGTTAATTTTTTATTTTCTTGTTTAGTAGAGAGCATAAAAATATATAGTTATGTTAGTTCAAATAAATATGTATACAATAATAGATAGAGATAATACTGAAAATATGGTAGAAAAGGTAATAATTGCAGCCATAGACTCTGGATCACCATTAAGTTGTTTTGATAATAGGTATGAAGTGCTAGCTGGCGGTAAGCAGCTAAAAACTATTCCAACCGATCTTAAATCTCCAGTAATACCAGTGAAAAAAAAACTATTATAGTGACTATTGGGAGAATAATTAATTTAGTAAAACTTGCTAGCAAAACTTGTTTTATATGTTTAGCGTTAAGGTTAAATTGTAATCTTGCACCTACATTCATAACACCAATAGCAAGGGCTGCATTTGATAATGTATCAATGGTTTTTTTTATACCAACGTTAAGGACTATATCAAAATAATTGAATATAAATCCTGTAAAACTGGCAATAATTAGTGGGTTAGATATAAAATTTTTTGTTAGATTTAAAAAGTTTGATTTTATTTTAGCGTCAGAAATATCTGTTACATAAATACTAAAAATTAATACAGAAATTGCGTTACTAAAAATAATCATATAAGATGAAACAACAGCAATGATTTCCATACCTTTACTGCCAAACATACCATTACCTAGCCCTAAAAATATATAGCTGTTAAACCTTACTGATCCTTGAAATAGGGAAGTAAAAAGAACTTTACAATCTTTTGCCCTTTTTTGGTATACTATTAGTATTATACATACAATAGTAATAGATAACATTAAAGCTAAGGTTAACTTTATTAAATCTTTAGAGCTGGTTTCTATAGAAGATGTATAATTAAATAGTACTAAAGGAAAAAGCAAAAAGTAAGATAATTTTTCTAGTCCTCGCCAGAATTCTTCAGAGGTAAGCCATTTTCGTCTTATAATACTACCTAGCATAGTTATAATAAATATAGGTAATATACTTGCAAATATATTATTCATTTTGGTGATTTTACTTATTCTTTTGATTACAAAAATTGTTTTAAATAAGTTAGTGCAAACACTAAACTATAATGTAGAACTATTCTTAATTTTTGTACGTTAAGTATATTTGGATTTTATAATAGCATAATTAAAATTATAAATCAAAAACTGAAATATATAACTTTAATAATTTATCTAAACTGAAATTAAGTAGAAGTTAAATTTGGTTGGTATAATGCTTAAATATATTTTGTAAGCTTTGTATACTTGGTCAACATCAATAAATGTTAGGAGTTATTAAGCCGAGCAGTAGGAGCATAGTTTAGTACGTGAGTAGCACAGATCTTAATTTGATGATAACATATTGATGTTGATTTTACCTACCCACTCTTCATTTTATAGAGGTATATATGTTGTATTTGCTGAGATTGTTGTAAAAGCGGTAAAATATAATAGTTTTTTACTCTTAATAGTAGTAAATAAAAATATTGTAGTTGCTATTTATTTGTAAATATAGAGATCACTAAACTTATAAAATTAAGTAAGAATTTTATAAGTTTAATAATTTAGTATATTTTAAAAAGTAATATGCTAAATTATAAAAACTCTATAAATTAGGCTCAGTCTTTAATGTTTTAACTAGATCAATGATTTTTTTTCTAACTTCCGGGTCAGTAATCTCATTAAATGCTTTAATAAGGGTTACTATTTCTTTTTCAGAAGCATTGTCTTCAGGAAGAAAAGGTTCTTGATCTTCAGCTAATGCATACGTATTTATGCTTTCAATTGCATTATTTTGTTCGGTGTCTACTTTTTCAAAGAAGTAATTAACTGAAACCTTTAATAAATTTGCAAAGCCATATAGTTTACCACTTGATATACGGTTTGTTGCTTTTTCATATTTTTGAATTTGCTGTATACTTACATTAACAGCTTCTGCTAAATTTTTTTGATTAAGGCCAAGCATCATACGACGCATCCTTAATCTTTTACTAACGTAAGAATCTACTAAACCGATTTTTGTTTTTAGATTTAAACCACTGATCATATAATTTGTACTCTATAGTTCACCTTCGTAAGATAAGTTTATAGATTAGATTTAATAAAAATCAAGTAATAATTTTTATTATTAAGCAATTTTTTATATTTTTAGAAATTAGCTTTAGAGTATTTAAGAATATTATTAAAAAAATGATAGAAAACATTTTAAAATATGAATATATGGTTGAAAAATTAAGCTTTTTCGGTAATTTCGAATCAATGATAGTAACTTGATCTAATTTAGTTTGTTGAATGATTTTTCCATTTGGATCTATGATAGCTGAAATTCCATTATTAGCAGCTCTAACTATTGGTATACCATTTTCTACAGCTCTCATAATTGTAATATGTAAATGTTGGTATGGACCAGAAGAATGGCCGTACCATGAATCATTTGTAACATTAATTATTAAATCAACATCTTTGTTACTAATAGCTACTTCATTAGGAAAGATAACCTCATAGCATATTAAAGGCCTTATTTTTAATTTATAGTTGGGCAGTTCAAAAACTTTTACAGTTTGACCTTGAGAGTAATCGATAACACCATGAGTAATTTTAGTAAGTGGTAGTAACTGTTTAAAGGGTATATATTCTCCAAATGGGACAAGATGTTGCTTGTGATATATGAATAACAATTTACTATCTTTTTGTATTGCATACATGCTTGTATAGACTTTATATTCAGGATTTTCAATTTCATCTATTCCACCAGTAATTAATATAGAATTAGGTTTAACCAAAGCATATGATATAAAATCTTGCACAGACTTTATATGTAATGGAACGGTAACAGCTGCTTCTGGCCAAATAATTATATCAGAATCTTTATCAGCTGGTATTTTTGATAAATCAATATATTTTTTAAGATTTGTCCAAAATTGATTGCTGTCCCATTTTTGGTTTTGGATAATACTTGGTTGCACTACTCTAATATTAATATTTTCAAATTTAGTTGAGTATAGCTTTAGCCGGTAGTATCCAAATATTAATAATGCAGTAGTAAGTAAAAGAGTAAAAACTATATGTGTGTGTAAGGTGGATTTTTTATTTTCAAATAAAATATGATAGCCAGAAGCAGTATATATTAAAATAAAGCTTAATCCATAAACTCCCCAAATACTTGCAGTTTGTATAGTTATAGCTGAAAAACTCATTGCATAACCAGTAAGGTTCCAAGCAAACCCAGTAAATAACCATGAGCGTAGCCATTCAAAAATTACCCAAAAACTTGTGAAAGCGAAGGTGAAATTTTCAGAGAACCTGTAGTACCAACTGCATGCACAAGCTAAAGCTATAAAAAAGGATAGAATAAATGGCAACCCAACAAGCGCTATAGGAACCATCCAGGATAGTGTATCATCATAAGTGGTAGGAGCAATAGCAACCCAGTATAATCCACTTAAGAAATGACCAAAACCAAATATTAATCCTAATAAGAGTACATATTTTACATCTTTACCATATTTAACTAGGTATACTAAGATAGTAATGCAAAATAATGATGGGAAAAAAAATAATGGTGCAAAAATAGCACTAGAAGCTAGCCCTAAAAAAAACAAGTGATTTTTTGTCGATGTAAACAGTATTTAAAAAGGTTATATATAATATTGTACATTGTTAATTTCTTAATTTTATTTGCAAAATTATATAGCATGTTATATCTATTTATTAAAATAATAATTAGGATGTTAATAATGGTTTCAGAAAATAATGATGATAGGATACTAGAAATTTCTGGGTCTTTACTAAAAGGCAAAAAGGGAATTATACTAGGTGTAGCAAATAAAATGTCAATAGCTTGGGCTATAGCAAAAATATGTCATAACCATGATGCTGATATAGCACTAACTTACCAAAATTCCATATTGCAAGATCGAATATATCCGTTAGCTGAAGATATTAATTGTGATGCTGTCTATGAATGTAATGTTAAAGATGAAGAATCTATGGATAGGCTTTTTGATGAAATTACAGGGAAATGGGGGAAATTAGATTTTCTTGTGCATTCAATAGCTTATGCTGATAAAAGCGAATTAAGAGGTAGATATATTGATACTTCACGTGAAAACTTCTTAAATTCACTAGATATTTCTTGTTATTCTTTTACATATTTAAGTAGAAAAGCTGCAAAGCTTATGACAAATGGTGGTAGCATGATTACCTTAAGCTATTATGGAGCAGAAAAAGTTATACCATCATATAATGTTATGGGTGTTGCAAAAGCTGCATTAGAAGCAAGTGTAAGATATATTGCAGCTGATTTAGGGCCAAAAAATATAAGGGTAAACACAATTTCAGCGGGGCCAATAAGAACCCTTGCTTCAAGTGGAATTTCTGATTTTAAATCTATGCTTAGTATTCATAGCCAATCTTCACCGTTACAGCGTAATACCAGTCAATTTGATGTAGCTGGTGCAGCTTTGTATTTACTAAGTGATCTTGCTGCTGGTGTTACAGGTCAGGTGCATTATGTAGATTGTGGTTATAATATTATGGGAATTACTTCATAATTTTAATATTTTTTACTATAGACACTTATTTTGCTTTGTGTTATATTGCCCTATTATAATTTCTATTATGATAAAATATGTTTTCACAGTATACAGATTCTCAAAATGGGGAAGACAGTATAAAAACGGTAGCAATAAGGTTATTGAAACAAGGTCTTGAGTTGCACTTTATAATGCAGTCTACAGGGCTTACAATTGATGAATTACAAAAACTTAAGGCTTCAATGTAAATATGTGAAAAGGTAATTTGAAAAGGTTTTATCAAGTTAAGCGTATAATTTCTATCTAGAAGTGTTATGTTGTTATCTCCTATGCATAAAAGACAAGCTATAAAAAATTATATGTTGCTTGTTATGTTGTTACTTTTAGTAGCTATTTTTTTTGGAGTTGCATTAATTCATTTCGTTATCTAACTAAGTTGTCTTTTTGCTATTATTTATAAAAGTTGTTTTTAAGTTGTTATTATTAGTGATTTCAAATGATTGAGAAAAGATAATAAAAATTAAAGGTCTATATATTAAAACTTTTGTTTTTTAATTTAGCATATTTAGATATGAAAAAGAAATATATATAGTTTTTGATTGTAAGAGTTGCTGTAAATAGCTAATGTGAAATTGTAATATATGCTTATAGCTTTTTGTTTGACTTTGTAGTTATTTGCTTATATTAGGGTCTGTGCACCTATCATAATATAAGGTATTTTCACTTAAAAACTCTTATAATGTCTTTCATCTAGGTAGGTGCACAAACCCTAGTTTACAACTATAAGATTTATTAGAATGCTATAAATTATAAACTAGAGTTATAACTATGTTTTATTAAAAATTATTAAATTAATTTAATAAATTAATTTTGGTAAATAGTGGGTATGGAATATACGTTTTCGATGTTAAAACCTGATGCAACGATTAGAAATATAACTGGTAAAGTTATTAGTTATATGGAAAATTGTGGTTTAAAGATTGTAGCTCAAAAGATGCTAAGATTGACTAAAGAACAAGCTCAAAATTTTTACATAGTACATAAAGGTCGTCCTTTTTATAATAGTTTAATAGAATATATGATATCTGGACCTGTAATTGTACAGGTATTATATGGAGAAGATGCAGTACGAAAATATAGGGAAATAATGGGTGCTACTAATCCTGTTGAGGCTTTAGAAGGTACAATCAGGAAGGACTTTGCAGAAACTATTGAAAGAAATACAGTTCATGGTTCTGATAGTTTAGAAAATGCAAAAAAGGAAATAGAATTCTTTTTTTCTCTTAGTGAGTATATTTTTGTTTCTTGACCTAATACAATACTATAAATAGGGGATAGGTTAATGAGTAACGTTGATGTAGTGGTAATAGGTGGTGGTCATGCTGGATGTGAAGCTGCTGCTGCTGCTGCTAGAATAGGTGTTAAAGTTGTTTTAATTACTCCCAAGGCCCAGAATTTAGGTGAAATGTCTTGTAATCCAGCTATTGGTGGTATTGCTAAAGGTACTATAGTGAAAGAAATTGATGCGCTTGATGGATTAATGGGGAAGATAATAGATCAATCAGGTATACACTATAAAATATTAAATAGAACTAAAGGTCCAGCTGTTTGGGGACCTAGAGCACAAGCAGATCGTGCTTTATATAGGAAAGCAATGCATAATGCCATAGTGAATTACCCTAATATAACTGTTGTATTTGCTTTAGCTAAAAATATTGAAGTAGTAAATGGTAAAATTAAGGCTGTAATTATAGATGGTAATAAGATAGTATGTAAAAAAGTTATATTAACTACAGGTACTTTTTTATCTGGAATAATTCATATTGGTGAGGAAAAAATAGCAGCAGGTAGATTAGGTGAGCCAGCATCTTATGGGTTATCAAGGACTTTATTGCAGTTAGGCTTAGAACTTGGTAGATTGAAGACAGGTACACCTCCTAGGATAGATGGTAGGACTGTAAATTTTTCTATATTAGAAGAACAGCCAGGGGATCTGATACCTACACCATTTTCAGAAATGACAAAAAAAGTATTAGTGCCACAGATAAAATGTTATATAACTAGAACTAACGAGTTGACACATAAAATTATTCAAGATAATTTACATCGCTGCGCCATGTATTGTGGTCAAATTCAGGGTATAGGCCCAAGATACTGTCCATCTATAGAGGATAAAATTGTAAGGTTTAGTCATCATGCAAGCCATCAAGTTTTTTTAGAACCTGAGGGGTTGAATGACCATACTATTTACCCTAATGGTATTTCTACGTCTTTGCCAAGAGATGCTCAAGAGATGATGGTTAGAACTATTAAGGGTTTAGAAAATTGTAGAATAATAGCTTATGGTTATGCAATTGAGTATGATTATGTTGATCCTAAACAACTTAAACATACTTTGGAAGTAAAAATGGTAGAAGGTTTATATTTAGCTGGTCAAATTAATGGCACCACTGGATATGAAGAGGCAGCAGGGCAGGGCATAATTGCTGGTATTAATGCAGCACTTGCTGTTAAGGGGCAAAAACCATTTATTCTTGATAGAACAGATGCTTATATTGGTGTTATGATTGATGATTTAACAAATGGTGTGAATGAGCCTTATCGTATGTTTACTTCACGGTCAGAATATAGGTTAAGTATTAGAGCTGATAATGCTGATCAACGCTTGACGCCTAAAGCTATTGAAATTGGTTGTGCTAGTCAGTTACGGCAGGAAATATTTAATAATAAATTGTCACAGCTTAATTTTTTACGCAATTATACTAAGTCATTAAAATTCTCTCCTAAGCAATTGGAAGATTATGGGTATAAAATTTCCCAAGATGGCATATCACGTAGTATTTTTAGTTTGCTTGGCTTACCTAATTTTGGTTTTGCAGCAGTGGAGAGATTTTGTCCTCAGTTAAAAGAATATGATGATAAATTATTGATGTTAATTGCTTACGAGTCTAAATATTGTTCGTATTTAGAGCGCCAAAGTGAAGATATTGCTTTATTTAAACAAGAGGAGATGTGTGAAATTCCTGAGAATATAAATTATGACCAAATTCCTAGCTTGTCAGCCGAAGTACGAGAAAAGTTAAAGAAATACCAGCCTACTAATATAAGAGCTGCAAAAAATATTAGTGGTGTTACCCCGTCTGCTATTACAGCAATAATTATTTTTTTGAAAACAAAATATTCTAATTCTTAAATTTTTAAGCATCACCTATAGCTATATGACTATACCTCTATGAAATGAAGAGTGGGTAGACGAAGGTCAACATCAATAAATCTAGGAGTTATTAAGTCGAGCAGTAGAGCGTATTTTATATAGTATGTGATCAGCTCAGATCTTGACTTGACAACAACGCAAATTGATGTTGACTGAATATATAAGTGATGTTAAATAGTTTTTAAGAATTAAAAGGATATTATGTAGGTATGTCTCCACTTAATGCTAATAACTCTAAATCTGAAGGTGGCGGTGGCCATATGGGATCATCATATGTGGTGGTACTGAGTTTACTAGAATGTAAAGAATCAGAAGATCCAGAACATCCAGAACATGATGATAGTGGTGTTATACTACTATATTTAGATAACTGATCGCTACTATGTTTTAGTAGAGGTATTGTTTCTATATCTGTAGGATCGGTAGGTACAATTTTCATTAGTTTTAGTACTGCTTGTGTATATTCTTCCCTATCTTCTTTATCTACAGACAAAGCTTTTTTTCCTTGGTTATCTAGGATGCTGGGCTTAGCACCAGATTCGATTAATTTCTTTATAAATTCTAGATTTTTTTGGTTACTAGCATAATGTAGTGGGGTCTTACCAAGATAATTTTTAATATTAAGATCGGGTTTATATGGTAGAATTAATTTTAAAATTTTAAGATTATTACTCCATGCTATAAGATGTGAAATTGTTTCTTGAGAAGAATTTTGGGTGTCAAGATTAACTCCTTCTACTTTAAGTAGTAGATTAAAAATATTAGATGTACCTGTTTTTAATGCATAGGTAACAGCATAATGTAAAGCTGTGTTGCCACAATTATCTTGAAAGTTAATAATATTTGTTCCTTGAGCGTAACTGATTAATTCAATTATTTTTTCTACAACTTCCTTAGAATTACTGTCTACTGCTAGATGTAGAGCTGTTTTACCGCAATTATTTTTGGTAGTTAGCATGTCGCGGTAAAACTCTTTGGTTTTTGGTATGAGTTTTAATAATTCATTAATAGATCTTAGAATTTTATCTATTGGTAAGGTTTGTATTTTATGTATTAATACGGCACCATAAGCATGACCTATAGGTATATTTGGCATAGTTTATTGCTCCTTCTTAGTACTTTAATAATTTATCAAAGCTACGTAAGTACAATATATATTGGTATTAATCAAGTAAATATACAGTATTTTTTCAAAATAAAATGTAAATTATGTTTGATTCTTTACTATTTTAAGTTATTTCTTAATTTGTGATATCTTCTGTTATATCTATATTTCTAGCATCTCTACTACTAGTATAATATTTTCAACGATGGCATCTATTGTTGCTATTGTCTCATGATTACTATATTAACTGTCTTTATTAAATCAGGGAGAGGAGTTATTGCTTCATAGCAAGGAGATGTGTATAGAACATACCTATTGTAAAGCACGTAGAAAAGAGTTTATATTTATTTTTCCTAGTTAATGTAATTTATATATATATTAACAAGATAAGTAAGTTTTTATTAATTATAAGTATTTATTTCTATAGCAACAAACATCTATTTGAGATGTAGATAAATAATTCTTTATATAATACTATGCATGATAAAAGTGAGGAATACTAATAATATATATCTAGTATTTATCGCTAATTAGATTTTTATATGTTAAGCTAGGTTAGTTAGGCTAAGCCTTATCATAGATAGCTTATATATAAGGCTTAGTATCATTGAAAAACTTGAGGGTGATAAAATAATATTTATAGATATTAAATAACAGTTAATTATATATCATCATGGCTGCTTTCACTTTTAGTTGTATTATCTTTCTCCCCCATTAGCAATACTTCTTCTTTATTTTCATTATCATTACGAGTATGAGTTTCCTCACTAAAATTATGTGTAATTACAAAAAATTTAGGTGCATTTGCATCTGATGGTTGACATGATATTATTTTAGCAATTTCTGCAATAAATTCTGGATCTAAAGAGCCTGGTTGCTGCTTTGTACTACTAGCTTCGTACTTAAATTGACTTTCAACGTTATTTGTTTCACTACCAGGGGTTCGAGCATCACTTGTGTTAGTATCTTCATTATTAAATAACTTGATCATATTTGTGTTTCTTAGTTTTGTTGCAATGTCTAATGCTGTTTCATTCTTATGATTTTTAGCCTCAATATCAGCTCCATGTTGAAGTAATATTTTAGCTATGTCTATGTTGTTATCGTGAAGAGTTGTTATATGTAGAGGTGTAAAATTTTCATTATCTCTTGCATTAACATCAGCTCCGTATTCAAGAGTTAGATGTACTATATCTGCTTTATTATGGAAAGCTGCTATATGTAAAGCTGTAAGTCCATCTTCGTTTTTTTCATCAACAGAAATTCCTTTATCTAATAATAATTTTGCTGTTTTCCCATTTCCTTCTTCACATGCTGATACTGCATGTAAAGCTGTAAACCCGTCTTTATTTTTTGCATGAATATTAGCTCCATAATTAAGTAATAGTTCAACTATACTTGTATATCCTTTTGAAGCTGCCATATGCAAAACTGTGTTTCCACTACTATTTTCTGTATTAACTTCATCTATTTTTCCAGTTTCAATTAACTCTTTAAGTAATGTTTTGACACTAGATATGTTATTTTCTTCAACTGTATCAAATAGCTTTTTCATTTTTACGCTCCTTCTTTGTATTAAATAAATTAATTTATGCTAATATATTAATAAAAATAATTAATTTTACAAGTAATTATTTAATGGTTATTATTGCTTATAAAATAAATATTAAAATAAGTTAACTATAAGTATAAATAATATGATTTAGTCTATTTTAAGTATTTATTTTTAATATATGTTGCTATTTTTAGTGATTCGTTAAGTATAGTTGGTGAAAATTTCTCTAGAATTTTTACTGATTTAGTTAATGGTTTAGCAGCACCTAAATCAATTAATTGTTGCAAGAAATATAGGTGTTTTCTTGAGTTAAAATCTTGAGGGCAATATATATATAGTGGTTTAGCTGTACTAGCAGCTTCACTACACATGGATATAGAATCTACTGTAGTAATTACAAATTCAGCGCAGGCAAGCAATCCTATATAGGGATTATAATTTGTTTCTAGAGTTGGATTGTAAATGAAGTAAGGAGCTGTAATTCTAGAATTAAACAATTCTTTAATAAAATTTGGTGTTCTTCTACTAAAACTTATAAATAGAGGTATTCTATGTGCTGCTGATAGATTATTAAGGATGTTAATAAGTTCTATTGCGTCTTGAATGTTAAATTTATAGTTTTTGTTATTTCCTCCAACAAGTACTGCTATAAATTTTTTTAGGTTAGGATAATTTACTTTAAATATTTGCTTAGCCTGATCTAGTTTATTTGTTATATTATTAAGAGCTCCGATAATTCTTAAGCTATTATAACTGTTAACAAGGGGTTTATCATGTTCAGGTAAAATGACGAGATCAAAATTATAAATAGGTAAACATGGGTGCATTATCTGGATTATTTTCGTATTGATATAATGTTTTTTTAACATTAAGGCTATTGTAGCTATTCTTCTTCCTGCTGAAATAATTAAAGTAGGAGCAGAACTAGCATTAAGCAAATCATCAGAGAGTTTTTTATTGATATGAAATCCATAACTTTGAAGTAAGAAATTTGGTAAATAAGCTCCTAGATTGTATTTAATATTTTTTATGACGTATTCTATCTGCAAAGACTCAGCTAACGCAATAGCTTGATTAACATTACCAGTGCGATAATCAGATAAAACCCAGCTTACTTGTTTTTTATGTTCAGACATGGTTAAGTTGTATTACTTAGTTATCTTATTACAATTATCTAAATGTTTAGTAAGTTATTATAGTATATAAACAAAGAATAAATTTAATTTATTCTGCAAGAATAATAAAGCATTTTTACAACATATAGCATATGGATAATCTAATATGCTATCTATACCTTGTAAATAGTTATTGTTTTGTTGTAAATTATAAGGTAGTGGTATTATACCTTGGCAATGTTTTAACTATAAATATAAGGAGACAATAAACATGGTAAAAAAAGTTGCTGTTAACTTATGTGCGTTACTGCTACTTACAGGTTGTGCCTGTAAGAGATCAAAAGGCGTGTATGAAGAAGTTAGTAAAGGCGGAGATAAATTTGCTGAATGTGTTGGTAAAGACGGAGATAAAGTGTATTTTGCTTTTGATAAGTCTGATATAACTGCAGAAGCTAATAATATTTTGCAAATGCAAAGTAAATGTTTAGGTTCAGGAGGTACAGCTATAATTGAAGGTCATTGTGATGAAAGAGGTACTAGGGAATACAACATGGCTCTTGGAAAGAGAAGAGCTGAAGCTGTTAAGAGTGCATTAGTAAATCTTGGAGTAAAATGTGAAAATTTAACTACTACTTCTTATGGTAAAGATAGGCCTCAAGTTGTAGGTAAAGGTGAAGCAGTTTACAGACTAAATCGTCGTGCTGTAACAGTGCCTCAAAATTAACATAATATGTTAATTAAATATTAAAACTAAACTTAAAGTGTTATTACTTTATTAAGTTTAGTTTTAGTTATTTATTGAATATGCAAAGACTTTTATCCTTATTTTAGTTGTATCTTATATTTTTTAATGATTAAAATAATTTGAATTAAGGTTAAAAACAGTGTTATATAGCTTTATTTAACTATAAAGATATATAATGACTAATTATACAATTGTGCAGCCATTAAAATCTAGAGTAGTATTTTTTGTGATTTTATTAGGTAATATCCTCGATCACTATGATACATCTCTATATGTTTTTTTAGCTCCATATCTTGCAGATAGTTTTTTAAATTTTGAAGATCCAGTTATTGCTCTTATAACCACTTACGGGTTGCTATCATTTTCAAGTTTCACTCGCTCTTTAGGTATAATTTTTTTTTCTTCGTTAGTTAACAAGATTGGTTCTAAAAAAGTGCTATTTATAACTCTTAGTGGCATGGCTATTACAACCTTTATTGTTAGCGTTACTCCAACCTATAAGTCTATAGGAATTATTGCTCCAATTATATTAACGTTACTAAAGATGATTCAGGCATTTTTTGCTGCTGGAGAAGTTAATATATCTTCAATTTTAATATTAAATTATGCTAAGCCTTCTAAATTAGCACGAGCTAATGGTTATTATCAATGTTCAACTATGCTAGGAATATTATTTGCTTCAGCTGTTACTACTATAGTAAGTATGAGTAAAGATCCAGGAGTTAATTGGCGTTTTGCTTTTGCTTTGAGTATTTTAACTGGAGTTGTTGGATTATATTTAAGATTTACAATACCATTAGAAGATAAAGTGATAGATCAAAATAGGGAAGTTACAGCTACCATTTTGTCTTCTGATCGTTTGTTAATATTAAAAATAGCTTGTTTAAATGGTGTATCTTACATCACTTATTCTCTGGCTTTTATATTATTAAACCAGTTGGTTCCTTTAATTAGCAGTATTTCTTATACAGAAATGCTAATATATAATAACGCTCTTATGTATTTAGACATTATATTTTTGTTAGTTATAAGTCATATAATAGATAATTATAATTACAATAATTGGATGTTATCTATTATTATATTGCTTGGAATTACTATAGTTCCATGTTTTTCTTTATTACCTAATTTGTCTTTAGTACAAATAACAGCAGTGAAAAGTTGGATAATATTACTTGGAGTAGCTTTTACTGTTGCATTAAATGCTTGGTTATTTAATGCAATAAGTCAAGAAAACAGGTACTTATTTATGGGGGTTGGGTACGTTATTGGTGTTGAGATTTTAGGGAGAAAAAGTACTTTAATATGTTTGTTATTATGGAAGTATTTTGACAATCTTATTGCTCCAGCAATATATGTAGTAGTAGTATGTATTTTTTCTGCCTTATCACTTGTTTCACTAAGAAAAATAGTATAAAATTACGGCAATTTAAAATAATAGTAAGTGATAATATTTAAGTATATACCTGTCTTGGTGTATGTGTAATTTTACTTATGATCATGTGCCTATAACTGATTTAAATACGAAATGAAGTATTTTCAAATATCGCTATATGTTTTGTTGTTAATCTTTAAGTTTAAGTTGTCTTTAGTGGCTTTAGCAGGTAATGTTTTTGATTCTATAAGGGGGCATGATAATTTTAATGAAAATTCACAATTAGATGATAGTGATGATTCAATATTTGATAAAGTTGGAATTGGTAATTCTATATTAAATAATACAATTGATAATTATTCTAAGCCAAGTAATATAGTTGATAATAATTCTTACTTTTGGAAGTCTATAGGTACAGATTACAAAGAATGTAGAGTAATTGCTATTAATAAAATTACAGCTAAATCAAAGGAACTTCTTGTGCAAATAGCTAAGCCTGTGATTTTTGGTAATATAGAAATTATTGCCCATAGGTGCTGGAACCCTAATGATATGTACTATCCAAGTAGTTATATTTTAATTACTGTAACTGAAAATAAGTTTGAAGAAGACCCTGTAGTGTTATTTAATGGTTGGTTGATTTCATCTAGTATTTCGATATCGACTTTTGAGCATCCAGTTTATGAGATTATAGCTAAAAACTGTTGTGGTAAAGTTGTAAATACATCTATTAATGATGAATAGGTTTTTTACTTTATTTATAGTGGGGTTGTTTCCATTTACTATATTAAATGGATTAAGTGCAGCGCCGATAATCAGTATTTTGTTATTTATATTATCCATACAGCTTTTAGATAATATGAATTTTAATGTTTTAGTTAATAAAAAAACAATATTATTGTTGTTGTTTTTTATTTGGTGTTTAATAACATGTTGTTGGTCTTTTGATCCTTATAGGTCTTTTATAACATGGATTAAGGTAGTAACTCTTGTAATAATTGGTGTTGTTATAAGTTATAATATTCATAACTTAAAGAAGGATTATATATTTAAAGTTATGAATTATTTAACTATAAGTATTTTAGGTGGTATTATAGTATTTTTTACTGAAGTGTGTTCAGGAGGATATTTATCATATTTTTTTTATAAAATATTTTATAGAGATAGTCATTTCGTATTTCAGTTATTTTTCTTAGATAGAGGTTGTGCACTGCTTAGTGTTTTACTATGGCCTGTGGTTGGGTTTTTATTATATAATAATGACATTTTATTAGCATTATTACTTTATGTTGTAACTTTATTTTTATTATTTATATCAGATAGTTCCTCAAGTTACTTGGCTTATATTATAAGTAGCTTAGTTGCTTTATCATTATTTTTCACAAGGTTTAGGGTTGCTAAGATTTTTTTAGTAGGAGTAATGAGTTTTTTTGTTGTTATGCCGATTTTTTCTTATTTACAGCCTTATTATGTGAAACAAATTTCGCCTTTTATTGCAGATTCTACCGTGCATAGATTATATATATGGAAATTTATTATTAACAAAATTATGGATCACCTAGTGAAAGGTTGGGGTTATGCTGCTTCTTCTAAAATTCCTATTGATAATCTGAGTGATATGATAGAGTATAATGGATATTTATGGTCACCTTTACCTCTTCATCCTCATAATCATATGTTACAAGTTTTGCTTGAAACAGGGGTAATTGGATTAGTTTTTTTTATGTTTATAACTTATAATTTATTAATGTCTATTATTAGTTTAGCATCATCGAAAAAATTTAAAAATCATAGAGTATTACTATGGCAAGTCACTTCAATAGCTTGTTTTACAAATTATTTTATTATAGGAGCAATTTCATTTAGTATGTGGCAATCTTGGTGGGTACTTTCTGGAATGTTTACTTTTATAATAGTTAATATGTGTAAGTTTTATATGGTTGATCACTAGTTTGGTTTTTTATTTGCAAGATTTAGAATTTAGCTAAGTTGTAGTAAACTACTAATTTATTCTTATAGAGTTTAATGGTATAAAGTTGAAAAAGTTAATAGGTGTTTTATGTGTTTTTAATTAGTGAATATTAACTTTATAGAGAAATTTTAGCATATTTTTTGATGTATTTTCACATAAAGAGTTTTTTATTAATATAAAAAACTCTATTAGTCCTAACAAAATTTGAATTTATAATAAAAAACTTTACAATAAGAAAGCTAGAACTAATAATTAAGAACTTTAAAGTAAAGTCTAATTTAAGATAAGAAATATTTTAACTAAGTTGTAAATATGTTTGGCAAAATGGTTTATAGTGATTTATAGAACGATTATAATTGTATAATTATGTTTTTCTTAAAAAATGGAAATAATACTAGTAAGCAACAACAAGAAAATAAACCAACTTATGTAAAAAGTTGGTTTGAGGAGCGCTATGACGCGATTATAGTACAACGCAATATTGCGCTATTTTTTTCATTTATATGTTTATGTGCAATTATTTTGTCAGTACTTGCTGTTATGAAAGTCTCACTATCTAGAAAATTTGATCCTTTTGTTATACAAATTGAAGAAAAAACTGGGGCAACTAAGATTGTTAACCCTATTGGGGTTGAAGTATTATCTGGTCAGACATCTATTGCACAATATTTTATTAAGTTATATATTGCTGCTAGAGAAACTTATAATCCTGTAGATTTTGATGGAAGAGCAAGGCAGGTAGTTAAATTACTTTCTACAGGAGGTATTTATTGGAGGTATTTAAGTTATATTAATAGAAAAGAAAATGACCCAAGGTTAATATATGGTCAACGGGAGACAACAACCCTAAAAATTCGTTCATGGTCAGAAATTGAGACAAAAAAAATGATAGTTAGATTTGCAATACAAGAGTCAGTAAGTGGGAAAATATTTAATAAAATTGCTATAGTAGAATATGATTACGTTCCTATGGAACTTACACAAGAAGAATTAGATATTAATCCAGTAGGTTTTCAAATTGTGGGATATAGGGTAGATGATGATTATAGTTAGAATTGTATTTATTTTTTGTTTCTTAATTTCTACTGGTTATGCTTTAGAAGAAGATTTACCTATTACTACTGATAACAGAATTAAGACTTATGTTTATAATCAAAATGAAATTTATTTATTAGAATTACATTTTGGTTTTCAAGCAACTATAGAATTTGCTAAAGGTGAGGAAGTTAACACTATTCATATGGGTAACGCTTATGGGTGGAAGATAACCCCATTAGCAAATATGTTATTTATTCAGCCTCGTGAAAAAAACGTACGAACTAATATGACTATTTTAACTAATAAAAGAGTTTATAGGTTTGATATTGTATCTAAGGATTTAGAAAATGGTAGTGAAAACGATCTAGTTTACGCAATTAAGTTTTATTATCCAAGAAAAAATAAAAAAAGATAATGCAAGAAGATCAAAATAATAAAGATCAACATAAATATGATAATGGTTTCAGTGATACTAACATTGAAGAGCCAGAAGTACAAAATGAATTTTCAAAAGTTGCTTCAAGCCCTAAAAAAAACTTTGTACTTACATCACTTTTTGTATTAGGATCTTTAGTATTTTTATATTTTATACTTTCTAATATTTTCAATAGTAATAAAGAGAAGGAAGAGGTTGTTGTACCTATGCCAGTAGCTATTACTAAGCCAGATGCTCATTTAACTGAAGATATTGCAGTGCCAGCACTTCCTACAGTGCCTAAATTAGTAACACCGGAATTACCTAAAATAAAAGTACCTACTTCTTTAAATGTTGATAATGTTTTAGAAAAGAAACAAGAGCCTAAAATTACTAATTTTGATAAAGAAAGTGAAAAGAAACCAGAAGATGTAACTGTTCCTAAAGTTACCAAAATACCTAATATTATACCTCCTGGTAATACTAGTAAGTTGTCGATACCTCAAACTACACCATCAGATTTATTGGCAGAAAGTGAAGCAAAAAAAGCTCGAAAAGAAACAAAACGTAAATCAGGAATTGTACAGCTAGGTGGTACTCCACAACTTACACAAGCTCAGATTGAAGAACAAGCTAATTTTATTAAAAGAGGAGATTTAGAATATTTGTTAGCTAGAGGTAAAGTAGTTAATGTTGTAATTGAAACTGCTGTGAATACTGATTTTAATGGAGAAATTCGGGCTTTAGTATCAAGAGATGTTTATTCTGAAAGTGGTAAGACAATTTTAATTCCAAGAGGGTCAAAAATTTTTGGTAGGTCTACATCTTTAACTGATGGTGCTTATGGTAGAGTGATTATTAACTGGGAGCGAATAGATATAGCGGGAAGTAATTATGCAGTAAATATTTCTAGTCCTGCAATAGATAACCTTGGTAGAGAAGGAATACAAGGTAGAGTTGATGAAAAATATCCTGAAAAAATTGCTAATGCTGTACTATTATCAGCTTTTAATATATCTACAGCATATTTGCTTGATAAAATTGTTACACCGCCTACGCAGGCTAATGCAGCTCAGCAAACTTATGATATGTCTAATTCATTAATAACAAATGCTTTAGCAATTAATCAAGGAGCTAGTACTGCAGCTGTAAAAATAGCAAGTATTTGTGGATCTAGCCGTAACTTAATTACCGATAAATCATCAAATGCATATGTAACTATAAATGCAAAGTGTGTAGAAATTGAAACTGGAACAGGAGGAGCAAGTGCAGAAGACAGATTATCAGCTTTAATTAATACCATAGCAACAGCTGCAACTTCTTTATCAAAAGATAATGTAAAGAGTAATATAGTTACTCAAGCTCAACAAGCATCAAGGGATGCTTTTAAAGATATTACAGAAAAACTTAAAGGATTAATTCCAGATCAGGAGTTAAAAAGAACTATTTCTCTTGATCAAGGTCAGCATATAAAAATATATGTAAATAAGGATTATGTGTTTCCTAAGAAGGTATTCAATAAATCAAAGTTGATAAGATGACATATATTGCACTTGAGACATATTTGACTCCATTTAAGTTAATTTTTGAAGAAGATGGAGTAAATGAAGTTATAATAAATAGCCCTGGCGAAGTTTGGGTAGAAAAAGGTGGTAGCTACCGTATGGAAGCTATGAAAGAGTTGGATTTTAATCATTTAACTGGACTTGCTAGACTAGTTGCTCAATCAACCGAACAAATGATTTCTGAAGAAAAGCCATTGCTTTCTGCTACTTTACCTAATGGTTATAGAATTCAGGTTGTATTTCCTCCTGCTTGTGAACCTAGAAAAATAGGTATAGCTATCAGGAAAATATCAGATATAAGGTTTAGTTTAGATCAATATGAAAAGATGGGAGCATTTGACCATATAGTTATTGAAGAGGTTGAGAGCGAAGATGATAAAATATTAACAAAATACCTTGTTGATAGGAAGTTTAAAGAATTTTTAAAATATGCTATTAAGTGTAGAAAAAATATTATAATTAGTGGTGGTACTTCTACTGGTAAAACTACTTTTACTAATGCTGCATTGCTTGAGATTCCTACAACTGAAAGACTAATTACTGTTGAGGATGCTAGGGAAGTGCTTCTTCCAGATCATCCTAATCGTTTACATCTTTTGGCTTCAAAAGGGGCCCAAGGGAGGGCAAAAGTAACAACGCAAGATCTGATAGAAGCGTGTTTAAGACTTCGACCTGATAGGATAATAGTTGGTGAGCTGCGTGGAGCTGAGGCTTTTAGTTTTTTAAGAGCTATTAATACAGGTCACCCGGGATCGATATCTACTTTACATGCTGATGCACCATCAATGGCTTTAGAACAGCTGAAGTTAATGGTAATGCAAGCTGGGTTAGGTATGCCACCAGCAGAGATAAAAAAATATATAGAAACTGTAATTGATATAGTGATACAGTTAAAGCGTGGTAGTGGGGGTATTAGATATATTTCAGAAATATATTTCAAAGGAGCTAAAGAGTATAATGGAAGATAATATATTAATAATAAAGTTAAGGAATATATTTATTAAAGTGATGATTCATTGCTTAGGGTTGTTGGTACTAGCCTGGGTTATCGGAGCTATAGTTGCTTTTTTAACAAATCAACAAGGAAGTTTAGGTGTTGATTTTGTAGCAATAGATATTGCTTATATTCATTTGTTGTGGCTTGTAAAATATTGGAATCAGTTAGATTTTTTCAGCTATAATTACCTTAAAGTAAAGTTGATATGTGGTTATATATTTCCTATTATACTAGCTATGTCTTTATATGTTAGATATTTTGAGAAGATTAAAAATTGGCGACCTTATGAGGAAAAAGAAAAGGTATATGGTGATGCTCATTGGGCTGATCAAGATGATATAAAAAGAGCTAACCTTAGATCAAAACATGGGATGCTAATTGGGGTAGATCATGGTGGATATTTTGTAGCTGAAGGATTTCAACATGCTTTATTATTTGCTCCTACTGGTTCTGGTAAAGGTGTGGGTTTTGTAATACCAAATTTATTATTTTGGGAACATTCAGTAATAGTACATGATATTAAGCTTGAAAATTATGAACTTACTAGTGGGTGGAGAGCACAGCAAGGACAAAATGTTTATGTATGGGAACCTGCTAATCCAGATGGTGTAACTCATTGTTATAATCCTATAGATTGGGTTAGTAGTAAGCCAGGACAAATGGTAGATGATGTCCAAAAGATTGCTAATCTTATTATGCCTGAAAAAGATTTCTGGAACAATGAAGCTCGAAGCTTATTTTTAGGTATAGTTTTGTATTTAATAGCCGATCCTAATAAGCCAAAAACTTTTGGTGAAGTAGTTAGAACAATGAGAAGTGATGATGTAGTGTATAATTTAGCTGTAGTGCTTGATACTATGGGCCAAGTTATTCACCCTGTAGCTTATATGAATATAGCTGCTTTTCTGCAGAAGGCTGATAAAGAACGGTCAGGAGTAATATCAACAATGAACTCTGGGCTTGAGTTATGGGCAAACCCACTTATTGATGCTGCAACAGCTTCTTCTGATTTTAATATTTTAGAGATTAAGAAAAAGAAAACAACAATATATGTTGGATTAACTCCTGATAACATTAATAGATTACAAAAGTTGATGCAAGTTTTTTATCAACAAGCTACTGAATTTTTAAGTAGAAAATTACCTAATATTAAAGAAGAACCTTATGGTGTTATGTTTTTGCTAGATGAGTTTCCAACATTAGGAAAGATGGAACAATTTAAAACTGGAATTGCTTATTTCCGGGGATATAGAGTAAGGTTATTTTTGATTATTCAAGATACGCAGCAATTAAAAGGAACATATGAGGAAGCTGGAATGAATTCTTTTCTGTCTAATTCTACTTATAGAATTACTTTTGCTGCTAATAATTATGAAACTGCTAATTTAATATCTCAGCTTTGTGGTAATAAGACTGTAAAACAGGCTTCTCATAGTCGTCCTCGTTTTTTTGACCTCAATCCAGCAACTAGAACTATGAATATTTCTGAAGTGCAAAGGGCATTGTTATTGCCACAAGAAGTTATTCAGTTGCCTCGAGATGACCAAATTATTTTAATTGAGTCATTTCCACCTATTAGATCTAAAAAGATTAAATATTATGAAGATAAATTTTTTACGAGTCGTTTATTACCCCCATCATTTGTTCCAACACAAAATCCTTATGTACCTCCTGCTAAAAGTGATAATGATGATGCATCTAAGGATAAAGATAGTGATGTAGAAAAATGAGAAAATTGTAATATACGCTAAATAAGTATTAGAAATGTTCTATGGTATCATTGATATTGGTTCAAATGCTATTAGGGCTGTTATATATAAAGGTAAAAATATTGATAGTCACGAAGTCTATAACGATAGGTTTAGGAGTGACATTAGGTCTTTACTTAAATATGATAATATTGATATAAAACACCAATCTTACCTTATTATACAATACTTTATACATATTTTTAAGCAGTTTAAAGTATTAGAGGTTAAATGCGTTGCTACTGCTGTTCTTAGAGGTCATCCTAAAGCTGCTCAATTTCAAGAGATTGTAAAGCTTAGATATGGGATTACTATTGAAATTCTTTCAGGAGAGGAAGAAGCTTACTTAACTGCAGCTGGTTTAATAATAGGTATTTCGGATGTTGGTGGTATTGCTGCAGATCTTGGAGGTGGGAGTTTAGAACTAGTAGAAATTGATAAGAAAGTTATTGGTAAGCGTAAGTCATTAGTGCTTGGTACAAGGGTACTTAGTAAACGGGAAGATATTGGTTTTAATGATATAAAAGAGCAGGTAAAACGTGAATTTGGAAATGTAGAATATCAAAATTTATATTTAATCGGTGGGGCTTTTAGGTTGATTGGTAGATTATATATGGAGTTTATAAACTATCCACCTATTAGTTTGCATAATTTTAGGGTTAAATCTAGTGATATTTTATTGTCTTTAGCAAAATTAGACAGTATAAGTAAAATTAATCCAGATTTACATGGTCGTAAAATAGATATTAATGCAATAATAATACTGCAAGTTTTAATAGAAGTTTTTCATGTTAAAACTGTTATAGTTTCTAATTATGGACTTAAAGAGGGGGTACATTTTGCTAATCTTTCACCTAAAGAAAAAAGTAAGGATATAATTTATGAGCGTTGTAGTAAATTGGTATGTTTTGAAAAGGATAGTTGTGATATAGAAAAATATATTAATTTAATTCTTCCATTATTAATACCAAAAGATAAATTTATAGAGAAAATAATTGAGCAGGCA
Source organism: Occidentia massiliensis (assembly GCA_000309075.1). GTDB lineage: Bacteria > Pseudomonadota > Alphaproteobacteria > Rickettsiales > Rickettsiaceae > Occidentia > Occidentia massiliensis. Next base: position 37,929 of record CANJ01000015.1, read on the forward strand.
GTTATTTTAGCTAGTTGCGGTAGAAATACTAATATGTTATTGAGAGCGAATTTTATGCCAGAGTATATTTTAACATCTGGTATACCATTTAGCCATCGCCAGCGGGCTATGTTAGCTTTAATTTTATCACACTCTTTTTATAACTTAAAATCAGAGTCACACATAAGTAAATTAAGTAAAATAGTGTTATCAAAAAGGGATTTTCATAATAGTATTATTATAGGTAACATAATTAGTATTGCTAAAGATATTGATGGGCCAAAGCTAGGGCAACCTTCATTTAGATTATCTGTAATAGATAAAAAATTTGTACAATTGGATGTTGATCAAATATTACCAAAACCAGTATTTGAAAAAGTTTGTAAAAAATTAAAAAAATAGCTTCTATAAGAAAAGTTATGTTACACGGATCTATATTTTTTGCTTTTAAAAAATCTTAAATCCTATAGGTTTGATGGATATTGCTGTATTTTTATATGAATGCCACTTTCTTAGTAATTACTTTAATTTTTTATAGACTTTAAGTGTATAATAATCTTATAAAGATTTTTAAATATTTATTTAACAATTGTAAAAAAAATTAATTTATATATGTTATTAATATAAGTTAGTAATGTTTAATATAAATTAATGGGATTGACAAGTGAGTGATTTACATGAAGCTATTGAAAAAGGAGATTTGGCTAGAGTTAAAGGGTTAATTGAAAAAGGAGTTCAAATTATTGGTGGAGAAAAAGATAATGAATTACCAATTTTGTATTATGCTCTACGATTAGGAGAAGTAGATATTTTTCATCTATTGCTTAAAACAGCACTAAAACAAGAATTTGATGTTAATGCTCAAGATAAAAAGGGATTAACACCTTTATATTATGCAGCTTATGCAAAAGATGGAAAGTTTATTGATCAATTAATTAAATTAAAAGCTAATGTCAACGTTAAAATAGGGAATAGTGCTGAAGACAGTGATGGTGAAAACCAACCTTTACATGTAACAATTAGTGTAGGGAATGTAGATGGATTTAAAAAGTTACTTGAGGTAGGGGTTGATGTTAATGCTAGAGGTTATTGCCATATTACAGCTTTGCATTTGGCAATTTTGATTAGAAATATAGATTTTGCAAAAAAATCTATACATGGGAAAACTGAGAAGGCATATAAAGAACAGTTCTTTTACCATGATGATAGTGGATTTGATTTTGTTGAGGCTTTGCTTAAAGCAGGAGCTGATATTAATGCAAAAGCTATTGGTGAGTTTACTCCTCTACATGTTGCAGCTAGTATAGGAAATTTAAATGTTACTGAAATATTGCTTAAAGAAGTAGGAGTTGATATTAATGCTACAAGTGATAAGAGACAGACAGCTTTACATTATGCAGTTCAAAATAAAAAGCTTGTAGAGTTAAAGTTTGTTAGGCTCTTGCTAGGAGAAGAAGATAATATTGATTCTATAAGTTATAGGAATGTAATCTCCCATTGTACAGTTCAAAATGAAAATTATGATGTGATAAAAATTGTTAAACTATTGCTTGAGAATGGTGCTATCGTTGATATGAGGGATATCAGAGAACGAACAGCTTTACACCTTATATCTAGAAGTAATATTTTTGGTACGTTAGAAATAGTTAAATTATTACTTGAGCATAATGCTAATATTAATGCTATAGATATTTATAGAGCTACAGTTCTACATTTTGTAGCTCAAAGTAATAACCCCAATATAGAGCTTACTAAACTATTAATTGAAAAAGGAATTGATATTCATGCTGTAAATAATTGTAGAAATACAGTTTTACATTTTATAGCTTTTAATAAGGGGAATAATGCAATAAAATTTGCTGAACTAATGCTCGAAAAGCTATCGCTTTATAAGATAAATGGTCAAAGTAGTTGCAACGTTAATAGCCAAAATGATAAGGGAGAAACCCCTGTGCATTGTGTAATTAAAGGATCTAGGAACCGTGATATATTAGAGCTATTTCTTAGTGAAGAAAAAATTAATCTTGCTGTAAAAAATTATCAAGGGCAGACAGTTTTGCACTACGTGGTTGATAGAGAAGATGTTATAGAGAAAATCTTGCTTAAAGATGGGAGTATTATTAATGTAGCTGATACTAGTGGCAATACAGCTTTGCATTGGGCAGCCAGTGGTAACTATCAAGGTGCTGTTAACTTATTGATTAAATATGGAGCTAATGTTAATGTACAAAATGAAGAAGGGAAAACACCTTTACATTATGCAGCTGCTTTGGGGAGTTGGAATATGGCTATTATTGGGATGTTACTTGAGAATGGAGCCAATGTTAATATAGAGGATAAAAAAGGAGAAACAGCTTTGGATTATGCAGTTGATATGTCTAATTTAAACTGTGTTGTTGTATTATTAACTGCAGAAAGTGATGTTGGTGCTCGAAGTGATAAGTTTTATAAGTTTATAAAAAAACAAGATATAGAAGTTCTTGTTTCACTTTGGGAAGGTGTAATATCAAAATACAATAAAGAATGCACTATGTTTAAGAAACTAGTACAAAACTTTAACATCAGTGATATGAATTCTGTTATGGAACTACTGTAAAAGGAATTGATGTTAGTGCAAGGAATAAATATAAGCTTAATAATGAGTTTAATGAATTTGTAAGAGAAGAATGTATGGATACTTTTCCAGCACCAGAGGTTATTAGTATAAATTACAGTAAGGCATTTGATATAATCCAGAAGCTTTTGATTGATATAGAAAGCTTATATTGTTTTTTAATGAAGAAATCATGTTTACAACAACAATTAGAAGATACTCCTCAAATAGGATATTATAGTGCCGAGTATAGTAATATGAAATATGAAGGACATTTAGGTGCTGCAATAGAAGAAAATGTAGGTGAAGGAAGAGAACTTCAAGTGGTAGATTTTATTAAAGTACGTAGCAATATTATTGGAAAAGCAAATGAGATAAAAACATTAAGTGAGCATGATTTAAAGCGGATATGTTGGGTTATAAAAGAGATTGGACCAAATCTTATAAGAGAATTAAAACCTTTTATAGATCAATTAAAAAGAGTTGAAATTGTAACAATATGTAATGAAGGTAGAGATGTAGTTACTTCTGAAGGTAAAGAAGTTACTCCTGAAGATGTAATTGCTCAACTATGTAGTATTTTTGATGGAGAAAGTGGCAATTTAAATGAACATCAATTAACTATAACAGGTGATATAAATTCATAATATTAAAAAAGAAAGAGAATATTACACTTCTCTGTTTTTTAAGAGTTACTTCAGAATCGTTATGCTCACTTATTAATACACGCTGTGCTAGTTTATTTGTTCGAGCTTTGAAACATTTGAGTGTATTTAATTAATAATAGATTGGAGTTCAGAATCTAGCTTATCATTAGTATTAACATCTATAATTATGTCGTTTTCTTTATATGGTTTAGCCTTTTTTGTATTATTAATTAAATCTTGCTTTGGCTTATCTTGTTTTGCTAATGAGTGATTAACTTGTTTTAGTATATTAGTTAGTTTTTTTTCTGGGATTAAATCAATTGCAGTAAGAGAATAGCTATGAAGAGTGGAAGATAATTTAGAATTTTGTAACCATGATGGTGTGTTACCTTTTTTCATTTTATCTTTCATTTCTTTCTGGTTAAGTGTATCTAAGTAACTTTCTGTTGATATAATAGATATTGTTAAATATACGATTATAGAAATTAATGCACCTCTGGTTAATCCAGCTACCATACCAAAAAACTTATCTAATACTCCACCAGTAATAGGTTTGATAATTTTTGTTATTTGGCTGTTTAATATGATACATGTTATTAATGCAATAACATAAGATAATACTCCGCTTGCTATATTAACATAAAGTTGATCAGCAATATATTCTATAATAATATCTTTTGATAATGGAAATAAAAGTATAGTTAATATTATTGAACTAATAAAGCAAAGCAAACTAATAGTTATTTTTAAAAAACCTTTATAAAAGCCTAAAATAGTAGAAGTAATAAAAATTAAAAGAAAAATAAAATCGATTAAATTCATATTTTAAGTAATATTTGATTAGTTATAATATAATCCATTTTTTGGTCGTGTGGCTCACTAGGGATCTGATTTTGTAATTGTATGTTGAAACATATTCCTACTACTATGGCATTTTTATCAGAATTTCTCATTTGGTATATGTATTTATCATAGTGGCCTTTACCAAAGCCTATCCTATTACCACTAACATCAAATGCTAAACCAGGCACAAATATTAAAGATGGTTTAAGGATTTTACTATCAATAGGAGCATATATTCCGTATTTTTGTTTACTTAGCTGACAACCTAAATCATAATGTGTGTATATCATATCATCATTTATAAAAGTTAGCAGTGCAAATTTAAAGTTAGGAATTATGTTCAGTAAAGTTAAAATATTAACTTCTTCTTTAAAAGGATAATAAATTCCAATTACTTCTTCGGGTGAAGATAATATTGTGAGAATATCAAATGCTTTTGATAAAATCTTTCTATTTTGTTTGTGAAAAGATGCTGGATGTGTGCCTATGATTTTTCTCATGTTTTGATAATAAGAACGTAAAAAGTATTTATTCCAATTCATAATACATAAAGAATATAAAAGTTTTGTACAAATAGTAAACTATGCTATATTTATTTTTCTAAATAATTCTAAAATAATAATGATAGTTTTACAATTAGCTTTTTGTAACTTATTATTGTATATAGATTATTAGATTAAATATCTCCTCTAATTAATAAAAAATATTTTGAGTATACGATGGAAGATTTTGAATTTTTACCAAGTATTGTAATGTTACTTGCAACAGCAATTTTTGTTGTGATGTTTTTTAAAAAATTTAAACTTAGTCCAGTACTTGGATATTTTGTAGCAGGAGCTTTAATTGGTGATCATGGTTTTAAAATTGTAACTGTTGAATCTACAAGTGCTATTGCTGAATTTGGGGTTGTATTTTTATTATTTGCAATTGGATTAGAATTGTCCTTTGCTAGATTAAAAGTTATGAGACGCTACGTTTTTGGGCTAGGGTCATTGCAAGTTTTAATTACAAGCATAGTAATTGCTGGTTGTATAATATTATATTATAATAACATTGAAGTATCAATTATTATTGGAGCAGGGTTAGCTTTATCTTCTACGGCTATTGTATTGCAGGTAGTTGAAGAGAGCCGTAATCAGTCTACTCAAGTAGGTCGTATTTCCTTATCAGTACTACTAATGCAGGATTTTGCTGTAGTACCATTACTTGTAATAGTACCAATGCTGTCTAATAAAACTGATGTATCTATTATAAATGAAATGGGAATAGCTTTTTTAAAAGCTATATCAGCATTAGTTCTAATCTTTATAGTAGGGCAGCTTTTTTTAAGGCCTTTATTTAAAATGATTTCATCTGATAAACCACCAGGTAGTGCAAATGAATTATTTATTGCTGCTACTTTGCTTATTGTGCTGTCTGCTGCTTGGGGCACACAACATTTAGGTTTATCACTTGCTCTTGGGGCATTTGTTGCTGGAGTGTTGGTTGCTGAAACTGAATTTAGACTTCAAGCTGAGGAAAGTATATATCCATTTAAGGGGTTGTTGTTGGGCTTATTTTTCATGTCAGTAGGTATGACTATTGATGTTCATGAGATTTATCATAATTTAACTACTATTTTAGTTTGTTCAATTGGCTTAATTGTAGTTAAAGCTACTATAATTACAGGTCTTAGTATTTTATTTGGCTTCAATAGGGGAGTTGGACTACATGCTGGATTGCTTTTATCTCAAGGTAGTGAGTTTGCCTTTATTTTGTTTAATCTGGCTATGAAAGATGGCATTATCGACAGTAATACAGGTAAGAATTTATTGTTAGTTGTAACATGTACTATGGCTTTAACACCATTATTATCTATTATTGGAGAGAAACTTGCTGATTTGATGGGAGATAGTAGGGAGCGTAGTAAGCCATTAAAAGTCATTGAGTTTGGTGCTAGAGATTTAACTAATCATATAATAATAGGTGGATTTGGTCGTGTTGGTAAGATGGTTGCTAGAGTAATGGAGGTGGAAAGTATACGTTATATCTCTATTGATGCTAATGAACAAGTTTGTAAAGAAGAAAGTGAAAATGGTTTTCCTATTTTTACAGGTGATATTTCCCAGCTTGAAACTTTAATAGCAGCTGGAGCAGATCGAGCTTTTGCTATCATTTTATCTCTGAGTAATGAAATTACTATTAAAAAGACTTTAAAAGTGGTATCTAAAAATTTTCCACAAGCTACTGTAATTATTAAAACAAAAGACTTAAAATTATCTAATGAGTTTTATGAAGCTGGAGCAACAATTATTGTTCCTTCTGAGTATGAAACAGGATTACAATTAAGTAGTGAGGTATTGAAGGCAATAGGTGTTAGTGATTATGAAATTACTAGAATGAAAAGCCAGTTTCGTTCTGGTAATTATGTGGTTTCTAAACAAGATAAAAGCCTAGATAGTGATGAAGATGAGTAAAGCTAGCTTTGTTAGAATTATCATATATATTTTTTTTATAGTTATGTATGATGCCACATTATTGGCTAATCATAGTAAGGTTCCAAGATTTGTATCTACAAAAGCAAGTGAGGTTAATGCAAGGATTGGACCTGGTATTAAATATCCAATTAAATGGGTATTTATTAAAAAAGGTGAACCTTTAGAAATAATTAATGAATTTGATCAGTGGCGCTATGTACGTGATATAAATAATGATACAGGCTGGGTTCATTCTAGTGTGTTATCTTTAAAAAGAGTTGTAGTTATATGTAGTAATAAAATTCAAAATTTGTATAGGTCATCTAATAAAGAAAGTATAATTATTGCATATGTTGAACCTCAGGTAAGGTGTGAATTGAAAAAATGTATAACTACTACGTGTAAGTTAAATTGTCATGGTCATATAGGATGGATGGACCGTAAAATTTTATGGGGAGTATATGATTATGAGTAGAAAAAATGTGAAATTAACACTAAAAAATAAACTTTATCTTAAATTAGTACTTATTATTTTAAACCTATTAGTAGTGAGAGTTAATCACTAAAAGAAAAAATTAAAACTTGAATTTTTTAAAAGGATTAACCTTAATGATTTTTTGTTAATCTATATGTTTTTACTTATTCATTATCATGCAAAAAGACTTAGTTATTATTTTGTAATAGTAATTTATCTAATTTTTGTGTATCATTTAGATCTTTTAATTGTGAGTAACCACCGATAAAAGTACCATATATAAATATATATGGTACTGTGTTTTGACCAGTAGCTTGTTTTAGTTTTTTATGTATATTGCTATCTGTGGTTATATCTATCTCTTTAAATACTATTGATTTTTCATTAAAAAGTTTCTTGGCATTTGAACAATATCTACAGTATGATTTACTGTAGATATAAATATTATTTTTGTCAATTTGTAATTTTGTTTCTTCCTGTTTATATAGCATGATTGGTTTACTTATAATAAGATAAGCAATTAGTGAAAGTAAAACTAAATAACCTAATACACGCATAGCTTAACTATTTCTATACAAAAACACATTTCTAACCTTAAGCATTAGATATGTTGGATAATATAGAAAAGTGGAAAAATAGGCTAATATATTTAATTTCTTTACTTCTTTCTCAGTACCTATAATTACTTGTATATGTGTTCTTACTGCTTGAAATAAAACATAAAAAAGCTCTTGCAGTACTCTTTCACATATTAATATTATATTTTTCATTTCTTCCTAATTCTTAAAGCATCTATCTTAAAAAAGATAACAGATACTGTTAAATTAGGCAAGTAGTTTATCTATTATTAGATATTCTTTTCTTGTAAATATTTTTAGATATTCTCCTTTTTAGAGTCTATTATTTCTATATTATATTCTTCTGGTTTGTATAACATACCGCGTGGTTGTATTATACCATTACCTTGAATGAAGCTTTGGTTTTCCATATAAGTAAAACTATCTTGGAGATTTTCTATTAACCAATTTTCAATGTTAATTGCTGAATCATCTAGTAATTTTTGCGTAGCTTTTGGTTGTGAATAGAGTTCATGAACTGGAATTTTTCTTTTAAATAAAGTAGGATTGTCAGTAATAGTTCTGCTTACTGTTTCTGCTACCCAGCCAGCTTGAAAGCTGCCATGTTCAATTACTACTTCTAATGAGCTAGTAGATATTGATTCAATACTAGCAAGTTGACGTATTGGTGATTTTGTTTTTATACCACCAGCAATTTTCTTTTGTAATGCCGGCTGTATTAGATAACCACCTTCGTTATCTGTGCTAGTAAGTGATTTGGTGGTTAAATTGTTAATTTCACCAAAACGTATAAATTCTTTTAAATCGCTGTTTAAATCTATATTGCTATTTGGAATATAATTCCTTGCTATTATTGTTTCCATATTTTTTATTTTGTTTTCTAGTTCTTGTATATATTTTTTGGGAACAAATTCGTCTTTACACTTTTCCCAATCATTAGATAATTCTAGAATTTTGTTATTAATTTGTTCGATTTGCATAAAAATATAATATTTGATTAATGCTATTAATATTTGGTTAAATTATTTTCTTTAGAGATTGTTTAGCTTGAGCTAAAGAGTTAAAAAGGTCAGTAAGCTGTATATTTTCATTGTAATAATATTTTAAATTATGAATTTGAGCATGTTGGTTAGCTGGGAAGGTAACAATACTTACTTCCCATAATAATGCTGATTTTATTTCTCGGTGACCAAAGTTGTTATAACTAGCATCTTCGATAGTAAAACCAATACTAAAATTGTTAATTACTTTTTGTTTAATTAACGCAACTGCTTCTAGTCCTTTTTGTATATGTTGATTAATATTTGCTTCAACCTGTAAGCCATAATCATCTTCTAAAATATTTGTAACTAAACCAATTGGAGTATTTATATCATGTTGCCAAAGTAGTTTAATATTAGTTTGTGGATTGTTATTTACTGCTATATTTTTAAAAGCTCCCTTTAGAATCATATCACCGTGAGTGTCAACAGAATTAAATACAGTAGCATATCCTGTAATAGTAACATTGTTATTGTTAACTGATTTTATGATTAACCCAGTTTCATATTTATTATTGTACACTTATTACCTTCTTTTTTATTGTAGTACTATCTTATACTTTAAATATTGTCCTCCACTAATAGATAAAATAAAAAAAATATGAAAATTTTATAAATATTTTTTTATTTTTACTGCTTCTAACAATTTGATACAAAATTTAGTGCTTAACTATGTTTTTTAAGTATCATTTAATTATATGCTTGATTTTAATAGTTATTTAGTTTAAGCTGCTAGCATAGCTTAATATATAATTCAAAGGTTGGTTTTTCTTTTTATCAGAGTTGTTTTAGCAATAATAGTGAAGGCTAAATATATACATAAGGCCTTTTATACAGTTTTTATTAATAGTTAAAAATATATATTGTTATGATAGTATTAAGAAATGAAATAGGTGATTCTATAGGGTTGAGCAAAGAAAATGATAATATTGTTGTAACATTAGTGCAAGATAAGGAAGGGGTTGCAATATATCAGTGGCGTTTTAGTCAACAAGAACTATCACTTGATTTTTTACAAGCATTTAAGCCTACTAAATTTATTATTCGTGACTGTGATATAAATATTGAGAGTATACAGTCAGTATGTAATATACTGAGTAAAACCCCATATGTTACTGGTTTATCCTTTTTATACAATAATATAGGCACTGAAGTATTACAGATACTATTTGATTTCCTAAAAAATACATTTATTACTAGCCTTTGTATTAGTGGTAGTGATCTAAGTTTTGAGCAAATCAAGAAATTAGCTTTATTTATAGAAGATAGTAAGACTCTAACTAAGTTAGGCATTTGTTGTGATAATTTAAGGTTTGCTGGACTGCAAAAGTTAATACCAGCTTTGCAAAATAATAAAACTATTGTTGAACTTAATCTTAGAAATAACAATTTAGATTATCAAAGTGGAAAGATGTTATCTCTGCTTGTGGAAAGCAATAAAATTATAACTAAACTTGACCTTAGTTGTAATAATTTAGGTTTTGTTGGGCTGCAAGAATTGATACCAGCTCTGCAAAATAATAAAACTATTATTGAACTTAATCTTGGAAATAATAATTTAGGTTATCAAAGTGGAAAGATATTATCTCTGCTTGTAGAAAATAATAAAACTATAACTAAACTTGACCTTAGCTATAATAATTTAGGTTTTGAAGTAATAGATTTGTTAATAAAAATGAATAAATTTATTACTGAGTTTAATTTTAACAATAATAATGTAAGTGTTAAAGAAACATTAATATTATGGGAAACTTTAGCAAGAGATACAGTTATTAATATAATTAACATTAGTGAAGATCCCAGAAACCATCCTGATGAAAATGTACCTTTTGCAGAAATACAGAAATCATTTGATGTTTTAGAAAAGAAGAATAAAACCCTTATTTATATTAGTTTTTGTAATAAGGAGATATGTAGTATAATATATGGTAATGTAGGTAGTAGTAAAGTTTTACAGCTTGATTTTATCAAGCGTAATGTGAAATTAGCAGAAAAAGTAGATTATGCTATGGATGTTGTAGGATATATTTATGAAGCAATAAAAGGGGAAGCAAAAAAAGAGGAAATTCTTTTTAAACTTAAAGAAAAATTCTGTAAAGAATATTGGTTATCTTTGGTGAAATTTCAACAAGTTCTACAAGAAGCTCCACAAGTATTGAGAAATAAATTTAAAGTATATGATCTGGATAACCAAGATGCTGAAGGGGCAGTAAATGTTGTAAGTAATTTTATTACAGATAATTTCTTAAAAATTGCGGCTATATGTAAAAACCTAACTTGTGTTGGTAAAAATACTAGTCAAATAAATATAAGTGACTTAAATTATGATGTTTTACATAAGATTTTCTCTTATGTGGGGTTAGAAGGTGTAGCATATCCTAGAGAATTATACTCTAGTATACAATCTCATAATAAAGATGAATATACAGATATTATAGGGAATGTAGAGCAAAAAGATTCTGTAAGTAGTTTTGACTGTTTTTTATAATATCAAATCTCTATTTCTGTGTTAACTAGCTTTTTTAATAATTTTTAGTATTTGAGTTGGCTATAATTAGTTTTTAAGGGAGATTTTGTACTTGTTTGTGTTTAGTTGGTTAGTATTTTTAGCAAGCATTGTACTTTTATGTTTACTAAAATAATGGTCTAATAATTGTATCATTTTTGCATTGCGTTTACGTGCTGTTTTTTCTCCAATTACTACTCCAATTAAGCTAGCCTTACCACGTGAAGCTGTAGTTATTAGGTTAAATCCTGATGAGGCAGTGTAACCAGTTTTTATTCCTTCAGCTCCTGCATAGGTTTTAGTTATATGATTATGGCTTTCGATTAAACTGTCTTTAAATATGAAACTGGTTTTAGAAAATAAAGGATAATACTCTTTGAAGTTTTTTTTAAGACTAAGTGTAAGTTTAGCAAGATCAACTACATTAGTAAGTTGGTAGGGATGATGCCAGCCTGATGAATTTTTAAAAGTTGTATTTTTCATACCTAAAATACGAGCTTTACGATTCATCATTTTTACAAAATGTGATTCTGTGCCACCTAAATGTTCAGCAACTACTACTGCCACATCATTAGCTGACCTTATAATTAAAGCTAATATAGCATTTTTAACTGAAATTGTTTGACCTGGTTCTAGCCCTAATTTACAGGGTTGCATATTTGCTGCTTTATTAGACACTAACATTAGGGTATTTAGTGATATTTTTTTCTTCTTTAGTGCTTCAAATATTAAGTACAAAGTCATAATTTTTGTTAAAGAAGCTGGATGTATAGATGTTCTATGGTTGTATTTGTGTAATATTTTTCCAGTATTTGCATTTAATACTAAGCTTGCTTGAATAGGCTTTGTTACTTTGCAGAATTTTTTAACAATAAATTTTGTTTTTTTAGACATATTAGCTTTGTTTATATCTATGATTCGTGAAGAGCTAGGTTTTTTGCATCTTTGCTGGGGATCTAATTTTACTGTGGAATGTAGTGAGGTTTTTGTAGAAGATGTGATAATAGCTGATGCATAAACAGTAAAACTATGAGTAAAAGAAATAATAAATAATACACTATAGATTAAGTATAACATTAAGAACACAGTAAAATTTCTATTATAGAGTATATCATAAATTAGGCTTATGGTAAGCTTTTAAGTGATTTTTTTCGAAATATTTTTTAAAATTTTTCCTAAAATAGTAAATTAATTACAGTACTTTAATTTTTTTATTAATATATTTATTAAATAGTTTAAAATATATAAATATTATTTAACTATAACTTAACTATATTATTAATTACACACATAGTTGTAAATTATGATTACACATATATTAAGTTATCTTGACATTTTATTGTTACTTGTAGCATCATAAATGGTCATATGTTTAGCAAACCGGAAATTGAGGATATAGGGTGAAGTATAAGTTGGTAAGGTATAAGCTGTATATTAGTACTAATAGAGCTATTATTTTAATTTTTATATTGTTGTTATCTTTTCTCTGGGCTTATAATAAAGCTATTGCAGTTGGGCCAAATAGGAAGGGGCGGGACAGTGTTGTTCAAGATACTAGAGGTGGTGTTAAATCTAGTAAGAAATTGGTACGTAAAATAGTTTATGCAGTAGATTTTAAGGAATCAGAGGATTGGATGGTTGGTGGTAATAATAGTGAAAGAGCTGTAATATCTAATATTGAAATAAAAAATAGGAAGGTTAAAGGTAATAGTAAAGAACAGTTTTATGGCAATTTAGTTTTAGAAGATTTAAATGTTAAATCTAATGTTGAGCTTCCATCATGTATTCTTACTAGTAAGAAAGGATATATGGGTATGGAGCAGGTAATTTTTGATAAAAGTAAAGTTGCTTTAACTGGTAATATGTTATCAAATAATCTTGTAATTGATAAAAGAAGTTTTGTTGAGTTACTACAAACAAAGAAGCCAATATTTAAAAATGTTATTATAAGAAATGGTAGTAAATTATTAGTTCGAGATCATGTAGTTCTTCCATCTGTTAGTGCTAGTACTGATAATATTCAGTCATTGCATAATAATGTGGTTATTGCAAAAGCTGCAAAGCTTGCTGTAGAAAATATAACTCTAAATAACGCAAATTTAATATTTCAAAGTAATAATAATTTTAACAAAAAATTTAAGCCTCATAAAAAATTATTAAGTAAAGTATTTGAAGTAAATGATGTGGTTCTAGCTAAATTATATGCTGCAAGTGATATAGCATGTATAGGTGGGAAGTGTATTGTTGCAGTTCCTGCCTTTATAGAAAGTAATAGAAATTTTAAAGCTGAAAATATGGAGTTTGATATTAATACTGGTAAAAATATTGTTATTCAGGGTAAACAAATTAATTGCAGTGGTGTAAATTGTATAATGAATCCGGAGTCATCTATAAAAATTACTGGTTCAGGTACTTTTGATGGTACAGTACAAGTTTGTCCTAAAATAATTGAGGAACATAATGGATTTGTTGAGTTTGATCTAAGTGAGTTTAGTGGTAAAGGATCTATAACAGTGAAAACTATAGGTAATAAAAATAAGGTAAAATACCCTAAGTTAAAAGTTAAAGTTGCTCCTGGGAATCATGAAATGAAAGTAATAAGTGATACTAATAGTGCTTTTGTTTATAAAAAAGAAGGGAAGGATAACATAATTTTTAGCCAATATCCTGTAGAACAGGATATACAAAAGAGTAGTAAAGCCTTAAAAAACAATAACCCTAGATGGAAAATTGGAGTTGATGACACAATGGAGGGTTTTTTCCGTGGTGTGTCAATAATTAGGGAAAAAGAGCAAGCAGATAAAATGAAAGAAGGTCAGGTTTTAGCTTGTAGCTCTAGTAATAAACCTAGTTCTAGTAGCGAGTATCTTGTCTCTAACGTAAGTGGTAAAGATAAAGAGAAGAGATCTAAAGAATATCAATCTACGATAGAGCGTATAGGGAAATTACCACATATAAAGGATTTAAGTTTTTTAGGAAAATCTTGTGCTGAGCTAGTGAAAATGTACGCTGATTTTAAAGATAGTTCAGATACAGAATCTATAGCTGGGTCTGAATCTACTGATTCAAGTAGTGATTGGAAGTGGTTCTATAATGATGGTGAAGTGAATAATACTGCTGCTTTTTTAGAAAACTCACTAGTAGAAGATATGTGGAGTGACAGATTAGATAGTAAAAGTGGGTCGGATACGGAATCTGTAAATTCAGGTGAGAGTTTGGAATGGGATTATAATAATTTAAGTCTTATGGAAGACCCTACTGCAGGAGGTTTTAGTGGTGAGTTTCATTTTGGTAATAGGTTTTTTCGTACTTCCTCTAATGTTAGCTGTGGTGAGGCTAGTTGTAAAAGTTGGGATTATTGTAGTGATCAAGGTAGTAATGTTGACTTGAGTGATCTTAACTCTGATGATAATGGTGATAATTTTGGTATTAGTGATGGTAGCACTGGATTGGGTTTAAATTTATCATCGTCTGGGTATGGGAGTGGTAGTGATGCTGGTTTTTCTCCAGTAAAGTCTAGATCTTTGTTTCAAGATGGTAATGGGCCTGTAATTGAAGATTCTGAAGATGATGGTTTTCTAGGAGATAGAAAAATGTTCTCATTAAATGATCAGTCTTTACAACCTATAAATGAAGGTGAATTTATCAAATCCGAGCCTAAGAAAAGAAGAAAAAGGAATGTTATTGAAGGTTCTACAATGGAAGAACCGCTTCAAGGCTTTACAACAGGAGAAATGGTGGTTAGAAGTGATAACGTAGTGCCTAATTCAAAGGAAATGGAAGGATCTGATGATGTGCTACCTCAAGACCAGACAATGGAAGAAGTTGTAGAGGGTAATGATGTAGCATCTCAAGATCCTACAACAGAAGAGGTAATAGAAGCTGTTGATTCATCATCATCTCAAGACTATGTAGATCAAAAGTCATTGCAAACTACATCTAATGTGGAGTTAAAGTTGCAGACTAATAATATAGTAGTAATGACTCAACTTTATGATCAATCTAATGCTAATATTATAAGGAGATTAGGCTCGGGTGATGTTTTTCCTACAGCAATGGCAGTAGCAGCTGGAAGTGAGAGCTGTTTGCATAGATCGGGAATATGGATAACACCTTTTATAAGTAAGGGGAATAAGAAAAGATATAAAGGTTATTCAGGTTATAAATCTAATAGCACGGCTATAACTATTGGTTATGATATAATGGTTAGTGATAATGATATTATAGGTGCTGCTGTAACTTATGGCAGTTCATATATTGGATATAAAGATGAGAAGGAAAGGGATAAGACTAAGCTAAATACATGGTTGATGTCATTATATTATAGTCACCAGTTTCAAAATAATAATTTTATTAATACAATAATTGGTGTTGGTAGTTCTAGGGTTAATGATTCAGTTAATTGTGTAGTTAATCAAAATAAGGTTAATACTATAGCTAAATATAATACTCTGCATCAAAATATTGAGATCATAGGGGGGCATAACATAAAATATGATAATGGAATATTACTAACTCCGATGCTAGGAGTAAAATCTATTAGAGTTTCTCCTAGAACATATGTAAGATATATTGACAATAATCATGGTATCTATATAAAAAACAAACTAGCAAGTAGGAGTGAGGCTGTAATTGGTATTGGGGCTGCAAAATCTATAAATTATAATGATAATGTTAGTATTGTACCATCTATACATACATTTATAAATTATGCATTTAATAATAAAGTAGCAAATGCGGTTGTAGTATCTGGCAATTACCAAAGTTTAAATATACAAGCACCAGAATTACATAAATTATCTTATAATATTGGGACATCTTTATTAGCTAAATCGAAGAATATTGAGTATGGAGTAATATATGAAACAGCATTAGCAAAAAAATATCAGAATCATGCAGCTGCTTTAAAAATAAAGATTAGATTTTAGTTGATATCTAACCTTTATTAAGGTAGGCTATTAAAAATTGTTTAATTTAAATGTTATTATAAATATACGTGCATAATTCTACAATAACAATTGCTTATGGTGATGGTATTGGCCCAGAAATTATGGAGGCAGTGCTTTATATTTTAAAAGAAGCTAAAGTACCACTAACAGTGAAATCAATAGAAGTAGGAGCAAAAATATATAAGAAACATTACAGCTCTGGTATTACAGAAGATGCATGGTCTAGTTTGACTGATGCTTGTATATTACTCAAAGCTCCGATTACTACTCCACAAGGAGGGGGGTATAAGAGTTTAAATGTTACTTTAAGGAAAACCCTTGGGTTATATGCAAATGTTAGACCTACAGTTTCTTATTTTCCTTTTATTAGCACTATGCATCCTGAGATGAATCTTGTGGTAATAAGAGAAAATGAGGAGGATTTATATGCCGGTATTGAATATAGACATACCAATGATATGTATGAATCAGTTAAATTAATTAGTCAAAGTGGTAGCGAAAGAATTATTCGTTTTGCATTTGAATATGCAGTAAAAAATAATCGGAGAAAGGTTACTTGTTTTAGTAAAGATAACATTATGAAATTTTCTGATGGAATATTTCATAGAGTATTTGATAAGGTTGCTAAAGAATATAATCAAATTGAGAGTAACCATCAGATAATAGATATTGGTAGTGCTCGTTTAGCAAAGTGCCCTAGTGATTTTGATATAATAGTTGCTCCTAATTTATATGGTGACATTATATCAGATATTGCATCAGAAATTTCTGGATCTGTAGGGATGGCAGGGTCAGCAAATATTGGAGCAAATTATGCTATGTTTGAGGCTGTGCATGGATCTGCACCTGATATAGCAGGTAAAAATATAGCTAATCCTTCGGGATTACTTAATGCAGCTATAATGATGCTGACTTATATGGGTTTAGATGATAAAGCTGCTGAGATAGAGAATGCTTTAAAAAAAACAATTGAAGATGGTATTCATACTGCTGATATTTATAATCATAATATTTCAAGACGAAAAGTTGGTACTAAAGAGTTTGCTAAGGCTATAGTTGCAAATTTAGGACAAAAGCCGCAAAAGTTGAAACAAGCTGAATATAGAATATCTAATAATAATAATAAAAAAATAGTTAATGCTACAAATATTTGTGATAATATAACTATTAATAAGAAAATTAAAAAAGAGCTTGTAGGAGTAGATATATTCTTACAAGCTAATATTGTTGCTATTGATCAGCTAGGTAGGCTTATAGAAAAAGTAAATTCGTTAGAGCTAGATAGCATAGTACTTAGTACTGTTTCAGCTAAAGGTTTAAAATTATGGCCAAATAGTATAATTTTAGCAGAAATATTAAGTGATCATTGGTGTTTTAGATTTATGAGAAAAGATAAAAATAAAATAATGATTTTTGAACAGATTATTGATTTATTAAAGAAACTTGTAGCCATTAGTGTAGAAGTTATTAAGGTTGAAAATTTATATTTATTTGATGGTGTGGCTGGTTTTAGTTTAGCTCAAGGTGAATAAGTTCAGGCTTAGAGCTTTAGTGCTAGACTTTATCTATAATAATAATGGTTTTTTCTTTAAATTGATACAAAGTGCAAGTAACTTATTGTAGCTTTAAAAAAGCTTTATAGGTAGTCTTTATAGGTTATTAAGTTGAATAGAGTGTACTTTTTTGTTTTCAGATTGTTTTAGAATTGGCTGTGCTCACGTGTTAATATGCTGTGCCGGGTTCATCTGTCCAAATCTTGAAATCATTTAAGTATATATACTCAAGTAACATGAAGATTTAGTTTTTTCGTTGTAATTTTGATTTTGTTCTTAAACCTCTCAAACCTACTATGGTACACATAACTAGTCTTAGAGTTTTAGTTCAAAATATAAAGTTCTCTTGCAAAAATTCTAAATCTTCATGTTATTTAAGTATACTCAAATACTATGAAGAGTAGTAAAAATAGTTATGTTGAATAGATTAAAATTATCATTAATGAGAGATCTGATTTAGTGATAATAGCTATTGATAGAGTACCTGGTTCTGGTAAATCAGTCTTTATGCAAGAATTAATGCTATCAGTATTAGGAGTTGGTGGTAAAGTATTTGTACTTGATTATGGTAGATCGTTTAAGAGAACTTGCTTGATTCTAGGTGGTAATTATATAGAATTTGATATGAAAAACCCAATATCAATTAATCCATTTTTGAAGTTCCAGAGGATAATACTGAGAAATCTATCGAAGCTAGAGCAGATTTCTTATCTAGCTTCCCTTCTATTCTGGCAACTATGGCAGCTCCACAATATGGTACTAATGATTTACAACAACCAACACTACAAAAAGCTTTAATTGCAATTTGGCAAGAAAAAGAAGCTAGAGCTGAAATTACTGATATTGCAGATTGGTTGGTTATTGGCACGTGAAGAATCCTATGCTCAGGAGTTAGGTAATATGTTGTTTCCTTTTACTAGATATGGCCAATACGGTAAGTTTTTTAGCGGTAAAGTTAAATTGTCATTAAACTCTGATATAGTAGTAATTGAAACTGACCATTTGCGTTCTGTACCAGAATTACTAGCAGTCATAGTTCAAATTATGATTGTTCATATAAATCAAACAATGGTTAAAGGAGACAGAAACAGACCTTTTTTGATTATGATTGATGAAGCTTGGAAATTATTATCAGGAAAACGCTCAGGTGAATTTATTGAGGAAGTTGGAAGAATTGCTAGAAAATATAATGGTTCAATCACTTTAGCTACTCAACAATTAACCGATTACTTCCGCCAGGAAGGCTCTGCATCAGAAAAAGCATTTGAGAATTCATCACATAAAATTATCCTAAAACAAAATCCTGAATCTTTTAA
>CANJ01000014.1 GCA_000309075.1 Occidentia massiliensis
TTTACTAAATGCTCCGCTGCTCAACCTAATAACTCCTAGTTTATTGATGTTGACCATTCGTCTATCAACTCTTCATTTCATATAAGTATATACCGCTTCTTCTGGCTTTAACCTTAATTTTAACTGTATAGTACTTTTGCATAATTCAAGCTTAAATTGGTCTAACTTAGCTGGTACTAACTTTGGTTTCTTATAAACAAATCATAACAATCTCATCATTCCAGATACCATGTAAAGCTTCCTATACTCTTTTCTTACATACTTACAAAATCCTTTACATTTACATAGCCTTTGAATTCTAAATGACCACTTAGCTTCTTCTTTACTACAGCACTTAAATATCCTTTACTCTCTCAATTCTCAGGCTTTAGTTTGCTCTTCTATAATAGTCTATCAGATGCTTTCTTACTCCTTCTTCGCTTAGTAGCAATACCTTCCATATCCCATCATATACATCAGAATTGCCTTTATCATGTCGCATATCCTCTTGTCACCCTCTAACCAATGACTTACTCAGTCTTTCTTTTTCTTTTATCGTTAATTTCCTATATCCCTATGTCTTCTTATTACCATATCTTCTCTATTTTTACAACTACTCATTTATTAGAGGTATATGGGTGTTTGTTGAGTATATCTATAGATTTTATCTGATATTCTTAAAATCATTTGATACTTTTAAGCTAGGTTATCTCTACATTTTTTTATTTCTGAGATTTTGAAAGAATTTTTGTAGTATCTGTTTAGATTCTAGTTCCATAATGCCTCCATATATTTCAGGTTTATAGTGGGTTTCTGTATTATTAAAAAATCTAATACCATTTTCAATTGCTCCAAATTTTTTATCATATGCACCAAAAAATATCCGATCAATTTTTACATAAGAAAGAGCAGCAGCACACATTACACATGGTTCTAAACTTATATAAATTTCATAACCATATAAATATTTACAATTTAGTAAAGCACATGCTTGATTTATTGCAATGATTTCAGCATGATGAGTAGGATTTAAAGTAGACTCGACCATATTGTGAGCTTTAGTTAATATAATTCTTGAGTTACGGTCTACTATTACTGCCCCTACAGGTACTTCTTTAATATTAAAAGCTTTATATGCTTGAGCTAAAGCTTCTGGCATAAACATAGGCTAAATTTTTTCTGGATACATAATATTTTCTTCATAACCAGCAGGGTCTTGATGGATTAATATTTCACATCCAGGAAATACATCTTCAATTTCATTTTGAATTATATCACTAACTCTATGTGCTTCGCTTAAAGTCATATCACCATTCATTTCTAAATGGCATTGTATGAAAGGTTTGCTACCAGCATATCTAGTTTTAAGCTCATGTACCCCTAAAATTTCTTTATGTTTGCTAATAATATCAAGAATTTTTTGTTTTTCTGATTTATCGAATTCATGATCAATAAGGTTTTTAAGTGCTTTTTTAAGTAGATTAATTGCACCATATAATAAGTATAAACCAATTAAGATACCGAATACGGAATCAATATACCAACAAATTGTACTAATTTTGATTGAAACAATAACTGACAAATTAGTCAATAAGTCTACAAAATTATGAAATTTATCTACAGCTACAATACTGGACTTAGTTTTCTTATATACATAATTCTGAAAGCAGACAAGTAGTAAAGTTAGAGTAGTACATAATATCATAGCTTGTATACCAAGTTCATGATTGCCAACTTCATGTAGATAGAACAACCTCTTTATAGCAGAAAATAGAGTGAATATAGAAGATCCAAAAAATAATATAGATTGAGAAAAAATTGCTAAATCTTGTATTTTATCATGACCAAAACGATGGTTATCATCAGGAGGTAATAGGGCTATGCGAATTGCTACCATGTTTATTAGTGATGACGAAATATCTAACATAGAGTCTAAAAGAGATCCAAATAAAGATACTGAATCAGTCATAATCCAACCATATGTTTTAATGCTTAAAACTGTAGTTGCTGTTATTACAGATAAATAAATAGCAATTTTAATTAATTCTGGATATTGAAAATGGGCTAAAGTTTTCTCTTTTATCATATAGTCTATAAAATTATAATCTATAACTTATAATTATAAATTATAAAAGAAAGAGATACAATATAATTACTGTTTAAGTTTACTGTTTGGTACAACTTTAAATAACTTGTAATCACATAATTATACCACTAAGTAAAATACAGAGTAAAATAAAAAATACTTAACTATAATGTTAATTATATAGTTAAGTATTTTTTAAAATAAGTGTTTTTAAACTTTTAAAGTATAAAAGATTTAAATTTAAACATGTTAAAAATTCATTCCTGCAGAAAGGCCTACAGACCAATCTTTAATACGACCTATTGGCTTTATACCAGCATTTAAACCTAAAGAATATTTATTAGATTTAATACCAATAACTTCTCCACGAACTTGAACGGATGAGCTATCAATTGTGTATGTAGGCATAGAAAATGGTTTTATTGGTGCGCCATAAACATTTGCTTTTACTCTTTCTTTTTTGAGATTCTTAAACTCATAAGCATAACTTAATGTTATAGATGGTAAAATAGATATATCATTGTCCATATCAAATTTTCCTTTAACAGTTAAACCTGCTTCAGCTATGATTGATTTTCTTTTAGGAGCATTAAAATTCATTCTACTGCTTACTATATCACTTTTATTTTCAGTATAAGACTTCATAGCAACAGTTTGATATTGTCCATTTACATATGGAATAAGAGAAACATTTTCTTGTATAGGAAAGTTGTATCCAGCTCCTAATGTTCCAAAGTAGTGTTGACCAGATGTTTTACCTTTGTGATCATGAGAACCAATTCCGAGAACAATATGACGATCAATTGTATAACGAGCTCTACCTAATCCAGCAGAACCATATACAAAAAATGGTTGTGAAAAAGTATAAACACCGTGTATAGAGAACATAGGTTCTTTAACTAATGCTTTTCCAGTATTATTCATAAATTTAATTTCTGTACTAGCATAGTTAACTTGTCCACCTATAATAAGATTATCAAGAACCTTATAATTAACAAGAACTCCAGCGTGTATTGCTTTACCATTTTTAAACCCTAGATCTTTTTTACTGAAATTATCTGTTTTACTACCTGTATAATCTCCTATTGCATTCACTGCAAATTGATTTTCCATTGGGTTAAGCAAAGAAGATTCTGCAAAACTTCTTACATTATAGAAATGTTTTCCTCCTGATGTAAGTGGCATTTCACGTACCATAGCTATGCGACTTGGACTTTCTATAATCGAAGCATCATATTGAGCTAGCAATTTATGAGCAGCCTCTGTAGGATGGGAAGTATCGTCAAAAAAAGCAGAAAACTTACCTCCTTGTTGAGCAATACTTGCAGCAATTTCATCTTCTGTAAAATATTTTGTAGGATTTCGAGAGACCTCATCTACCAGGGAATGTAAATTAGACCAGATTATATTAGCTGAAGGAGCAATGTCTTTTATATTCTCTGCAATAATTAAACTATATGCTCGAGCTGCCATATCGTGAGCACTAAACATCATTTCAGCTTCTTCTGCATCATTATTTATTTGTAAGGCTGGCTGCCTGTACATTTCATTAAAGTGACTGTGAACCATAATATATTTTGTTCCTCCTTCTGCAAGAGCTTTAACAAAATTTCCAGTCATTCCTCCTATACCATCAATGTAATTATCAAATACAGGAGTATCATCTTCTTGGAGTGTGTAAACTCCATCTCTTATATTACGCATAAGTTGAGGAATGTCTCCTCCAGTGTTAGCAAATGCAAGGCCTGTAAGATCTAGCATAAATGCATTAGTATAATCACTAGAATCATTTGGCCCCATATAAATCATGTAAAGTGCATTTGGATCAAATTTTCCTACATTATCCTTGTAATTTTGCAACTGAGCATCTAGACCTGGTGTACCAGCTCCATCAACAGCAAAGCTTGTTTTATTTTCTATAAACTTGAAACCATATTTTTTTGTAAGGAGTGCAGCCCAACTATTATCAGGAGTTGTAAAGCTACATCCAAATGAATAAACATTAGTAAATCCATCTTTCTTTTTATCTTTAGCTAATGTTATAGATGGTAAAGAAAGAAGTGATAAAGAAAGAAAAAGCAATACTTTCTTAAAAAAATTTGAATTTTTCATAAGCTACATAAGTAATTATTAAAACTAACCCATGTTACTAAAAATTATGTGCATATGCAAGTTTTATTTTAAAAGTTAACCTAATTTACACTTAACATAAGTGTAAATAGATAAGTTAATAAAAAATTAATATATAATATGCATGTAAAAATAAATTTGTTAAAATTCTTAGTTACAGGTAGAAATATGTGGCTTAAATTGGGGTGGTTGGGCTTTTCTTAATTAATTTAGAGGATTGGTGTTTCTGCTGAATTTTTGATACAAATTTTTCTGGTGTAGTTTTACTGATATGTTTTTTATGTGGTTTTTTAATCAATTTATTAAGATCATTAAAGTTTTTTATTGTATTTGAACAATCCTTAAGTATTTTTTTTGATCAATTTCAGATTTCATATCTAGTGGATTTTTAATAAAGCCTTTATTATTATAGTAGAATTCTATATTTTTTGCTGTATTAGCTAAATCAGTATCTTTTTTTATATTGTTATTTTGTTTTATTTGCTGTTTTTCTTCAAGTATAATATTTTCCTTATCTTGAATTTGTTGTTTTTTTACATTAGAAGTTGCTGTACAAATTTCGTCTAAGGTCATTATTTCATTCTTATTAGATATTATTATAATATTACCTTTTTTTTCTCTAATTAAACCTTTTTTATTAACTAATACTTCTTTAAAGTTATCTAAATTATGATCTTTTAATAAATGAGGAGCCTTTATTAGGAAAGAAAAAATTTTGTTTAGGATAGGTAACTTAATTCTTTTACAGAACTTTGCTATAGTCAATAATAATGATGTTAGTACTCCTTCTTTAATTGCTTCTTGATCATCTGGTATTATAGTATATTCTTTACCAAATTGTTTATTTAGTGTATTTATAATGTTTGACCTGTTATTAATAACGTAGAAACTGCCATCTTTAAAATTATCGAATTTATATCCAGCATCTTTATACATTTTATCTATTATTGCATGACACCCTGGATTTTCAAAAGTAATTGATGCTATTTGATCTGGGTTACTGTATTGTTTTAATCCACGGTTCCTTAACTTTATATCTAGATATGCAGCGCTGCTTTCAGCTGTTATACTACCTAAAGAGTGCCCACAAAAACAATATTTAAAGTCTTTTGCATTTTCTCCTAGATTATCTACTACTATATCAATTAATTCTTTTGCAGAGTTTAGTTGTAATGGAGGTTGCTGAGCTATTAACCTTACATCATCAATGATATTATTTAAGCCAGCCTTATTAAGACCAAGTCTTGTACCTGCTGTTGCAAATATGATTTCTTGATTATCATAATCAATGAACATAGCACAGCGATAAGAATATTCTTGAGTATCTGACATATAGTCTGAAACCAATGCTAATTGATAATTAGATGGTAGTTCATTAGCAATTTCTTGTAGGTTATTGTCATTATTATCTAAATTTGCTTTGTAAGCAAATTTAGTAAAAAGAGTAGCTTCGCCTGCACGATTATTAAAAATCTTATAGCCTTGATTTTTAGGAGATAACTTTGTGATACCAGCATAGTTCTTATGAAATTTAGTCATATTCGTTTATTAAACCTTTAGTTTACAGTATTTAACTTTTATTATAATAGATATGTTGATAATAACAAATAGTGTAATCTTTTATTTACTTATTTATTACGTTAAATAATGTAAGTCATGATTATTCTATACAATTTTTAATTAATTTGTTAAGGTAACAGAAACTAAATATGTATAATAAAGGAAAATAATGAAAAAGTCTTTAGTTGGTTTTATAATATCTTTACTAATTTTACCAGCCTGGGCTGAGGTGAATAATGAAAAAAGCGATAGTTTGATAGAAAAAACAAAGCTAAAAGAAGAGAATAAGGAAGAGATAAATGATGATTTGGAGTATAGAAAATTAATTGAAGAATATAAAACATATCTTCACCATTTATCAGAAAAAGTAAAAAAGGAAATTGCAGATTATAGAGCTAAATTATTAGAAATTAATAAAAATAAAAAGAATCTATATAATAAACTTTCATTAGAAGCACAAAATCACTTAAAAAAGGAACAGGAATTTAAAAAAAGATTAATGGTTCAGAGTAAGTAGTGTATAATTAAAAAAAAGTGTTAAATAGTTTATACTATTTATCACCAGCTAAATACTATGAGAAAAGTTGAAGAAATATGAATTATGATGTTCAGGATATAGAACCCTACCTATTGTTGATAACTGATATTTTTTTTTCTAATTTTGTTCTTTTGCCTGAATCAGAGTTAATTTTAAGTGCTATGCAATGTTTTAGTAATTACAATCTTTATTTGATATTTATTTCAATATTTATAGCTTTATTTCTTGTTGGTAGTGTAAATTATTTTTTAGGTAATATTTGTTTTTATATTTATCTTTATTTAGATAGTGAAGATTTAAAAATGAGATATAGTAATTTGCTGCAATGGTTTAATAAATACTTTGAGTTAATATTATTATTAACTATTCTACCTTTAATAGGTAAAATGCTAGTTTTTGTTGCTGGGTTTTGTCGTTTGTCTTCTATAAAAACCATTATGTTTTTTGTTGTTATGAGAGTAGTATATTATTTTTTCTTTTTTTAGATAACTTATATAAATATTGTTATTAAAAACTATAGTAAAAAATTAATTATATTATTAATTTCTATAGTAGTTACTTCATGTCTTTATTATTTTTATATTGTATAGGACAGTGGTTTATATCTAATAATTTAGTAAAATTAGTTGTCCTCTACCTAAGTATCTAGGAAATGATCAATATTTTTTCCAATTTTGAAGGACTATATTTTATCCATAGTTTTTGCAGATAAAAATGATAGTTTATTATATTGATATAGGAGCCAATGATTAGAATATACTATCAGTTACAAAGTATTTTTATTTAAGAGGATGAAAAGGAATAAATATTGAACCAGTTAAAAAATCATATGAATTATTACAAGCCGTTGGTTAAATGATATTCATCTTAATATTGCTGTGTCCAATAAATTGGGGTGTAAAGTTATATTATTGTGATAAAGTTTCAGTATTATCTACTGTAAATAAAAACGTGGTAAGAGCAAAAACACATAAAAGATTTAGTTACAATGAATATTATGTGCCTCTATGACTTTAAATCAAATTTGGCAACAATATGATTTGCAGAATGTGGATTTTATTAATATTGACGTTGAAGGATATGAAAGGAGGGTACTAGAAGGTATTGATCTTACAAATATCGTTCTGCTATATTTATTATTGAAGCTACTTTGGCTTGTACATGGACTTCTTGCCATGATAAATGGGAATATATATTGTTGAATAATAGGTATAGATTTATGCTATTTAATTTATTAAATAGATATTATTTAGCAGAAGAGCATTTTCTACAGCTATTTGATAGTTTTAAGAAAGCAGAGAAATGTTTTTTTATACTTCATATAAGTTTTAACAGTAAGTAAATAAGCCACTATTTAATTACTTTGTTTTTAATGTTTATTATTACTTTAAATTATAATGTTGCTTCCATAGTTATTTGTAGAAAATTTATTATATTTACTTAGTAGTAGTCATATTTTTGTTATTATATTAATTTAGTAATAATAATTAGTTTATGAATTAATTATTAGCCTATCCTTAATTTATATTAATGAATTGTTAATAAATTTGCCAATTTAAGGTTGACTTTAATAATTATTTGTGTATAATACGTTAAATATTATTAATAATTATATTGAAGTTTATTAATATAAGTTAACTTTATAATGAGGTTTAAAGATTATGGGTAGAAGAGAACAACTAATAAAAAAACAAGAATCACAACAAAAAATAATAGAAGAATTAAAACAAAAGATTTTTTTAAATGTTAAAGAAATAAAAGATAATGCTAAAGCTCCAGTAGAATATAAAGATGCTGTAGGGTTACTAGATATACTTGTTTTAGAAACAAGTGATATAGAAATTCTAAAAGAATATAAAAATTTAACTTGTTTATTAAATATAGAGTCTTTAGCTGGTAATAAAGATGCTGAAGACCAAAGGGTAAAGGAGTTGATAGATGATTTACTTAGGGATAAATACTTTGTTAAAAACAATATTAATGTTATTAACAGTAATGGATTTAAATCTGAATTCAAAGGCTTTTGCTTTAGTGGAAATACGTCAATCATTCCTGGTGGCATGTTAGATATTGTTAATAAAAATGGATCAAAAGAGCAGATTGCTGAGGTTAGGATTATTTCAAATGCTGAAAAAATAATTAACAGCTATGAACCAGCTTCATTTAAATATAAAGAAATTACAAAATTAATTGTAGATACATTAATGCCAAAAGCACATGGTAATATAGAACTTTTAGAAAAATGCAGCAATTTTGTTTGTTTATTAAGTATAGATTACTTAATTGAGAATAGAAATAATGAGAACCAAAATAGAGTAAAGGGATTAATAAGTGATTTACTTAAGGATCCAAACTTTATTAAGGATAATATTGCTGTTATTGATATTAATGGGTTTAAGCTTGCATTCAAGGATTCTTTAGGCGAAAAATATGAAGGCTTTTGCTTGAAATGGATTGGCCGGGAAGTAAATGGAGACAAATTAGCTCTTCCTGGTATGTTACATATTGTTGCTCAGAATGGATCAGCAGAGCAAATTAAGAAGATTACAAGTGAATATGATTGTAGTACTGCTATAAATGAGGAGGCTAGAAGTGGATGTACACCAGTAATGTTGGCAGTTTTTCATTCTGAGATGACTAAAGATCATATGGAAGGACTTAAAGTATTGCTCGATGTACCTGGAATTTATTTAAATTATGTAATAAATAGGAGTTGGCATGGTAATAATAAAAGAGATGTAATGGACTTCGCTCAACGTCCTGAGGATTGGGCACAAAAGCTGAGTAGTAGAACTATGCTTAAAAATGCTGGTGCTGTGGATAATGTGTATAAAGTAGTAGGAAAATTTCTTACTTCTGATGAAATATTAGAAACACCAGCAGTTAAAGCTATTCTTGATAAACAAGAAGGCTATAGAACACTAGGAGAGCTTTGTAGGGCAGGTTTGAAAGTTAATCAAGCTATTAATAAAAGTGGACTTACACTTTTGCAACTTGCTGCAGGAGTAGGGAATGTTGACGCAGTTAGTATGCTTTTAGTTCAAGAAAGCACAAATGTAAATCAAACGGATTTTTATGGAAGAACAGCCCTAGATTATGCTATGGAAGGGCGTAACCTTGATATTACTCTAGATCTTTTAATGGCAGGTGCTAATAAAAGTCAACTTAATTTAAGCAAGAAAACAATAAAAGAAATAAAAAAGGAAATAATAGAAGAAAATGAGGAAGCAGTAAAGGAAATAATAGAGAAAGCATTAAAAGATAGTGGTTATATTAGTAGCTCTAACAATAGTGAGGAAAAATTTATCTTTGTTGAATATGATAAGAGTGGTGCTAATAATGCTAATACTGTTGGTAACAGCAACAATAGCTCAGGAACAGATTTTCTGACAAAGTGTGGGCATATTATAGGTGAAGAAATCAGTAAGATATTAGTTCAAGGTGGTCAACAACCTAGTGGTAACATTCATGTTTGTGCTTTTAATGCTGACAATAATGAAACTAAATTTACTACTTTTGGGACTAGTAATCCTACAGCTACTTCTAGTAATAACAGTCTTGAAGCTGCTGGTTGTTCTACTAGTGCAGATGGTGTTAATGAAGTTCAGTCATCAGAAGAAATAGTAAACTCTCAACCATCTACTAATGTTTCTAGTAGAAGTAGTGGTCATAATCAAGGTAATGATGGCAGTGATTCTAATAGTGATTTTGTCGTAATAACTTTGAATAGTGATGATATTGGAATAACTGGCGGCAGCAGCCAAACTTACAAGGACTATGACTGTGATTAATAGTAATTTATAGAGAACATATTAAGATAGATATGTTAAAGTATAGTACTAAAGTTAGCAAGCAATAGTTAATATTAGTATTATACTCTATTAATTACTATACTATTTCCTCTGACTCTATTCCTGTTGCTAGTAGTGGAGTATGATCTTCATCTCCTGCTAGGAGAGTGATATTAACATTGTTATTAATATCTTCTGAATATTGTTTACTATCATGAAAATAATTATTAAATGCGGTAGTAAGTTTGCTTATAGCTTTGTTTACATATGGTCTTAATATATATCCTAGTAATACTGATACTATGCAGCTAGTGGTAAATGTTAAATATAAGTGCGATTTATTTAAATCTTCTGTAAATGAACTCTGACTAAATATTTGTGGTTCTCCTTCATCTACTATAAGATTAGATTCTAAAATAGCTAGAACGTTATTCTGTCTCCAATCCCAACCAGTTATTTCTGGTTTTTCCTTGTTTACTTTAAGTAGGGGATCTGGAATAGCTAATATATTTTCAATACTGTTAGTTAAATTAATTTTTGCTGTAGTATTATAGCTAGTTGAGCAAATAAAAGTTCTATATATTACTCCCTCAATAATAGTTCCTATCATTTGAGCAAAGGTAGTTTCAGAAACTTCTTCTTTTGTTGATTTGAAAAATAATGTTTGGTTACTACATGTTTCTTTATATAATTTGTTATAGATTGGTAAACTTTTATTATATAAATTGCTTTTGTATAGGCCTACACATATAGATAATAAATTTGTTTGTTCTATCTCGTGATTTGATTCATCAAAAGAATAAGAACCTGTAGTTCCTATGTTCAAATGTTCTAAAAGAAATACATCTTTTGGGATAATTTTTACTATATCCTGACAA
>CANJ01000013.1 GCA_000309075.1 Occidentia massiliensis
TTAGAAGAGCTTCTTGCTGCCATTGTTTTAAGAAAATTGTAAGATTTTTATTATTTATTGATTTGTCTAAATATTTTGATTCAGTAATTATAACCTTAGAGAAATAATATAAAACTGTAGCTAGTCCTCTAGCATTAAATTCATGAGCAAGTAGTAATCTTGTTGCTATATTAATGTTAGTAGGTAGGTTGTGTAAATTGCAATTTCGTAAAGATTGGCAAAAATGTATAGATTTTTGTGTTGGTGATTTTTTAGCAAAATGTTGTTGGCTCTCTTCCATGCTAGCCCTTCCTTATCTTAAACTATTTTATGTTGTTCATATTATCACAATAATATGAAATTACTAAGAATAATTTAGTAATATATCAATGTAATAGAGATTTAACTTCTAAGAATATCTTAATATGTAATAAGAAAGATATGGATTGAGTTAAACCTTATATGTAAAATAACACAAATATTAATCAGGATTTAGTAAGAAAAATATTTTTATTCAGAAACAGAGCTATCAGGGCTATTGTCATTTTGGCCTAAAGGTTCTACTAATTCTACTGTTTTAGAGTCTTGAATATTATAAGCTGTTTGCTATTTAGCAGATTGATTACTTTTTAGTGATTTTGTTTGAACACATTGCTACTGTTTAAAAACTGGCTGGTAGATCTAGGTTTGCTAAGTATGTGGAAATATAAAGCTCATTAGCTACACATTGAAGTTGATAGTTTAATGGATCTACATGGTTGAATTCTTGCAAGTATTGATAAAAACTTGGATATCTTTCTTTACATCTTTTTTGACTTTTCTTCTAGTAAAGGTTACTTCTATGTATCAAATATATGATACATTAACTACTATATCACAATAGTTAATATTAGTAAATATGTATAAATACTTGCATACCCTATTTTAAATAGTAAAATATAAATAATAAATATTTTAATATTTATTATTTAATTATCAATATAACATTTTATGTTGTTATCACTAAGCAGACTTTAATGTAAATGGAGAGTTTTCAAATATGATAGAAATAATGAGGATGATTATATATGCTTTACAAAAAATTTGGAATTATCAATTAGTTAATGTTGGTGGTAATAGTACTATTAATGTTAGCAATATAGTGGTAGCAATAATATTATTATTTGTTGGGATAAAAAGTTATAATAGGTTTAAGAGGTTAGTTAGAGTAACTGTTATTGATCATATAACTGATGATTTACATTCAGCAAAAGTCTTAGAAAAGCTCTTTGGGTGGTTGAGTTCATTATTTTATTTAGTAACAGTGCTGCAAATCTCTAATATTCCTCTTGGTACATTTGCTTTTATTGGTGGTGGAATTGGTTTAGGTATTGGTCTTGGTGGCCAAAATTTCTTTAACAATCTTATGAGTAGTATAATTATTATGATAGAACGCCCGTTTAAACTTGGAGATATAATAGAAATTACTGGAATATCTGGTGTAGTGAGCTCTATTGGAGGAAGATGTATTACAATTGTTAATCAAAATAATGTGAAAACATTAATTCCAAATAGTAAAATTATTCAAGAAAACTTAAAAAACTGGAGTGCAATAAAAAAAGTAGTTAAGTGTAGTGCTGAAGTTAAGATTACTAAAAAGTTAATGCATAGTAAAGATAGTAATGTGGATAATTGTGAAAATACTATCAAGATTATAGAAAATATTATGAAAAATTCTTATTTAATTGTTGATGAACCATCACCAAAAGTATATTTAACAAATATTGATGCTGATAATTATATTTACCAACTTGAATTTTTTTGCTATTTATCAGATATATCGTCTATTAATGTAGCACAAAGTAGTATTAATCTTGCTATTGATAATTATCTAAAAAGTGGTTTTACTATCTCACATAAGACTTCATTACCTAATTAAATATCAAGAAATTTTAAAATGCGGTTATCTTTGATTTTTATGATACTAACCCTTATTGTACTAGTTACAGGGGTTGTAGTTATGGCAAGTAGTTCTAAACTTAGTCGAAAATATGGCAATAAATTAATGATAGCAAGGATAGTGTTACAGACATTGGTACTAATGATAATAGGGTTAACATATTGTTTATCAAAATAAAATGAATATTAAGGTTGCTATTGCTCAAGTAAAATTAGTAGTAGGGGCTTTTAAGAGTAACTATAATAAAATACTTGACTATTGGAGGCAAGCTGAAGAGGCTAATGTTGACCTGATAGTTTTTCCTGAACTTGCTGTTTGTGGGTATAATGTTAAAGATCTTGTGCTTAGACAATCATTTCAAAATAAGTGTAAAGAGGTTTTGCAAAGCATAGTAGCTGTAAGTATAAATTTTAATTGTGCATTAGTAGTGGGGAATATATATATTTGTAATGGTAAGCTATATAATTCTGCTTATCTATTATATAAAGGTAATATTGTTCATAGGCATGATAAAATAGAATTACCAAATTACAGTGTTTTTAATGAAAAGAGAGTTTTTAGTGCAGCTAATCAGGTACGATGTGTGTCTTTTAAAAATTATAAGATAGGGTTGCTTATTTGTGAAGATATATGGTACCCTAAACATTATAAAAATCTACAACAAGAGGGGGCAGAGCTTATAATTGTTATTAACGCGTCTCCTTTTCATAAAGCTAA
The DNA here is from genome assembly GCA_000309075.1 of Occidentia massiliensis. Taxonomy (GTDB): domain Bacteria; phylum Pseudomonadota; class Alphaproteobacteria; order Rickettsiales; family Rickettsiaceae; genus Occidentia; species Occidentia massiliensis. The sequence goes on from CANJ01000013.1 coordinate 2,636, forward strand.
ATGTAAGCAAAGAATTAATGTTATTGTTCCTCAGGTTAAGAAAAATTGTACTAAACTTATATATGTTAATCAAGTTGGAGTACAGGATAATATTGTTTTTGATGGTAGATCAATGGTCTTTGATAAAACAGGGGCAATGATTTATCAGGCCCAGGCTTTTGAAGAAGAATTGGTAATTATTGATTTTACTAAGGAAAAATATGAGCAAGTGATCGCTAACAGTGAAAAAAAAGGTAAAAAGCAAATAATATGTATTAATGGTGAGCATAATATTAGCTATAATTTAGGTAATAAATTGATAATTCAAGGTGAAGAATCTGATCTTTATAGTGCTATGATGGTTGCTTTAAAGGATTATTTGAGTGGTTGTAATTTTGTTGATGTTATAATTGGTTTATCTGGGGGTATAGATTCTGCTTTAACAGTTGCTATAGCTATAGATGCTATAGGAGCTGAGCATGTACATTTGGTGACAATGCCTTCAAGATATACCTCAAGTATAACATATAAAGATACAGCTAAATATTTAAAATTAATAGGAAAAACAGCTATTAATATTGATATTGAACCGATTTTTACTTCTTATATTAATTCTCTTGGTTTTTGTTTTATTGATCAATCTGTTGATGTTACTAAAGAGAATTTACAAGCTCGTGTTCGTGGTACTTTATTAATGGCTTTATCTAATAAGTATAATTATTTGTTATTATCTACTAGTAATAAATCTGAGCTAGCTGTTGGTTATGCTACGTTATATGGTGATATGAATGGAGGATATAACTTGTTAAAGGATCTTTATAAAACAGAGATATATGAGTTAGCAGTTTGGCGCAACAATAATTTTCCTCGAAATGGGTTAGGAATAAAGGGTCATATTATTCCTGACTCTATTTTAACAAGGGAACCAACAGCAGAATTAAGGTATAACCAGAGAGATTCTGATTCTTTACCCAGATATCACATATTAGATCAAATATTGTATTTGTACATAGAACAAGGTAGGTCATCTGATGAAATAATTGCCCAAGGTTATTCCAGTAAAGTAGTTAATAAAGTGTTAAAATTAGTACAAATATCAGAATTTAAAAGAAATCAATCAGTTATGGGGCCTAAACTTAGTAGTATGAGTTTTGGTGATGATTGGCGCTACCCGATAATAAATAAATTTTGGAAATAAAATGCAAGTAATTACAAGATTTGCTCCTTCACCTACAGGTATGTTACATGTTGGAAATGCGCGAACTGCTTTAGTTAATTTTTTATATGCAAGGAAGTATAGCGGTAAATTTATTTTGCGAATTGATAATACTGATAATGAACGTAATACAGATGAATATCAAAATGCTATAATTAAAGACTTAAGATGGTTGGGGTTAAACTGGGACTTGACTTTTTCGCAGTTAGAAAGGTTGCAGAGATATGAAAATGCCAAGCAATATTTAATTAATATTGGTAGATTGTATGAGTGTTATGAATCATCTGAAGTACTAGAAGTAAAACGTAGATGTCAGTTGGCATCTGGGCATCCACCAATTTATGATAGATCGGCTCTTAAGCTTACTTTTGATCAAAAAGAACAATTAAAGGCTCAAGGTCGTAAACCCCATTATCGTTTTTTAATAGATCATAAATCAATTATGTGGCATGATTTAATTAAAGGAGAGATTCGCTATGAAGGGGCTAACATTAGTGATCCTATAGTTGTTAGGGAAGATGGTACTATGACTTATATGTTGTGTTCAACTGTTGATGACATAGAATATGATATTAGCCATATAATACGTGGTGAGGATCATATAACTAATACAGCTATTCAGATGCAAATGTTTGAATCATTAGGTAGTGTAGCACCTCAATTTGGCCATTTGAGTTTAGTTAAAACAAGAGATGATAAAATTTCTAAAAGAAAGAGTGGATTTGAAATTTCTAATTTAAAAGACCAGTATATAGAGCCAATGGCAATTAATAGTTTTCTTGCTTTAATTGGAACTTCTAATAATGTAAGTATTTATTCAAATTTAGAATCTCTAATACGAGGATTTGACATTACTAAATTTTCTACAAATTCTGTTCTTTATAATGAAGATGATCTTGTAAAGTTAAATCATAAACTTATTATTAATATGGAATATAAAGATGTTAGGGATAAATTAGTTGAAATTGGGATACAAAATGTCACAGAAGAATTTTGGTTAGCAGTACGGCCAAATATTGATAAAATACAAGATGTTAAAACTTGGTGGAATATATGTTATAAGCCTTCTTTGGCAGAAAATCAAGATAAGGATTTTTTAAGTTATGCTTGTAAATTATTACCTTCTGGTGAATTGAATAGCAATAGTTGGAATTGTTGGATTAAAGAAATAGTTGCAAAAACTAATAGAAAAGGCAAAATGGTATTTATGCCTTTAAGATTAGCTTTAACTGGTGTTGAATATGGCCCTGAACTTAAATATTTATTGCCATTGATAGGTCGTACTGAAGTTGAAAAAAGGCTGTTAAGATAATTTGAATAAGGTTAATTTCCAATGTATTATGGATATTAGTTTTAAGGCTTTGCAAAAATCTCATTTTCCTCTGTTGCTTAAATGGCTTGAATCTCCGCATGTAAAATTGTGGTGGGATCAGAATATAAACTGGACATTAGATTTGGTAGAGCAAAAATATAGTAATTATGTTCAAGGTTTTAAAAGGTTGGTATTATGTACCAGTGGTTGCCAGAATTGGCTAGATAGTCGAAAAATAGGAAGTAGGGATAATACTATACAACAATATTCCTTATTTAATATATCTGGTTTAAAAAAGCAAGAATCTGTGCCAGATTATGTTATTGAAAAGCCTATATATGCTTATATTATTGCTGTTGAAGATAAAGAAATTGGTTATATTCAGTATTATAATGCTTATGATTTTCCACGTGAACAAGGGTATGAAATTAAAGGATTGCCTAAGAATTTAGCTTCTATGGATGTTTTTATTGGTGAAGAAGAGTGGATTGATAAAGGTATGGGGCCTATTTTTATAGCTACATTTTTAAAAGGTTATATATTTAAAGATTTTGATGCTGTATTTGTTGATCCTGATACAGAAAATGTTAGAGCAATAAAGGCTTATGAAAAAGCTGGATTTAGAGATATAAAAACTGTTAAAAATAAAAAATTACTTGGATGATTAAAGAAAAGCTTAATTAAGGATTTAATAACTTAGTAGTTTAATATTACTTTAAGAATTATGAATATTAGTGAAAGTAGAATATTTAATTAATTGTATAAAATAAATATAAGCAGTTGATTATATATAGAAAAAAATGTATATTAACAAAGTTTTAGAAAGTTTATATCAGAGATACTTGTGGTGGTGCTAGTTTATAGCATTATAGTAATAGTAGACTATTTATATTTAGTAATATTGTTAGCTTAATTTCTATAACCTATAGTAGATTTATAAAATTAACTATTACATTTGATTTTAAAATAACTAGTAAATTACTAAAGTGCTATTAGTAGTTTATGTAGTATATTGTTTAACCTTTAAGTTGTTAGTGGAGGCACAGCTAGCAAAATATTTATAATTAATATATGATAAAAAATAAACTAAAGCAGCGATTTATTTCTAGTATTTCAAGTGAGTTTGAGTGTCAAGAAAATTTTGAAGAGTTACTTAATAGTAAACCAATACAAAATCAGGTAAAAGTTGGAAATGTAGTTAGAGGGAAAGTTGTAGCTATAGAAGGAGAGGTAGTAATAGTAGATGCAGGGTTAAAAAATGAAGGTAGAATTCCTTTATCTGAATTTGCTCTTGCTAGTGATATTCCTGCACCCCAAGTTGGTGATGAAATTGATGTATATGTTGAGAAAATTGAAGGTCGTAATGGTCGTACAGTTTTAAGTTGGGAAAAAGCTTTACGTGAGGAGTCATGGAAACAACTTGAGCAATCTCATGCAGCAAAGCAGTTAGTAGATGGTGTTATATTTGGTAGAGTAAAGGGAGGGTTTACGGTAGATCTCTCTGGTGTTGTAGCATTTTTACCTGGAAGTTTAATTGACCTGTGTCCAGTTAAAAATGTAAATTCACTAATGAATATAGTACAACCTTTTCAAATTGTAAAAATTGATAAAAAACTTGGAAATGTAGTTGTATCTAGACGTGCTGTTTTGGAAGAGTCTAGATCAGAAGCAAGAAAAGAAATGCTTGAGAAAGTACAAGTTGGTATGGTTCTTGAAGGTATTGTTAAAAACATTACTGATTATGGGGCATTTATTGATCTTGGAAGCATAGATGGGTTGTTGCATGTTACGGATATTTCATGGGGTAGAATAAATCATCCATCTGAAGTGTTGCATGTAGGACAACCTGTTATAGTAGTGGTTATAGACTTTAATCAAGGAGAAGAAAGAATTTCACTCGGAATGAAACAATTAGATAAAAATCCTTGGGATGGTATTGAAAAAATATTTTATGTAGGTCGCGTTATGGTTGGTAAAGTAACAAATATAGCAGATTATGGGGTATTTATAAGGCTAACTGATAATATAGATGGATTGGTTCATAGGAGTGAGATTGATTGGATTAAGGAAAGGCAAAATCCTAAAAAAGCAGTAACTATTGGTGAAGAAGTAAAGTTTGAAATCCTAGAAGTAGATACAACAAAACATAGAATTTCTTTAAGTATTAAACGGTGTAAGCCTAATCCATTGAAAATTTTTATTGAGGAGTATCCAGTGGGAAGTGTTATTATAAGGCCTATACATAACATAGTTGAATTTGGTATGTTTGTTCGCTTAACTGACTGTATTGATGGAATGATACACGAATCTGATATTTCATGGCATGGTAATGGAATTGAATTACTTAAGAAATATAATAAAGGTGATGAGGTAAAGTGTAAGATTATTGCTGCAGACATTGAAAAAGAAAAGGTTAATTTAGGAATTAAACAGCTTACAGAAAATCCTTATGATAGTGATAATATTAAAAAAGATTCAAATATAGAAGTAACTGTAAAAAATATATGTGAGGATGGAATTGAGGTAAGTTTAGCAAATGGTATTATTGGGTTTATTAAAAAATCAGACCTCTCAAATGAGAAGTCTAAGCAAATACCAGAAGATTTTCAGTTAAATAATGTAATAAAGGCTAAAGTGATAAATGTTGATAAACAGAATAAAAAGGTATTTTTATCAATTAAAGCTTTAGAAATTGAAGAACATGAGAAAATTATGAAGGAATATGCTCCTGATGCTAATACAAATTCTACGAACTTAGGTCAAGTTCTTGATGCTGCTTTGTCTCAAGCTAGTGATAAAGATGATAAAAATATTAAAGAAAGCAAAGTTAAAGAAAGTAGAAAATAAAAAGCTATACTAAATTTGGAGTTTTTGTAGGAAGATTTTTTATTTTGAATTAAAACTCAAAAACCAGCTATGTGTACCATAATAGTTTAAGAAGTTTAAGAACAAAATTAAAATTATAACAAAAAACTAAATCTTCATGTAATTTGGTATAGGCAATTATATGTATAGATCTCTTATTTTAGTATGGTTAATAGTATCGTTAATATTTGTGCTTATAATGGTAGTAGTGGGTGGAACTACTAGATTAACAGATGCAGGTCTTTCAATTGTTGAATGGAAGCCAATATCAGGTATTATTCCTCCTATATCTAATCAAGATTGGGAAGAGGTATTTAATCAGTATAAATCTTTTCCTGAATTTAAGTTAGTAAATAATAACATAACTATCTCTGAGTTTAAGTTTATTTTCTTGATAGAGTACACACACCGTTTATTAGGACGAATTACAGGGATTGTTATTATAGTACCATTTTTAATATTTTACTGTCTAGGATTTTTCACTATATCACAGTGTTATAGGTTATTTTTGATTTCTTTTTTGGTACTAGTGCAGGGATTTATAGGATGGTATATGGTAAAGAGTGGTCTTATTAGAGATCCATATGTTAGTCATTATAGATTAGCTATACATCTACTAATAGCTGTGGTGATTTATCATTTGTTAATTGTTGAATTGCTTAATATTGTTAACCCATGTCAACAGTTAGAAAAAAATACTAACAATGTGCAGATAGTTTCGGCTTCTAAACAAATGAACCAACCCAGTATATATTTTATACTTGTGCGGTTTGCTTATATAATTTTTAAAAGTAGAAATATACATATGTTATTAAACAATATAGCTATTTTGTTATTGTATGTTCAAATTTTATTTGGGGCTTTTGTTGCAGGGCTTGATGCTGGGTTAATATATAACAGTTTTCCTAATATGGGTAATAGTTTATTACCAGTTGAATTATTAAGTGAGTCTATTGACTTTTATATTTTCAATGATGCTGTTTTTATACAATTTTTTCATAGATGGCTTGGTATTATACTTGGTATATTTATTATATGTCATGGATTTTTATTAGTGCTAACTAAAAAATTGCTAGTTATAACTGGCAAAATAATGATCTGCTTTATTTTATTGCAGATTTTTACTGGCATTATGACTTTAATATTCTATGTTCCTTTATCTCTTGCTTTGATTCATCAAATAGGGGCTTTCATGCTTTTAACAACTTTACTTGTTACTCGTTATAGTTTGAAAAAAGAATAAGGAGATAGAATTTTTATTAAGAAAGTGTAGTATATATTTGAGTATTGGTGAACATCAATAATTGCGTTGTTGTTAAGTTAAGATCTGCGCTGCTCACGTGCTAATACGCTCCTTTGCTCGCTTAATAACTCCTAGCATTTATTGGATGTTGACTTTAGTCTATTCAATCTTTATTTCATAGAGGTATATACTTTTTGTTTTCAAGATTTGTTTCATAATAATTTCCATACTTATGTATTATATATGCTGTACTGGTTCATTCTGTCCCAAATCTTGAAATTACTTGAAATATATACTAGTTCTACTGTTATAGGTTATTTCTGCTATTTTCTAAGTTATTAGTTAGGATTTTTTTTGCTAGCAGTTAGGTTTTTACTTTTTATTGCTAGTAATGTGTCTATTATATGGTTACGTAAAAATAATATATCAAAATGATTTTTTAAGTTTGAGTAGTCTATATTTTGTTGCTGTTGATTTTTTATTGTCATATTGCCTAATATTGCAATATTTGTCATTTTTGAAGGTAAATACCATAACTCACCTCTTATCACGTTAGCATTGCCAGAATGGCCATAAATTTTTTCTCCGCTTTCTAAAGTATCAACATGAATACCATAACCTGCATATCTATTCTTAGTTTTTGTATCCTCAACATGAATATGTGGATAAATCATTTTATTGTAGGAATCTTGATTGATGATCTTTACATTATGTAGGGCTAAACTCCATTTGTGTAAATCTTTTACTGTAGATATAACTCCACCATCTGCAAAAGCTGGTAAAATTTTATCTGATTTTACTGGTACTAAATCTACTTTTTCAACATTATTGTTATTGTTTAAATATACAAAACATCTTTCTGGTAATTTTTTATCTCCTAACAGTTGATATTTAAATCCTTCTTTAAAGCTTGGTAAGAAGGTATTATTCATGCCTAAAGGTTTAAATAAGTTTTCAGCAAAAAAATCCTTTAATTCCTTTTTAGTTACATTTTCAATGATCATGCCTAAAATAAAATAACCAGTATTGGAGTAGTGATATTTGTCTCCAGGTTTTGATAGTAATGGCTGAGTAGAAGCATATTTAAGCATTTCTTTTTTAATTTCTTCATCTGTCATTTCTGGACGCAATGATAACTGTAATGTGTAATTTGGTATACCACTTGAATGAGTTAGTAAGTGATGTATAGTTATTTTATAAGCCCAATCTGCTAATTTATTGTCTGGCCAGTAATTATTTGGTATATATTTATATATATAATCGTGTAATTCTATTTTATTTTGTTCATGTAATAGTAAAATAGATGCAGCTGTCATAGATTTTGTAATAGAGGCAATTGGCATCTTATTGTTAAGTTTCATTGAATATTTTTTATTACAGTCAAAATACCCAGATGCTCCTTGAGTAATAACTTTATTTTTATTAGTTGCAACATAGTAATTTGCACTAACGTTAGAGTTTTTTAAGTAGCTGCTTATATCTTTTGCAATTGTTTTATCTAAGCTTTTTGTAAAAGAGGGGATAGATATTACTAATAAAGTTAACAATAATACAATTCTAACTGTTGTTTTGATTATAATTTTATACTTATTCATATTTAATCAATTTTTTGTTATTTATTTTGGTACAATTTTTAGCTGCAATTCTTGTAATTGTTTATCATCTATAATAGTAGGAGCTCCTATTAATAAATCTTCAGCTTGCTGGTTCATAGGAAAAGCAATAACTTCCCGGATGTTTGGTGCGTTAGTTAGTAACATTAATATTCGATCAATGCCAGGAGCTATCCCACCATGTGGTGGTACGCCATATTTAAATGCTTTTATCATACCTCCAAATCTTTTGTTAACATCTATATTAGAATAACCAGCTATTTCAAAAGCCTTATACATTAGATTTAACTGATGGTTTCTAATTGCTCCACTTGATAGTTCTATGCCATTACAAACTATATCATATTGAAAAGCTTTGATACTCAGCAAATCTTCTTTTGTTTCAGCAGTAGTTAAGGCTTCTATACCACCTTGGGGCATGGAAAAAGGATTATGACTAAATTCTATTTTACCAGTTTTTTCATTGAGTTGATAAAAAGGAAAATCAATAACCCAACAGAATTCATAACAATTTGCTTTAATTAAGTTTAATTCCTCTCCTAATTTTGTTCGTACCTTGCCAGCAATTTTACTTGCTTTACCTTTACTGTCACAACAAAAAAATATGGAATCTCCTTTTTTGAAATTTATTTTTTGTTGTAATTTAGTAAATAGCTCGTTATTTATAAATTTAGCTATTGGGCCTTTAACTTCTGAGGTTTCAGTAAATTGAATATATGCTAGTCCAGCGGCTCCTTCTTTTTGGGCATATTTTGTCACCTCATCAAAAAAACTTCGACTCCTATTTATGGTCTTAGGGGCTGGAATAGCTCTTACAACATGTCCTTGTTGAATTTTGTTTGTAAAGATAGTGAAGTTAGAGCTTTTAAAAATATCAGTTACATCGCTGATTTCAATTGGGTTACGTAAATCAGGTTTATCCGAACCATATTTCAATATTGCCTCATCATATATAATACGCTGAAATGGTGTATCACTAATATGATAATTAGAGAATTTTTTAAAAATATTGTGAAGAACTGATTCAACAATATTAAAAATTTCATCTTGAGTAACAAACGCCATTTCTATATCTAGCTGATAAAATTCTCCTGGTGAACGATCAGATCTAGCATCTTCATCTCGAAAGCAAGGGGCAATTTGAAAGTATTTATCAAACCCTGAAATCATAATTAGCTGCTTAAATTGTTGAGGAGCTTGTGGTAGAGCATAGAACTTTCCAGGATGTAACCGACTTGGAACTAAGAAATCACGTGCCCCTTCAGGAGAGCTAGCAGTAAGTATTGGTGTTTGAAATTCGATAAAACCTCTACTAATCATTTGATTTCTAATTTCTTGAATTACTTGTGACCTTAATACGATATTTTGGTGTAACTTATCACGACGTAAGTCAATAAATCGATATTTAAGCCTGATTTCCTCTGGAGAATCATATTCTTCACTTAATTGAAATGGTAGTTCTTCTGCTAGTGATTCTATTTTGTAACTATCAACTACTACTTCAATATTTCCAGTACTAAGTTTTTTATTAACAGTTTCACTAGTTCTAGCTACTATTTTACCAGTAACAGTAATAACAGTTTCAAAGCTTATTTTACTTACTTGGTTTAGCATTTCAGGATTTTTATCATTGAACACTAACTGGGTAATACCATAGTGGTCTCTTAAATCGATGAAAAGTAAATTACCATGATCACGTCTACGATATAACCACCCAGAAAGCTTTACTTGTTGACCAATATTTATTAAATTTAACTCACCACAATTATGAGTCCTATATTTATGCATGTCTTAATTAGGTAATATATTAAATTTATATTATCCAGCTTTGTAAATATTTATTTCAAGAATACTAACATTTGATAATGTGTAATAATATATAAAAAAATATATATTTCAATTGAAAAGTTTTTTTATTTATAAATCCTCTTAGTTGAAACTGTAAATGCTATATAATTCTTTGTATATTATTTTGCTTTTAAGATTTGGTTCGGAATTGCTGCATTTACGTATTTATACGCTATGCTGGCTCATCTGTTTAGATCTTGGAGTTATTTGAGTTATAAGTTGTTTGATGAGAATTACTAATATTAAATATACTCTCTATTTATCCAATTTTTTAAGCATTTATGTATAATATATCTATTTAATTTATACTTCTTAAAAAGTAGTAAATTTTGATTAATGTTATTGAATATATAAATAATATATGTTAACTTGTTATTTATATATATTAACATATTATTTAATTAAAAGAAGGAGGATATATGTATAATTGTCGTACAGCTTTGTCACTAGCGGTAAGATCGCTGAAGGAATATGATTGGGGAGATACAATAAAATTTATTCGTAATTATACTTCTACTACAGGCGTGATTACTTTAGAACATATACAAAAGCTACTTGATTTAAAGAGTAATTACTCATCATATATACCTTCTAGTGATCAATATTCCTGTAATTCTACTCTTATATTTCCTAAAGTAGAGGAATGTAATAATGAAGGAATAAATAACGCTATTTTAATAAATAGTGCTCAATTCTTTTTTTTAAGTGTAGATAATTTTGTAAAAATAATTGCCAAATTTTGCTTTAAGACAGCTACAGAATTTTTTTCAATATTAGCTGGTGGAACATCACAGTTTAAATGTGATACTAGTATGAAGGATACTTTAAACTGTAATAATACTTTATTGATATCACGTGATGAGTGGTCTAACTGGCAAGGAGTATTGAAATTTATACATAGAAATATAACTGGTACAGGTGAAATTTTAGTAAAGGATGTGCAACAAGCTTTTAGTTTACATGACCATGAGTCATTTGTTGATGGTTATAAAAATGGTGTTTGTAATAATGTTATCAAAACTTCTCCAGGGCACTGTACTTTTGGAGTATTGAATTCAGCTATTAAATGTGCTTTTGATATTTTATGGCTAAAGGCTGAGAAGTTTTTAGATATTATTTATAAGAATTGTCGATTGGTAAAAGAATTAGATTATCAGGTAAAATTATCTCAAGAAGAGTATCAGGAATATAAAGAATCATCTGAGCCATTATTTAGCTTATCATCTGAATCATTGTCTCAGTCATCATCTGTGTTGCCACTTCAATCTTCATCTGAGCCATTTACTGAAACTCCTTCTGAAGCATTATCTAATGTGTGGGTGAATTTTGGCATTACTATAGCTACAGTAACTATAGGTGTTGCTTTAACTACTGTTTCTTTATTAACATGTAAGTATTTTTGTAATACTTGGAGTAACTCTAAAGATTCAATAGAAATGCGAGAAAAGGTAGGTGAGTTTATTTATATACGACAAAGTGTTTCGACATCTGGAGGTACTGATGATACAAATTTGTTAGGAGAAGATATGATGTGTTAGCTATAAATATAAAAAATAGTTAATGAATTTCTATTAATGATTTAATTTTTTAAAACTTTATTAACTTATTTATATATGTTTATTTTAGATTAGGTTTTTTAAGAAATAAAAAACTTAGTTTAAATATGGTTAAACCTGTTGAAAGTTAAAATAACTTATGTTAACATATTTATAAATATTAATATGAAAGGAAGGGTGACATATGTATAATTGTAGTACAATGATATCTGTAGCGCTGAAATCGTTAAGAGGGCGTAATTGGGCAGATATATACAACTTTATCTATAATAATACTTATAATAAGGGTGAAGTTCTTGTAGAAGAACTACAGAAGTTGATTAATAATAAAACTGGTTTTACACCATATATTCCTTATAATAGTAAGAAATCTTGTAATTTTGCTATTACAGTTCCACCTCCAGTAGCAATGTGTGATAGTAATAGCGTTGCTACTTCTATTTTTGAAAATGGAGGTGAATTCTTTTTTATAAGTGTTAAGAATTTTTTAAAAATAGTTAATACTTTTTGTGTTGAAACAGTTGCAGAGATTATTACACTGTTTAGTGCAAAGTCAGAGTTAAAGTGTGATACTGATATTTTAGATTTAAATTGTAAAACTTTATTGCTATCACATGATATTTGGTTAGCTAATTGGCCAGCTTTGCTTAATTTTATACATAATACAACTAATAGTACATTAGGGGAGATACAAGAGGTTGTGGATCCATATGATAATTATAAATTATTTATTTCTGATTATGGAAACGGTACTTGCAATGATAGCATTAAAATTAATCGAGCAGCAGAATGTTCTTTTAGGATAATTAAGGAATTTATTAAATGCTCTTTCGATGTGGTTTTAATAACAGTAGAAAATTTTTTACAAAGCATTACAGATAACTGCCTACAAGAAGTAGGTGTTGAAGAAGAGCTTAAATTATTTGAGTTAACTGAGTTAACTAAGTTACCTGAATCGTCCAAATTACCTGAATTATCTAAACCACTTGAATTAGCTGAGCCATGGCCTGATGTAAATGTAGCTATAGTTGCCGCTGCTGTAGGACTTGCCTTAGGTTTTGCTGTAGGTAATATTCATGCAAGAATACTTAAGTACTGTATTAATGGTAGTAATGAATCTAGTATCGATAGGCCTGAAGATGGTTTGACAGTAGTTGTAGATAAGCAAAGTGATTTATCACCACCTTCACAAGATAATATTGAACAGGTAGAACTAATAGGTATATGACTATGTGGTTTCAGTATATATGCCTTAGTCTTTTGCTTGCAGATAGTTTAGAGAGTATGGTAAGTAAGTATTATACTTTTGTTTATCTAGTTCTTGTAATTATCCTTGTTAACAGTTAAAAAGGGAGGTTAATAATTATGTATAATTGCAATACAACTTTATATATAGCATTAAAGTTACTAAAAGAATCTAATTGGACAGATATAGTTAATTTTATCTATAATATGACTGCTGATAAAGTTTCCTTAATAGAACTGCAGGATTTGCTTAATATGAAGAGTAATTCTACAATACATATTCTTTATGGTAATAGGGAATATTGTAATTCTGTAATTCAAGCTCCTCCTTTAGTAAAGAATTGTAATGATTATATGATTACTAATTCTATCTTTAGAAATGGAGATGAGTTCTTTTTTATCAATGTTAAAGACTTTATAA
>CANJ01000012.1 GCA_000309075.1 Occidentia massiliensis
TTTGTATAACTTTCAAAGCGGTACTTGTTGATTCTCTATCAGATTCTGAAACATCTACTTCTAGAATAAATTCAGGTAAAGTACTGGTGTTTATATCTTGAAAGTATTCAGGTAAGGTAGAGGAATCTATAAAATCTATGGCATGGTAGTTGTTATACCGAATATTTCCATGAGCTTCTATATAAATAGAAGTGTATGAATTGATTTTTCCTTCTAGTGACTTAATTTCATGATAAGATAGTTTATGTTTACCATCTCCTATTATTATTGAATCATTGGTTTTATCAACTAATTGTTTTATAGTTTTATAGTTTGTTTCTAAGCCTGGTCCTATGAATATTACATGAGAATAATATTTACTTTCTGTAGGTGTTTTAGTTAACATATTTTTACCTGTTCTTAATAAAATTCAGAGACTATAGGTTAATGAAAATTAATAATTTGTCAATATTTATTTAACGATTATTAAGAATTTATTTATGTAATTGGGTATGTAAGTTTTTTTATATAAATAATTTATTATTTTATTAATAAACTTAATGGCAGTATACTTAAATGATTTCAAGATTTGGATAGATGAGCCAGCGCAGCATATATTAATAGGTGGAGCATGGCAATTCTAAAACAAATCTTGAAATCATTTAAGTATAAACTTTGATATAATGTTTATTAATTAACTAATTGCTTGTAAATCTTGCAAATGGAGAGGATTTTTAGTAATTTATAGCTGGTTAAATTATTTCAAATTATTTTATTAAAAAGAGAATCATTTTGTCAAAACAAAATCATCAAGAGTTAGTTACTGTTAGTATTAAAGAAGAAATGCAACGTTCATATATTGATTATGCTATGAGCGTGATAGTAAGTAGAGCATTACCTGATGTGAGGGATGGATTAAAACCTGTACATAGAAGGGTGCTTTATGCAATGTATGAATCTGGTTATCATTATAATAAGCAGCATCGTAAATCTGCTAGAATTGTTGGAGATGTGATAGGTAAATATCATCCTCATGGGGAAGTCGCTGTTTATGATTCCTTAGTTAGGATGGCACAAAGTTTTTCTTTGAGATTACCACTTATAGATGGCCAGGGTAATTTTGGTTCAATGGATGGTGATGCTCCAGCAGCTATGCGATATACAGAATCACGGCTTAATAAAGTTGCTCATAATTTACTGGATGATATTGATAAGGATACAGTTGACTTTCAACCAAATTATGATGGGCTAGAACAAGAACCCAAGGTATTACCTGCAAAATTTCCTAACTTGCTTGTTAATGGTACTGGGGGTATTGCTGTTGGTATGGCTACTAATATTCCTCCCCATAACCTTGGTGAGGTAATAGATGCTTGTTGTATGTATATTGATGATAATGATGTAACTATTGAGCAGTTAATGTCAGTAATACCAGGGCCAGATTTTCCAACTGGAGGGAAAATTATGGGTACTAGTGGGATTTTATCAGCATATAATACTTGTCGAGGTAAAGTTATTATTCGTGGTAAAACAGAAATTGAAAATGACGGGTTAAGGCAGGCTATTATTATTACTGAAGTGCCTTTTATGGTTAATAAGGCAAGTTTAGTTGAGAAAATTGCTGAGCTTGTTAATGAGAAAAAGATTGAAGGTATTAGTGATTTACGAGATGAATCTAATAAATCTGGTGTTAGGATAGTTATTGAACTTAAACGAGAAGCTAATAGTGATGTAATTTTTTATAACTAGAAGGACCATATTTTTGCTTAATAAATCTAGGGATAAAGCTCATATTTTAGTAGGTATTGTTATTGCTGTTAGTAATATTGATGAAGTTATTAAAATAATAAGATTATCAGCTGATGTAGAAGAGGCAAAACAAAAATTGATGAAACAAGCTTGGAGTGTTGGTGATATCTGGGATTTAATTAAAAAAGTTGATGATCAAGCAATTTTAGCTGAGCAAGATAAAAAATGCTATTTGACTGAGCAACAAACAAAAGCAATATTGGAGATGCGGTTACAGCGTCTTACTAACATAGAAAAAAGTAAGGTACAGCAAGATTTAAACAGTTTATCTAGTGAAATTAACTATTATTTGAAAATTTTAGGGTCGAGGGAAAAATTACTAGAAATAATGAAGTCTGAGTTGATAGAAATTAAAGAACAATTTGCTACACCTCGCCTTACTGAAATTGATCATTCTGAATTTGAGAAAGATATAGAAGATTTAATTCCTCAAGAAGATATGGTAGTTACTGTAACTTTAGAGGGATATATAAAAAGGGTACCTTTATCTACCTATAGAGCTCAAAAAAGAGGTGGGAAAGGTAGGTCTGGTTTATCAATGCGAGATGAGGATGTAACAACTCATCTGTTTGTAGAAAATACTCATACTTCTATGTTGTTTTTTTCAAATATTGGTCAAGTATATAGTTTAAAAGTATATAAATTACCGTTAGGAACACCACAATCAAAAGGCAGACCAATTGTTAATATTTTGCCTATTATTAAGGAAGGCGAACGTATTACAAATATTATGCCTATGCCAGAAGATGAAGCAGATTTAAATAATATGTATATTATCTTTGCTACTAGTTATGGCAATATTAGAAGAAATGCTTTATCTGATTTTAAACGTATACCTTCTAATGGTAAAATTGCAATAAGACTTGATGAAGGTGATAGCCTTATAGCTGTAAAATCTTGTAGTAAGGATAATCATATATTATTGGCTACACGAGATGGTAAAGCTGTTAGATGTCCTGTAGAATCAGTGAGGATTTTCAAAAGCAGGATTTCAGATGGAGTTAGAGGAATAAAGCTTAGTAATAAAGATAAAGTTATAGCAATGGCTGTTTTACGAGGTAATGTTTGTTCTGGTCTTGAAGAGCGAGAAAATTATCTTAAATTACCAGTAAGTGATCGTCTAGCAATTGCTAGAAATGGATTAAAGGAAGTAAATATTTCTGGGAACAGTTTGACTGCAGAAAAACTTTTGGCTATAGCTAAAGGTGAAGAGCTTATTCTTACAGTTTCAGAAAATGGTTATGGTAAGTTAAGCTCTGCTTATGAATATAGGGTTACAGGCCGAGGTACTAGAGGTGTGGTTAATATGTTAGTGTCTTCTAAAACAGGTAAAGTGGTTACTGTGTTGCCTGCACATCCAGATGATGAGGTAATGTTAATTACTAGTAATGGAACATTGATAAGATGTCCTTTAAATAATGTTAGAGTTACTGGTCGCAATGCTAGTGGTGTAATATTGTTTAAAACTGCTTCTGGAGAGAAAGTAGTTTCAGTTGATATTGTTAGTGAGCGTGATTGTGGTAATGAAAAAGATGTAGATAATCCTTAAGGTTAAAATTTAAGATATGTTAACAGAAAATCTTGCTATTGTAGATAGTTTATTGTATGAATTTATTAATAAAGAACTACTAAGACAACAATCAACTATAGAATTGATAGCATCAGAAAATTTTACTAGCCTAGCTGTAATGCAAGCTCAAGGTTCTGTGCTTACTAATAAATATGCTGAGGGTTATGTTGGTAAAAGATATTATGGTGGTTGTAAATTTGTTGATGAAGTAGAAGAAGTTGCTATTGAAAGAGCAAAACAACTTTTTAATTGTCAATATGCAAATGTACAACCTCATTCTGGTTCACAGGCTAATCAAGCTGTTTTTTTAGCATTACTCCAGCCTGGAGATAAGATTTTAGGAATGGGATTAAACAGTGGTGGTCACTTAACTCATGGAGCAACACCTAATCTGTCTGGCAAGTGGTTTAACTCAATTTGCTATGAAGTTAAGCAAGATGATTATTTAATAGATTATGATCAGATTGAAGATTTAGCAATAGAACATAAACCAAAACTTATCATTGCTGGGTTTTCTGCTTATACTAGAGAAATTGATTTTAAACGCTTCAGAGAGATTGCTGATAAAATTAATGCTTATCTTTTAGCTGATATTGCTCATATTGCTGGTCTTGTTGCTACCAGCTATCATTCTAGCCCATTACCTTATGCTCATTTTGTAACGACAACAACTCATAAAACTCTTAGAGGACCTAGAGGGGGATTAATTCTTTCTAATGATAAAGAGCTGGGAAAGAAAATAAATTCTGCCGTATTTCCTGGAATGCAAGGTGGTCCTTTAATGCATGTAATAGCAGCAAAAGCAGTAGCATTTGCTGAAGCTTTGAAGCTAGAATATAAAGATTATATTAAGCAAGTAATAATAAATGCAAAAATGCTAGCTAGTACGTTGAAAGAGGGGGGATATGATATTTTAACAGGTGGTACTGATAATCATATGGTGCTTGTTAATTTGAGAGATAAAAATGTTACAGGTAAAGAGGCTGAAAGTATGTTAGAAGAGGTAGGAATAACCTGTAACAAAAATATTATACCGTTTGATACTACTTCGCCTATAGTTACATCAGGAATAAGGTTAGGAACATCAGCCTGTACTACTAGAGGATTTAAGGAAAGTGAATTTAGAATAGTTGGTAACTGGATTGTAGATATTCTTGATAGTTCAATGGAACAGAAAGCACAATTATGTAAAATTAGTCAACTTAAGGTAAAAGTAAAAGAGCTATGTGATAAATTTCCAGTATACCTAAATGGATGTTATTAAGTAATTTGTTTTATATAAGATTTAGTCTATTTCATTTAAATATTTTACTAAAGTTATAATCAATATTAAGCATAATAAAATAGGTATTATCATTGGCATAAGGTTGTTATTGCTTGTATCCCATATTAAAGAAGAAATAGTACCTATTTGAGATGATATTAACATTGATCCAATTGAATGTGATAAGCTAAATAATCTTAGCCTACCATAATCTGGAAATAATTTACTTATACTTACTTGTAATGGCACTGAGTAAAATGGTACTAATAGAATTATTGCAATATGAGCAAGAGGAAAAAATATTTTGTTACTTACTAAAACAATATTTAATATACTAAAGACAATACTAAATACTAGAGCAACTATGACTTGTAATTTCCACTGATAATTGTCAGCAAAGTACCCTGCAAAAAGTGCCATTATTGAGTATTGAACTAGTGCTGTTAAGTTAATAAGAGAAATATTTGAATAATTAGTTATAGGTAGTATTTTAGTAATATATACACTAAAAAAATATACTTGAAAACTATATATTCCTCCAATACAACCTAGTATTAAGGAAGAAGGTATTAGTAGTTTCCAATATTGTAGTATAAGCTTGAAATATATATCTAATTTGCTCCTTGTAGTTGTGTGCCAAGTATCTTGTTGAAAAAAGTGAATTAGTTTAAGTGTAGTGACTATATCTGCAGCGTAGATAGTATTGTCATCATCTTTAAAATTTTTACGAAAAAATAATAGTAGTAACCCAAGTAACCCACCTATAATAAAACATATGCGCCAACTATGTTCTGGATTAGATGATAGCGTATTAGATAACCAAAATATTAATGTGGCTAATATAGCTCCTACTTGGTAGCAACTTGCTACCATACCATTTGCAAAATTTTTATGTTTGTTACCTATTGTTTCAAATACATATATTCTTGCACTATCTGATTCACCAACTAAACTGGTGGTGAAAATGATACGACAAATTAAAAATAAAATGGTTGCTTGTATTCCTATTTGTTTATAACTTGGTATTAAAGCTACTAAAATTACAGATATTGTAGATAATAATGCTGCAATTTTTATAGCTATGGGTTTGCCATAGTGATCTCCTATTATACCATATATTAACGATCCAATTGGTTTTGCAATTGTAGTAACACCAAGTAAAATAAAAATAGATGTGATAGGATTTATTAAGGTGTTAGGTGGTATATATTCATTTGCTAAAAAAGCTGCAGTAAGACCAAATAAAGCATAATCATAAAATTGTATAATTGTAGCTAAAAAAGCTATTATTAAATTTTGTAGTGACATAGATTCCATTTATACTTTAATACAAGAATTATAAATTTTTCATGTTGATAATAATTAACTAGTAAGTAATGGTAGTATTGTAGATTTTAATGTTTGTAAGTATAATATATTTATCTTTTATAAAAGTAAATGTGTTTATGATAGGTAAACTTACAGGAAAGATTGACTTAATTATCGCAGATTGTGTGATAATTAATGTTGGGGGGGTCGGTTATCAAGTTTATTGTTCAACAAGTACCCTTATAAAGTTATCCAAAGAAGGAGATAATATTGTTAGTTTATTTATAGAGACTCATGTACGTGAAGATAGGATTCACCTTTTTGGTTTTTTTGATAACTCAGAAAAGGTAGCTTTTAATATGTTACAAAATGTAAGTGGAATAGGGCCTAAAATGGCATTGCAAATTTTGTCGCAATTAACCCCAGAACAGCTTCAAGTTGCTATAGACTCAGGGGATAAGAGTATTTTAAAATCTATTTCTGGGGTTGGTTCTAAACTTGTTGAAAGGATTATGGTAGAATTGAAAGGTAAAATGATTTCATCTATTAATATTAACACTGTTAATGATATAAGTGTACAACCTCAAATTTCTCCTATTGTAAAAGACGCTATTTCAGCTCTGACAGCACTAGGAGTAACTAAGATTGAGGCAGCTAATATATTAAATGGTATATATAATGAATTCCCAACAATGTCTGTTAATGATTTAGTTAAGGTAGCTTTGCAAAAAAGGATAAAGTAAATGAGAAATGAATTATTAAATTCAAAGGTTAATTTGGAAGAACAAGAGTTACCTAACTTACGGCCTAATTTATTAAATGAGTTTATTGGTCAAGAACAAAGTAAGAATAATTTATCTGTTTTTATTACTGCAGCTACTGAAAGAAAGGAAGCTCTTGATCATACATTACTATATGGTCCACCTGGACTAGGTAAAACAACTATGGCTCAGGTTATTGCTAAGGAAAAAGGAGCAAATTTTAAATCTACAGCAGGTCCAATATTATCAAAAGCAGCTGATCTTGCAGCTATTTTAACCAATTTGCAAAAAAATGATGTGTTATTTATCGATGAGATACATCGCTTAAATGTTAGTGTGGAAGAAATTTTATATTCAGCTATGGAAGATTTTGTTCTAGATATTTTAATAGGTGAAGGACCATCTGCAAGATCTGTAAAAATTCATCTACCAAAATTTACATTAATAGGAGCAACTACAAGATTAGGTTTGCTTAGTAACCCTTTGCGGGATAGGTTTGGTATTTCTTTAAAACTTGGTTTTTATAATAGTTGTGAATTAACTAAAATTATAAAACGTGGAGCAAAAATACTTGATATTGAGCTTGACGTAGATGCAGCAGTAGAAATTGCTAAACGTTCACGTGGTACTCCTAGGATTGCATTGAGATTACTTAGAAGAGTTAGAGATTTTGGAATTTATGAAAATATTAGTCCTTTAAGTTTACAAATAACAAATTACGCTCTTGATCAACTGGAAGTTGATCGGATAGGTTTAGATAATAGTGATTATAAATATTTAAAGTTTATTGCTGAAAATTATAGTGGTGGACCTGTAGGTATTGATACCATTGCAGCAGCATTGGCTGAACAACGAGATGCTATTGAGGAAACAATTGAACCTTATCTTATACAGATAGGTTTTGTACAGCGTACACAGCGAGGTAGGTTGATTACAACTCAGGCGTTCAAGCATTTAGGGTTGCCGAGCCCGTTGCTTTGAAAAGTAATTATTTTAAGCTAAACTTAAAAACCTTTTTATTAAATCTATAAAAATTTTAGTAAACCTTAAAAATAAGGTTAAGACTGTATAGTAGAACAACCATAGCGATATTAATTCATTTTAGTATTGACAATTACAATAATATATTTATTATAAGGCACAACAAAATTTCGTTAATTTTTGTTAATAGATATGACTTTAAAGTAATAAATCTTTAATAAGTATGCTATATGAACTGATTTATTTCAAATTAAAAACTTTAACTATTAAATTTAGAGTTAAAGCTAGATTTAGACAGGAGGGAAATATATGACACAGGGAATGGAAAATAAAAAAGTATTGGAATTTATTAGTGTAATTACACCTTATATAGAATCTATAACTAATGAGGTGCTACCATTACAATATTCAAAACAATATAAAGCTCTAATGCATATTATAGATAGTTTAGATAATCAAGTTTTATTACCTGATGATTTGCAAGCAATAAGTGAGGATAAGAAGGCAATAATTTATGCATATAAGTTTCTTCTACCACAGGGTAATGAGTCTAGAGAGTATGGAAGATTATTTAAACAGAGATTAGAAGCAATATTATCAGAAATTAAGAAACAACAAGAACGTGTAGAACAACTACATGAAATTAGTAAAAATAGTAAAGTAAGGTATGAGGAAAAAGTTCAAGCTTTTATAAAAGAAGATTTTGAGGAAGAAAAAAAAGTAATTAAAAATAGAGTTGAAAATGAATATGATCGTAAAAAATATAAGACTGAGAATTATGATCAGGTAAAAGAACCTACTTTTGAACAAGAAAAAGCTTATAAAGAAAGAGAAGAGATTGTAGAAAGAGCGTTTAAAGATGAACAGAAAAAGTGGGAACAAAATGAAAAAGAAAAATATGAAGATAGCTTAAAATTGTTTAATATTGATCTACAAATTTCTGAAGAGAGAGGTAATGAAAATGAATATAATAAGCTTGTTAGTGAAAAGGAGCAAGTAATTAATAATTATATTAGGAAACTTGAAGAGAAAAGAAAAATAGAAACACAATATTTGCAAAGAGAGCAGAGTGATCTAAGAAAAGGGAAAGAAAGCAATGTGGAAGAGAATGTATTAGTTAAAATGGGATAATAAGCTTAGAAGAGGCTGGATTAGTAAGGTATGAGTTACTTAATATACTTGCAGAATATAATACTGAAGATATAGAAGATAATATAAGTAGGTTATTTAAAATAGTACGTAACTTTGATCTCGATAATCCAAATAAAGGTTTTGAAGAATTAGATTTAATACACCACAGTAAAGTTAATTCTATTGTTCAGCCACGTATTATAGAATTACTTGAGAAAGGGCAAATAAGTCTTGCTAATATAAGTTATATAGATAACCATCAAGAATTAACAAGATTGCAATATACAGAAATAGATGACAATTATAGGTTTATAGATTACGTTGTTGTTAATGGGTTAACAACAACATTAGCTAAGATTATTGATGATGAGAATATTAATTGGAGTGAAGTTCAAAATATAAAAAAGGAAGATTTGAGATTAATACATGCAATTTTAGTTGAAGATAAGAATTTTGTAGAAGAAAATATAAAACAAATAGGGTTTAGTTCTCATACTAATACTTTATTGCAAGGTTTGTTACGTAGTACAGCAAAGTACAACCAGATTGAAGTAGTAAGGATTTTGCTTACATGTGAGGGCATTAATGTAAATGCTAAAGATAAAGATGGTGTAACTGCTTTGCATTGTGCAGCATATAGGAGATGTGATGAAATAGTAAGGATTTTACTTAATAATGGTGCTGATGTAAATGCTAAAGATCATAGAGGTAAAACAGCTTTATATGAGGCGATAATAAGTGAAAATATTAAAATTATTGAAGCTTTACTTAAGCAAGGTGCTGATATGAGTACTATCTTATATTCTGTGGCAATGAACCGATATATTGAGGTGATATATGTATTACTTAGCTACAACAATAGTTATGTTAGTAATATTTTATTTCAGGCAATAAAATATGAACAGGTTGACCTAGTTAAAGCTTTGCTTACACGTAATGATGTTGACTTAAAGGCTAAAGATGAGGAAGGTAAAACTGTTTTGCATTATGCTGTTGAATATAGAGGTAATATTGAAATTGTTGAAGCTTTACTTGCTGAAGATATTGACTTAAACGCTAAAGATAATGATGGTAGAACAGCTTTGCATTATGCTGTTGAATGTAGAGGTAATATTAAAATTGTTGAAACTTTACTTGCTAAAGGTATTGACTTAAAGACTAAAGATAAGGAAATTGTTGAAGCTTTACTTGCTAAAGGTATTGACTTAAACGCTAAAGATAATGATGGTAGAACAGCTTTGCATTATGCTGTTGCAAATAAAGATATTGAGATTGTTGAAGCTTTACTTGCTAAAGATATTGACTTAAAGGCTAAAGATAAGGATGGTAGAACAGTTTTGCATTATGCTATTGCAAATGAAGATATTGAGATTGTTGAAGCTTTACTTGCTAAAGATATTGACTTAAAGGCTAAAGATAAGGATGGTAGAACAGCTTTGCATTGTGCAGTATATAAGGGATGTGATAAAGTAGTAAGTATATTACTTGATAAGGGTGCTGATGTAAATGCTAAAGATGAAAATGGTGTAACTGCTTTGCATTATGCTGTTATATTTGGATGTATTGAAATTGTTGAAGCTTTACTTGCACGTAATGATGTTGACTTAAAAGCTAAAGACCAGCAAGGTTGGACTCCTTTGGCTATAGCAAAGGCATATACGCAAAATAATGAGATAACAAAAATTTTACTTGAGCATATGGAACAAATATCTGTAACAGATACAGGATCAATAGCTGATGGGCAGATAAAAAATAAAGAGTTTATTCATAGTAGTGATAAATGGGTTGTTCCTAATGTGATATGTGCAGAGATATATGGAGATCAAGTAGAAAATACTACTTTATTAGGTGGTGACCATGAGCAAACTTAATAAGGTATAAATGTTGGTGGTAAATAAGGTATGTATACTCGGTGAACATCAATAAATGCTAAGAGTTATTAGGTCGAGTAACAGAGCTGTACTTTAGTACGTGAGTAGCACAGATCTTAACTTGACAACAACGCAATTATTGATGTTGACCTTCATCTTTCCCTCTTCATTTCATAGAGGTATATTAATTTTAAAATTTTAAATTATTAAATGGTATTACTGTATCATTTAACGTATTAGTGTTAGTAATGCTGTTTTTTGATATAAAGTTTAGCATCTGTAACTCCAGTATGTACCAACATAATACATAGTAGATACACTAATATTGGTTTCTTCTGACTAATCTTATATAATGCTTTTTTCTCTCCTATTTTATATAGTTCTTAACCACTTCTTAGTGAAACAAGATAAGGTTTTTGTAAATTCTACCTTTTGATGTATCTTTAAAACCTACTAAGAGAAAAAATCTTCATTACTTCCTTATTCTTATTAAATATTCTTCTTTTTATCTAATATTTTTCTTTTGTCTCTTTATGTAATAGTGAAGAAAAGCAGATCGACAAGAAAGTACAAGTTATTGTTAATATGAATCAAATGGAACGAAATTGCATGATGGTAAATTACTAACATCACTTAAATTTTGTAAAAGATTCTTTACTCTCTCTTGTAGTGGTCCTGTTGGCATAGCTGGTTTTAACAGATCTTCTGTTAGTGTAAAAGTTTTTTCTTCATTAACAGAATGAGAATGTAAAATGTGACTAAATTTAGGAACACAACCTTTTTTCTGCCACTCTAGTCCATATAAGCTTAGTATATAAGGAAATGGATTATTAGGCCCCCAAAGCAACAATGAACCAAATTTGTATTGCTTTCGTAATGGGTTTAAGTCTGAAGATTTTATTGGATAGCATCGTGTCATGTATGGGTAAACATTATTATCATGCTCTACTGAGAAAAATATATCCATAAAAATATAATGATGTTTGTCTTTATAAGGAGTTAGTTCAGTTGGGACCACAGCTCTAAGAAAATGATGATTTTTAAATATAGGGTGATTGTAATGTGCTCGCCAATCAGAACTATAATCAGCTATATCAACTATTTTATAGCCTAGTTTTTGGAGAATAGGGCAGGTCTTATTGATAAAATCATAGTATCTTTTACTATCTATTTCTATATCTAGATCATCATCCCAAGGGATCATGCCTTTATGACGAATAGCACCCAGCAATGTACCACCATCTATCCAATATTCTACATTGCTGTATTCTAAGGCATCATGGACATCTTTCATAAGTTGATAAAAAGCTAATGCATACTTCTCACTTTTAGGTCTAGAATAAAGGCATTGTCTGCTATATTTTGTAGATGGTAGTAACTTTATAACATAAGTTCCAATAATAGAGTGGCAAAATTTAGTATTATATTTTTGAAAAAGAAATAAACATAAACCAATAGTTATCATAATTACAATAATTACTAAAACTCTAATTTGCTGTAGGGTTTTATACATAAATATAAATAAAATTATAATAAAGGATGCAAGTATATATAGTTTAAGATTATTTTCAATGCTTTTCTATTCGGACTAAGCAGCTACTCTCTAATATGGAGCGAGTGGAACAAAGTGACATGCTGGTAAATTATTAATGTTATCCAAACTATTTAAAAGATTTTTTACCCTCTCTTGCAGTGGTCCTATTGGCATGGCTGGCTTTAATAAATCTTCTGTTAATGCAAAAAAGTTTTTAGAATAATTATACGTACTTTCTATATGGTTAGATTCAGTATATCCTATGTTTTGCCAATTTGACCCACATGATCTTTTAATATAAGGAAATGGATTATTAGGCCCCCAAAGCAATAGTGAACCAAATTTATAATCTTTTTTAAGAGGCTTTAAATCTGTAATATCTATTGCAGGCCACCATGGAGATGTATATACTTGATTATTTTTCTCTATTGTAAAGAATATATCGCAAAAAATCCTATGGTTTTTTTCCTTACTAGGTAGTAATACGGTAGGAACTATAATTTTGATATGACGATATTTATTAACAGCTTTTCTAAATTCATTTATTTTATAACCTAACTTTTGAAGTATAGGGCAGGTTTTATTAACAAAATCATTATAGTGTTGTTCACTTATTGCAATGTCTAAATCATCATCCCAAGGAATCATTCCTCCATGACGAACAGCACCTAATAATGTACCGCTATCTATCCAATATTTTATGTTATTATACTCTAAAGTATCATGGATGTCCTTCATAAGTTGATAAAAAGCTAATACATATTCTTTTTTAATAGTTTTAGGAAGAAATATTTCACTTACGTATTTAGTTTGTTGTAGCCGTTTTAAAATATATATACCAGCAGGAGATCGATAAAATTTTCCACGAGCTTTATCTAAGGAAACTGCAAGTAAAAAAATAGTTACAATTGTAATCATTGACACAGCAATTCGGCGTAATATTACGTCCAAAGACATAGATATCATTTTATTTTGGTTTTAAAAAATCATTAAATAATATCTTTAAGTCTATCATTATTTCTTAAATAAGGCTTTAAAAAAGCACCAGTAATACTATTTTTATTGTTTGCAATTTGTTCTGGAGTACCAAATGCAACAATCCTGCCACCTCTATCTCCACCAGCAGGACCAACATCTATTATATAGTCAACAGTTTTTATAACATCCATATTATGTTCAATTACTAGTACCGTGTTACCTAAATCTACTAGTTTATGAAGGATATTTAATAACTTGTTGATATCTTCAAAATGTAAGCCAGTAGTCGGTTCATCTAAAATATATAATGTTTTACCAGTAGAGCGTCTTGATAATTCTTTAGCAAGCTTTATACGTTGAGCTTCTCCACCTGATAAGGTAGTAGCAGATTGTCCTATCTTTATGTAACCCAAACCTACTTCATTTAAAGTCTTTAGCTTATCATAAATGTAAGGCACTTTGCTGAAAAAAGCAGCAGCATCTTCTACTGTCATATCTAGGACATCAGCAATAGATTTACCTCGATATTTTATTTCTAAAGTTTCACGGTTATAGCGTTTACCATCACAGACATCACAATTAACAAATACATCTGGTAGAAAATGCATCTCTACCCTAATTAAACCATCTCCTTCACAAGCTTCACAACGTCCTCCTTTTACATTAAATGAAAACCTGCCAACCTTATACCCTCTTGCTTTTGACTCAGGTAGTTCACTAAACCAATCTCGAATATAGTTAAATGCTCCAGAATAAGTAGCTGGATTAGATCTTGGGGTTCTACCTATAGGTGATTGGTTAATATCAATAATTTTATCTATATGGTCTAACCCAGTAATAGTATTATATTTACCAACGGTAACTTTACTACTTGGTTCAAGTTTCTTTAAAGCAGCTTTGTATAAAGTATGAATGATAAGGCTAGATTTACCACTACCAGAAACTCCAGTTATAGCTATAAAAGTTCCAAGCTGTATTTTAAGATCAACATTTTTAAGGTTATTAGAACTAGCTCCAGTAATCTCAATAAACTTATTTTGATATCCTGTTCTTAATTGATTCTTAATAGGGATGAATTTTTTTCCACTTAAATATTGACCTGTAATACTTTCAGGGGTATTAATAATATCAGTTATTGAACCCTGAGCTACTATTTCCCCTCCATGAATGCCAGCTCCTGGTCCAACATCAATAATATAGTCTGCTTCTAACATTGTTTCTGCATCGTGTTCTACAACTATTAAACTGTTACCTAAATCACGTAAGTTTTTTAAAGTGTTAATTAGTTTTATATTATCACTTTGATGTAGTCCTATGGAAGGTTCGTCTAAAACGTAAAGCACACCGCTTAACCCTGAGCCTATTTGTGATGCTAGTCTGATACGTTGACTTTCTCCACCAGATAGTTTATCTGCTGATCTACTAATAGTAAGGTAATCTAAGCCTACATTTATTAAGAAAGACAATCTATCTTTAACTTCCTTAACCACCAATTTTGCAATTGCTTGTTGTTTATTTGTTAAATATTTTTCAATATCGCTAAACCAATTAAAGGTTTGAGCAATAGTCATTGATGCAACTTCACCAATATTAAGATCTCTAATTTTTACACATAAAGACTCTGGTCTAAGTCTATAACCGTAACAAGCACTACATTTGTTTTCTACTTTATAGTAAGATAACTCATCTTTTAACCATTGATCAGCTTGTTGGTACTTTGCTTCTAAGCTAGGAATTATGCCACCAAAAGCTTGTTTTACAATTTGACACTTTGTATCAATAGTGTATTTAAACTCTATTTCTTCATTCCCAGATCCATAAAATAGAATATTTTTTATTTTATCATCTAAATTTGAGACAGGAATATCAAGGCTAAATTTATAATGTTTAGCTATGGATTCAAGAGTTTGCTTGATAAAGGGAGAATTATTTTTAGCCCATGGTAAAA
Organism: Occidentia massiliensis; assembly: GCA_000309075.1. Classification (GTDB taxonomy): domain Bacteria; phylum Pseudomonadota; class Alphaproteobacteria; order Rickettsiales; family Rickettsiaceae; genus Occidentia; species Occidentia massiliensis. The sequence continues at coordinate 15,135 of CANJ01000012.1, forward strand.
TTGCTCCTTGGTTTATTGATAATGATTCATCAGGAATAATTAAGGAAGGGGAAAAAAGCATTTCTTGTCCCAGTCCTTTACAAGCTTCGCAAGCCCCAAATGGACTATTAAATGAAAACATTCGTGGCTTTATTGAGGGTAGTTGAAACCCTGAGATAGGGCATGAATATTTTTCTGATAAAATTATAGTATCTTGAGTTTGATGATGAGAATTATGACTTTCAGGCATGGATATGATTTTTATGCATACTACCCCATTTGATAGCTTTAAAGCTAATTCTAAACTATCTGCTACCCGGTTACCTAATTTATTATTAATTACTAATCTATCAACTATTACTTGAATATTGTGTTTTTATTCCTATCTAGTGGAGGTAAACTTTCTGTTTCATATTCTTTATTATCAATTATAAACCTTTCAAATCCTTGTTTTTTTAGGTCAAGAATTTCTTTACGAAATTCACCTTTATACCCTTGTACAACTGGTGATAAAATATAAATTTTAGTATCTAGAGGTAAGGAACATACAATATCTACCATTTCAGAAATACTTTGACTTTGGATAGGCAAATTAGTAGCAGGAGAGTAGGGTACACCTATTCTTGCAAATAAAAGACGTAGATAATCATAAATTTCAGTTATTGTACCTACTGTTGATCTTGGATTACGAGAGGTAGTTTTTTGATCAATAGCAATTGATGGAGAAAGTCCAGAAATATGTTCAACATCTGGTTTGCTTTGCAACGGTAGAAACTGCTTTGCATAAGCTGACCACCCAGCCATATATCTTCTTCTACTTTCAGCATATATTGTATCAAAAGATAAAGATGATTTTCCAGAACCACTTAATCCAGTAACAACTACTATTTTATTTTTAGGAATATCAACATTAATATTTTTAAGGTTATGTTCTTTAGCTCCACGTACTTTTATATAATCATGCATATTATTTAGTGTTATAATTTAGGAGTATATTTTTATGTTTACAAGAGCTTTTACATAAGATGGCAAAATATTTAACTAGCTGCCTAACTTTCTCAATTTTTGTAATCACTTAAACACAGGTAATATTATGTTCTTAATTTAATTTTTGAAATCATTTAAGACTATTTATAAATAAACTTCTAGAATTATAAGATTTTTTAACTTATTATCAATATTATTTTTACAAATATGGAGCAAATATAAATGGCTGGTAGTTTAAACAAAGTTGTGTTAATAGGTAATGTAGGTCGTGATCCTGAAGTTAGAAACACTAATGATGGCAAAGAGATAGTGACACTTAGCCTTGCCACAACAGAAACATGGCGTGATAGAAGCAGTGGTGAAAAAAAAGAAAAACAGAGTGGCACCGTGTGGTTGTGTTTAATGAAGGTCTCGTTAATATTATTAAAAACTATGTTAAAAAAGGCAGTAAAATTTTTATAGAAGGTAGTCTACAAACTAGAAGATGGAATGATAATTCTGGTCAAGAAAAATATACTACTGAAATTGTATTACAAAATTACAATGTAAATTTAATTTTACTAGATAGTAGGCAGCAAAGCAATGAACCTATAGCAACACCTACATCTGAAAGGTTTGCAGAAAATTCAGATAATCTCAACCCACAATTATCAGATGATGATATACCGTTTTAAAAACTTATACAAGTGAGATTCAATATTTTTTGTTATATCCATTATATAATTGTTTTTTTTATGCTAACTAATTTGACCAGTTGTACAGATGTTAGCTATAAAGCTAGAGTAAATAAAGCAGATAAGTTAGCTTTATTATCAAGAATGACAAAAAATGTAATAAAAACTAATAATTTTCTGCTTACTGTTTATCAAAGAATTCAAGATCCTAATGCAAATTTTGTTTTTTATATTGAGGGTGACGGGCTAATATATCACTATGATGACATTAGTGATAATCCCACACCACTTACACCTACAGTTCTAGAACTAGCTGCTATTGACCATCGTCCAAACGTAGTTTATATAGCTAGGCCCTGCCAATATACTTCTTTAACATTACAACCTAACTGCAAAAATGAGTATTGGACAAATAAACGATTTGCACTAGAAGTTGTTGATTCGATTAACGAGGCCATAGATAAAATAAGCCAAAATCATACATGTGAAATTATAGGTTATTCAGGTGGAGGTGGAATTGCAGTACTAATTGCAGCTATGAATCCTAAAGTTCAAAATATTATTACTATTGCAGCTAATTTAGACCACGTTGCCTTTAACAATTTTCATCATACTCTTCACATGACTGGTTCTTTAAACCCAATTGATTATAGTCAAAAAATAAGAAATATTCCTCAACTTCACTTATCTGGTACAGACGATAAAATAGTTCCTTCTTTTATTGCTGATAAATTTGTTAGACTTGCAAATTCTACGTGTGTTAAGACAATGAGGCTGAAATCTGTAACTCATAGTAATGGATGGAAAAATTTTTGGCCTAATATAATTAAACAAAAACTTTCTTGCAGTTAACATATATAATAGATTATGTGATAGAGTTGATCTTAGATTTAGAGAATAAAAAGCAAAGTAAAGATGGTATGAATCTTAGCATCAAAGTAATAAGTTTGAGTAACTTTTAACTTCTATTCTATAACTAAGGTTTTAATAACATACATATTAGAGAGTTACAGCAGATAATAAAACAGAAAGCAATATATTATTATAAACCTGAGAATATAGTAGATCTAGAAATAGCACTTAATAAATTTGTTAAAGTAGTATAATAATGGTAGACAATATCAAACTCTTAATTATAAAGGGCTTTATTAATATTTATTATATAACAAAATTGGTAACGATATTAAATATATGTAAGGAACTGATTTTTGTTTTTTGACAATACTAGATTTTAGGTTTTAGATAGTATTTTAGTTATATAGAAAGGATTTTAAATTTTAATATTTAGATACTGATTTAAAGGTTGTTTATATGAAAACTGTGGATAAAAGTTATATGGCAATAGCACATGCTATAATTAATAATAATGAATGGGATGTTAGATCATTGTTAAATCAAGAAGATATAGATATTAATGCTTGTGGTAACAAGATGCCACTACTTATGCTTGCTATTAATGGTCAAGGTAATAAAGAACATTGTCCTAACGTTCGTATCATTAATATGCTAATTAACGCAAATATTGATATTAACGCAGGATATTTATTTAGGTAATAAATATACTACACCATTGCAACTTGCCTCAGATGCTTGGGATACACGTATAACTAAGTTAATAATAGACAAAAATCCACTAATTAGTTTTGATAAAAATGACCAAATACCATGGTTTGATATCTCCTTATGTGAATATATATGTAAAAGTGATCCAATAGCATGGAATATTATTTTCAGTTTAAAATCTGAACAAGTTAAGGAAGAAAATGTAATAAAACAATTACAGGTCCTTATTCAAAATGGACATAGCCCTATAATACAGGCTGTAATATCTTGTGGTGGGTTCAAACTAACAACTGTAATTAATAATCATAGTAACTCAAAGCAATTATTTGCTTTTTTAAGGAAACTTCCTATTAAATTTTTAATAAAAACTGGTAAGTTTATTTTAACTTCTACAACGTACCAAGATGAGTCAAAATATAAAAAAAATACACCATTTGTTAAGGAAGATAGTGAAACTTTTGTTGAGAATAAAAAGCTTTATTGGCGTAATCAGCAAAAGCTAGTATTAGACGAAAAATATTTTTTTGTAGTTAGTAAAAAAGGTAAATTGCATCTCCATCTATACAAGGAAAGAACTAGTGATGATCTTGATAATTTTTATCATAGTTTTTTCCTTAAGGGAAAAGAAGGAACAGAATTGTTTGGTTATGGTAGGGAGGTTGCCGGTGCAGGTGTTTTAAAAATTAAAAATGGTCAAATTAAAGAAATGAATGACCATAGTGGTCACTATCAGCCACTGAAAGAACAGCATTTTTTAGTGAAAGAATATTTTAAAACTTTTGGAATATTATCTGATGATTTTGAGTTACGTACTTGGGATGGAAATTTGATAGGAGATGAAGATGTTAACCTAACTGGTGTTTCTTATTGTGATCAACCTTAAGTTATAATTATGTGTTGAACTGTTTAGTTTTACAAAGTCTTTAATAAAGAAAATAGAAGTGATATAAAGTAGTACATATTTTTCATCTAATTTGATTTTACCATGGAGGTTATTTTATTCTTCTAATTAGTCATTTAATATTTCCTAAACTAATACATGGCGCTGTACTATTATGTCTTAATATGATATTATTTCTAATAAAAAATTTAACTAACCATGGCAATTTCAAAATATCTGGATCCTAAGAATGATGTTGCATTTCGGAAAATCTTTGGTACTGAAAAGAACAAAGATATTCTAATTCACTTCTTAAATGATGTTTTACTTTTTTCAGAAAATAGTATTATTATTGACATTGAGTTTTTGTCTCCAATTCAAGATCCTGAGATCTCGATAAAAAAACAAAGTATTGTTGATATTTTATGTAGAGATAAAAGGGGGATACAGTTTATAGTTGAAATGCAAGTAGCTAGATCTAAAGGTTTTGAGAAACGTGCCCAATATTATGCATCTAAAGCTTATGGTAGACAAGCTAATATTGGTGATAAATATTATAACCTAAAAGAGATCATTTTTCTTGCCATTGCTGATTGTGAGATTTTTCCTAGCAAGTCTCATTATAAATCTGACCATATAATACTAGATAAAGAAACATATGAACATGATCTTAAAGATTTTTACTTTACTTTTATTGAACTACCTAAATTTAATAAGACTAAAGAAGAGCTATCATCGATAGAAGATAAATGGTACTATTTTTTAAAGCATGCCCATGAAACCACAGAATCAGATTTAAAGAAGATTATAGGATGTGATGATATAATTAGCAGAGCCTATAGTGAGCTTGATCAGTTTCATTGGACTGAACAAGAACTTTTAGCTTATGAAGAAATCAAGCGCATAAATATGGATAACATAGCTGTTATGGAACAAAAAATAGATGAGGCTGAAGCTAGAGGTGAAGCTAGAGGTGAAGAAAATAAAGCTATTAAGATAGCAAAGGAGATGCTTGTAGATAATGAGCCTGTGGAAAAGATTATTAAGTATACAAAATTAACTAAAAAACAGTTAGAAAAATTAAAATCCATAAAATAGGTTTCTCTATTACTAAAGCATAAAAAAATGTATAATGATATTATTATAAAATTTTCAGTATAAAATATAAATCCAAGTTGGCTGTTTTTGACTTTTAGATGCTTTATCATTATCAACTTAATTAATAGCTTTTTTAAGGCTTGTAACCTGCTTCTAACTGAAATATTTACGTAATTTTTTCTAAATATATTTATACTTGTGTAATCAGTATAAATATTAACTAATTTAATTATATGAGATAATAAAGATATATTGTATTATTAACTTATATATGCAAACTGTCTTTTTTAAAGTAATTAATAATATTAGTAGTTAATAATTATAGTGTTATATATCTAAGGGCTTATATGAACAAAAAAAAAGAAAAATATATGAAAATGTTGATGAAGGAAAGGCTAAAAGAATAAAAACAGCTTCAGATGAGACTTTACCTAGCAATATAATTGGAGCTGGTCAAGTCACTAGGTCAGCAGAAGTAATTAGCAGTGTAACCAATACTAAGAGGAAAGAAGTACATTGGGGTATAATACTATATGAGTGTGGATATAACGAATGTCCTTTGCTAGGAGGGAGAAAGGTAAAAGTAAAAGTTATAGAAAATCAGGGTAATAAGATGATTACTGATAATTTAGTTAAAGATTTTGTAGAAATTTTTAAAAGTTATACAAGATGTGAATCTGATGCTCAGAAGCTATATAAAAAGTACAAAAGCTACAAAGAAAAAACCAAGCCAAGTGATTTAAAGCCTAAGATGAATGAAGCTCTTAAAGTTTTAGGAGCAAGCGCTTTAGAAGAAAATGGAGAAATAACATATGATATAATATATGTAAAGATTAAGCAAGCAAGATTAAATAAGATTAACCAATATTTGAAGGATTTAGGTCTTAGTCAATTTGAAAAAAGTGATAATATAACGTTGGAGTTATTAATATCAAAATTTAAAGGTAGTATACTAGAGAAATATATAAAGCATGTAAAAA
>CANJ01000011.1 GCA_000309075.1 Occidentia massiliensis
TTCTACGGTTTCAGTATTGTTTGTTGTTGAGTTAGAACTTGTTATTAGGTTGTATATTACAATAGGAAGTAAGTACTGACCTTTTAAATCAACTACATTGGGATTAGCACCATACTTAAGAAGAATTTTAATTAATTCAAGTTTTGTTGTTACAGCTTCAAGCTCATAGTTTATTGAGTTAGAGTATATTAGATGAAGTACTGTGTTAGTAAGTAGAGATTGTCCATTTGCAGCAATTGTATTAGCGTTAGCTCCTTTTTTAAGTAAAAGTTCGGTTACTTCTATATTGTTGTGGTAATATAATTCTAATAGTGCACTTGAGTATGTATTTTTATCTTTTATGTCAAAATTTAAAAGGCGTTTTGTTGATTCATTATCATTATTAATTATGCTATTTTTAAGAAGATTAACATAATTATTTTTAATAATATTTTGTATAACAGGTAAATTTTGAGTATTTTCAAATATATCAACTAGTTCAGCAAGTTTTTCTGATCTTATAAAATGGTGAACAAGTTCTTCTAAGAAGTTTCCATTTTCAGGATTGAAAAATATAGTATCTGTTTTATAAATCCAGTTTTCAAATTCTTGTTTATGAGTAAGCCAGCTATAAAAGTATAAGAAGCTGTAGAAACTATTACATATAGTTTGTTCATGGTTGCCTAATTTAAATATTTCTTTATGGTTATTATTTACTTTATGTATGAAATTTCCTTTTTCACTAGAAGTAGCAATATAGAATTGATCAAACATTATGTTTTTGAAGTTATCTGAAATTTGATTTATAGGAGAATAATTACTTGTAACTTTAGGTTGATTTAAAAAAGATGTCAATGTTTTTGTAAGAGTTACATCATTTATTGATTTATTATCTGCTCCGTAAGCCATAAGAATTGAGTTAGGGAATAATTTATTAACATTATTTATTGCACTGCTGCCATAGCAACTATGTAATTGTACAAAAAGAGGCATATTAGGAGCAAGTTCTTGTATA
>CANJ01000010.1 GCA_000309075.1 Occidentia massiliensis
ATAATACTAAAAAATATGACTATCTACTATGATTATTTATCATATGCAACTAAAATTATGTATTTTTTACTTTTAATAGTGATTTAAAAATCGTTATACTAAAATTTATATATTTTTTAAATAATTTTATTAGTGCCTAACATATTATGGGATATATTTTTAATCGTGATATTTATAGATTACATCGCAATAGAGCTTGTAATGAGCTAGATTCTTGTAATTTTTTACTTAAATTTTGTGTGGAAGACTTAATATGTAGGCTTAAGCTAATAGATAAAACTTTTTTATATATTTTAGATTTAGGAGCTAGGAATGGAATTCTAACTAGTAGATTAAGGGAGCTTTATAGTAATAGTACTATTATAGCTTTAGAGGTAGCAGAGAAATTACTAACTCAAATTAGTGATGTTAGTATAATAAAAGTAATTACAGAAGATGATAATATACCTTTTGTAAATAAGAGTTGTAATTTAATTACATCCTTACTTAATATGCATTGGTTAAATAATTTTCCAAAGTTTTTAAAACAAATATTTCAAACTTTAACTGATGATGGGGCATTTATTGGCTGTTTCTTTGGTGAAGATACTTTAGCAGTGTTAAGGAAAAAGCTTATAGATATTGAGGCTATTTTGCATCTTCCTCATAGCCCTCATATTTCGCCTTTTGTTAGGTTTGATGATGCTGTGAAACTGTTTCAGGTATCTGGATTTGTTACAGTAGTTATGGATATTGAAACAGTGGAAGTTGAGTATGATAGCTGCTTGAAGTTAATGAAAGAGTTAAAAAACATGGCTGAGGCAGCAAAGTTTTATCAAATACAAAGAATTTTACCTAAGAAATTATTGAATTTTTTAACTTGCAATCCTGAACCGATTATTGAAAAATTTGATATTATTACATTTACTGCTTTTAAAAATGCTAAACTGTTAAGGATTAAAAATGTTTAGTGTTATGAATATTTGCTGTTATATTAAAATTTATTGAATATAATTTTAGTGTAATAATTGAATAATTAATTAATATAATAAGGATAGACATGCAACAACAAGAAGAAAATTTTGATTTGGTAGTTATTGGTGGAGGTCCTGCAGGGTATGTTGGAGCAATTAGAGCAGCACAATTGGGAATGAATGTAGCTTGTATAGAGAAAAACAATAGTTTGGGTGGAACATGCTTAAATGAAGGCTGTATTCCATCAAAAGCTTTGCTTAGTGTATCTGAAAAATACGAAGAAGCTAAAAATCACTTTGGTAATTTTGGTATTGAGGCATCTAATGTTACTTTAAACCTTATAAAAATGTTAAATTATAAGGATAGGGTAGTACAGGATTTATGTAAGGGTATTGATGGTTTGTTTAAAAAAAATAGGGTCAAGCGTTTTTTAGGAGTTGGTAAGATTATTTCTGAAACTGAAGTAGCAGTTTACTTTGCTAATTCTAATAATATACAAAAAATTAAGACAAAAAATATACTAATTGCAACAGGCTCAGAGCCTATATTTTTACCTGGAATTGAGGTTGATGAAAAACGAATTATTTCTTCTAAGTCCGCAATTTGCTTAGAATCTATACCTAAAACCATGATTATAATAGGTGGAGGCTATATTGGTTTAGAGCTAGGGTCTGTATGGCGTCGCTTGGGTTCTGAAGTGACAATTATTGAATATGCTGATAAAATTGTACCTGCTATTGATAATGAAATTGGTAAACAATTACATAAGATACTTGAAAAACAAGGTATGAAGTTTTTATTAAAGACTAAAGTTGTTGATGCTAAAGTCTGGAATAATAGTGTAAATGTAACATTACAAGAAGTTGATAATGACCAGTCTTTAAAAAATATTACAGCAGATATAGTATTAGTATCTGTTGGAAGGAGACCATATACTAAAGATTTAGGATTAGAAGCAGTTGGTATAAAACTTAATAAATCTGGTGTTATTGATGTAGATAGTAATTTTGCTACAGATGTTAAAAATATTTATGCAGTTGGTGATGTAATAAAAGGCCCAATGTTGGCTCATAAAGCTGAGGAAGAAGCAATAGCTGCAGTTGAAATTATGGCAGGACAAGCTGGGCATGTTAATTATAATGCTATTCCAAGTGTTATTTATACTTCTCCAGAAGTTGCTTCTGTAGGATTAACTGAGGAAGAATTAAAAAAACAAGAAATTGTATATAAAGTTGGTAAGTTCCCCTTTTTAGCTAATAGTAGAGCGCGAACAATAGGTAATATAGATGGGATGGTAAAAATTTTAGCTGATGCTAGAACTGACAGAATACTAGCTGTGCATATTATTGGTCCAGATGCAGGCAGTTTAATTGCTGAAGTTACGCTTGGTATAGAATTTTATGGAGCTGCGGAGGATATAGCTCGTACATGTCATGCTCATCCTACTCTTAATGAATCTATTAAGGAGGCTGCTCTTGCAGTAGCAGGTAGGAGTATTAATTTTTAGCAGTATTTAGGTTTTATAGTTTTTTGTTTTTAAGAATTGTTTTAAAATGTTGATATGTATCTAAAGAATGAGTACTAATAAGGCATTATAAAGTTATAGTTTAGAGTTTTTTAGTTCAAATATATTTAAATAATAGATGTTAAAAAATACTAGACCTGATTTAAAATATTTGCTATAACAGCTTTACTTAGTTCCTCGGTAGCTCAGTGGTAGAGCAAACGGCTGTTAACCGTTTGGTCGCTGGTTCGAGTCCAGCCCGGGGAGCCATATTAAGTTTGATAATTTTGAAATAAAACGAATAAGCGATAATTATGCTAGAGAGGAGCAAGCAAATTGTATATAAGAATTAATTATGGCTAAGGAGAAGCCTATTATAGTTACAGGGATAGCAATAGAAGCTTTACCTAAACAAGCCATGTTTGTGGTCAAATTGCTTAATAGCGATAATATTATTAAAGCTTATGTACGTGGTAATATGAAACTTAACCGCATTAAAGTTGTACCTGGTGATAAGGTGGATGTTGCACTTAGCCATTATGATTTGACAATGGGTATAATTGTACATCGTTATAATTCATGAATTTATGGTTTTAATCCCTATTATACTTGCTTCTCAATCTCCATCTAGGTTAGACTTACTTGCTAAGATTAATATTATACCACATGAAGTTATTCCTGCAGAAATAGATGAGACACCTTTAGCTAGAGAGTTACCTAAGGATTTAGCTCTTAGGTTAGCAAATCAAAAGGCTAATAAAGTGGCAAGGATGGTGAGTAATGGTTACATAATTGCTGCTGATTCAGTAGTAGCAATAGGCAGGCATATTTTGTCAAAAGCTGTTTCAGATGCAGATGTACAAAATTCTTTAACTATGCTTTCTGGCAGGCGCCATAGAGTTTATACTGCTGTAATGATTATTAAAAAAGTACAAGGTAACAGCCTTATTGCCTCTAGTATTAGGGTTGTAAGAACTATTGTTAAGGTTAAAAGATTAACAGCACAAGAGATAACAGCTTATGTTGCTAGTAAAGATGGGTTAAATAAAGCTGGTGGTTATACGTTACAAGGAATGGCACAATTTTTTATTAGTTTTATCAATGGTTCAGTGTCTAATGTTATGGGGTTGCCATTGTTTGAAACTAGGAATATGTTGTTGTCATTGGGTTTTGATTGTATAGTAGGTGGTTATAGAAATTGGTAAAGCAATCTAGTATATTAATTAAGAATTATATATAGGTTTATATAAATAGTATTGTAAGTGTGGGGTGTGAGTAATTATTGATTTAAATAATAAAAATGGCTGGTCATTCTAAATTTAAAAACATTCAACATCGTAAAGAAGCTCAAAATAAAAAACGGGCAAAGATTTTTACAAGCCTAGTTAGGGAAATTTTTCTTAGTGCTAAGTCTGGTATAGACCCTCAATATAACCCAAGGTTAAGGACTGCTCTTGCTATGGCTAAAGTAAAAAACCTTCCCAAGGATCGGATTGAGAAGGCTATTAGTCAAGCATGTGATAAAAATAATCAAGAAAATTATTTTGAAGTAAGGTATGAAGGTTTTGCTGCTGGTGGTATCTCAATTATTATTGAGGCTTTAACTGATAATACTAACCGCACAGCAGCATATATTAGGTCAATTTTATCAAGATATGGCGGTAATTTAGCAGAAACGGGAAGTGTTAGCTTTATGTTTAACCATGTTGGAATTATTCAATTTGAGTCTTCTGTAGCTGTAAATGATAAGCTTTTTGAAAGTGCTATTGAAGCTGGTGCAGAAGATGTAGAATCAGATGATATATGCCATACTGTTTATACTCCTATTAAGTTTTTTACTAATGCTATGGAAACTTTGACTAAACAATTTGGTAATCCAGTAGAATCATATATAGGTTGGAGACCACAAAATGTTATATTAGTTTCTGATGGGGAGAAAGCTGAGAAACTGCTTAAGTTGATTGAGGCTTTAGAGGATAACGATGATGTTCAAAGAGTTTTTAGTAATTATGAATTGTCAGAGGATATTTATAAAAAATTGATTAGCTAAGTTTCTATAAGTAAAAAATATAATAATATACTGTTAAGGGTAATTTTTCATTGAAATTTATTTTCTAGCATATGAGATTATACTCAAATAACTTCAAGATTTGGATAAGATGAGTCAGCGCAACGTATGTATAATATAATATGTGAGCATGGCGATTCTAAAACAAATCTTGAAGTCATTTGAGTATATAATAGCTAAAGTTTAAAAAATATAACTAAATATTTATTCTTAACCTTAGCTCTGTTGTTAGATTGAAGGAGGAGTTTCGTCTCCTAAGATATTAATAGTGTTGTTAGTAACATCTTGTGGTTCTTCAGGCAATAAAGAATCAGAGTCAGAGTGATAACCAGGGTCATCACTCTTAATTATTGTTTTATCATTCTCTTGATTACATGAATATTGCTTTATTAATTCTATTATTTTAAGGTTAACCTCATTATTTTCTGGTAGTATAGTAAAACTGTTTTTTATAAGATGTATTATATGTTGCTTATCTTTATCAGTAAGGTTAGCATTATATTCAAAAA
>CANJ01000009.1 GCA_000309075.1 Occidentia massiliensis
TAGTTAGTAACCTTTAGAGTGCATAAACTTCTACAATCATTCTATAAGGTTTAAATTAGGGCTATATGTGGTAAATAAATTAACTCTACTTTAGAATTATTAACAAATTGTTTAACCTTTTTAGATTTATGATAACCAGCATTATCATAAATTAAGTAAACTTTACTTTTATCCTGAGTCTCATAACCTAACTTTTGTAAAAATTCAATAATAGAATCACCATTAACTTTACTTGTTAATCTTAACTAAACGTAAATTATCAAGGTTAATAGCTCCAGTGATATATATATACTCGGTGAACATCAATAATTGCCCTGTCATTAAGTTAAGATCTGTGCTGTTCACGTATTAAAGTAGGTACGCTGCTTGACTTAATAATTCCTAGCAATTATTGATGTTTACAAAGTATACTATCTATTTTTAAATGATATATAAGAGTTAAGTTATTAATGACCTATATAATTTAGATTAAGTTTATATAGCAACAAAATAGTTAATATTAGAAATATAAAATAGATTTATAAGTAAAAAAGTTTAAAAAACCTTTTAATTTATTAAAAAGTTAAACTTATATATGGTAGCGAGGGAGGGACTTGAACCCCCGACACGCGGATTATGATTCCACTGCTCTAACCACCTGAGCTACCCCGCCAAAAGTATTTTTTAATCTTTTATTAATTATGTACTTCTATTTGCAAAAGTTGTTTTTAAACCACATATAACCTATATCAATAAAACTATTTTTTCAAAATATACAATTTATTATCTACTATTTTTAATTCTTTTAAAAAAACTTACAACTAAAGAATAAACTAATTAAATGGTATTAACGTTTAGCAAATGGCCTGCTCTTACGAGCTTTAAGCTTGCCAGCTTTTTTGCGCTCAACTCTACGAGAATCACAGGTTAAACATCTGCTTTGTCTTAATATATTATGTACTTCTGGGTTAAAATTATTTAATGCTCTTGCTGCTCCTAGCTTTATAGCACCTGCTTGTCCAGAGTATCCTCCACCTTTTACTGTACACATTATGTCAAACTGTTGCATGACATTACTTACTACCATTGCAGTTAACGCTACTTGTACATGAGTATTGCGTTTGAAATAATTATTAATGTCTTTCTTATTAACGATTATTTTTCCAGTTCCTGATTTTATCCAAACTCTAGCAACAGAAGTTTTTCTGCGACCAGTTCCATATGAACGCCCTAATTTATCTTTTTTAGGTGAAAAAGAAGGTATTTCTTTAAATATTTCTTTTTTATCAATAGTTACAACAGTATTTTTAGTTAATAAATCAGACATAAATAAAACTATTTTTTATTCTTAATATTTTTACTAGCAAAATCATATAATTTCGGTGTTTGTGCTATGTGTGGATGAGTTTCTCCTTTGTAAACATATAAATTACTAAATTGCTTTCTTCCTAAAACATTTGAAGGCAACATACGTTTAACAGCTAATTTAATTACTCTATCAGGATAATTGCTATTTAATATTTTACCTGCAGTTATTTTTTTAATTCCTCCAGGAAATCCAGTATGGCGGTAGTAGAATTTTCCATCCTTTAAATTAGATTTGTTACCCGTTAAAACAATATATTCTGCATTGATTATAACTACTTTACTACCATCATCCATGTGTGAAGTATATGTGGGTTTATTCTTACCCAGCAATATTTTAGCCACCTCAGATGCAAGGCGCCCTAAAACAAGATTTTTTGCATCAATTAAAATCCACTCTTTAGTAATCTCTGAAAGCTTGGCTGAATATGTTTTCACGATTAAAAACACTTTTTGATTAAGAAACATTAGTTGGATATTAATATCAGTAAAATGCTTGCTATGTCAACAAAAATTATTAATAATTTACTATAAAATATATAATATATATATTAAGAATGAGGAGAGATCAAGGTAATAAAGTCATTAGTTATTCTAGGAAAGTTTTCTTTAGTAAATAGATGCATAGACTTTTTACCATTTGTATGTTCTATTTCAATTATATCACCTGCTCCGTAGTTACATATATCATGAATTTTACCTATTACTTTGCCATTAGTATTTTTTACTTGAAGTCTATAAAGATTTTTAATGTAATATTCTGACTCTTTAAGTTTTGGTAGTTCATGTATATATAATGTTGTCCTAGATAGTTCTTCAGCTTGTGTACGATTTGTAACGCCTTTTATAGAACATATAATTTTCTTAGTAGTAATTTTGGCAGATTTAATTGTTATAATGTCTCCTTTATAATTTTTTAATTATAAATTAAAAAATTATTGATAGGATCAGTAAAAGGTTTAATTGAAACCTGACCATTAATCCCGTAAGCTGATGATATAATTCCAACAGTAATTAATTTACTTTCTCTAACCATAAGAATATTATATGATTAAAATTTTTAGTATTATTACATATAATTAGAGAAAAACCATTAAAAATAAACTCTATGAAAAAGATCTTTTATTTTCTAGTTATTAGCTTTTCAATTGTAACTTTAGGTTTAGTAATTCTTGTTTTTTTACTTGATTATAGTAAAGTGTCTAATCAAATTCTAAATTCAATATTAGCAAATGAAAAATTATTTCTTAGTAGTGACCCTGTAGTAAAAAAATTTCCTTTTCCAAAAATTTATATTAATGATTTATCTGTAGAGAATAAGTTTATAATAAAAAAAGTAAAGATATACTTTTCTCCACTATCACTAATTACACTTAACCCTAAAGTTTCACATCTATTAATACAAGATGCAAGTCTTATAGTGGATGATTCAAAGTTTATAAATAAAATAAATTGGATTAAAGAATTCAAAGAGCTTATTCCTAAAGGTTATGACGTTCAAGTTGAGAATATCTATTTTATTAGTTCTAATAATAATGTACTACATAAAGTAAATAAATTATCTACTAGATTTAACAATGGTAGATATGAAGTTAAAGGAATAATAGATGATAATGACAGCATTGAAAGTACTATATATTTTAATGATGGTCAACAAGAAACTAATTTCACATTATCATCAACATATTATTCCTTAGAATTTAGTGGATTACTGAAACAGCAAAAAATTCAAGAGGGTAGATGTAAGATACTGATTAAAAATTTAGCAAACTATATTAATAATTATTATTATGATCTTGATTTTATTTTTACTAAGATAAAATCAAATGAGTCTGTAATGTTGACTTTTGATATTAATTTTACTGATGAATTAATGCTGGTTAAGAATTTGAATATTAGTTCAGACTCTATGAATGCCAAGGGGGAATTTTCTTTTTCAAGAAATAACAATATAAGTAATATTATAAATTTAGAATTTAGTAAGTTATCTGTAGATAGTTTGTTTGCAGGTATGAGTTTTAATAATCTAGTTGATTCTAAGCAAAAAACTTTAATTAAATTTCCCTCTACTAATAATAGTATTTTAATTACTGCAAAGAAAGTAATGTTACATAAGGAAGAGCTTACAGATGTATCTTTTATTGGTAGTATTGAAAATTCTATTATGACTTTAAAAAACTTTACTGGTAAAATTAATTCTGGGGGCTTTTTTCAATTGTATGGAGAAGTAAAGCAGAATCAGTATAGATCATATTTTGAAGGCAAAGCTTACTTAACCCATAGTAATTTTAATGATTTGTTATCTAAGTTAGACTTAGAAAATTTAGCAGTTAAAGAAGTTCAACCTATATGTTTTAAGAGTGATATAAAATTGACACCGATTGATTATCAGTTGCAAAATATTAAACTACAACTAGCAGATGCTAAAATTCAAGGTCGGGCATATATTAAAGCAATAGGTGATTTACCACGGATAACCACGCAGTTGATTTTAATGGAAATTAATTTAGATAAATCGGATTATCCATTGATTTCATTATTATTAAAGTATATAAAAAGTTTAAATAGTGAGATTAAGGAGCAAAACTATTTAACAAAATTTGTACCAATAAACACTATTAGTTATACTGGGGATTTTAGTTTAAACTTTAGATCTATAATTTTAAAGGATCAAGATCAGCCTAGTAAGTTAAATTTAGTAATGAATGTGATACCTGGACAGGTAAGTATTTATAATTTTTTTTATGCTAATAAAGAGGATAGTTTAATTGGAAATGGTACGGTTTTTGCTAATACTTTAAAACCAAAACTTGATATTGTAATTAGTGAAGGTGAGATCCATTTAGATAATAAACGTTATGATGAATTATTTCAAGAAGCTCGAGAAATAATTGAAAAGTTGAAATATAAAAAGTTGGAAATTAGTTTAGATGCTAAGTTACAAAAATTTCTGTATAAAGACACTTTAATAAGGGATATAATAGCTAAATTAGCGTCTAAAACTTCATTTATTGATATAAGTGAAATAAGAGCAACCATTAATGATGCAGAATTTATAGCAAAAGGTAGTATATTACCCTCGCCGTTATCAACAACATTAGTGTATGCTTATAATTCTTTTTATTTACCTGTATTTTCATTTATTTTAGGTGATAACTTGCAAATTCCTAAAGGTTTTGCTAGTGTTAGAGGTACTTTTACTACTAACGGCAATAGTTTAAAAGATATGAGGGATAATATCTATATTTCCTCAGAGTTTGTTGCAAAAGATGTTGAGATTGTAAATTTATCAGTAGATGGCTTAATTGCTAAAATTACCCAATCTAATTACCAAAATTCTGATTTGGTTCAAGATATTGAAATTGCAACAAGTACTGGTGCAACTATTTTCCGAAATATAGAAGGAAAGTTTCAGTTTAGTAAAGATATATTACAGTTTGATGATTGTAAGTTAAATACTAAAATACTTAGTGGAGATGGTAAGGCTGTTATAAAGTTAGCTGAAAAGACTTTTGACTTTAATTCTAATTTAAATATTAATGATACGCTTGATATGGAGTCAATAAATAATAAATTTAATCAAAAGCTAAATTTAAGGATTTATGGTACGTATAAAGTGCCTATAAAAGTCATTCAATTTTTACCCTAAGTTAGGTAACCTAAGAGGTGTAGAAAATATGTATTTTTTATAAAAAAGGAGTGAGTAAGTATGATTACAAGGCTGTTTACTAATTACTTACTTTTTGAAGTATTAGTTTTAGGTATAATAAGCGGTATGCCTTTTGCTATACTATATACTACATTAATATCATGGCTAAAAGATTCTGGGTTGGAGATCACTATAATTACTACTTTTGCTATAGCACGTTTACCATATTCATTAAAGTTCTTATGGTCTCCTATAGTGGATAATGTTAAATTACCATTTTTATATAAATTTGGTAGGCGTAAAAGTTGGATGATAATTACAGTAGTATTGAATATTATCTTGATATTAACAGTTGCTCATATTAATCCACAAGTACATTATTTAAAGCTAAGATATATGGCGCTTTTATTATGTATTATATCTGCAACATATGATATTAGCTATGATGCATTTAGAATTGAAAGGCTTAGTGATACTGAGCAAGGATTAGGAGCTGCAACTGCTGTTTTGGGATACAGAATTGGTTGTATTATTTGTGGAGCTGGAGTTTTATATTTTGCTGGAGTTACCAGTAATTGGCATCTTTCAATAATTGCTATTGCTATAATATTTATATTAGGCTTAATATTTATATTAACTGTAGAAGAAGAGATGGTAGTTGAAAGTTATGTTGTAGATAAGAGTTTAGAATTAAAGGTTTATTTAAAGTTAATTACGGAGCCATTAAAGGAGTTTTTAACTAGGCCTAATTCTTTAATTATTTTGGCTGCTGTACTGCTATATAAAGCAGGAGAGGCAATGTTATCTTTTGTAAGCACACCATTTTTTCAAGATATTGGTTTTACTAAACAACAAATAGCGGTTTTAGTAAAAGGCATAGGGTTAGGGGCATCAATTACTGGCACTTACATTGGTGGGCTTATTTTTTATAGATTAGGGGCAATCAAGGGATTATTTTTTTGTGGTGTTTTACAAATGTTATCAAATTTTATGTTTGTTTGGCTATTTCATATAGGGCCAGAACCAGTTGCTCTAGCTGTTACAATATGTGTAGAAAATATCACATCTGGGATGGGTACTGCTGCTTTAGTAGGCTATCTAGGGTTTTTATGTAATAAAAAATACACAGCTTTTCAGTATTCGATATTCACTAGTGTTTCTTCTCTAATTAATAATACTATTACAGTTTATTCTGGAGACATAATTAGTGCTAAAGGGTGGGAGTATTTTTTTATTTTTACTGTGGTTTTATCTTTGCCATCTTTGTTGCTGTTTCTATGGCTTGGGTGGAGAAACGTGAATATTGTTAAACAAAGTTAAATTTGTTTTACTTGATTTTTAAAATAATAAATAATAAGTTGCTATAAAAATATTAATATTTTAAGGATAATTGGTAATGTTTAAATTTAAAGTTATGTGTGTACTTGCTTATATAATTATCGCAGTAGCTATAACACTTATATTTGATTATAGAAGCAGGATTAATGATGAAGAAGAAATGAAAAAAAATAATAAAGTTAAAGAGATGAATAATAATGTAAAACAAAGTTCAATAAAAAGCGCTGGAGTTATTCCACGCAATGTTATTTTTAGTGACCCTGATAAATGGAACCCTAGTCTTAGTCCAAATGGTGAGCATATTGCTTATATTGCAAGCATTAATGGGGTGATGAATATATATATAGCTCCATCTAGCGATATTACAGAAGCAAAACCAGTTACTACTCAAGAAAAACGCAATATCAGAGGCTATTCTTGGACCTATGATAATAAACATATTATTTATTTTTTAGATAACGATGGTGATGAGAATTACCATATTTATAGAGTAAATATTGATGATTTAAAGGTAGAAGATTTAACTCCTTTTGATAAAACTAGAGCTCATATCTATGCAGCAAGTTATAAACATCCAGAGAGAATAATAATAGGACTTAATAATCGTGACCAAAAATGGTATGATATTTATGAGTTAAGTGTTCTAACAGGAGAGCTAAAGCTATTGCTTGAAAATAATCAATATATTGGGTTTGTTGTTGATGAGAATTATGATATTCGTTTTGCTGAAAGAATTAATCCTGATGGAAGCTTAGATGTTATAGAAAATAATGGAAATAATGAATTTGATAGAGTAAGGATTCATGTGCCTTTTGAAGATGTTAAAACAGCATATATAGAAGGATTTGATAAGACTGGCAATTACTTGTATTTATCAGATAGTAGAGGGCGGAATACAGCTGCTTTATATTCCTTGAGCTTGCAAAATGAGGAACAAACTTTAATAGGTGAAAATCAAAAAGCAGATATAGGAAGTGTTCTCATTCATCCTACAGAAAAACATATACAAGCATATACGTCAACTTATCTAAAAAGAGATTGGTATTTTTTGGATCGAGAGTTTGAGCGTAGGTTTAATGAATTAAGGAAATTATACCCAGATGAAATTAGTATTGTAAGTACTGATATTCAAGATAATAAGTGGATTATATCATATTCAAGCGATATTATGCCTGCTAAATATTTTTTGTATGATGCTACACAAGAAGGGGATATTAGTAGTAAAGTAAAATTTTTATTTTCTCCTAAGCCAGTATTAGAAAATTATAAGCTGCAACCAATGCAGGCTTTAGTGATAAAAAGTAGAGATAAACTAGATTTAGTGTCATATTTAACTTTACCTGAAGGAAAAGGTCCTCACCCATTAGTTTTATGGGTGCATGGTGGGCCACATGCTCGTGATTATTGGGGAATAGATGGTATACATCAATGGTTAGCAAGTCGTGGGTATGCTGTTTTAAATATCAATTATCGAGGATCTAGTGGTTTTGGCAAGGAGTTTGGTAATAAATCTCAAGGGGAATGGGGAAGGAAAATGCATGATGATCTTATTGATGGGGTTGAGTATTTGGTTAAAGAAGGAGTTATTGATCCAAAAAGAGTTGCGATAGTTGGTGGTAGTTATGGTGGATATGCTACTTTAGTGGGTTTAACATTTACGCCAGAGTTTTTTACCTGTGGTGTTGATATTGTTGGTATGTCAAGTTTATTGACAATGATTAACAATATGCCTGATTATTGGTTGCCAGCGATAGAGTTAGAAAAGAAGGAGGTGGGTGACCCTGATACAGAAGAAGGTAGAGAATTGCTTATATCTAGATCACCTTTGTATAAAGTTGATCAGATAGTTAAGCCTTTATTAATTATGCAAGGAGTAAATGATCCGAGAGTTAAAGTTAGTGAATCAAGACAAATTATTGAAGCAATGAATGAAAAAAATATACCAGTAGTTTATATGGAATTTCCTAAAGAAGGACATGGTTTTTCTATGGCTCCAAATCGTTTGGCTTCTTATGCTGCTATAGAGGCTTTTTTGCATAAATATTTGAATGGAAAATTAGAAGATATTTCTCAAGAAAAAGACTATAAAGGAGCAGAGTTTATTGTACCTAGTGGGTTGGATTTATTACCAGAAGCAAAATTTCCTGTCAATGATAAATCTAAGGTATAATAGGATATAGAAATAATTCTATAGCAATTTTTAAAGTGAATTATATAGAGAAATGATAAAAAGGTGCTTTTTTATACCTTATACAATTTCTCTAACTTTATATTCTTGTACTTTTATAGTGTTATAGTTTTGAATCTACCCAAGAAATATTCCCATCTTCTCTATAGTATACTATATTAATTCTGCTATTTTTTATATTTTTAAACATTAATGCTGGTAGATTTTCAAGGTCCATTTTCATAACTGCTTCACCTACACTTAGGCATAAGATCTCTACAGGTTTTTCAGCTATTATGACAGGATTATCAATATCTTGATTGTTATCATCATCATCTTGGTAAGGATTAATTGTATATTTAGTAGCTTCGATTATAGGCATTGATTGAGAGAGCTTTGTACCATTATGTTCCTTAAGTTTAGATTTGTATTTTCGTAATTGTTGTTCTAATTTTCTTAAAGCCCGATCGAAACTTATAAATATGTCATTTGAGTATTCATTGCTTTTTAAAGTGCCATGTTTTTTGTTAGCATGATTAACTACAATATTACAGTAAAAATCAATATGTTGTTTAGAAAAATGTATATCAGCACTTAGTACATTGCTTAAATATTTATGTATTACAATAGGTAATTTACTTTTAATGTAATCTTGTAGTTTAGGTTCTACATGAATATGTTGCCCAGAAATTGAAATATTCATAATTTCCTCTCTTTGTTTTTACTAATGTAGTTTAATATTAATACTTTAGACAATAATGTTAAAGTGTTTTGTTTAGAACTGTATGAGAATTAGGACTTGCAGTCAGCAATTAGTATTATATAGGTTTTTGCTTGTATACTTAAACAAACAAAATTAAGGGAGAAACTTATATTGGGCATATTTATTATCCTTTAAATTTTATTTAAGTTATACTTGGTTAACATCAATAAATAAGTTATCATCAAGTTAAGATCTGCGTGCTGACCACGTACTAAAGTACATTCCTGCTGCTCGACTTAATAACCCTAGATTTATTGATGTTGGCTTTCTCTACCCACTCTTCATTTCATAGAGGT
>CANJ01000008.1 GCA_000309075.1 Occidentia massiliensis
TTTTTACACATATCAAAGTGAAATAATATCCGTGAATTATACAAATTATAGTTTTAGTTCATAATTAAGATTAATCTAAAAATATAATTACCTCTTTAAATACAAGTTAACTACTTTACAAATTATATCGCTATTATAGGGCTTAGTAATAAACTCAACAACACCAAGCTTATGTAATAGTTCTTTCATTTCTTGGCTTTGAGTATAACCAGTTTGGATAACAACAGGTATATTATATTGTTTTACTATAGTATACACTTCTTTTAATACTTCATCTCCATTTTTATCTGGCATCATCATATCAAGAAATATTAAAGAATATTGACTAGGGTTTTCTTTAATTAATTCTATCGCTTCTTTTCCACTATATGCTGCAGTGCTATTGTAGCCTATAGTATATATAATCATTGTTAAAGAGTGTAAGGCAAATAATTCATCATCTACTATTAACACTTTTTTTATATCTTGGCTGATACAGTTTTGAGTTGTTTTAGATATTATCTTTGGTTTAGCTAATATGTTAAGTTCTCTGTTTACTTCTTCTGCCATTTGACATGTCTTTTTACTCTTATTATGAGTTTTACTTTTTATACAAGATAACTTATGAGACTTTTTTTTAGACTGTTTCAAAGGTAATCTAAATATGATCTTACTTCCTTTTTGACAATCTTCTGCCCATATTTTGCCATTATGAAATGATATAATTTGTGAACACAAACTAAGTCCTAACCCTTTACCACCAGCTTTTGTTCTAGTCTTGCTGCTTTGTTCAAAAGGTTCAAATATTATTTGCAGATCTTCTTTTGGTATTCCTATTCCTTCATCTTTTACTAATACTTCTATTCCTTTATAATATTTTTTTACCTTAATTTTTATTAATCCAGATTCAGAATATTGTACAGCATTTAGAATCAAGTTAAAAATTACCTGTTTTATCCTTTCTTTATCACAATCTAGTACCTCTTGTGCTTTCTTAGTATACTGTAAAGTTATTGTATGATTGCTACATATTTTTGACTTTGCAAAATTTGATATTACTTCTTCTAATATTTCTTTGAAATTATATTTTGTTATATTAAATAACATTTTTCCTTGCTCAAGCTTAGATAGGTCATATAGATTATTACTATAGCTAATCAGTCTTTCAATACTAGTATTTACTATGTCTAATATTTTTATAATATTGTCATCTACTAGTTTTTTTTCTTTATAATATTTGGGTAGAAACTTGTGTAACAAACTTATTCCTGACCTTAATCCTGACATAGGAGTCTTTATTTCATGGCTTAAATTATTTAATATGCCTTTCTTAGTATCTAGTAATGTTTTAATATTTTGTTCTTTAATATCTAAAAATTTTTCAAGCTCTTTAGTAGCATTTTCCACTTCTAGTAATAAACTTTGCTTTAAGTTGTATTCGTCTTGTTTTGGTTTAAAGAACATTATTATTACTCCTCCAACCATTAGTAATACATATGCAATGTTGAGCTCAAGATTGGTTTCCATATTATAATTAAAGTTATCATAGTTGCCAAATATTCTAAAAACTAAAAGCCCTAAGAAAATGCCTATCATTATCATAAGCAGAGCTATATACCACCTGATTAAAAACCCTACTATCATGAGATTTATTAAAAACCCTGCTAGTGAGACATAAAAGAATTTATTTATCAGCACCAAAATAGTGTTTACAAATACTAAAGTGTAAAATACAGTAACATGCCAGATAAGACCTATATATTTCTGACAAAATTCTTTTGGCCAAAGCTTATATGCCATAAGTATAGTAGACATTATAAGTGATGATGACATGCAAAAGATTATAATCTTTATATTAGCTATTAATAAGAAGCTATTATGTGTATTTATAAGTAACATTGCTGCTAGTGATGATATTATAAAGCTAGTAAAATAGATATAGTTATACTTGTTTTCTAAAGAGTTATTGGAACAATAGTAAACTATATGACTCCACCTTAACTTACATGGTAATAGTCTAAAAAACCTAAATATTTTTTGTTGCCTTTGATAACATTTCATCTTTATAATATTAAGTGGAGTTCTATCTTTAGGGCCTATCCATCCTTTAGGTTCTTTTAATAAATAATGCATTGTCATCATCACTATAAAGTTAGTTATAGAAGCTGGTATGGCACTTCCTATAGGAAGAAACAACTCAAAATACTTATTCCATAATAATGTAACTATCATTCCTGATGCCATACCTGATAGTATCACTTTAGTGCTACTTCTAAATCCTAAAATTGTTATCAATAATGGTACACTTGCTATAGGAGTATAGAAATTAACTCCAAGTAGAAATATCTTAAATACATTTTGTTGTGATATCACTATTACTAAGGCAGTAGCATTAATTAATATTGTAAATATTATGGCAGCTTGCAGTTCAATTTTTTTATTATTATGTAATATTCCTAAAGGTTTATATAAGTCATTAATAAAAATAATGGAGGCAGAGTTGATAAAAGAATCAGCAGTGGATATTATCATTGCAATTACTCCAACTATTATTAGTCCTTTAAGACCTGAATGTGAGTAGCTGTCTATTATATACATTATTAGATTATTTGATTCTATATCTGGTTTTACTGATAGTATTACTAGGCCAATAAAGGCAGTAAAAAGGCAAAATACTAAGTATATAATGGCAGATATTTTAAAAGAGACACTTACTTGTTCAGTGTTTTTAGCAAGTAAAACTTGTTGAAATAGTGCTGGGTTGAAACATGGTGTGAGTAAGTAGAAAAGTAAGCTATAATGTGTAAGTACTGTAGGGCTATAGTAGTCTAATAATAACTTAGGATTGGGTATTAGGCTGGTAGTTAAAACATTAGTTACTATTTCTAAATTTCCAGATCTGCTCCAAATAACTAATGCAAGAGTTGGGATAAAAGTTCCAATAGTTAGAAATTGGAATATACTAGTAAATATTACTGCCCTAATGCTTCCAAATGTTGAATATATGATTACTACCATAGTGCTTATTAAGATTGCATAGGTACTATAATTCCAAAAAAGTAATTAAAGATGTTGGAAGATACCTTAATTTGCACGGCAATTCCTATTATTGATCTAAAGATGGCACAAATAGCAATAGCAACTCTAACATGTTTACCATATAAACTTCCCATTACTTCTGCTATTGATAGTTTTCCTAAAAACTCCTGCATCCTAGGAGCTAATATATAAGCTATTATAAGAAAGCATATTACTGATCCTATATTAACAACTGCAAGTATTCCTACTTTATATATTTGAGATATTCCAAATAATAATGACCTTCCACCAATCCAAGTAACAATTATTGTGGCACTAAGAGTTGCTGTACTAAACTTCCTACTACCTAGAGCATAATCTTGTATGGACGTAATGCTTTTTCTAGAATGTAGGCCTATACTAAGGTTAACTATTAAAAATGAAATAACTATTATTAAATCTGCATTCATGATTGCTAGCGCGTCTTCCTTCTACTTAATGCTAATTAAATAATATAACTTAAACTACTTAGTAGTTAAGTTATATTTTATGATTTCTTTGTAAAAAAGGCAAACTTGAATTAGGATAAACAGCCATTTTAATATCATTATTTTTATCATTAGTACTAAATATTGATTTTACTAGGTTAAGGTAATTATTAGTAATCTAGTGCTAAAATATTGAATTGTACTAATTCTATAGAAAATAATGATTATGATACGTTTTTTTAAATAGAATATTAGGCTTATAATTATTGTTGGATTTTATTTAAATGTAATTTTGGTATTTTTAGTAGATATCTCAAGTGATATGAAGATTTGGTTTTTTCAATTATAATTTGAATTTTGTTCTTAAACCTCTCAAACTTACTATAATACACATAGCTGAGCTGGTTCTCAAATTTAAATTTAAGATACAAAATTTTCTTGTAAAAATTCCAAATCTTTATGTCATTTGAGTATAATATAAAAGTATTTGTTTGAATTTCTTACTGTAATACTTAAAATTTTTTGCTTTTATTACTTGACGTAAGGCTAAAATCAATATAACTTATAGCTTGGGTTTTTATTGGGGAATTAGTATTATGCTGGAAGCGATAAATTATAATGCTGCAATATCTAGAGATTTTTTTCAGTCCTTTAAAGAAAAGAGTTTTATTAATGTTATTCAAGAAGCAGCAGACTTATTGAATTTACACATATTTAGTATAAAAGATTTGATTAATATTATAGTTTTACTACCTAAAACTATAGGTTTTTGCTGCTATGAAAATGTTGGTAACAAAGAAGTTATTAGTTTTTTTTACGTGTGGCAACAAAAAGTATTAGGTAAATTAGATTGTTTTAATAGTAAAGAGTTAATCAAGTCTCTTTGGACTTTTATGAGGTTAAATATTAAGCCTAATGAAGAGTTTATAGTAAAGTGGAAAGAAGTGATTTTTTTAAGGTTATCTGAGTTAGATAATCATAAGTTAATTAGTTGTGTTCATATTGCTGTATGGTTAGGTTTTCAATATGATGATAAGTTTGTGGTAAGTCTGTATAAAAATGCTCTTAAGAAATTAGAGCATTTTACTAACCAAGGCTTAATTATTGCTATTGAAGTCCTTTATAAAGTTAAATATTCAATCTAATAATGAGTTTATATTAAAGTTACAGGAGAAAATTGTTAATAAGTTAGATTTGGGACATATTGATAAACAAGAATTAGTTAATTTTCTTTATTTTTCTGCAAAGTTAAGTTTTCAACCTGATAAGGAAATTGTAATAAAATTACAGGAAGAAGCTCTTAAACAATTAAATAGCTTTACTGGTCAAGAATTAACTAACTATATTTTTTCTATTATAAAATTAAATTTTTATCCTGGCCAGGAGCTAGTAACAAAATGGGAAAAAGAAGCTGTCAATTATCATTTTAACAGCAAGGAATTGGTATCTATTGATTTTTAGCTATTTATCCTGGTAAGCTTTCTAAAATAATGAAATCAGGAAAAAGTTATAGATAATTTGTTTGATAATGGTGAGAACTAGGATTATTAATTTGTATATATTTAGCAGTAAAGTATAAAATAATCTTTTAAAGGTTATACTGATAGTTTGATATATACTCAAATACTATGGAGAAT
>CANJ01000007.1 GCA_000309075.1 Occidentia massiliensis
TTTATCAGGCCTAGTGTTTAGCTTACTAAGACTATAAATAGAATTTGTTAGTTCCTGATCGGTGAACTTAGGTAGTTTAGAAAAAGTGATTTTCCACCATTTATTATAAAAATTAGGATTAGGATTAATTCTTAATTTGCTAAAAGCATGGATAGAATTAATTAATTCTTGGGAAGTAAATTTTGGTAGTTTGGGAATAGCTACTTCTTGCCATTTATCTAGAAAACTACTATCAAGTTTAACATCTAGCATTGCTATAGCATAGATAGAATTTGATAGTGCTTGACTATTGAATTCAGATAATTTTAAAAAAGTTATCTCTTGCCATTTATTGCAGAAATCGTCGTTAGGCCTAATGCTAAATCTACTGAAAGCATAAATAGAGTTTGATAATTCTTGGTGAGCAAATTCAGGTAATTTAGAGATAGTTACTTCTTGCCATTTGTTGTAAAAGTAGGGATAAGGGATAATATTTAATTTGCCAAAAGCATAGAGAGAAATAGATAAATCTTGATTACTAAATACAGGTAATTTACAGAAAGCTACTTTTTGCCATTGCTGTAAGAAGTTATCGCTGGGTTTGATATTTAATATTGCAAAAGCATAGATGGAGTTTGATAAATTTTGGCTGGTGAATTCAGGTAATTTATAGAAAGCTGCTTTTTGCCATTGCTGTAGGAAGTTATCGCTGGGTTTAATGTCTAATATTGCAAAAGCATAGATGGAATTTGACAAGTCTTGGCTATTAAATTCAGGTAGTTTGGAGGAAGAAACTGCTAACCATCTCAATAGGAAATCATTATTAGGGTTAATTCTTAATTTACTAAAACTATAAATAGAATTTGACAAATTTTGAGTGCTAAACTCAAGTAGTTTAGAGAAAGCTACTTTTTGCCATTGTTGTAAGAAGTTATTGTTGGGTTTAATATCTAATATTGCAAAAGCATAGATGGAATTAGCTAGTCCCTGACAATCAAACCCGGCTGATTTTTTTTCAGCAATATGTTGCCATAATTGTAAGAATTCTTTATCAGGCTTAACAGCTAATTTGCTAAAAGAGTAAATAGAGACAGATAATTCTTGGTTATTAAATTCAAGTAACTTTTTTTTAGCTATATGTTGCCATAATTGTAAAAATTCCTTATCAGGGTTAATTGCTAATTTGCCTAATGAATAGATAGAACTAACTAATTCCTTGCGGTTAAATTCAGGCAACTTTTCTTTAGCTACTTCTAGCCATTTTAGTGAAAAATTATTAAAGTTAGAATTACTCTTTAATTTATTCTGATATTGTAATCTGGTTATGATTTGGAAAAAAGAATATATGACTGTAGCTAACCCTCTTGCATCAAATTCATATAATAATTCTATTGCTTCTTGAATTTTAATGTTTAAACTCTTGATGCCGCTATGAAATTCTTGTAGAGATTGGCAAAATCTTATAGATTCTTTTGTGGGTGATTTTATTGTAAAATATTGTTGAGCTTCTTCCATCGCTACCTTTCCTTATAGTTAAACTACCCCATTTTACCATATTATCATATTAATTATCAATTACTAAGAACAAATTTTTAAAATTTTAATATTTCTAAAATTAAGACAAAGATATCTCCATGTAACTTGATTTTTTTAAGTTAGTTAAAGTTAATAATGGATAACTTGACTTCACATTATTAAAAAAATATAATAAAAATTAAAGTAATAGTTATACAAGTAGGGCTTAATGTCTAAAAATTTAGTTCAATCATATGGAATGGTTGTTTGTCTTGTATCTTCTCTAACCTTAATGTTTGTGTTGATATTTACTGGAAGTAGTGTGATAGATTTAGTGTTGACAGAATATAAACATAGTGATGTTTTAACTAAATTTAATTCAAGGGAACAATATATGGCTTCTAAAAATCTAGAAGAGAGAAAAAAAATAGAATCGTTGAGTGATACAGAAATAGAAGAAAAAATGTATCTTGAGAAAAAACATTATATAGAAAGTAAAAAAGCTTTAGCAATATCTAATATGACCAGTTCTATTAGTTGGATTGTGGTCTGCTCTATGTTTTTCATTATTCACTGGCTGCTATATACCTATGAAAATAGGAAAGTGATTGATTAAATTAAACTATTGTATAAAAATAATGTGATTTTAACTATGGTCATTTAATATGCTAAGTAAATATTAATTTTAATTTAAGAACGAAAAATTAAGGTTAAGACTTTTTATATCAATACTTGAATAAAATTCATCTAAATCGGTGTGTTAGATGCGTTTAACTTTTCCATTTAAATATGGAGAAGCTGGTCTAATTGGACAAAACTTAATAACATATTCTTTTT
>CANJ01000006.1 GCA_000309075.1 Occidentia massiliensis
GATATTTATTAAGTAGAGGTTAATAATGGAAAAACAAAGTGATGATAATAATCAAGGCGCAGTTAAGCCTGTAATCTCATCTGATATTAAGAAATACAGTATAATTTCTAAAGTAGTAAGTGTTCCTGAAGCGGATCTAAGTATAGATTTAAGTTCAATATGTTTAGTGTGCTGTTCTCACACTGCTGAGGCATTTAATTACGTTCAGTCGTTTAGTTATATGCTAGGTTCTGATAGTGTTGATCAATTTTTAGTGGTTAAGGATGCACATACAGTTTTGACTGCAGGTGCAAATACTGCTAATGATATCATAGGGAAATATCTTAATAAAGATAGTATTATACTTGGGAACACTGCCATAGATACTTTGGCAAAGAGTTTTTTTCACAATAAAGTAAGATTTTTGATGCCTCATTCTAAAAACTTAGATAGTGTTTTACCACTTTTAGGTAGTGTTATTGCCAAATTCCTAATTTAATAAAAGTTGAATTAACATGTGATACTGTTAGTACAATGTTATTTAAATACCATGAGAGCTTTATTAATTTTCAAGCACAGCTTTTAGATCTTACTTGGAATTCAGAAAAGCTGTTTCCTCAAGAGATTGATGATTTGTATAAGTATTTATTATATAAAGGACAAGGATCTTCAAGTGTCTTAGGAAAAATATTGAATGACTTAGTACTTATTGAAGATTTATATATATATATCAATAAATTAATTTTGTTGGATAATAAGCTGGGATTGCATGGTAAGTATCAAATTATAAAGTTATTTGAAAATATTGGTAAATTTTTAAAGGATACAAATAATGCTAGTGAACAAGAAGTTGACATTATTAATGGTATTAATAGATATAAAGAAATAATTTTTATAAAAGAAAATAAACATCAGTTGTTAGAATCTAATAAAAATAATCAAAGAGAAGTAACTAAACTTATATTAGATACTAATAATAAGCGACTTATAGAAATATTTAAACAAAATATTCCTGAACTATTTTTAGATAGTGAAGAAGAAGGAGAATTTGGTCAAACAGTAGAAGGGGTGGGAGAGAATAACAGCTTATTTACAGTTAAAGATGGTCAAAAAGATTTAATTGGAGATACTGTAAATATAGATAGTTGATATTAACTTATTTTATGGCTTATCTATATTATAACGTTTCTAGAGCTTACGTTAAGCATAATTTGATATTTATTTTTTATAGCATGTATAAAATCTACTTTAAAAGTTAAGTGTATACTGAATCTTGACCTAATAGTAGTTCTGATACTTCTATATCTGGCTCTAAAATGTTAGACATAGAAGTTTCTTTTATACATGTTTTTAGTAATTCATTTAGATTGTTACTTCCATATCTACTTATATCTTTATATCCAATTCTTTTAACACAATACCCAGCTTCTTCTAAGATATATGTATTCAATCTGGTAGAACTAGATAAATAATGACCTTGGTTATTATTTAAATCACTATATTCTGTATAATGAGATGGGCCATCAACTTGTATTACTAGTTTTTTACCACCATATTTTAACATTATATCAACGTTATTATAAATCTCTTTTATTTGTTGTTCTTGTTTTATTTCTACATCTTTTTTTGTATCAATTTAAGTAATGCTTTAAAAACTATTTTCTGTAGCTGAGAAATACTAGTATTAGCGCTATTGAAATAATAATCGTTTAACTTTTGTTGTATTTTCTCAATATTTTCTTTAGTTAGAGTATTTCTTCCATATTTATAATGAAAGTATAAATAAGATTGATATATTGCGTGTAAGTGTCTTAGTTCAATTATTTTTTGTTTAGTAATAAACTCGTTAACTTTATTCACTATAAATTCTGGTAAAATATCTATAGTTGGTTTATTACCTTGATTTATGATTAAATCTAGTAAAGCAAGACTATAAAAATGGATATTATCTTGACTATTGAATTCATGTAGTTTAGAGAAAGCTGTTTTTTGCCATTTCTGTAAAAATTCATTATCAAGTTTAATACTTAGCATAGCGAAAGCGTAGATAGAGTTGGATAAATCTTGTGTATTAAATTCATGTAGTTTTAAAAAAGCTATTTCCCGCCACTTTATTAGAAACTTATTACTAGGTTTAATATTTAATTTACTAAAACTATAGATAGAATTTGATAGTTCTTGATTATTAAATTCAGGTAATTTTTCTTTAGCGATATGTTGCCATTTATCACAAAAATTACGGTTAGGAACAACTCTTAATTTACTTAAAGCATAAATAGAATTGGATAGATCCTGGTTACTAAATTGATGTAATTTTTTTTGTGCTTCTTCTTGCCACTGTAGTATGAAATCATCTGTAGGTTTAGTATTTAGTACTGCTAAAGCATAGATAGAGTTTGATAATTCTTGGCTCTTAAATTCAGATAATTTTTCTTTAACAGTATGTTGCCATTTATTGTAAAAATTAGGGTGAGGAATAATTCCTAATTTACTAAAACTATACATAGAGTTTGACAAATGCTGGCTGTTAAACCCAGATAACTTATCAGTAGCTGTTTTTTGCCATTGTAGTAGAAAATGGCTATCAGGTTTAATGTTTAATATTGCTAAAGAATAAATAGAGTTAGAAAACCCTTGGGGATTAAGCTCGTTTAATCTGGAAAGCATTATTTCTCTCCATTTTAGCATGAACTCCTTATCAGGTTTAATGCTTAACGTTGCCAAGGAGTAAAGGAAAAGAGTTAAGTTATGGTTAGCAAATTTAGGTAGTTTAGAAAAAGCTACTTCCCGCCATTTTAACATGAACTCCTTATCA
>CANJ01000005.1 GCA_000309075.1 Occidentia massiliensis
CATTCTTTATTAGATCAGGAAGCTCAAGATATTGTTCGTGCTGTTAAAACAACTGATCATAATGCTGATATGGCTGGCCCAATACCTTTGCCTAGAAGGATTGAACGCTTTACTATGACTAGGTCTCCTCAGCGTCATAAAAAGTCTATGGAACAATATGAGCTTAGGCATCATACGCGTTTAATTATTATTACTGATCCTGCTCCTGCAATTGTTGAAGCGTTTAGTGAAGTTGATTTAGCAGCAGGAGTTGAAGTTGATATTAAGCTAAGGGGTGTAAAACAATGCGAGTTGGATTGATAGCTGAGAAGCTAGGTATGAGTGCAAAGTTTAATGAGAAAGGGGAAAGAGTAGCTGTTACTTTGTTAAAAGTTGATGCATGCCAGATTCTAGCCCACAAAGTAGTAGATAAGCATGGTTATAATGCTGTAGTTTTAGGATATAAAAATGTTTTAGCTTCTAAAGTAAAGAAGCCTTTACGTCAAGTATTTGCAAAGGCTAAAATTGAGCCAAAAGCAAAGATTAAAGAATTTAGAGTTAGTGAAGATCAAATGTTAGAAGTTGGAGTTACTTTAGATGTTTCTCATTTTAAGGTTGGTCAGTATGTTGATGTGAGAGGAATAACAATAGGTAAAGGGTTTAGCGGAAGTATGAAAAGACATAATTTTAGAGGTCTTGAAGCATCTCATGGTGTTTCTATTTCTCATAGATCTCATGGTTCTACAGGTGGTAGGCAGGATCCAGGGAAAGTTTTTAAAAATAAAAAAATGGCTGGTCATATGGGTAATGTATTAGTAGCTGTACAAAATCTTAGAATTGATGAAATTGATTTAGAGAATAATGTGTTAGTGATACGAGGAGCTATACCAGGAAAAAGAAAATCTGTAGCTTATGTTACAGATTCTATAAAAAAGTCTCTAGTATAGGTGTAAGATGAAAGTAAACATATACAATCTTCAAAGAGAAGTTGTGCGAGATGTTGAAGTTGATCCAAAAATTTTTGGGTTAAAACCTAGAGTTGATATTGTAAAATTAGTTATAGATTGGCAAAAAGCTAAGCAAAGAACTGGCACCCATAAAACTAAAACTGTATCTGAAGTGAGAGGAACTACTAGAAAACCATTTAGACAGAAAGGTACAGGTAATGCAAGACAAGGTTCATTACGTTCTGTTCAGATGAGAGGTGGAGGGGTAGTTCATGGACCTATTGTAAGAAGTCATGAGTTTAATTTACAGAAGAAGGTTAGAAAAAGTGGATTAAGGCATGCATTGTCTTATAAGCTATCTGCTAATAAGTTGATGATAGTTGATAGTTTTAATATTATTAATAGTAAAACTTCTACTTTAAGAAATATATTAAAGAGTTATGGATACTCAAGTTTTTTTTGTATATATGGTCAAACTACAAATTTAAATTTTTGTTTAGCTTCTAACAACTTACATAATGTTGTGGTTGTACCTCAGATTGGAGCTAATGTATATGATGTTATTAAATATGATTGTGTAATGATAGAGTTTGATGCACTTACAAGCTTGCAAGCGAGGTTAAAGTAGTGAGTTATAAGTTTTATGATTTGATATTAAAGCCTGTGATTACAGAAAAATCTACAGTGCTTTCAGAGTTAAGAAAATATATTTTTATAGTATTGCCTTCTGCAAGTAAGTTGAGTGTAAAAAAGGCTTTGGAGAATATATTTGATGTTAATATTGTTAAAATTAATATCGTTAATATATATGGTAAAAGTAAGCGTTTTAAAGGGACTTTAGGTAAGCAAGCTGATAAGAAAAAAGCAATAGTAACTTTAAAACAAGGGCAAACTATAGATTTTGGAGTTGGAGGAATAAAGTAATGGCATTAAAAACATATAGTCCTATAACCCCATCGCAGAGACATTTAGTCCAGGTTGATAAGTCGCAATTGTGGAAAGGAAGACCTTTAAAAAAGTTAACAAAAGGGATGAAGAAAACTGGTGGTAGAAATAATCTAGGTAGAATTACTGCTTGGCATAGAGGTGGTGGTCATAAGAGACTATATAGAACAATAGATTTTAAAAGAAATATATTTGATGTATATGCTACAGTAGAGCGTATTGAGTATGATCCAAATAGAACTTCTTATATTGCTTTGATAAAATATGATGATGGTAGATATTCATATATTTTAGCTCCTAAAGCGTTAAATATTGGTGATAGAGTAATATCTAGTGAGGTAGCTGATATTAAAGTAGGAAATTGCTTGTCTTTAAGATCAATACCTATAGGAAGTATTATACATAATATTGAAATGAAACCAGGAAAAGGTGGCCAAATTGCACGAGCTGCTGGTGCGTTTGCTGTATTACTAAGTAAAGATTCTGGTTATGCTCAAATTAAACTTCGTTCAGGAGAGGTAAGGCTTATACCATTAGAGGCTAGAGCTACTTTAGGAACTTTGTCAAATTCAGACCATCAAAATATATCATATGGTAAGGCTGGGAGGGTTAGATGGTTGGGTTGGAGACCAGTAGTGCGTGGTGTTGCAATGAATCCTGTAGATCATCCTCATGGTGGTGGTGAAGGAAAGACATCTGGTGGGCGTCATCCTGTAACTCCTTGGGGTAAAATGACAAAAGGTAAAAAAACTAGAAAGAATAAGTTTACCTCTAAGTTTATTATAAAACGTAGAAATTAAAAATAGTTAGATAAAATTTTATGGCTCGTTCTATATGGAAAGGTCCTTTTGTTGAGGATCATTTAATAAATAAAGTAAATAAATTAAGAGAAAGTGGTAAAAATTTGCCAATAGAAACTTGGTCAAGAAAATCAACGATAATACCTTTATTTGTAGGGTATACTTTTAATGTATATAATGGTCGTAAGTTTATTCCTGTTTTTGTTACTGAGGAAATGATAGGAAGAAAATTAGGAGAATTCGCTCCAACTAGAACTTTTCATGGTCATGCTGCTGATAAGAAGGTGAAAAGAAAGTAACTATGCAAAATATGAATAAGTCTGCTAAATCAATTTTAAAAATGATTAGAGTTAGTCCAAGGAAATTAAATTTAGTGGCTAGTGTAATTAGATGTTTAAAAGTTTCAGACGCGATTGTTCAGCTAAAATTTTCTAAAAAAAGAGTAGCTAATGATATAAGAAAGTGTTTACAATCAGCAATTGCAAATGCGGAAAATAATCATGGACTTGATGTTGATAATTTAATAGTTTCAAAAGTAACTATAAGTAAGGGGTTAGTGATGAAAAGATTTATGCCAAAAGCAAGAGGTAAAGCATCTAGGGTAAATAAGTTTTTCAGTAATTTGTATATTACTGTTAGTGAAGTAAAAGAAGGAAATTAGAATGGGACAAAAAATAAATCCATGTATATTTAGAACTGGCCCTACTTTAAATAGAGGTTGGGGTTCTGTTTTATATGCAACAGGAGAAAAATATGGTAGTTCAGTAATTCAAGATGTTAAGATCAGGAAGATAATATATGAGAAATATAGTACAGCACAAATTGCAAGTGTTTTAATTGAGAGGCCGTCAAATAAAAGTGTAACTATTAATATAGAAGCTAGAAAGCCTGGTGTTATTATTGGTAAAAGTGGTAATGATATTGAGAAATTAAAACAAGAAATTATGAAAATTACCTCTACTGAAGTATATGTTCATATATATGAGTTAAAGAAACCAGAAATAGAAGCAAATTTTATTGCTCAAACTTTAGCACAACAGCTAGAGAAAAGGCAACCTTTTAAGAGAATAATGAAAAGAGCAGTGCAAGCTGCTATGAAGCAAGGAGCAAAGGGCATTAAAATAAAATGTTCTGGACGTTTAGGTGGGGTTGAAATTGCAAGAGATGAATGTTACCATGAGGGTAGGGTTCCTTTACATACGTTAAGAGCAGATATAGGGTATGCTACTGCTAAGGCTATTACTACTTTTGGGGTTATTGGTGTGAAGGTTTGGGTATATAAAGGTGATTTTAACAAGTTAAGAAAAAGAATAAGTAAAGATTATAGGAAATAATTATGTTAAGTCCAAAAAAACAGAAATATCGTAAAGCTCATAAAGGTAGGGTGCAACTTAAATCTAAGTCTGGGACTATGTTGTCATTTGGTTCAGTTGGATTAAAATCTATGGATCCATGTAGAATTAGCGCAAGACAAATAGAAGCAGCTAGGAAAGCTGCAGTGAGATGTATGAAGAGGCAAGGAAAATTTTGGATCAATATTTTTCCAGATTTACCTGTTTCTAAAAAACCTACTGAGGTGAGGATGGGTAAAGGTAAAGGTTCTCCAGAGTTTTTTGCTGTTAGGGTATCGCCTGGAAGAATAATGTTTGAGCTTGATGGAGTAAGTCAAGATATAGCAATAAAGGCTTTAGAACTTGCAAGTGCTAAGTTGCCAGTAAGAACTAAAATAGTAAAACGTTATGAATAAGATTGCTAGATATAAGGATTTATATGATTGTAATTTACAACAACTTAATAATTTATTATTGAAACGTAAAAAAGAATTGTTTAATGTTAGGTTTCAAAAAACCCTTGGGGATCTTACTAATGTTAGCATTATTTCTGTGTTAAAAAAAAATATAGCTCAAATTAAAACTGAAATTTCAAGAAGAAGAAATAAAAGAGAAAAATAGATGCCAAAAAGAATTTTACAAGGACAAGTAGTAAGTTCAAAACCAGATAAAACAGTGATCGTACAAGTTGAAAGGCGTTTTATGCATCCTATTTATCATAAAACTGTTAGAGTTTCTAGTAAATATGCAGTACATGATCCTAATAATTTTTATCGAGAAGGTGATAAAGTAAAAATTATTGAAAGTCCTCCTATTTCTAAAACAAAACATTGGCGTATACTTGAATAATTTAGGATTAAGGAGCCAGAGCATTTATATGTATATAGTATTTGATTGAAAGTAATGTCAATTATAAATAGTTAAATAGTTTTAAAAGTTAATAAAAAAATAAGAGGTGGTAAGTAATATATTAGGTAATATTAGTGTTCTATTAGGTACGTGAAGCATAAGTGGATATAAGTTAGGAATTGTACTTTACAAAATTATTATCTTGATGTATTTAAATAAATTTTAATATAAACTTTGATTGGTAATTATGATACAAATGCAAACTGTATTAAAAGTTGCAGATAACTCAGGTGCAAAGGAAGTTATGTGTATAAAGGTACTAGGTGGTTCACATCGTATGGTGGCTCATTTGGGGGATATAGTAGTGGTCTCTGTGAAGCAGGCAATACCTAATGGTAAAGTAAAAAAGGGTGAAGTGTGTAAAGCTCTAATTGTTAGAACTAAATGTGGCATTAGTCGTGATGATGGTAGCAATATTAAATTTGGTAGCAATGATGTAGTGTTGTTAAATAAACAAGAAGAACCTATAGGTACTAGGGTTTTTGGACCAGTCACTCGTGAATTGAGAGCAAAGAAATTTGTAAAAATAGTTTCACTTGCTGAAGAGGTGTTATAGTATGATTAAGTTGAAGATAAAAAAGGGTGATGAAGTACAGATTATAGCTGGAAAAGATAAAGGAAAAAAGGGAAAAGTTATTGAAGTTATTGTAAAGTCATTAAAAGTAAGAGTAGCAGGAGTAAATGTGGTGAAAAAGCATTTAAAGCCTAGTAAAACAAATAGTGGTGGCGTTATTAGTAAAGAGTTACCTATTGATATTTCTAATGTTGCTCATATTGATCCTGTATCTGGTCTTCCAACAAAAGTAGGTTATAAGTTTTTAGAAGATGGGAAGAAAGTTAGAATATCAAAACGTTCTAGAACAGTTTTATAGATAGTAAAAATAATGTTATTAAGTTTTAAAAAATTATATTTAGAAGAGCTAAGACCTAAGTTACAAGAGGAATTTAATTATAGTAATGTACATCAAATTCCTTACATGAAGAAAATTGTGATTAATATGGGTGTAGGTGAAGCTGTGGCTGATTCTAAAGTTATTAATCATGCTATGAATGATTTAACCTTAATCTCAGGTCAGAAGCCAATAATAACTTATGCAAAAAAATCCATTGCAACTTTTAAGTCAAGAAAAGGTATGAAGTTAGGTTGTAAGGTGACATTAAGAAAAGATAGAATGTATGATTTTTTTGAAAGATTTATACTTATGGCTCTGCCTCGTATTAGAGATTTTAAAGGAGTTTCAGTAAAAAGCTTTGATAAGCAAGGTAATTTATCTTTTGGTGTAAAAGAACAGATAGTTTTTTCTGAGATAAATTATGATAAAATTGATGCAATAAGAGGAATGGATATTACTTTTGTAACGTCAGCTAAGACTTCTATAGAAGCAAAGTCATTATTATCAGGTTTTTATTTACCTTTTTATAATTAACATATGGGATTAAAATTAAGATGGCAAAAGTGAGTGCTATACAAAAAAATTTAAAGCGTCAAAAATTAGTTGAAAAACTTGAGCAAAAGAGAAGTATATTAAAGTCTAAAATATATGATAAGAGTTTATCTCTTGAGGAGAGGTTTCAACTAGTAATAAAATTAGCAAAGCTATCTCCTAATTCAAGTAGTGTAAGGGTTAGAAATAGGTGTGAAATAACTGGGCGTCCTAGAGCTTATTACCGTAAGTTTAAGCTTTGTAGAAATACTTTAAGGGAATTAGCAAGTGATGGGTTTGTTTCTGGGTTAAGAAAGTCAAGTTGGTAATTTATATTATTTATAGATAAATAGGTTTGAAATGTCAATGAGTGATACATTAGCAGATATGTTAACAAGAATACGCAATGCTCAAAAAAGTAGATTGACAGGTGTTAGTATTCCTTTTTCTAAAGAGAAAGCTGCAGTTTTAGATGTTTTGAAAGAAGAAGGTTTTGTAGATTCATATTCTGTAGTAGAAGTGAAAAAGAATATTAAACAAATTGACCTTGCTTTAAAATATTCCTTAAAAGGTGAGTCTAATATTAAAATGATAGAAAGGATTTCAAAACCAGGTAAAAGAGTTTATAAGTCTATTAAAGATTTAAAGCCGTGTTATAATGGTATGGGAATTTATGTCATTTCTACATCTAAAGGTATAATATCTGATAGAAATGCTCATCAATTTGGTGTTGGTGGGGAAGTAATTTGTAAAATTTTTTAAGGTGATTTTAAGATGTCTAGAATTGGTAAACTGCCTATATTAATACCTGCAGGTGTTATAGTTGATATTAATAGTTTGTTGGTTTCTGTATCTGGATTAAAGGGTAAGTTAGTGAAGTCTTTTGTAGGTAATGTAAAAATATTGAAAGAAGATAATAAAATTTTAGTAAAACCATTAGGTGGTGATAAACATTCTAAAGCTATGTGGGGTACTGTAAGGAGTATTATTAATAATATGGTGAAGGGCGTAAATGAAGGTTTTACTCAAGAGTTAGAAATAAAGGGTGTAGGTTATGCTGCAGCTTTAAAGGGAAATTTTTTAAATTTGTCATTAGGAAAAAGCCATAACACTAAAATTGAAGTACCTGAACATGTTAAGGTAGATGTTCTTAAGCAGAATAATATTTCTTTGTTTAGTGCTAATAAAGAAGCTTTGGGTCAATTTGTAGCATTAATTATAAAACAACGTCCTGCTGAGCACTATAAGGAAAAAGGAATTAAGCGTAAAGGGCAGTATGTTCAATTAAAAGAAAGTAAGAAAAATTAAAGTTGGTTTGCAATGCGTCGTAGTTCTAAAAGTATGTTTTTTATTAGAAAAAATAGAGTAAAAAGTAAGATACAAAGAGTATCTGATCGTCCTCATTTATCTGTATTTAAGTCAGGACGTCATGTATATGCTCAGGTTATAAAAACAGATAATAATTTAAGTTATACTGTAGCTTCAGCAAGTACTTTAGAAAAGGATATGTTTCCTGAAGTAAAATCAAAATGTAATGTACAATGTGCAAAGAAAGTCGGTCAGTTATTGGCTGAAAGAGCTTTTAGTAAAGGGATAAGTAGAGTGGTTTTTGATAGAAGTGGATATAAGTACCATGGGATAATTCAGGCTCTTGCTGATTCTGCACGAGAAAAATTAAGTTTTTAATAATTTAGTATGTAAAGTTATGTTAAGAAATAAATCGTCAGAAGAGGCGATTGTAGAGCATTTAGTTGATATAAGTCGTGTTACGAAAGCTGTAAAAGGAGGGAGAAAATTTTCTTTTTCTGCTTGTTTGGTATCAGGGAATCAATCTGGTATTGTAGGTGTTGGTCATGGTAAAGCTAAGGAAGTGACAGAGGCACGTCTTAAGGCTTCTCAGAATGCCAAGAAACATACAATAAAGGTTCCATTATATCAGTCTAGAACCATACATTATGATGTATATGGAAAAAGTGGTGCAGCTAAAGTAATGCTACGTAGAGCTAAAGCAGGTACTGGTATTATAGCAGGAGGGGCAATGAGGGCTATTTTTGAATCTTTGGGTGTACAAGATATTGTGGCAAAATCTTTTGGTTCTTCAAATTCTTATTCTATGATAGCTGCTACCTTTAATGCTTTAAAGAAGTTGACTTTGCCTCGTTTAATTGCTGAGAGACGTGGTAAAAAAGTAAATGAATTATCAGTGGTAGTTAAAAAAGAAAATAAGTAATTCTAA
Source organism: Occidentia massiliensis (assembly GCA_000309075.1). Classification (GTDB taxonomy): domain Bacteria; phylum Pseudomonadota; class Alphaproteobacteria; order Rickettsiales; family Rickettsiaceae; genus Occidentia; species Occidentia massiliensis. Next base: position 8,572 of record CANJ01000005.1, read on the forward strand.
CTCTGTAAATTAAAATTATTATTATGATTAAAATTAAACAAATTGCTAGTTCACTTGGTAGAAAAAAGAGCCAGAGAAGTTCTTTAATTGGGTTGGGGTTAAATAAGATTGGTAAGACTAAAATATTAAAGAATACTTCTGCAATAAGGGGAATGATTAGTAAAGTAGAACATCTAGTCAAAGTAGAAGAAATAACAAAAGGTAATTAACAATGAGGCTTAATACTTTATTTAATTTACCTGGAGCAAAGAGAAGTTCTAAAAGAGTAGGGCGCGGTGTTGCTACTGGAAAAGGTAAAACTTGTGGACGAGGTGCAAAAGGCCAAAAATCAAGAGCTGGTGTTTCTATAAATGGTTTTGAAGGTGGGCAAACGTCTTTGATTAAAAGATTACCGAAAAGAGGGTTTAGTGTTATAAATAGAAATAAGTATTATATTATAAATATAAGCCAGATTATTAATTTAATTCAAACTAAAAAAATTGAAAATAATGCAGTTATTGATCATGCTTTATTATCAAGGTTTAATATAATACCTAAAGCAAATTGTAAAATAAAGTTGTTAAGTAAAGATATTAATAATTTAGGTAATGTTGATTTAACTAATCTAAATTTAAAAGTTAATTTTGATAAGTATTCTTTATCTGCTAAAGAAAATATTATAAAGTTAGGGATAAAATTAATTGATTAGTAGTTAAATAATTATTCATGCAAAGTTCCTTTTTTTCTCAGCAAAATAAAGACCTGACTTCAAAGATATTATTTACAGTATTAATGTTGGTAGTTTGTAGAATTGGTTCTTATATACCTATAGCTGGTATAGATTCAAGTAGTTTGCATGAGTTATCGAACCAAAATCAAACAGGCATACTTGGTATGTTTAATATGCTCTCTGGGGGATCGTTGGGGCGTATGTCTATTTTTGCTTTAGCTATAATGCCTTATATTACTGCATCAATTATAGTGCAATTACTTTCAATAGTTTATAGCTCTTTAGAAAAATTAAAAAAAGAGGGAGAAACTGGGAAACAAAAAATAAATCAGATCACTAGGTGCCTTACTGTTTTTTTAGCTAGTTTTCAAGCTTTTGGAGTAGCAGTTGGGTTAGAGCACCTTTCTACTGGAGTAGGACCAATAGTAATAATACCTGGGTTATTCTTTAGGTTAACGACTGTACTGACTCTAGTTGTAGGTACAATGTTTTTAATGTGGATTGGAGAACGGATTTCTTCCCAAGGTATTGGTAATGGATCTTCTTTAATTATATTTGTAGGAATAATTTCAGGTATTCCAAATTCTGTTATTACTAACTTTGAACTTGCAAGGAAAGGTAGTCTTTCTCCATTTATTGCTCTATTTATATTAGTTATTACAGTACTTCTAATTGCACTTATTATATTTTTTGAGAGAGCACAGAGAAAAGTTTTAGTTCATTATCCTAAGCGCCAATTAGGGAATAAAATTTATGGTGGAGACAATACACATCTTCCACTAAAGTTAAATACTGCAGGTGTTATACCACCTATTTTTGCTAGTTCTCTTTTATTATTTCCCTTAACTATAGTGAACTTATCTAAAAGTCAAAGTTCATGGTTTTTAGAATGGATTGTTTATTATCTTAGTCCTGGTAAGCCTCTATTTGTATTTCTTTATGCAACATTAATTATTTTTTTTAGTATTTTTTATACTGCAATTGTATTTAATCCGGAAGAGACTGCAAATAATTTAAGAAAATATAATGCATATATTCCAGGTAAAAGGCCAGGTAAAAATACTGCTGAATATTTTGATTATTTGCTTACTAGGCTTAGTGTATTAGGGGCTTTGTATTTGTGCTTTATATGTATTATTCCGGAAGTTTTTGTTAACAGTATGTCTGTTGTATTTACTTTAGGAGGAACAAGTTTATTAATTGTAGTAAATGTAGTATTGGATACTTTTAGCCAAATTCAGACATATATGTTTACTAGTAAGTATGATTTGTTGGTGAGAAAAATGAAACATAGAAAATAAGAGGATATGAGTTGATTTTAATTTTTGTAGGACCGCCGGGTTCAGGAAAAGGTACACAAACTTCCTTTTTATCAGAAAAGTTTCATATTCTTTCAATAGGTGATATTTTACGTTCTATTATAGAAACTGATAGTAAAGAAGCAGGTACTATTAAAGAGTTGATAGAAAATGGTAAGTTAGTACCATCTAATATTACTAACAAGGTTGTTCTTAATGCTATAAATAGTGTAGATCAAAGTAGAAGTATTATATTAGATGGTTATCCTCGTAACGTTGAACAAGCTATTTTTTTAAGAAGTAACTTACTAACAGATTTTAGGGTAATTTTTTTTAATATTGAAGACAAGTTTTTATTTCAAAGATTAGGAGGAAGGTTTAATTGCCATAAATGTGGAAAAATATATAATAAATTTTATCATTTACCTAAAATTAGTGGAATTTGTGATCAATGTGGATCTAGTGATTTTAAGAACAGGTCAGATGATAGAGAAGATGTAATAAAAACAAGGCTTGAGTTTTATAAGAAAGAAACTTTACCATTATTAGATTTTTATAAGGAAATGGGTAAGCTTATAATAATTGATGCTGCTAAACCAGCAGATGTAATAGCAATGAATATAAGAAAAATACTAAAAAGTTATTGACTTTTTATAAAGTTTTTATATCATTTGATGTCTAAAAGTTTGAGTTGTAAAGAAAGAAACAGATTAGGGGAAATTAATCCATGGCTAGGATTGCAAATGTTAATATACCTGTAAATAAAAGGGTGCCGATAGGGTTAAGATATATACATGGTATTGGGTATCCTAGTGCATTAAAAATTTGTCAAGATACAGGAATTTCAGTTAATAAAAGAATAAAGGATTTATCTGACCAAGAATTAACAATACTTAGAAATATAATAGAAAAAGAGTATGAAGTTGAGGGGGAGTTAAGACGTAAAGTAAAGTTAAATATCAAAAGGGAGAAAAATATGAAAAGTTATCGAGGCTTACGTCATATTAAAAATTTACCTGTTAGGGGACAAAATACTCATTCTAATGCAAATACTAAGAAAGGAAGAGCACGACCAATTCCTGGAAAAACTAAATCTAATAAATAATTTACAAGATGAATAAAGCTAAAGTTAACAAAAAAGTTAACAGGAAAAATATTACTCTTGCTATAGTTTGTATAAAAGCAACTTTTAATAACACTAAAGTAACTTTTGCTGATGTACAAGGTAATACGATTCATGACACTTCTGCTGGGGCATCTGGGTTTACAGGGCCAACAGAAGCTACGCCTTATGCTGCACAAGTTGCAGTGCAATCAGCTTCTAATATTGCTAAGGAACATGGAGTAAAGACTGTTTCTGTTCGTATACAGGGAGCTGGTTCACAAAGAGAGGCTGCGTTAAGGGAAGTTTTTGCTCAAGGTTTTGTTGTAACATCTATAATGGATGTTTCACCTATACCTCATAATGGTTGTAGACCTCCTAAAAGACGTAGAGTTTAGGGTTAAAATACTTTTTATATCAGTTGGATAATATATGGAAAAACTATGACATCTTTAAGTAAAAATTGGAATTCTTTAATTAAACCTACAAAGCTTCATATTGATTCTATTTCAAATAATCCAAATATTAAAACTATAGTAGTTGCTCCTTTAGAAAGAGGGTTTGCGTTAACTCTTTTAAATGCTTTAAGAAGGGTATTATTGTCTTCATTACAAGGAGCAGCAATTACTTCAGTAAAAATTCCAGGAGTAGTGCATGAGTTATCACCTGTAGAAGGTGTTAGGGAGGACTTAACTGATATTATCTTAAATCTAAAAGGGATAATTGTTAAGATGGATACAGATAAAAAAACTACTTTAAGATTAAAAGTTGAAGGTCCTATTGTAGTTACTGCAGGTATGATAAACACCCCTCATGATGTACAAATATTGAATCCTCAACATGTTATTTGTACTTTAAGTAAGGGCTTTAATCTTGATATGGAGCTTACTTGTGAACAAGGTAAAGGTTATGTTCCAGTAACTCAAGCTAGTGAAGCTGCAACTGCTATAGGAGTTATTGTTCTTGATGCTTTATTTAGTCCTGTTAGAAAAGTGTCTTATAAAGTAGAGCATGCTAGGGTTGGGCAGGTAACTGACTATGATAAGTTATTGATTACTGTTGAAACTAATGGGATTATTAGTCCAGAAACAGCAGTAGGGTTAGCAGCTAGAATATTACAAGATCAGTTGCAATGTTTTATAAATTTCCAAGAAATTGAGGAAGAAAGACCACTAGAGGTTGTAGAAGCCTCATTTAATCCTGATTTATTAAGAAAAGTTGATGAATTAGAATTATCAGTTAGATCTCATAATTGTTTAAAGAATGAAAATATAGTTTATATTGGTGATTTAGTAATAAGAGCAGAAGGAGAAATGTTAAAGACTCCTAATTTTGGCCGTAAGTCTTTAAATGAAATTAAAGTTGTTTTAACTAAACTTGGTTTAACTTTTGGAATGAAGATTCCTGGGTGGCCGCCAGATAATCTTGAAAAACTAGTTAAAACACAGGAAGATACTTATTAATTAATTATAGAATGTAGATGCGTCATAGAATTAGTGGAAGAAAATTAAATAGGACTACTAGTCATTTACAGGCAATGTTATCGAATATGACTGTTTCGTTAATACAACATGAACAAATAAAGACTACTTTACCAAAAGCTAAAGAACTTAAGCCTTTTTTAGAGAAGCTTATAACTGTGGCTAAGAAAGTAGATTTGAGCTCTCGTAGGTATTTAATATCTAAAATTAAAAATAAAGTTGCTGTAGAAAAATTAATAACTATAGCTGTTAGATATGTAAATCGTCATGGAGGATATTTAAGGATTATTAAAGCTGGTTTTAGATATGGTGATATGGCTCCTATGGCATATATAGAATTTGTTGACCGTAACTGCGATACAAAGGTGCAAGAATTAAATTTAAGTAATAATATAAAATAATAAGATTAATAAAGAGATCATAGATGGCAAATCATAAGTCAGCGCAGAAATCAATACGACAAGATGAGAAAAGAAATTTAATAAATAAAAGTAGAAAATCTCGTATTAAAACCTTTTTAAAAAGGGTTGATTTGGCAATTAGTTCTCATGACCTAAATGCTGCTAATAGTGCTTTAAGTAATGCTCATTCTCAAATAATGAAAGGCGTAAGTAAAAAAGTAATGAAATTAAATACTGCTTCAAGAATAATTAGTAGATTATCTGCAAAAATTAAAAAAAATGTAATTGATAATCAAAGTAATAATAAATAAGTATAATTTATCTGTACTGTACATATTGTACTAAAGTGTGAGAGTTATTTGCTTATATTTTATTAATCTAAAGAGGGTTATTATTAAAAAGTTATTACCAATGTAATTTAGTACTTGAACTTTTTATAATTTTCTATATTTTGAGCTTATGTATTATGTTAAAAATGCGGGTGTAGCTCAGGGGTAGAGCGCTACCTTGCCAAGGTCGAAGTCGTGGGTTCGAATCCCATCACCCGCTCCATTTAACTATGTTTGTAGTTTTATTATTCAGTATTGTTTATTTTCTTCTTCTCTTGTTAATCACTCAGTTTTATTGGTAAAAACTATAGTCTCATAAAAATATTAGAACTACATTTTAGGAAAGAAATTGTTAGAATAATTAATTTGAGGTTTTTAATTACTAGTTTGTTTACAGTACTTTGTGTTATGTCTGTTAAGTATATACCTCTATAAGATGAAGAGTAGGTAGACGAAGGTCAACCTCAATAATTGCTAGGAGTTATTAAGTTGAGCAGCAGAGCATAGTTTAGTACATGAGCAGTGCAGATCTTAACTTGACAACAATGCAATTATTGATGTTCACTGAGTTATAGTACTTATCTTACTGAGTAGAGTACATATTATATTGTTTTTCTACTTACAAAAACATAAGTTGTTTCATAGATTTTCTCTACAAATTTCTTGTAATAAGAACTTTGAGTTCTATTTTAAGCTTAAAGTATATTTTTTATGTAGTTTGGTTCTTTAATATTCTCTTTTAAAATTCTTTTCGTTTTTCGTTAGGGTACTTTTATAATGATTGATAATAAAGAAGTTATAAGCTTAGAGTAAATTATATAAAATTTTAAAAAATGATTACTGTTTTAAAAAAATTTGGTTAGTGTATAAATATAATTATGTATAATTTATAATTATATTATAAATGGAGTAAAGATTAAACGTGAAATATGAAAATAGAGAAAAATGTGAGGTTATAATATAAAGTAAAAGTTGTATTTAGGATTATAAATGATTAAATAAAACTCTATGCAGAAGATTTTAATAATACTGGGAATAGTTCTTATTATTATTGGGTTAGGGTGGCCATTATTTTCTTATTTAAAGATTGGTCGTTTGCCTGGTGATATAATAATTAGAAAAGGAAATTTTGTTTTTTACTTTCCTATAATGACTTGTTTAATTATTAGCTTGTTATGGATAGTAGTTTCTTGGTTTATAAAAAGGTGAGTGGAAAGTACTAAAAATAAGAGTTTACTCAGAAAGTAAGCTACATTTTAAATAGTTTTCTAATTTAGCCATTTTGCCAAATCTATGATATTTGAAAGTTTAACTTAAACTACTTAAATATGGGAACCAAATAATGCTAGATTTAATTTTTACCATAATTAATTATAGAATTTTTATAACTATTTCCTATATAAACACTAACAGACTATACGGCCTTATTAAACACTGCAAGTAGTAAGAACAAAGTATACAACTATTGGATTATTAGATCTTAGTAAAAAATAAAGAAAATAAGTCCTATATAATAGGTCTCAACTTACCTAGCGTTAATTTATGTTATGTGATCCTTTATCCATTTTAGCAGAATATAGGGTTGCACTGCATTGTCTTTAGGTATATACTTCTATGAAATGAAGAGTGGGTAGATGAAGGTCAATATTAATAAATGCTAGGAGTTATTAAGCCAGGCAGCAGAGTATAGTTTAGTATGTGAGCAACTCAGGTCTTAACTTGACGACAACGTAATTATTGATGTTCACCGAGTATATGCTAATACTGAGTACTCTTTAAGACAATGATAGAGATTTTAAATGTCTTTTCTTGACTTTATATAAGATAATACTGTCTGTGTATTTGTAGCTTCCTAAAACAGTATTATATTGTTCTAAAATATTTTGCGGGTGGTAAGAGGAATATTATCTACATCAAGTAATGGCCTATAGACAAGTTGTCATAATTATTTATTGCAATATGACTTGAATTGAGGTTAACTCCACCTATAGAGATTAAATTACATTCCTTAAACATATGCTTAACTATAGCACATGCACTGTTGCTCTGCACAATATGTATAATCAACTATAACTTGTAACTAATTAAGTATGTTAACTATTTTTCTTATTGATATTAAAATTATATTTTAATAGCTTACTTATAATATGGTTTTGTGTTTAAAAGCTATTATATATAAATTAAGGATTTAATATCTACTAATAAGTACTTTATACAAGCATAAAATAAAATTACTAATAGAGAGTTATAAGCCTATAAAAAATTATCTTTATTAGGCACCCCTAGCATTTCTTACTATGTAGTTCTAATATCTTTACAAGATTTTTTTTATTATGTAGATTAATATTTAGTTTTCCCTAGTCAGAGATGCTTACTTAGAACTATCCAATAATGCTAACAATTTGATCACCTAATTCTTGTCCTAGTACTTCATATATTAGAGTTGAACTTACAACTTTGTCAGCTCCGTCATAAGGATTCTGGTCACCAAATGTTCCACCATATCCTAGTGTAAGACTTTTTATGTCCTTATCTTTAGCACATTTTTTAATAAAACTACGTAATTCTGTATCATGTTTATCTCCCTGCAACACATAACTTATGCCTACTTCTATACGCAAAGCTTTTTCCAACTTTTGAGCAGTGTTACTATCAATATCATGCAATGTTTTGATAGCTTCACAAACATTTTTGAGGCTATAATTATTATTAGATTTATCTGTTTCACTATCTATCATAGCTTATCCTTCTTAATTAGTTATATAAAAATAAATTAAAATTATAACTTATGTGAACAAATAATATAAGTCAACAAAATATAGTAAAAGTAAGGACTTACGTACATTCTTCTAAAGTTAATATATCTTAGATTATGGTATTTTAACACTGCATATTTATAGGAATAGCCTTTTCTAATTAGAAAAGGGCATTTAAACTTTACTCTTATTTTTGGAGGACTAAATACTGATTTTCCTACTAGTTCTACTTTTTCTTTAAACTCAAATAAGCTACTATAATATTCAAGTATGTCAACATCGTTATATAGATTACTCAATTCTTTCTTTGATGATAAATCTTTACTTTTAATTTTTTCTATAGCTACATTAATAATTTATTGTTTGAACTGCTTTTTCCCTCAAGTGATCTTAGTGTTTGTAGTAGAAATAAATAAGGAAATAAAAATTAACATGATTGTTGCGCTAAGAAGGTGGTGTGATAGAGGTAAATATTTATTAAGATCTGTAATATTTTTATATATTAGTATACTAATTCTTTTCTAGTCACTTGTAGTTTGAGTTCAATTTATGGTACTATTTAAATTTTATTTATTTAGTACTGAAAATTTAATTACTTGTTAGTACTTTAAGGGTGTTATTAATTTATTGTTATATTTATTGGAAGGTTATCTTGTTCTATGTTAATGTTGTGTGTAGTAATATTAATGCTTTTATTTTTAGTACTTTTACTATTAGCTTTGTTAGTATAATTTACAACTTATCTGTATATTTTTAAGTGTTTTAAAGTGTTATAAAACTGGTTTCTTGGTAGAAAAAGGTGGTGTTATATCATTTTAATACTTAAGAAATTATTTGTACTAGCATATCTTAAATCAACTATAACTATAGTATTTATATAATTTGTGTAAATGAATCATTGAATAAGGTTAGATGTGAGGAGCTAAAAACGTAATAATCTTATTTGTTTGACCTAATGTTTATATATTGTATGATTCTTCATTTATTTTTGAACTTATTGCTTTGACTATGCTTAGGTAGAGTAGTAAAATAGGGAGAAGGAACATAAATAGTTTAAGATATTAAAAATAAAAATGGCAAAAATATATACATATATAAACACTTTGCTAGGACAGATAATGTTATTGTCAGATGCTCAGTCGTTAATAGGTTTATACCTTGTAAAACAAAAATATATGCCAGTTTTAGACAAAAGCTGGTATTATAGTTCTAAGTTGCCTGTTTTCTTGTCTACTTATATTCAATTGACAGAATATATAAGTGGAATTAGGCAAAGGTTTGATATATCTTACCAGCTTGCAGGCACTGATTTTCAACAAAGAGTGTGGTCTACTGTTTCTACAATTTCCTATGGAGAGACTGTTAGTTATCAGGAGATTGCTAATATGATTTCTTATCCTAAGGCTGTACGTGCTGTAGCTACAGCTGTAGGGCGTAATCCTCTCTTGTTAATAGTTCCTTGTCATAGAGTAGTTGGTAGTGATGGATCTTTAACTGGTTATACAGCTGGCTTGAAGCTTAAAAATTCTCTTTTAGTACTTGAACGCTACAATAAGAATACAATTAACAATTAGTAGTTGTATAATTGAATTAGTAAATTAAGTCATAAAATAATTAATAATTAAACGATGTACCTAAAGATTAAAAAATATTTTCTATAAAACCATATTTTTGTTTTTTAATAAATGGAGATAAACTAATATATAATATTTTGTATTAAAGACCTAATAATGTATATATCTTTAATAAATGAGTAGTTGTAAAAAGATAGAAGATATGGTAATAAGAAAACATAGGATATAGGAAATTAATGATAAAAGAAAAAGAAAGACTGAGTAAGTCATTGGTTAGGGGGTGACAAGAAGATATGCGACATGATAAAGGCAATTCTGATGTATATGATGGGATAGGAAAGGTATTGCTACTAAGCGAAGAAGGAGTAAGAAAGCATCTGATAGACTATTATAGTAAGAGCAAACTAAAGCCTGAGAATTGAGAGAGAAAGGACATTTAAGTGCTGTAGCAAAGAAGAAGCTGAGTGATCATTTAGAATTCAAAGGCTATATAAATGTAAAGGATTTTGTAAGTATGTAAGAAAGGAGTATAGGAAGCTTTACACGGTATCTGGAATGATGAGATTGTTATGATTTGTTTATAAGGAATC
>CANJ01000004.1 GCA_000309075.1 Occidentia massiliensis
GAAACATAGATAAATGAATTTGGAGTAAAGGTAAGGGGTTGTTTGTAAGCCGTGGTATACATGTTGAAGTATGTGTATTTTACCTTTAAATGGTTAGATATAAAGTAAACTTATAGTATTATAAGTTTATAAATATGTTAATCCTTTATTTTATATTAGTAAGTAAAGTTTTTATGTAATTAAAATATACTGTAATTCTTTATTTTAGATATTAACTACGGAGCAGAAGTATAAAGCTTTATCTTTTTAGCATAAAATACTTGATTTGTTGTTAAGATTATGATAGGAGTGTAGCTCAATTGGTAGAGTACCGGTCTCCAAAACCGGGGGTTACGGGTTCGATTCCTGTCGCTCCTGCCAGTTTTAAGTAAAAATATTATTTAATTGATGTTAAAGATTAAGGAAGTAATTGAGTTTTACAAACAGGTTAAACAAGAATCAAGGAAAGTTGTATGGATAACAAAAAAAGAAATATGGACATCAACTTTAATAGTTTTATCTGCTGTAGCTGTGTTTAGTGTGTTATGCTTGATTCTTGATTATACTGTACATAGTGCTATACAGTTTTTGCTTAATATCGGTAAATGACATTAACTATTAAGATAAGGTAAAGTATAGTGGAATACCAATGGTATATAATATGTACATCTGGATCTGAAAAAAGTATTAAACGAAGTATATTACAGTATGCTATAAAGAATGGCTACTTGCATTATATTAAGAGTATCATTATACCTGGTGTAAAAGTACTGGAAATGAAGCAAGGTAAGCAGGTAAGTGTAGATAAAAAGATTATATCTGGTTATATATTGATGAATATAAATATGATTGATGAGATTAAGAATTTTATAACAACTATACCAAAGGTTAATCGTTTTCCAGGTAGTGACAAGATTAAATCTGTGCTTGAAAAGGAAGTACAAGAAATTTTAGAGCAGTTAAAAAATAAAGCTCATAGTACTTCTCTATTAAAGAAATATGATATTGGTGAAGAAATAAAAATTATAGACGGTCCATTTGAGACTTTTCTGGGAAAAGTGCAAGAAGTTGATAATGCAAAGAATAAGTTAAAGGTTTCTGTAGAAATATTTAAGCGTTCTACAATATTGGATGTAGATTTTTCTCAAGTAGAAAAAATCAAAGATCGTGAGTAATTTTATATATTTTTATTGGTTTTATGAAAACTAGAGTTTAGCTAATTAAGTTTAATAGAAACATATACATGCAAAAGAAAATAAGTGGGAAAATAGCAGGTTATATAAAATTGATTATACCTGCTGGTAAAGCGACTCCATCACCTCCTATAGGTCCAGCTTTAGGACAAAAGGGATTAAATATAATGGAGTTTTGTAAAGCTTTTAATGCTCGTACACAATCTATGGATCCTGGTACTCCTGTACCAGTAGAAATTACTGCTTATGAAAATAAGAGTTTTGACTTTATTGTTAGAACTCCTACGGCATCTTATTATTTAAAACTATTTGCTAAAATTAATAAAGGTTCTGCAGCTACTAAAAAAGATCCTTATGTTGGTAGAATTAGCATGTTACATTGTGAAGAAATTGCTAAAATTAAAATGGATGATCTTAATGCTAATGATTTAAAATCTGCTTCTAAGATTATTAAAGGATCTGCTGAATCAATGGGTTTAGAAGTGGTGGAGGAGTAAATGTTACAACAAGATGTTTCTAAGGTAAAAAGCTCTGGAGGAAAAAATATTAGGTCAGCTAGGTTAAAAATTGATAAAAATAAGTATTATGAAGTGGAAGAAGCTTGTGATCTTTTAAGAAAAGTATCTTTTGCTAAATTTAATGAAACTGTAGACATAGCAATAAGGTTAGGAGTTGATCCTCGTCGTTCTAATCAAATGGTTAGGGGAGTAGTGTCCATGCCATTTGGTACTGGGAAGGTAGTAAAGGTTGCTGTAATTTGTCAAGATGATAAAGTAAAAGAATTTAAAGATGTTGGGGCTGACATAGTTGGGTCATTTGATATTATTGAACAAATTAAATCAGGTAAAATAGATTATGATGTATATATAGCTACGCCAAATATGATGGTTGTTGTGGGTCAAGTAGCTAGAATTTTAGGTCCAAAAGGATTAATGCCTAATCCTAAGTTAGGAACTGTTACTAATGATGTTGCTGCTACTGTTAAAAATATTAAAAGTGGTCAAGTGGAATTTAAAGTAGATAAAACTGGAAATGTACATGCTGGAATTGGTAAAGTTTCATTTTCCTCTAATGGAATAGTAGAAAATATTAAAGCATTTGTATCTGTAATAATACAAAATAAACCTTTTGATACAAAAAATAATTATCTAAAAGGTATATATTTATCAACAACTATGGGACCTGTAATAAAAGTAAATACGTCCACTTTTATTAGTACATCTGTAAGGAGATAATTATATGTTACGTTCAAAGAAAAAAGAATATGTTGCTTTTTTAGAAGAAGTATATAAAAGTGTGGGTGCAATTGTAGTTGTACATTATCATGGATTAACAGTTGCTCAATTAACTAAATTGCGTAAGAATTTACGTAAAGAAGAAGCAAAGCTTAAAGTTATTAAAAATACTCTTGCCAGAATTGCAGTTAGTAATACTAATCTTGAGGAGATTAATTTATTTTCTGGTCCTGTAGCTATAGCTTATTCTAAAGATGTTATTGCTGCTCCGAAAATTATTGTAGAGTTTGCTAAAAATAATACAGCTTTAAAGATTGTAGGGGGGATTATTAATAATAAACTAGCTACTATTAATGATGTAAATCAATTAGCGAAATTATCTTCATTAGAATCAGTAAAAGTAGAATTTATTAGTTTGTTGCAAATGCCAGCAAGAAGATTTATTGCAGTTTTACAATCACCGCTTTTAAAAATTATAACAGTATTAAAAGTTTTTACGAGTAAATCAAATTAATGTTTAAAAATTATTGAGGTAAATTATGTCTAGTGTAGAAAAGATTGTTCAAAGTTTGTCAAGTCTTACTGTTCCTGAATTATTAGAGTTGTCAAAAACTCTTGAAGAAAAATGGGGTGTGTCTGCTGCAATGGTTGCTACTCCTGCTGTTGCAACAGTTTCTCCAGCAGTTGCTGTTGAAGCTGAGCCTGAAAAAATAGAGTTTGATGTTATACTTGTTAGCGTGGGAGATAGAAAAATTGAGGTTATTAAGGAAGTAAAAGCTATTACTAGTCTTGGATTAAAAGAGGCAAAAGATTTAGTTGATGGTGCTCCAAAGCCTGTAAAAACTTCTATCAGTAAAGTAGATGCAGAGTCTATAAAATCTAAATTAGAGAAAGCTGGTGCTACTATAGAAATAAAATGAATTTATTTAAGGTTTTTTTTATTGTGCTTAATGTAAGATTGTTTTTATGTATAATTAAGGATAGTGTTGTACTATTGGTTGGATGAAAACATTTGGCTTTGATTAATAATATTAATTTTTAAAGATAATACAATTATTGTTAAAATTGGTGTTAATTTATTTAAAAATCTTTAAGAAAAGTATTATAAGTTTTATTTAAGTCTGAGTAAGTTAATTGTTATTTTGTTTATTTAAGTGTTCTAAATAAATTATATTTGAGGTCATTTATTTTCAATTAATTATAGTGGTAATTTTTAAAGAATTTTTGTTTTACGTAAGGAAAGTTTATTATATGGCTAAGTCAGTAATTAACGTATAATGGTTTGTTTAATATATTAGTTAATAATAAGAAGAATTAAAGGTATTTGTTATAATTTTCAATTTATTTGAAAGAGTATATATTGTTTTGATTTAACTATATAGATTAAAATCTTATATTATGTTAGTTTGGGTTAGTGATAGTTTATGGTTTATTTAAAGTTTATTATATGAATTATTAATTGCCTTTAAGTTTGATATTATTTGAGAGAGTATTTTTAAAAATTGAAGTTGCATATATTTTATATGATTTCAAAGATTAGATAAAAAATTTTGTAGTATATACTCTAATGTTTGCTAAATAATTCTGAGATGGTTGTTAAAAGCAGAAATATATATCTAGGTAATTTTGTTATATGAATAATAAGTTTAAATAAGATAAATTAGGTTAGTATGCTAGTTTTAAATAATTCTGAAAGCGAAAGACATATTTAATAGTTTAGTTATGGAGAATATTATATAATGCAATACTTGTCGTCTAAAATGCGTATTAGGAAAAGTTTTGGTAAAATAAATTTAGTATCGTCAATACCTAATCTTATTGAAGTACAGAAAAACTCATATGATAAAGAATTTTTACAATTAGGTGTGAATGATAGTGATCGTAAAAATAAAGGATTACAATCAGTACTAAATTCTATTTTTCCTATTCATGATATAGAAGAAACTGCAACGTTAGAATTTGTAAAATATAATTTTGAAGAGCCAAAATATGATGTAGATGAGTGTAGTCAGAAGGGATTAAGTTATGTAGCTCCTTTAAAATTTACCTTAAGGTTAATTATATGGGACTATGATGAGGAAATAGGATCTAAGGAGGTTAAAGGTATAAAAGAACAGGAGGTTTATCTAGGCGATGTGCCATTGATGACAAAGAACGGTACTTTTATAATTAATGGTATTGAGAGAGTTGTAGTATCCCAAATGCATAAGTCTCCTGGTGTGCTTTTTGATCATGATGGTGGAAAGACGCATTCTACAGGTAAATTACTCTATTCAGCAAGAATTGTTTCTTATCGTGGTTCATGGTTAGATTTTGAATTTGACTCAAAGGATTTATTGTATTTTAGAATTGATCGTAAGAGAAAGCTCTATGTTACTACATTACTTAGAGCTTTAAATATGTCATCTTACGATATTTTAAATTTTTATTATAAAAATATTATTTATAGAAGACAAGGAGATAGTTGGGCAACTAAATTTATACCTGAGTTAGTGAGCACTAAGCGTTTATCAGTAGATTTGATTGATGCAAAAACTGGTCGAGTTGTACTTAATGCAGGGCAAAAAATTACTCCTCGTATTGCTAGGAACTTTATTAATGATGGACTGGAAGAAATATTAGTAGGCAGTGATAGCTTAGTAGGTAAATATTTAGCAGAAGATTTGATTGATAACCAGACTGGGGAAGTAATATTAGGTGTTGGAGAAGAAATTGGCCTGGATGTTTTATCAACTATAGAGAGACTACAAATTTTTGATATTAAAGTTTTAGCAGTAAGCTCACAATGTGGCCCATATATTCGAAATACTTTATTTGCAGATAAGAATAAAGATCAAAAGTCTGCTTTAATTGATATATTTAAAGTGTTAAGGCCAGGGGAAATAGCAACAGCTGAAGCAGGGCAAGCTTTACTTGATAGTTTATTTTTTGATCCTAATAGATATGACCTCTCTGAGGTTGGAAGGATTAAAATGAATTCCAGACTTAATTTAAATATAGATAAAAGTAATACTTGCTTAACCATAGAAGACATTAAGAGTATAATTAAATTATTAGCTGATTTAAAAGATGGTAAGGGAGCTATTGATGATATTGACCATTTAGGGAATAGAAGGGTTAGATCTGTAGGTGAGTTAGTAGAAAATCAATTTAGAATTGGGTTAGTTAGGACTCAAAAAGCTATTATAGAGAGGATGGGGAGTGTAGATATTGATACTGTGATGCCCCATGATTTAGTAAATTCTAAGTTATTAGTTTCTGTATTAAAAGAGTTTTTTGGAACTTCTCAGCTATCTCAGTTTATGGATCAAACTAATCCTGTATCAGAAATTACTCATAAGAGAAGATTGTCAGCATTAGGACCAGGTGGGTTAAATCGTGATAGAGCAGCTTTTGAGGTTAGAGATGTTCATCCAACTCATTATGGGCGTATTTGTCCTATTGAAACTCCGGAAGGACAAAACATAGGGTTAATTAATTCTCTTGCTATTTTTGCTAGAGTTAATAAACATGGTTTTATAGAGAGTCCTTATCGTAAGGTTAATTGTGGTAAAGTTACTAATGAAGTAATATACCTTTCTGCTATAGAAGAAGGAAAATATAAAATAGCTCAGGCTAATGCTACTTTAGATAGTAATGGTTACCTTGCTGATAGTTTGGTTAATTGTCGTTATGACGGTAATTTTTTAATGGTACCTTCTAATGAGGTTGATTTTATTGATTTAACACCAATGCAAGTTGTATCTGTTGCAGCTTCTATGATTCCTTTTTTAGAAAACAATGACGCTAATAGGGCTTTAATGGGGTCTAACATGCAGAGACAAGCTGTTCCATTGTTGAGGAGTGAAGCCCCTTTAGTTGGTACAGGGATTGAATCTGTAGTTGCTAGAGATTCTGGAGCAATAATTACTGCTTTACATGATGGTATAGTAGAACAAGTAGAGTCAACTAGGATTGTAGTTAGGACAACATCCAAGAAAAATGAAGGGGCACCAGGAGTAGATATATATAATCTTAGAAAATTTCAAAGGTCAAATTATAATACTTGTATTAATCAAAAAGTATTAGTAGATGTTGGAGATATAGTAAAGAAAGGAGATGTAATAGCTGATGGGCCAAGTACTAATCAAGGTGAAATAGCTTTAGGTCGTAACGTTTTAGTAGCGTTTATTCCATGGAATGGTTATAATTTTGAAGATTCTATATTAATTTCTGAAAGAGTTGTAAGGGATGATATATATACTTCTATCCATATTGAGGAATTAGAACTTGTTGCAAGAGATACTCGTTTAGGTCCTGAGGAAATTACTAGGGATATACCTAATATTAGTGAGGAGAGTTTGCGTCATTTAGATGAGGTAGGTATTGTTCATATTGGAGCTAAAATAAAGCCTGGGGATATTTTAGTTGGTAAAGTAACTCCTAAGAGTGAATCACCTACAACTCCAGAAGAGAAGCTTTTAAGGGCTATATTTGGTGAGAAAGCTGCAGAGGTTAGAGATTCTTCGCTTTATGTTCCTCCTGGAGTATCTGGTACTATAGTTGAAGTTCGTGTTTTCTCGCGTCGTGGTATTGATAAAGATGAAAGGACACTAGCTATTGAGAAGCAAAAGATTGAAAAATTAATAAAAGATAGGGATGATGAGCTTGCTATTATAGGGCATTTCATACTACTTAAGTTAAAGGAGCTACTGGTAGGCCAAGTGATTGTTTCTGGACCTAAAACTATTAAAACAGGTGTAAAAGTTGATGAATCTATATTTGCAGCTTTGTCTAGGGAACAATTATTACAATTAGTAGTAGATAATCAAAAAGTAATGGCAGAAGTTGTAGAAATGAAAACTCATTATGAGAAGACTCGTGATCAACTTACTAAATATCTTAATGATAGAATAGATAAGCTACAATGTGGTGATGATTTACCGCAAGGAGCTCTTAAAGTTGTAAAAGTTTTTGTTGCTATAAAACATAAGTTACAATCAGGTGATAAAATGGCAGGAAGGCATGGTAATAAAGGTGTAGTTTCGAAGATAATACCTGAGGAAGATATGCCATTTCTTGAAGATGGTACTGTTATAGATGTGGTGTTAAATCCATTAGGGTTACCATCAAGAATGAATGTTGGTCAAATTCTTGAGATACATTTAGGTTGGGCTGGAGCAAATCTTGGTTATAAGATTGCTGATATGGTTGATAACTATAATTCTAGTAGTAATGGTTTAAATGAGATTAGAAATTTTATAAAAAAAATATATGCAAATAATCAAGTTTCAAATATTATAGATGAGATGACAGATAAAGATTTAATCAAATATTGTCAAGAATTGCGAAAAGGAATGTATTTTGCAACACCAGTATTTGATGGAGCTAAAATTGAAGATGTTAAATCAATGCTAGAATTAGCTGGGTTAGATAAATCAGGCCAAGTAAGAGTTATTGATGGTAGGACTGGGGAATATTTTGAAAGAAAAGTTACAGTAGGTTATAAATATTTACTGAAATTGCATCACTTGGTTGATGATAAGATACATGCTCGTTCAATTGGTCCTTATAGCCTTGTAACTCAGCAGCCTTTAGGTGGTAAGTCTCACTTTGGTGGTCAAAGATTTGGTGAAATGGAATGCTGGGCACTACAAGCTTATGGGGCAGCTTACACTTTACAGGAAATGTTAACTATTAAGTCTGATGATGTAACTGGTAGAATTAAAATATATGAATCTATTATTCGTGGTGATCATAATTTTGTATCTAATGTTCCTGAATCATTTAATGTGATGGTAAAAGAGTTACGATCATTAGGTTTAAATATTCAGTTAGAAGAAAATACAGATGATGACTAATTTCTTATGTTTCTGAAAGTTAATAAATATGAATAAACTTTTCTATAATTTCTTTTTGGAAGTATGCTATGTTAGAAACTATAAACTTTTATAAAAAGTCAGTTAGCCCGCAACAATTTAATCAGATTAGAATTAATATTGCTAGCCCTGAACAAATACGTTCATGGTCTTATGGTGAGGTTACCAAACCTGAAACCATAAATTATCGAACATTTAAACCTGAGAAAGATGGTTTATTTTGTGCGAGAATTTTTGGTCCAGTAAAAGACTATGAGTGTTTGTGTGGAAAATATAAGAGGATGAAATATCGTGGTATTGTATGTGAAAGATGTGGTGTGGAAGTCACTACTTCAAAAGTAAGGCGTGATAGAATGGGACATATAGAACTAGCTGCTCCTATTGCTCATATTTGGTTTTTAAAATCATTGCCATCTCGTATAAGTATCTTGTTAGATATTAGCCTTAAGGATTTAGAGCGCATACTATATTTTGAAGGGTATATAGTTGTGGATCCTTCTTTGTCACCTTTACAAAAGGGTGAAATTTTGACTGAAGAGTCTTTTCAACAAGCTCAAGATAAGTATGGAGAAGATAGTTTTGTTGCATTGATAGGAGCTGAAGCTGTACAAAAGCTTCTTGCAGAATTGAATTTGGAGGAGTTAAAAGCTACGTTACAGGAAGAGCTTATGATCACTAATTCTGATTCTAAAAGAAAAAAAATTGTTAAGCGTCTGAAGTTAGTTGAAGATTTTATAGGATCTGGTAATAAACCAGAGTGGATGATAATGACTGTCTTGCCTATTATTCCTCCTGAAATTAGGCCATTAGTTATGTTAGATGGCGGTCGTTTTGCAACTTCTGATCTAAATGAACTTTATAGAAGGGTAATAAACCGTAATAATCGTTTAAAAAGATTACTAGAATTAAAAGCTCCTGATATTATTGTTCGTAATGAAAAGAGAATGCTACAAGAAGCAGTAGATGCTTTGTTTGATAATGGAAGACGTGGTAGAGCTATTAAAAGTAGTAATAAGCGCCCTTTCAAATCCTTAAGTGATATGCTTAAAGGTAAACAAGGGCGCTTTAGGCAAAATTTACTTGGTAAAAGAGTAGATTATTCTGGTCGTTCTGTTATAGTAGTTGGTCCAGAGTTAAAATTACATCAGTGTGGATTGCCTAAAAAGATGGCTCTTGAGCTTTTTAAACCTTTTATTTATGCTAAACTTGAACTTTATGGTATTGCTACTACTATTAAAGCTGCAAAAAAAATGGTGGAACTAGAAAAGCCAGAAGTTTGGGATATATTGGAGGAGGTAATTAGGGAGCATCCTGTGTTATTGAATCGTGCTCCAACATTACATCGTTTAAGTATACAAGCTTTTGAACCGTTATTGATTGAAGGTAAAGCTATACAGTTACATCCTTTAGTTTGTGCTGCTTATAATGCTGACTTTGATGGTGACCAAATGGCTGTGCATGTACCTCTTTCTATTGAGGCTCAACTTGAAGCCAGGGTACTTATGATGTCTACTAATAATATTCTTAGTCCAGCAAATGGACGTCCTATAATTGTTCCTGATAAAGATATAGTACTAGGTCTTTATTACTTAACTTTATCTATGAGTGGTGAATTTGGTGAAGGGATGATATTTGGTAACATGGCTCAAGTGCATCATGCTTTGTTTAATAAGATTATTACTTTACATACAAACATAAAGTTTAGAAAAGCTATTGTTAATGCTGAAGGAGGAAAGATTACAACTTTAGTAGAAACTACTCCAGGTAGATTAATTTTAGGTGAATTATTACCTGATAATGTTAACATTAGCTTTAATTTAGTTAATAAGGCAATGACTAAGAAGGATATCTCATTAGTTATTGATGTAGTGTATAGGCATTGTGGTCAGAAAGCTACTGTAATTTTTGCAGATAGATTGATGGATCTTGGATTTAAACATGCTTGTATTTCTGGCATTTCTTTTGGTATGGATGATATGGTAGTTCCTAAAACTAAAAGTGATCATATTAACCATACTTTACTTGAGGTGAAAGAATTTGAAAGACAATATGCTGATGGTTTAATTACTTATGGGGAAAAGTATAATAAAGTAATTGATGCTTGGTCGAGATGTACAGATAAAGTTGCAAATGATATGATGAAGGAAATTGCAGCAGGAAATCGTAATTCTTCAGATTTAACTAATGCAGAGAAGTTAAACTCAATTTATGTAATGGCTGTATCTGGAGCTAGAGGATCTGCTGCTCAGATTAAGCAGTTGGCTGGAATGAGAGGATTAATGGCAAAGCCATCTGGAGAAATTATTGATACACCCATTTTTTCTAATTTTAGTGAAGGATTAAAAGTTTCAGAATATTTTAGTTCAACTCATGGTGCTCGTAAGGGGCTTGCTGATACAGCTTTAAAAACAGCAAATTCTGGTTATTTAACTCGCAGGCTTGTTGATGTTGCTCAAGATTGTATTGTAAATGAAGTAGATTGTGGTAGTGAAAATGGATTAGTTATTAATTCGATTATTGAAGGTGGTGAGATTATTGTATCATTGTCTGAACAAGTTTTAGGGCGTATATCTCTTGTAAATATTTATCACCCTGTAACCAAAGAGTTAATATTACAAAAAGGTGATATGATAGATGAACAGAGAGTTGAACAAATCAATGCAGCTGGTGTTGATTCTATAAAGGTTCGTTCTGTACTTACTTGTGAACTGAAAGAAGGAGTATGTGCTAAATGTTATGGGAGAGATTTATCTACAGGTGAGTTAGTTTCTACTGGTGAAGCTATAGGTATTATTGCAGCTCAGTCTATTGGTGAACCAGGAACTCAGCTTACTATGAGAACATTTCATATTGGTGGGGCTGCAACTAAAGGCGTTGAAGTATCTTCTTTTGAAGCTGTTATTACTGGTAAAGTTAAAATTTTGAACCCTAATCTTGTTGTAAATTCAGATGGTAGATTTATTGTAATGAGCAGGGCCTGTGAAATAATATTAGTAGATGATAGAGGACAAGAAAGGGCTCAACATAAGGTACCATATGGTTCTAGTTTGTTAGTGGTAGATAATCAGCAAGTTAAGATGGGAGAAAAATTAGTTGAGTGGGACCCATATACTATTCCTATTCTTACTGAAAAAACTGGTAGAGTAATGTTCAAAGATATGGTTGATAGTATTTCTATTAGAGATGTAATAGATGAGTCAACAGGTATTGTTAATAAGGTAATTATTGATTCTAAACAAAGTAGTAAAGGGGCAGCACTACGACCGAGGATTCATTTATTGGATGAGACTGGCCAAATGTTAATTTTATCTAATGGGTTGGAAGCTAAATATTTTCTTCCTGTAAATTCTATATTGAGTGTTGAAGAAGGAGCACAAGTAAGTTCTGGTGATATTTTAGCTCGTATTCCTAGGGAATCTAGTAAGACTAAAGATATAACTGGTGGTTTACCAAGAGTAGCAGAATTGGTTGAAGCTCGTAGACCTAAAGACCATGCTATAATAGCTGAAACAAATGGGCGTATTGAATTTGGTAAAGATTATAAATCAAAACGCCGTCTTATATTATATCCAATAGATGGTAGTGATCCGATTGAATATATGTTGCCTAAAGGAAAACATGTTGTAGTTAATGAAGGTGATGTTGTTAAGAAAGGTGATATGTTAATTGAAGGTAGCCCAGTATTACAAGACATTTTAAAAGTAATGGGTGTTGAGGCTTTAGCATCTTATATGGTTAATGAAATTCAAGCTGTTTATAGACTGCAAGGGGTAAAAATTGATGATAAACATATTGAAGTAATTATTAGACAAATGCTACAAAAAGTTGAAATTATTGATCCAGGTGACACCATTTTTATGGCTGAGGAAAAAGTAGACAAAAGAGAAGTGATAAGAGTTAATAAAGCTGCAGAGAAACAAGGGTTAAGGGGGGCTAAATATCAGCTTATTTTACAGGGTATTACTAAAGCATCGTTACAAACACGTTCTTTTATATCAGCTGCTTCATTCCAAGAAACAACCAGGGTGCTTACTGAGGCTGCAATATCTGGTAAGATAGATAAGTTACAGGGATTAAAAGAAAATGTTATAGTAGGAAGACAAATTCCAGCTGGTACAGGTTTTTATTTAGCTAATGCTAAAAAAATAGCACATCAACGTGATAAAGAAATTATTGCTGCTAAAAATAATAATGTTCAAGATAATAATTTGGATGTTGTAAGAGGGGGTTAAAATTTTGTATTATGTTAAAATATTTAATTTTAGATAGAATGAGTTTATTTTAAGCAAAAATGATTCAAATTATTAGTAATATTTTTAGTTTTTGCTTGGTCCTTAAAAAATGATTATAGCTTATTATATTTTGTAATAAATAAAGGAAATTTAAAGAGTGATATATAAAGGGTATTAGTTTAATACTTTGTAATTGAGCTGTTATATTTTTTTAAAAACGCAGGCTACCCATAAACCTAATTGACCAAGAAAAGTTTGGCGATATAATTTTAGTTTTACTAAGGTTTTAAGTCTTTTAAAAATATTTGGATGTCGTAAGTTAACAAAATGTTGAATAATATATTGAGCTTCAGATGTTAGCATATACTTAATGTTTTGTAGAGCAGAAATATTCATATTATTCCACTTATAAAATTGGCCTTGAAATAGTCTATTTATTCTTCTTATTTTATTTATAATTCCTATATTAGAGCCTACTATATTTGCTTGATGTTGTCTATAAAAAACAGAAGGCATTGCATCATAATAACATTTTCCTCCACATCCTGTCACTATAATATAAGTCCACCAATCGTGTGAAATAACATTAACCATACCAGCTAGTTGCAATAATTCTCTAGTTTTATGATTAAAAACCATTGTACATCCAGCTGCAATTGATTGTACTATTGCATTTTTAAAACTTGGTTGTTTATAAAATATTTCAGCATTACTAATAATTTTACCATTTTCATTAATTAATGTTGTTGTTGAGCACCATAATAAAGCTGTATTGCTAGGCTGTTTGTCAAGCCATGCTATTGCTCTATTAAGTTTATTAGAGTACCATACATCATCTTGATCAGAATATGCATAATATTTTGAGGTATAATTGTTATTACATACCATTGACAAAAAATTTGTAACAAAACCTTTAGTAGGACCTTGTTTAACTATAATTTCCAAGTTCTTATGATAGAAATATTTTGCTAAAATTTTTTTGGCTTCTAAATCTTCTGAGTCTAAGCTTGCAATTAATTTAATATTGTGACTTTGTTCTATAAAAGATTGTAGTTGGTCATTAAGAAACTGGGAACCATTATAAATAGCTAAGAAAATAGTTATTTGCATAGTTTATTTAGCTCTTTTAACTTGTTTTATTCTTTATTAACTTTTATTGAAGATTTTTCTAGAGGTTTTTTAGAATTAGAAAATTTTATTGAATCAAAGATTGACAAAGCTTGAGTGATTATTGAGCTGGGTTCATTGAAATTTGATGGTATAATGACTGTATTGGTTTCTTTAGCTATTTCAGAGAAAGCATTAACATATTGTTCTGCTATACGTAATGCAGCAGCTTTGTTACCATCATTTTGATTAATTGATTGTGCTACTTGTTTTATTCCTTCTGCTGTGGCTTTTGCTACTAGTAATATAGCTTCTGCTTCACCTTTTGCACGGTTAATTTGGTCGGTTTGTGATGCTTCGGAATTAAGAACCACTTGGGCTTTTTGAGCTTCAGCTAAATTAATTTGAGATTGACGTTGCCCTTCTGATTCAAGTATTTGTGCTCTTTTTTGCCTTTCAGCAGCAACTTGAAGCTCCATGGCGCGTAAAACTGTTTGAGGTGGTTGTATATCTTTTATTTCATATCTCATACATTGAATACCCCAATTTATAGCTGCCTGATTTATTGATGTAACAATAGCTATGTTAAGGTTTTCGCGTTCTTCAAAAGTTTTATCAAGTGGAATTTTACCAATTTCTGATCGCATATTAGTTTGTGCTAGTTGTATTATAGCATAATATGGATTACTTACCCCGTAAGAGGCTGCTATAGGGTCTACAATTTTAACATATAAAACTCCATCAATTGATAAAGTTACATTATCATTTGAGATAGCTGTTTGGGCATTTACATCTATTGCTTGTTCTTTTAAACTATGTTTATAGGCAACCCTGTCTATTATTGGTATTATAAAGTTTAAACCTACAGGTAAAACTTTATTGAATTTACCTAGTCTCTCTAATACCCAAGCTTCTTGTTGAGGTACAATTTTAATCATGTTAAGCATTATAACCCCAAATATAATTAATATTAATATGTTTATACTTGCAGCCATATTTTATTTCCTAAGATTAATTAATTTGTTATTATGTTGTTGATAATATTACTGAATATGGATAAACCAGTGTAATATATAATATATTCTTTTTGAAATTAGAAAAGATTAAAATATGAATGGATTTGAATTAAATAAAATTGTTGCATCAATCTTACTATCAAGTTTGATTATAATGTTAATAGCTATATTTACTGATGTTTTATATAAACCAGTTTTGGAAGCTAAACATCGTGGTTATCGCTTAGATATTATTGACAATGATATGGATGTTGAGTTGGCTCATAATATAGAACCACGTTTTGATGAGCAAGAAATTGCTACATTAATGAAAAGTGCAAATGCAAAATCTGGAAGCAAGATTTTTAGCAAGTGTGCTACTTGTCATACTATTAATAAGTCTGGGCCAAATAGAATTGGCCCTAACTTATTTGGAATTATAGAAAAGCCAAAAGCAAAACATGAAGGCTATAAATATTCTGCTGCAATGATTGCTAAAGGTGGAAATTGGGATCTTGAATCTTTGTTTTTGTTTTTACATAAACCATTTAAATATATACGTGGTACTAAAATGTCATTTGTAGGTCTTTCAAAACCTCAAGATATTGCTGATGTTATTGAGTTTTTGAGAATTAGTGCTAGTGAAACAACAGGGTCAATGTTATTAGAGGAAAAAAAATGATGATAGTATAATGACAGTTGAAATGTGGTTGATTTATGGCTTAACTTTGATTTTAGTTGAGTTAGTGATTTTACCAGGTCTAGGTTTATTATTTGCTGGGTTAGGAGCATTGATAACTGCAATTATACTATTATACTGTAAAAACGCTTACCACTATGAATATTTAATTTTTATCTTTACATCTTGTTTGTGGTGTGTTGCGTTTTGGTTACCTTGGCAAGCTGCAAAAGTAAAGAATAACCCTCTTTTTCAAGATATATGTGGTCAGTATGCAGAGGTTATTTCCAAAACTTTTGACCATAAGACTATAGGTCAGGTTATATGGTCAGGTACTATAATGAATGCAAAAATGTTTTATGGTGATGAAATTGCTCATTATGGAGATATTTTATTAATAAAAATTATACGAGGTAATATATTATTTTGTCAGAAAGATAAAAATATTACTAATAAAAGATTATAGGAATATTTTATAATTTCTCTTTTTGCTCAAGAACTTAATTTCTTGATTTTAAATAAATTAAAAGGTTAAAAAGTTATTATATGGTAGTAAAAATAAATAATTTTTTTTTATGGTCTTTAATAATAGGGATACTATTTTTCTTATGTTACTGTTTTATGGATATAGCAACACCATTTTTAAGTGCTTTTATTTTAGCATATCTATTAAATCCAATTGTAGAAATATTTCATAATAAATTTAAGGTTCATAGAGACTTGCTAGTTTGTATAGTGTTTATTACTTTTTTATCTGCATTAATTATAATATTATCATTTTTAATGCCTATTATCTATAATCAAGCTGCTTTACTGGTTAAGAATATTCCAATTTATAAACTTTATATGCAAGATGTTATAGAGTCTAGTAAGGTTATTGATAATTTAAGTGATGTTTTAGGCCAAGATATAAGACAAGCAATCAAAGAATTTATTAATAGTTGGTTTTCAGTTTTAGCAAATATTTTTAATCATATTTGGGAATATATGATTACAACTATAAATACTATAATTACTATTATCTTAATTCCTGTGTTATTATTTTATTTTCTTCGTGATTGGAATCTAATTATAATGAACTTTAATTCTATTCTTCCTAAATATAGTATACCTTCTGTTCACAAGATCTTTAGTAATATTAATGATTTATTATCTGCTTATATTGGTGCTCAATTAAATATTTGCCTTATACTTTCAGTTTATTATGCTATATTTTTTACTTTTGTAAATATAGATTTTTCCTTATTACTAGGTTTATTCTCTGGTTTTATAATTATAATACCTTTTATTGGAATAATAGTTTCAATGAGTATAGCGTTGACAGTATGTTTTGTTGAATTTGGTATATCGTCAAAATTGATTTATGTATTTTCTAGCTATGTAGTTGGCTATATGTTAGAGAGTTATTTTCTTACTCCAAAATTAATTGGTAGCAAAATAGGATTACATCCTTTGTGGATGTTTTTTTCAGTACTAGTTTGTAGCAAATATTTAGGGTTTAAAGGCATTTTTTTTGCAATACCTATTGCTGTAGTAATTAAGATTTTGTGCCAGGCTGGTATGGAAGTATATAGGTCTAGCAGTTATTATAAATAATTGTTAAGATAATTAAAATATATAAGCCATATTATAACTTGAAATATGCAATATACTATAAGTTTTCAAAAAGATCTAAAATATTTAGATGAGGATTATATTATATCTAAATCTAATTTCAACGCTTATTACTTAATAAAAAGTTGGCCAAATATTTGGGGTATATATCCTTATTCAAAAGTTCTAGCTATATGTGGCCCAAGTTCTTCTGGCAAAACTCATTTAGTTAATATCTGGCAAAGATATGCTAAGGCAATATTTATATCTTATAGTGATGATGTTACTAAGCTTTATAAAACTGGAGAATGTTTTATTATAGACGACATAGATAAAAACTGGCCGGAACAAAAGTTACTCCATGTTTTTAATATACTACATGAAAATAGTAAATTCTTAATACTTACAAGTTGTATATACCCTCCTGATTTTATATTACCAGATCTTATTTCTAGGTTAAGCTCTATATTTACCATAAAACTTGATCAACCTGATGATGAAATGATAAAAATTATCCTAATGCGAGAATTTTCAGAACGATCATTGAAGGTATCTATTGATGTTATAAACTATTTAGCTTGTAGATTAACTAGGGAATTTAAAACTATTAATGAAACAGTAAAATTGATCGATAAATATTCTTTAGAAAACAAACGCAATATTACTGTTCCATTAGTCAAAGAATTACTTCAACAACAAATTAGTTAGATTTCATCATTTTGGTGATCTGATTGCCCCATGATTATTTTATCAAATATTTCAATAATACTACCAAGGTCTTTTTCCCCATTATATTCATCACATAAACTTGTAAAACTACTCCCATCAGGTAATTGAGGTAAGTTAGTGATATATTCAGGTTTTAATCTAAGAAAAAATGCCTTTTCATTTAAGCTAGTTGGATTTATCTCAAATTCTTGTAACAATATACCTTCAAGATATGGCATGTCGCGGTTAGCACCTACAGTTAGTACTATATTTTCTAGTACATCAATTACAATAGCTGTGTGCCCAGCAATTCCTAAACTATTTTCCTCTGTATTAGTCTTATTGAATTCTCTATGAAAATATATATCACCTATTTTAATATCTTTTTTATTTTCGATTGCTTCATATAGATTAATATACTTTGCTGCTTCAGATAATTTCCAAGTGCTGGGAATGAATCCTTTTCTTGTTATAGTACGATAAATGCCTAAATAATCTATGGTAGATAAAAGTTCTGGACAAGCAGTAATTTTATTAACATATGAACTGCAATCTTGAGGAGCAAATTTCTTACCATAAGGATATAATTTTTTTTGATTACGTGAACCATCGAAAGAATAACCACTATGAACAAAGCCAAACCCATTAATTTTGTTAGTATCACTTTCGTAAGGTTGCTGATAATACCAGCGATAGTTTGATTCTATAATAAAATTTTTAGGGCAATCTACTACGTGCACTACTGGAGAGTTAAATATATCTACTTTATTGATGTTAGTTTTTGTAATAGTATAGTATATAGAATATATAGCTCCTGATATAAAAGTGCTTTTTGAACTGCCATAATATGTATTTTTGTTAGCTTTTGGTAAACCATAAATTGTATTATCATAATCTTCTGGAAGTCTTCCATTAGTAATGTCTATTATATTTTTGTCGTTATGGAATAAAACGCTAATACCAGTAAGGATTAGGTCCATTTTGTTAGTCCGTACACCAAAATGTAACTCATCTTGGTTTGGGTAATGTTTAATTTCTTCATTTATCTTGTTTAAGTATTTGTGGTCTTGGATTAAATCTTGTCTTACTTTTTCTATTAACTCTTTATTGTTAAAGTTTTGTTTATTTTTAACTATAGCGGTAATTTCTTTGAGATATTTATTTTGTTCATTTTTTAATGCATGCTGGTATAACCTAGCAAAATATATTCCATATAATGCAAGGGCTTTATTAATATTTTTATTCATAATCCTTCTTTTTTGAATTTATTGATGTAGATACAATATAATCATATATTAAAGCTAAGAATTTTTTATTTAATTGCTTTCTTGAGTTTTAATATTACTAGCTTTTATTTACTAGTAACATATTTTAGTGTACTTATACTAAATATAGATATACTAAATTCTTGTTTTTAGGAATTATTTCCGTTACTTTAATATGTAATATATTTGAGTTAATTTAGTAATTAATAAGTGTATGCTATTTAATTTGAGTTTTAAAGTATTATATTATTAAATTATGATGTCTAAGTGTATTTTTCCGGAAATAGAATTAATTGCAGGGGTGAAGTTAATTAATAACTTTAAGTTTAAGGATTCTAGAGGTTTTTTTGCTGAGTTATATAATAAAGAACAACTGAAGAAAAATTATGGGATAGAATCTGACTTTGTTCAAGATAATTATTCTGTTTCAAATAAGAAAAATGTGATAAGAGGACTGCATTTTCAAGTTTCTCCTTTTAAGCAGGCTAAGTTAGTTACTGTAATTAAAGGTAGAATTTTGGATATAATAGTTGATATTAGAGTAAATTCGCCAACTTATAAATGTCATATGAAAGTTGAAATTAGTGAAGGGTTATTAAACCAAGTATATATTCCTGCAGGATTTGCTCATGGATTTTGTACTCTTGAAGATGACACAAGAGTTATGTATAAGGTAACAGCACCATATAGTCCAGAATATGAAAGGGGTATATTGTGGAATGATCCTGAGTTGCAGATTAATTGGCCATTAGATTTTGATCAAGCTATAATATCAGAAAAGGATAAAAATTATCCTAAGTTAAAAGATTTGCAAGAACATATTTTAAGTTATACTTGTAGTAATATATAAGTAATTTTAGTTGGGTAATTAGTAAAGATATTTATGAAAATTATTGTTACAGGGGGAGCAGGTTTTATAGGTTCTGCTTTATGTAGGTATTTAATAAATTTTACTGATGCTTATGTTATTAATGTAGATAAGCTTACTTATGCTGCTAATGTTAAATCTTTAGAATCTGTTAAGGATAATGTTCGTTACTGTTTTGAACATTTAGATATTTGTGATAAAGCTGCTGTTGTAGCAATTTTTAAAAAATATGAACCAGATTATTTAGTTCATCTAGCGGCTGAAACACATGTTGACCGTTCTATAGATAATCCTAAGATTTTTCTTGAGACTAATATTTTAGGTACTTATAATTTACTTGAGGTAACTAAGAATTACTTAGCTAATACTAAAGGTAATGTTAGTAAGGAATCTTTTCGTTTTCTTCATGTGTCGACAGATGAAGTATATGGATCTCTAGGAGATACTGGTTTTTTTACTGAAGAAAGTGTTTACTGTCCTAGTTCGCCTTATTCAGCTAGTAAAGCATCAGCAGACCATTTAGTTAATGCTTATTTTCGTACTTACAATTTACCAGTTTTAATTAGTAACTGTTCTAATAATTATGGACCATTTCAGTTTCCTGAAAAGTTGATTCCTTTAACTATCATTAAAGCTTATAATAAAGAGGCACTGCCAATATATGGTGACGGAAAAAATATTAGGCACTGGTTATTTGTAGAAGATCATGTAGAAGCTTTATATTTGATTTTAACAAAAGGTAAATTAGGACAGAAATATAATATTGGTGGTAATAGCGAAGAATCAAATATTACAATTGTAAAAAAGATCTGTAATATCTTGGATAAAAATTCCAAATTTGTTGATTCTAATTTTCAATCTCATTATGATTTTGTTAACTTTGTTCAAGACAGGCCAGGTCATGATTTTCGTTATGCAATAGACGATATAAAAATTAGAAATGAGCTTGGGTGGGTACCTAAGACTAATATTAATGATGGTTTAGAAAGGACTGTAAAGTGGTATATTAATAACTGTCATTGGTGGGAGATTGCATATAAAGAATTATCAAAGTGAAAAATTAGGACTAAATATTTCCTAGGAAGAAGCGAATTTATACGTTATTTGATATATGACAACTAGATTATTAATTTTGGGTAATGGGCAAATTGGTACAGAACTTTTTCACTTAGTGCCTAATCATTGGTATGTTAAAGTTATAACTAGAAAAGAAGTTGATTTTGCTTTAGATCAAAATTTATTATATAGATTAATAATAAATTTTGATCCTCAGTTTGTAGTAAATACTGTGGCATATACAAATGTTAATCAAGCAGAGTCAGAAATTGATATTGCTTTTACTATAAATGCTAAAGCTCCTGGTGTTATAGCTAAAGCTTGTTCTAAAGTTGGGGCGTTAATGATTCACTTTTCAACAGATTATGTATTTGATGGTAATAAAATAGGTTTTTATGTAGAAGGAGATCAGATTAATCCTATTAACATTTATGGAAAAAGCAAAGCTGCTGGTGAATTTATGGTACGTGATAATAGCTCTAAATATGTTATATTACGAACTTCTTGGGTTTATAGTATTTATAGGAATAATTTTGTAAAAACAATGATAAAGTTAGCTATTGCAAATTCAGAAGCAGTTATTAAAGTTGTGGATGATCAATATGGTAGTCCTACGTATGCAAAGGATTTAGCAAATGTAGTTGTTAATATAATTAATAAGTACCCGATAATAAAAGACAATGCTCTAGGTATTTTTCATTGTTGTAATCAGGGAGATAGTTCATGGTTTGGTCTTGCTAGAGAAATTTTTTTACAAATAGAAAAAAAAGGTAAGAAAACTCCTATGTTGCAAGCAATTCCTTCTAAAGACTATAAAACTGTAGCTCTAAGACCATTAAATTCAAGGCTTTCTTGTCTACGTTTAATGGATGTATATAATGAACAGTTGAGGTCATGGACTGATGCATTATCAGATATGTTAATGAAATATAAATATTAATTTAAAAATTTAGAGGTGAAAGTGAAAGCTATTATCCTTGCAGCTGGTCTTAGTACAAGATTGTATCCTGCTACTATGGTAATTAGTAAACAGTTATTGCCTGTTTATGATAAACCTATGATTTATTATTCCTTGTCTACTATTCTTTTAGCTGGTATTAATAATATATTGATTGTTTGTACTCCTCGTGACTTACCATTATATAGACTTCTTTTGCAGGATGGTTCGCAGTGGGGAATAAGTATAAAATATGCGGTACAAGAAGAACCTAAAGGTATTGCAGATGCTTTTATTATTGCTGCTTCTTTTATAGGTAACGATTCTATTGCATTGATCTTAGGAGATAATATTTTTTATGGTAACGGTTTAATAGAACTATTGGAGTCTGCTGTAAAAATTAAGAATGGAGCAGTGATTTTTGCATATTTTGTTCAAAATCCACAGAGATATGGAGTTGTAACGTTAGGTAAGTATAATCAGCCTTTAACTATTGAAGAGAAACCTCAAAATCCAGTTTCTAAATGGGCTGTAACTGGCCTTTACTTTTATGATAAAGATGTTGTAGATATTGCATCTAAGCTTAGGCCTTCACAAAGAGGGGAATTGGAAATTACTGATGTTAATAAGGCATATCTTGAGCGAGGTAATCTTTCTGTGAAGTTGTTAGGTAGAGGTTTTGCTTGGATGGATGCTGGTACTCCTGATTCTCTTATTGAGACTTCTGAATTTATTAAAAATGTCGAGCATAGGCAAGGATTAAAAATTGGTTGTGTAGAAGAAATAGCTTGGAAAAAGGGATTTATTGATGATAAACAACTATTAAAGTTAGCTGCTAAGTTTAAACCAGGGGCATATAAAAGTTACTTAGAGGATTTAGTAAATATGAGTTGAGTAGTATTTTAAAAATTTTTTCAATTTTTAATAATTTTTTATCACTGCTGTTTTCAAATGCTATCTAGTCAGCTTCTTAGTATTTTTCCAAGTATTATTATATTTAGTTTATATGCCTTATAATAATTTCTAAAATTTTATATAATTTTAAAATAAAAGTTCTTAGTGTTAAAAGCTCTGCTGATATAATATTCATTATTATATTTAGTGTAATTGTAAGTAAAATGATATTGATCTCGTATATATCTCTTTTGCTTTCAAGATTTGTTTTAGAGTTGTCGTATCCATGTATTATATACGCTGTACCTGTCATCTATCTAAATCTTGGAATCATTGTCTAAATATGTATTAATAATTTAATATGTGATATGGCACAAATGAAAACTGAAAATATGAAGAAAATTTATATCATAGCTGGAGAGAGTTCAGGTGATGACATAGCAAGTAAAATCATGTATCAGTTGAAATCTATGGTTGGTAACGATATTCGATTTTTTGGCATTGGTGGAGATAGAATGCAAACAGAAGGATTATCAAGCTTATTTTCAATTAGTGAAATAAATGTTATGGGCTTTGCTGAAATACTTCCTAGAATATTAAGATTAAAAAAATTGATAAACATAACTATTCAGGATATACTTTTTGTAAAGCCAAATTTGATAATCACTGTTGATTCTCCATCATTTTGTCTTAGAGTGACTAGGCAGGTGAAGAAAGTTGCTCCTTATATAAAAATAGTGCATGTTGTTGCTCCAAGTGTATGGGCTTATAAACCCAGAAGAGCTGAGTTATTTGCTAAAATATATGATCATTTGTTTGCTTTATTACCTTTTGAACCTCCATTATTTGAGAGAGAAGGATTAGATACAACTTATATAGGACATCCGATTTTTGAACAAAATTTTTTAAAAATAAATGAGAATTTTAAAAAACAATATAATATTATTAGTTCTAGAAAAATAATTTGTCTTACTCCTGGTAGTAGAGTACAGGAAATAGAAATGCTATTACCTATTTTTTTAGATGCAGTGCAACAATGTCAGCAAGAATTGTCTAATATTTCAGTAGTTATAGTTTTTAATAATGAAATTGTTTTGGCAGTAATAAATCAAATAATTATGAGGTATGATAATATTCATATTGTAGTAACGCAAGATAAGATAAGTGCGTATAATTTAGCAGATGTTGCTCTTGCTAAATCTGGGACTAATACATTAGAAATTGCTGCTTGTAACACACCAATGATTATTGCTTATAAGGTTAATTTTTTTAGTTGGCTATATATTAAATCTATAGTAAGAATTAAATATGCTTCTTTGATTAATATTGTTGCAAACAAAATGGTGATAACTGAATTTCTTCAAGGTAATTGTAATGCTGCAAAGCTGAGTAGAGCTTTAATAGAGTTATTAAGTAATTGTCAGGTCAAGCAGCAACAATTAACTGAAGCAAGATTTATACTTAAGCAGTTAGGTTTAGAGCAGAAAACGGTTCCAAGTAAAACAGCAGCTAGTGTAATTGCAGAAAAGTTTTTATAATAATATAGGTACGTTAACAAAGTTAATTTTAAAGCTAATTAAATTCTTTTTTACTGTAAATTATAAGATTTTTTAAAATATAGAGTCTATTTTAATAAAAACCTTATTGATTTTTACTGAAAGATCTCTTTAATTGTCAATTAAAATAATTTGTTAATGTGCCTGGAATAGAATTATTAATAGTAATAAATTATGTTGAAACTTAATATACCAAGGGGAATGCCTATTATTATCATAATTAAAGCTACATACAACCTAATTACAGTTGTTACTAATATAAGATTTAATAAAAAGCATATTAATGGAACCTGAGTAAGCCCACTTATTAGTATTAAGATGGTATTAGTAAACACTAAGCTATAGAATATGTAAATGTACCAAATAAATCCAATGTATTTTTTATAAAAATTTGTTGGCCAAAGTTTGTAAACAATAAAAGCAGTAGTGAGCGTAGATGATGAAGCTACAAGGAAACTAATAGCTTTTAAGTTAGAATGTAATAGTAAATTTTTACTTGTACTAGAAGATATCATTATTATTAGAGATAATAATATAAAAATAGGAAAGTAAGCATAATTATGTTTATTTGTAAAGGAATTATTTATGCAATGATCGATTATATGTTTCCAACTTAACTTATATAATAATTTTTTTAAGAGATTTAATATTTTGTTTGCTTGTTGTTTATTATTAAGTTTTGTAACATCAGGTGGCTTTTGTTCTTGTAAGCTAAGACTATTACTTGGTTGAGAAAAAAAATAATGACAAGAGATTAAAGTTAAAAAGTTGATAAAAGTAGCAGGGGCAATATTGCTAATAGGTAAAAAAAATTGAAAGTAATGATCCCAGAAAATCATAGTAAAAGCACTTGTTGTCATGGCTAATAATACAGTTTTAGTAGTAGTCCTAAATCCTAAAATAGTAAATAACAATGGAATACCTACTATGGGGATATAAAAACTTCCACCAGTAGAAATATTCTAAACATATTTTGTTTTGATAATGTTATAATAAAGGCTGCAAAACCAATGAATATAGCAAAAGCTCTGACAAATTTTAATTCTACTATTTTACTATATCCTGATATTCCAAGTGGTTTTAATATATCGTTGACAAATATTATTGAAGAGGAGTTAATGTAGGAATCA
The DNA here is from genome assembly GCA_000309075.1 of Occidentia massiliensis. Classification (GTDB taxonomy): domain Bacteria; phylum Pseudomonadota; class Alphaproteobacteria; order Rickettsiales; family Rickettsiaceae; genus Occidentia; species Occidentia massiliensis. The sequence goes on from CANJ01000004.1 coordinate 25,286, forward strand.
GCAGTGGACATAATCATTGCAGCCATGCCTATTATGATTAAACCTTTAAACCCTGGAGAAGAAAAATTGTCTATTATATACATCAAAGCATCATTAGCTTGTATATTTGGAGCTATTGAAATTGTTACAATACTAATTATAGCACTGAAGATGCAAAATACTATGTATAATATTGTAGAAGCTTTAATAGAACTACTTGCTTGTTCTGTGGTTTTAGCTATTAATATTCTTTGAAAAGTAGCTGGATCAATAAAAGGTATAAGATAGAGAAAAAATAAACTATAATATGATAATACTACAGGATTGTGGTAGTCTAATAAAAATTTAGGATTGAAAGTGGGATTAGTTGTTAAAGTATTTACTATAGAATTCCAATTGCCAAATATACTCCAAATAAGCAAGGCTAGAGTTGGTACAAATGCTCCAAATGTGAGGAATTGAAATACATCAGTAAAAATTACTGATTTTATTCCTCCAAAAGCAGAATATGTAATTATTATTACAGTACCAACTAAAGTAGCGTAATCACTATTTATACCAAAGAAATAATTGAATATTATTGAAAAGACTTTAATTTGCATAGCGATTATTGTTGTTGAAAAGGCAATGGAACTAATGGCAGTGATAACCCTAACATGTACACCATATAAATCTCCCATAGCTTCTGCAACTGATAGTTTTCCTAGGAATTCTTGCATACGAGGAGCTAATATATAGGCTGTAATAAGCAAGCTAATTATAGGCCCTAAAGGTGATAATAATCTAAATATTCCACCTCTATAAGTTTCTGATAACCCATTAAAAAATGAACTACCACCAATCCAAGTAGCAATTATAGTGACAGCAAGTACTGCTGTGCTAAATTTTCTTCCTCCTAAGGCATAATCTTGCATTGATACTACCCCTTTTCCATACCATAAACCTATTCCTAAATTTATTACTAAAAACAATATAACTAATGTCATATCTGTGTTTGGTAGCATCTTTTTTCCTTCCAATTAGTGTTAATAATAATGACCCACTAAGTTAAGCAGTATAGAAAAATATAATTTATAAAACAACTAATAAATTACATAATGTGTTTTGTTTTTGAAAATTTAAGTAAAATATGTGGATATTAAATATGTAATAAAGCTTTTATTCAGTCTGATTGAAATTTAATTCTATAGTATAGAATTAAGCTTATATAGGATTTCTCTCATATATGATTTTGTTGAATAATCGTTTTTATGAATTAATAGAGTATTTATAGCTTTTTCTTAGTGTGTTAATTTAAAGGATAATGTCAAGCCCTAAATCAATAGCTGAAACAGAGTGAGTTAGTCGGCCAATTGATATATAGTCTACTCCAGTAGCAGCAATTTTGTTAACGTTATCTAAGTTAACTTTACCTGAAACTTCAGTAATGGCTTTTCCATTGATAATTTTAACTGCTTCTTTAATATCGTTTATATGCATATTGTCAAGCATAATTATTTTTACTTCAAAGTTTAATGCCTCTTTAACCTGGTCTAAAGTTTCACATTCAACCTCTATACAGCTATAGTGCGGAGCATTTTGTTTAGCACACTTTATTGCTTTGCTAATACTGCCACATATAGCAATATGATTATCTTTTATTAAGATGCTATTATCCAAGCTAAATCTATGGTTATGTCCTCCGCCACATTTTACTGCATATTTTTGAAGAAGCCTCATACCAGGTATGGTTTTTCTGGTATCACAAATTTTAGTCTTGTTATTTTTTATAGCTAAAACATATTTATTAGTTGTTGAAGAAATCCCAGATAAATGTTGTAAGAAATTTAAAATAGTTCTTTCTACTAGTAGAATATGTTGAGCATTACCTCGCCCTATTATGATGCTTTGCCCATGACTGACTTTATCCCCATCATGACAACAAAGTTTATAATTAATGTTAGTATATTTATTAAAAAAATATTCTGCAATGAATAATCCACTGATTACAGCATTTTCTCTTGTATTAATTTGAAAATCAACTTCTTTCTCAGAAAGAATGACATGTTTACTTGTAATATCGCCACCAATGCCAATATCCATATTTATTTCTTTATCAAAAAAATCTTCAAGTAGTTTAATGTTTAAATTCATAGGATAGCTTTTGTATTTCAAGCTAGTAAGTTTTATAGGATTTATTTTGAAAACTTAACAGCATCTTATAAAAAGATATTACACTGAGACTCATTTGTCTATAATTGATTATATTAAATAACGTGCTAAGTGCTTATAATCATTATATTTAAGTGCTAGCTTATAAATTGGGGAAGGAAAAAATGTGGATTTATCTTTTATAAAATATTCTAATAGTTTAGTTAAGCCTTGTTCATGTTTACGTAATGATTGTGAATCAATTATTGTCTCTGTTAGTTCTAGAAATGGACGACTAGTAGCAATTTTAACATATATTATTTTGTTGGGAATTATAGGTGGTAATAGTTTAAAACCACCATTACTTAATATGATACTTTCTATAATTAGCTGAGTTGCAATGCCTTGTTCTATTTCTTTTTTGTTGGGTGTGGTACCTGTTTTAAAATCTATAATATAACATTCAGTATCTGAGTATTCTATTCTGTCTGCTATTGCTATAATGTTTATTTTTTTGTTATTTATATTTAAAGTAATTTGCCCATACTGTTCAGAGAATATTTTAAATCCTTGCCTTCTTCTATGCTGATCGAATTCTATAAACTCACTAGCAAAGTTCTGTAATTTAGTTTGCCATATTGTTTTAGTGAGTGAACTGTAGTTGTAATTACTTAATAGTTTTTTACCTATCTGAAGGAAGTGATTTATTGGATCGTCTTGTGTTATGGTATTATAACTTTCATTATACTTATGAATTATACTATGAATTAATATTCCAAATTCTGCTTGTTTATGCTTGTCATGATTAAGTATTAGTGGTTTTAACCTTAGTATATTTTTTGCATAAAAACTATAGGGGTTTTTAATTAACATTTCGATACTAGTAGTAGATATTGTATTTGGAAAGTCTTTTACTGATGTTAAAACACCAGGAGAAACAGTAGGTTTATTTTCTTGTTTATCTGAGTTAAAATTATTATAGTTAATTAGCTTTGCATTATTTATAGTAATGTCAATAAATTTATTATTAATTGCTAAAAGTTGTAATTTAAAAATAAATCGTGAAATAGTAGATCTGCCAGATTTAGTGATTTTTGCATTAGTTAAGAAAATTTGAGATTTTTGTAATATAGTGTATAGCATATATTGCTTTTTAGCATAGTGAGTATTGTGGTTAGGTAGTCCTAATTTGCTACGCATAGATTGATTAAACCAAGGGTCTTTTGTTAAATTACCAGGCCAATTATTGTCATTAAATTCTGATATGATTGTACAATCTGCATTTAATAAAATAGCACTATTATCGTCTGAAATAGTAACATTTGCATTATTATTGTACTCATAGTTTAATTTAATAGAGACAATTAACTCTTTTAAAATATTACTGAAGTTAATAGTATTAATTTTTTGTAAATGCTTAGCTGCTTTAATAATTTCTTTTAATTTATTTGCCAATTTTTTACTGGATTTTAATTGCCAAATTTTTCCTGTAGTTAAGTTTTGTGCTGCTCGTAATACGTCTATTATAACTTTATTAAATTGAATATCAGTTTCTTTATAGTATTTCCATAAATCTTTGAAGGCTTGAAGAATAAATAAGGACCATTTATATAACTTGTGAGTAGGATCATTACTAAGACTAAATAAAGTTTGTTTAAGATCTTGGTGTTTATGTTGATCTTTTAGAATTATTTTTTCAAAATTATGACTTTCTTCACTTATAAGAAATGCAGTTTTAGTTAAATTTATGAATTTGTTAATATTAAAATTACTAGATATTAGATCAACAATCATTGTTATTATATTTATTTGCGGTAATTGTTGAATATTCATATTTAAAAGATTCGTGTATGTTATTTGATATTTGTCTAGATGTAACATGATAAGGCTAGAAAAGCTTTCAGAACTACTAATGATTAAAACTTTTTTTTTCTCTTTTATTGTTTCAGCAAGATAATTATTGGTAATAGCCGCTATTAGTTTAGCTTCTTCAAATTGGTTGTCAGTTTCTATATATTTAATTTTTACAAGGGGATTGATTATACTAGTATTGTTAGGTACTGGCTGATATAAATTTGGTAAATCAAGGAATTCTGATAATATTGCTGTTTTTAGTGTAAAGTATGATGTTTTTTTTCCTAAATAACTAACAGTATTTGAAGGAATATTGCAACCTTGGAATAGATATTGGAAATCATATAGAATAGTATTACCTAAATTTTTTAGAGAGTAATTTAATTCTTCTAAATAGATAGGTGGTAAGATGACATGGCCTAATTTAGAGTTTAAAATATTTTTAAAAATAGCTAGATCCAGTTTATTATTTGGTAAAATTCCAGCTATAATTATTGGGTTTAAATATTGGTTAGTTTTAAATAATTCTTTAAGGTCTAAGGAAATATTATCATAGTTGTAGCCTATAATTTTTTTACATATATTAATCCATTCAGTATAGGCAACAATCAAAAATTTAGATATATTTTGCCAATGTTCAGAGTTTTCAATTTTATCAGGAAGAGTTTTAAGTTGATTAATGCTGATTTCTTGACTTTGAAATTGTAGGAAAATCTGTAATAATTTATTGCTTAGCTGTAGAGCTTGTGGTAGGTCTATTTTAAGTTTACTATGTTTTTTTATAATTTTTGCAATTATGATCATTTGCTCATATTGACTTAGTTGAGGATAGGTAGATGGTAACTGGTAATTTGTCATTGGCAAGATAGAAGATAAAAATTGTTTGATTGTAATTATTTCAGGTAAGAATATAGATTGTTTTTGTGTGGCTAATATTATTTTTTTTGTAATTCTTTACAGTGAATCCAATGTGGCAAGATAATTTTTACTTTATCTAAGGCTGATAAGTAATTTTTGAGTAAAAAATTAGTAAGCAAGAGCAAAAAATTATCGTTTGGTTTTATATAATATATATTCACATTACAACATTTTAAAATTTAAAGCTAAAAAACCCCAATTTTAGCATAATATATGAAAAAACTGATTTTTGTAAGAAATTTATATTTATTTAATAAAAATAAATAGTATTGTTTGATCTATAAAAGCTTTTTATTTACTCTTTATTTAGTTTTTAAGATTAAATATCTATGAGATAATATCACATCATGCAGTGAAACAATTACTAGGGAACTTTATTAGCAGTTTGATTTTTGAGTTAGTTTTTGGTTAAAATCATTTATAACCTTTGTAAGGGTTATAATTGTTATTAATAAAGTAGTTAAATGGGAGTTATTTATGCTAGGAAAGTTAGAAACAGATCCTTTATTTGTAGGGTTAACAAGACCTACAATGATATTTGGAGTAAGTATGCAATATGCTTTATTAAATATGATGGTTTCAGTAACATATCTTATACAAGCCTCAAATTTTTATGTTGTTCCAATATCCTTTATAGTTCACATGGTAGGGTATCTTTTATGTTTTAAGGAGCCACGCTTTATGGAGATTTATTTAATGAAGCTGCAGAATTTTAATAAATGCCCTAATAAATTATATTATGGTGCTAATTCATATAGTATTTAAAAAATGAAACTTTTTAAGACCCAGGCAGCTAGAGAATATTTTGCCAAAAGAGAAATTCATGTTTCTAAATTTATTCCGTATATTTGTCATTGGAATAAAAATACTATTATGACTAGAAACAAAGAATTAATGAAGGTCATAAAGATTTCAGGATTTTCTTTTGAAACTGCAGATGATGAGGATCTTGATATAAGAAAGAGGTTAAGAAACCTGTTGTTTAAAGGTATGGCTTCAGGTAATTTAAATCTATATTTTCATATAGTTAGACGCCGTAGGCCGTTAGTTTCTAGTGAAGATGAATATGAAATAGATCCAACAGTTAGGGTGTCAAAGGATTTTGTTACTTATGTTAATAATGAGTGGAAAAAAAAATATTCTACTTTTCAGTCTTTTATAAATGATTTATATATTACTATTTTGTATAAGCCTGATACAGAAGGAGCAGCAATATTAGGGTATCTTTATAATAAGTTACTGCAAAAATCTGATAGAGATGTTTGGAAAAGGGACATGCGAGAAATGCATGAAAATCTTGAGGAAATGGCAGCAAGGGTGACTAATACATTTCATGATTATGACTCACAAATGTTAGGTGTTAAAAGTACTGCTCGTGGAACTTTTTGTGAGATATTAGAGTTTTTGGCTACCATTGTAAATTGTGGTAATTCGTCTCCTATGTTGTTACCAAGGAGTAATATTAATAAATATATAGCCACTCATAGGTTATTTTTTGGTAGTCGCTCCATAGAGGCAAGAGGAGCAAGCGGGCGTAAATATGCTGGTATAATTAGCATACAAGAATATGGCCCTAAAACCTATGCTGGCATGTTAGATGCATTTTTGCAAATGCCTTTTGAGTTTATAATAAGTCAAAGCTTTAAACCTTCCAACCGTACAGTTGCAATAAATAAAATGCAATTACAACAAAATAGAATGATTCAGGCAGAGGATAAGGCTGTTTCACAGATTGCTGAGATTTCTCAAGCTCTAGATATGGCAATGAGTGGTGAAATAGGATTTGGAGAACATCATTTGACAATTTTATGTATAGATAATAATTTGAAGTCTTTAGAAGAAACTTTATCAATTGCTGTTGTTGAGCTTGCAAATACTGGTATGCAGCCAGTTAGAGAAAAGGTGAATATGGAAGCTGCATATTGGGCTCAACTTCCAGGGAATATAAATTATGCAGTTAGGAAATCGATTATTAATACTTTAAATCTTGCTGGTTTTGTTTCTATGCATAATTATTTACCTGGAAAAGCTACAGGTAATCATTGGGGAAAAAGCGTAACAGTTTTAGATACAACTTCTAAAACGCCTTTTTATTTTAATTTCCATGTTAGAGATGTTGGTCATACTCTTTTAATCGGTCCTACAGGAGCAGGAAAAACGGTTTTAATGAATTTTTTATGTGCCCAAGCACAGAAATTTTATCCCCGTACTTTCTTTTTTGATAAGGATAGGGGGGCTGAGATATTTATCAGAGCTATTGGTGGTGTGCATACTATAATTGATCCATCTAAGCCGTGTAATTTCAATCCTTTACAATTGCCAGATACTGGAGAGAACCGTACTTTTCTTATGGAATGGTTAAAAGTTTTAGTTACTTCTAATGGCGAAACTTTGACTGCCGAAGATATAAGGTATATTACATTAGCAGTAGAGGGGAATTATAAGTTAAATGTTGCTGATCGTACTCTTACTAATATAGTACCTTTTTTAGGAATTGATGGCCCAAATACTCTAGCAGGAAGAATAGCTATTTGGTATGGACAAGGAGCAAAAGCTAAAATATTTGACAACCCTTATGATAGTATGGATTTAGAAACAGGAAGAGTTTTTGGTTTTGAGATGGGGGAGCTACTGAAAGATCCAATTGCTCTTGCCCCAGTTTTATTATATTTATTTCATCGCATTAATCTATCTCTTGATGGTTCTCCAACTATGATAGTGTTAGATGAGGCTTGGGCTTTAATTGATAATCCAGTTTTTGCACCTAAGATAAAGGATTGGCTTAAGGTATTGCGTAAGTTAAATACTTTTGTTATATTTGCAACTCAAAGTGTTGAAGATGCGTCGAAAAGTGCAATTAGTGATACATTAATTCAACAAACTGCCACTCAAATATTTTTACCTAATTTAAAGGCAACAGATGTTTACAGGACGGCTTTTATGTTAAGCCAAAGGGAGTTTGCAATTGTTAAATCTACTGATCCTTCTTCTCGTTATTTTCTAGTAAAACAAGGGATTAATTCTGTTGTTGCTAGGTTAAATTTAGTAGGTATGGACAATATTATTAATGTTTTATCTGGCAGAACAGAAACTGTAATTTTATTGGACAAATTAAGAGAAAAATATGGAGATGCTCCTGAGAAATGGTTATTTCAATTTTATGAACAAGCAAAAGCAATAAGATGATAACTGGTTGGTTTAATGTTTAAATTAATATGTAATTCTAGACATCATTCTTATATCTTCAAATTAATAAAAATATTAGCTTTGATATTTTTATTTCAGATTGGAAATGTTAAGGCTACAGATATTATTTCAGAGATTCCTGGGGCTAAAGAAGTTGGTGATGTAGTAAAAACAACGCTTGATGAATTAAAGAATATAACCTGTGAAACTAGAAATGCATATGATTTGTTTAGGAGTGAATTTTCTCACACTTGTACTCCAGCTCCTTTTTTTAGTTTAGCTACAGCATCGGTTATTGGTATTGGAACTTATCTTCCTATGGTATTAAAGTTGAATATGGTAAATGATGATCTATTTAAGGATAAATTTCCTGGTGGGCAATGTTTAAAAGTTCATAGAGCAGACCCAAAAGATCCTAAAATTAATTTTGGTTTATGTAGTAATACAAAACTAGCAACATCAGCAGTTGTTGCTTCAACTAAAATGATAGAAAATATTGCTACAGCAGCTTTAAGTGGGGAAAATGTTTGGGAAGGAATAAAGAAGGCTTGGGATATTAATCCAAAAGATTATTTTGAGTTAAAGGAAATGAGAGTAGGTGAATCTGATGTTTTTGTTGATATAAATCTTGCTGGTTCACCTGTAATACCATATCAGGTAGTACAGGTAGAAGATAGGATTTGTGTAGCAGTGCGCGGACCTTTTGGTGGTCCTTTACTAAATGTTGGATGTAAATATATTAGAGAACCTTGTCCTCGCTCTATATATAGTGACTTTGTTGAAGGGCGAAAACCTTCAACTGATCTTTTATGTGAAGGAATTTTTGGAAGTGGAAAAACTATTGCTGATATTACTACAACTGATCCAACACTAAAATTAGTTGAGTGTACTAATGCTACTGAATGTTATGAAAGAGCAAATAAAAACTCAAAAACAATTATTCCTATTACTGGAGCTATAATTGAGTGTTTAAAACAAATGATAGATAGGCTCTTAATTAATTCTCAAGTATGTCCATCAAAGCCAGGAAGTGTGAAATTAGAAGATAGTAATTTTTATAGGTTTCAAACTAATATGCAAAGAATTGTTAGTGCTTTTTTAACTTTGTATATTATTTTTTGGGGGTTTAATATATTATTTTCTGGTGGAGAAATACAAGGTAAGAATATGGTCAATAATATTATAAAAATAGTATTGGTGACATATTTTTCAATTGGTATAAATATGAGTTCTGGGGGAGTAACAAAAAGATTTGATGGAATGACACAATGGGTGTTTCCTTTATTGCTTAATACAACTAGTGAAATTGTTAATTGGGTTACAGTAGAAGAAACTAATACAAGCGGTCAAAAAATGTCAGGCTTATGTAATTTTGAGCCAAAAGAGTATCCTATTGGTCAAAAACACTTAGCTTTTTGGGACAAACTTGACTGTTATATAACACATTGTCTAGGTATAGATTTTATTAAAGATGTTGCTCGGGAAAGGATAGCTCGAATTAAGGACTGGAAAAATTCTGATCCTTTTGGTTTTTCTATACCACCTTATTATTTTTTATTAATTCCTGCTTTTATTACAGGAAATATGACTTTAGTAATGTTAGCAATATCATATCCTTTAATGGTGATATCTGTGGCAGCATATATGGTGAATTCATTTGTAGTGTGCATGATTGGTATTTTAATTATGGGAATATTAGCTCCTATATTTGTTCCTATGGTACTTTTTGAGTATACTAAAAGTTATTTTCAGCAATGGTTAAAGCTTCTTATATCATTTGTATTACAGCCTATGGTGGTAGCAATTTTTATGATGACAATGTTTAGTGTTTATAAATATGGGTTTTACACTAATTGTCAATATCAGTATAAAGAGATAGAAGAAGATTATGGCTCTGGCCAAACAAGAACAAGAAAAATGTTTTTTATTGATGTAACAAACAAAAGATTATATGGGCATGGAAATGATGCTGATCGGAAAATTAAACAGTGTAAGAAAAGCTTAGGCTGGATGCTAAATAACCCTATGTTTGCTACAATTAATGCAATGTCTTCTGTTGGTAAAATAGTGTTACAAGATACTTCTTCTGATAAAACTTATGATGATACAAAGTCAGAATATGGATTTTTAAGTGATGGATTACAAGAAGTTCAGGGATTTTTCTTTAAATCTACTCAAGCAATTTTTCAGGCGATTAAGGAGTTGATATTATCACTTATAACTGCCTGTTTTACCTTGTATTTAATGTATCATCTTAGTGCTAAGCTTTCAACATTTGCTGCTGAAATGACAGAGGGAATAGATCTATCTGGTGTGACGATAAATCCTCAAACAATATATAAAACTGTCAGTTCAGCAGTAAATATGGCTGCGAGCCAAGCAGGCCAACAAGGAGGGGCAAAGGCTATTGATAATAAAGGAGGAGGAGGAAATAGCCATGGTAGTAATAGGTCTGGAAGTATAGGAGGTAATATGTTAGATGGTGCTGGTAGTATAGCATCTAGTGGTATTAAAGGTAGTGTTGAAGATGCAAATAAAATGAATAGAGCAGGAGATATGGTTTCTAAAGATAGTTCTAGTGATGATAAAGATAAAGAGAGTTAACAATAGTGATAGATAAGCCTCTTTTAAGTATTTTTAAGAATTGCTTGAGAGTGTTATTACTTTTTATATTGTTTTTTGTAATTAATTTGCTTAGTGCAGCATATTTTTTTGTTAAAATCATAAATATAAATATTTTTAATATTTATAAAAGGGTATTTTTGATTGCAGTGCTTGTTGCTGTGACTATGATAACTTTTATAAGCTATAGTGATGAAGGTCAGAAATGTTGTACTCAAGATATGAAATTTTGTTATGATGTACTGAATTACAGGTCTTGTTATGATAGGAAAAGTTATAAATGTTGTAATCTAGATTTAACTAGTTGTTATGCTTTAGCAGCAAATGGAGGTTGCTATATGCATCCTAAATGGCAGTTTAATAATCCTGAAATATTGGAAGAAAGAGCAAAGTCATTGGAAAAGGAAGTTAAAGACGCTATAGCTAAGGTTGAGTCATTACCTGATTTAGATAAGAGTAAAATCCAAGCTTTGGCTGATATAGCTAAAAAAGCTGAAGAAGCAAAAGATATGGCAATAAAAGTAAAAGAAGCTAGAGAGCAAGAGATTAAGGCTAGAAAGTGGAGTGTAGATAATGCTATGAGTGGTAATAATCTTACTTCAGGTAAGGAAGAGGAGCAAAAAAACAAGCTCAAAGAGTTAGTAAAAGAAGCTAGAGGTGGTTTTGAGTCAGCTGTAAAATTTGAAAACTTGGTTGGATTTCATATTAAGACTATTAGCAGTAAGAAAGTTAAAGTTGAAGAGGTTTTGAAGAGTGAAGATACTGCTAAGTCTACTATAAAAGCAGCTGAGGAAGCTGTAGAAAAAGCTGGTATTACTAGGAGTTTAGATGATATAAAAGCTGCTGCTGATAGGGTTAAGGAAGCAGTTGATGCTAATAAAAAATGGAAAAATATTCTTGATGATGCATATAGAAAAATCAAAAACATTAAAAATCCTAATGAAGAGAAGAAAAATTTAATTAAAGAAATAAGTGAAAAACTTAAGGAGGTAAATAGGAATATTAAAGATTATAATGAAGCTGTTGAAATTTGGAAAGTGGAAGTACAACAAGCTGAAGAAAAAGATAAAAATGAAAAGAAAGCTAAAGAAGAGGTTGAAACTAAAAAAAGGGCCGAGGAAGCAGCTACAGCAGAAAAAAATGCTAGAGAAGAAATTGCAAGAAAGATTTCAGAAGCTGTTAAAATTAGACAAGATGCTGAAAATGATTTAAATAACAAGATTATTGAAGCTAATGATGCTTGGAATAAAGCTAATGCTACAGATAAGGTAGAGGATTGGATTGATGCTAGTAGGAAAGCTAAAGAAGTAGCTGGAGATAGTAAAAAATATCAGGAGACTTTAGAAAGAGAAGTTGATATTAGAGATGAAATTATAAAGACTGCATTTGGTACTGATAAAGAAAAAGTGCTTGCTAATGATATATCTAAAAAGGCTAAAGAAGCATCTGATAATACCAAGAAGTGGGAAGATTATGCTGATAGGCTTAAGATATTTACTGATAATATTAAAAATCAATATGATAAAGATTTGCAAGATGCTAGTAATCTTCCAAATAGTGCAAGTTGTAATTTTAATAAATATCAGGGTAAATCTGAAGAATCTACAGAGTTAACTTCGGTATCATTTATACATGATAATATTAATTTTAAATGTGGTGGTAGATGTAATGTTAAAAATGACGGATTTAAACTTTGTTTTAAAGTAAAAAGCCCTGATTCTTGCTCAAACTGTATAGAGGTTGATATAATGCCGTCTTCTGGGTTTACCAGCATTAAGGATTTACTTAATGGTAAATTACTTAATGGAAGAAAAGCTATATTAGCGTCTGAAAAAGCAGTAAATAGTACAAAGCTTGGCATTGTAGTCATAAATAAAATATCTTGTTTGGTAGCTAAAAGTTCGTATGGAGATATTCCTATAGTTTGTAAAGATATTGATGATAATTCTAATATAGCTCCTACTAATTCTAATTTTTGCAAACTTAATTCTACTAATAGTAGAGTGCCATTTAATTTCTCTGGTGCTGCTATAGAATGTTTAAAGGAGTCTTTAGATATAATATTATATGGAGCATCAGGTTCTGGTGTGCCTCAAACTACATCACTTAAACCTCTTGCATCATTTCAGCATGCAATGTCAATGACTGTTAGGGCAGCATTGATATTATATATGATATTTTTTGGTATGAAAATGCTGTTAATTGAGGGGTTTGTAAACCCTAATAGATTAATTACAGCGATATTAAAAATATTAGCTGTAACGTATTTTGCAGTTGGAATTGGCCCGATAACTTATGATTATAAAGCTGGGGAAAAAGTGCAAGCAAATGGGATACGGGATCATTTTTTACCATTATTAAGTGCAGCCACTTCAGAATTTGCCCATATGGTATTTTCTGCTACTTCTGGTCAAGGTTTATGTCAATTTAATGTGTCTGATTATCCTGAAGCTCCTTATTATGCGCTTGCAGATACAATAGATTGTAGGATAGGGTATTATTTGGGCTTTAGGTTTCTTCATAATCGTACAGCAACGGCTAAGATAACAGAAATACCTATTGCAAGTGAACATGTTGGAGAGTTTATATCTGGTACTGAGATACCAAATATAGAAAAAAATATGATGAATATTGATGGTGACCATGCAATAAAAATTGGTAATAGCTTTGCTTTACTTACATCTTTGCTTGGAATGTTTTTAAGTGGACAAATTATTACTTTTTTAGTTGTGTTAGTATTTGCCGTAATTTTTCTTATTATAGCCTTTAATTTTATTATTCTGTTTATGACATGTTTAATAAGCTTGTACGGTATGTGTTATGTATCTCCTATTTTTATTCCTATGATATTATTTGAGAAGACTAAGTCAATATTTGATGGTTGGTTAAAAATTACTGTATCTTTTGCTCTTCAGCCTGCAGTAGTTGCTGGATTTACTGCTTTATTTTTAAGCTTAATGGATTCTGCAATGTATAAGACATGTCAATTTATTCGCCACGATTATCAAGGTCTTAACAATAGGATTGTTAGTACTTTTGAGTTAAGGATACCTAGTGGCGATGAATTTAGTAATAAGTATGGGTATTTCCAGGAAAGTGGTAAAACTGATGCTCAAATATGTAAAGAAAGTGTTGGTTATAAGTTAATGGAGTTATTTAGTGGTAAAGGATGGCATTCAACAACTTTTATTATTTTTGACATTCTAGTACTTAGTCCTGATGAGAGTTTCTTAGCTAGTATGTTTGTAATACTAGTATTTTGTATTATTTTTTATTTTTTTGTAAAGCAAATTAATGAATTTGCTGCTCAAGTTACTAGTGGTGTATCAATAGAAAATATGGCTATTCCATTTAAAATGTTTAAAAGCGTTATGCAATCACTAGGGAATACTGCTAAAGCTTTACGAGGAGCTATCAATAGTCGTCCTGAAAATGGTGCTTCTGATAAATTTAGTGCTAGAGGTGGTATAGGAGGAGGGGGAGTTAGTGATAGATTTAGTGTTAGTGATACAGGTGATGGTGTAGGAAGAGCTTCAGATAAATTTAGTTCTGGAGCAAGTGAGGTATTAAAAGCTTCTGATAAGTTTAGCTCTAGTGGAAGTGGAGGTGATGGAATGAGAGCTAGTGACAAATTTAGTTCTAGTCCTAGTAGCGAAAAAGGTACTAGTGCTAAAGCCTCTTTTAGTACTAGAATTGATGATGTTAATACTAATAGAGAAGAACTTTGGCAAAAGCTTAAGAACAATATTAACTCTGGAGTAGATGCAGATAAGAATGTAGAAGATTTCTTTAAAAATCACAATGATCAGCTGATAAACGACCAAGATAGTGCTCAGTACTTAAAAGATAAAGTTAAAGAGTTTAGTCAAAGTAATGATAATAGAAATTTTTATCAAAATAAGGCTCTGCAAAAAACCCATATTAGATTAGAAAATATAGGTAAAAGTGATCAAGCTATAGGAGATCAAGCTAAAGAAATGCAAGATAAGTTTAATAAATGAGGTGTAATGTTTAAAATATTGTTGATAGTTTTAATGGTAAAATAACATATTAAAATATGCAATCTAAGATTTTAACTTTAGTATTTATTGCAGTAATTGTAGGTGCTGTGACTTTTATATTGATCAGCACTTTAACTTTTCTTGGGGCAGTGAAGCTTGGTAATGGTTGTTTTCTCCGTTATAATATGGAAGGCACTAGTATAGATACAGTAAAACATACACAAATTGTCAATGCTTCTGGTCAATATGATAGCGAACGTCCTTTAGGGGCAGTTGATCCTACTAAGGCAGTTGGGCAATGGGTTAAATCAGATCTTTATATTGCAGTGACAAAGGATAGTAATGGTAATACAAAACCAGTTAATGTAGCAGTTACCGTTGATGGTGAAGTAAGTCTTTGCCAAGCTTATCTTCCTAAAAATTCTTTAACTTGTAAGCTTAAACCAGCTAATTGTGACATTAATAAATTTTTTGATGGTGAAGGAGGAGGTTGTAAAGAAGATTGTGATGATAATACAGATGAGGTAGGTCAACTTATTCCAATTCCTAAAATTGATGACGTTGGTAAAGGGTTACCGGTAATATTAAGAGCTAATACCGGAGAGTGGCGTAATATTGCACAGATACTTTCAGGTGATAAAATAGAAGTTAAGATTGGAATAAATAAGAATCCAGCTTATTCTGAAATTGCAAATGTTATAGAAGACTATATTTATAGCAAAGCTCAAATTGATTGGTTACATGATACTAGTTATGATAGGTCAGAGATAGCTAGTAATTTTGGTGTTGTAGAGAGAACAAGGTCTATTGTAGCAGATTGTACTGAAGGTAAGAAAAAATATAGCCCATTATGTGGTAGATATTCTCCTTGGGGTGAGAATGATAAATATATAAAGCAATGTGAGGAATGTAAAAATTGTACCTGTGCTGAATGTGGTAAGCCAGCGAAATGTAATGGAGAAGAGAAATATTGCCGAGAATATTCTACAAATCATGGGTTTCTTGGTAAAAGATGGTGTCATATGAGACATTATTGTTGGCCAGGTACTGGCTCAGTTTGTGTTCTTAATAAAGGTGGATGTGCTATAGGGATGCAACCAACTTGTTGGGAATGGAAAGATAAAAAACTAGATTGTAAAAAACCTATCTATGCTAATTTACCTGAGAGTTATCTTGATAATGGTTCTAGGACTGTTCCGGCGATTATAATAAAAGAGAATGAAGAAGATTTAAGAAGTTTAGAAGAACTTGATTGTAATAATCCTGTAGATGAGTTTTTAATAAAAAATAGGAAAAGGGTTTATTCTTGGAGGTCAGCAACTTATGCTACAGATTTAAAGTTTAGATTTAGTGCTAGTGGAAATATAGATTCCACCTTAGGTAGTGCATGTGATTCTTTAGCAGATAGCTTTGCAATTAATTGTCATCGCAGTCCAAAGTTATATCCACCAGGTAAGAGAGTAGTATATAGCGGTAATGCTCCAACTAATCTTTCTGGTGGTATAAGATATTTACAATATACGATTCCACCTAACTCTCGTACAAATACTGCAAAAAATAGTACTGGTGGCTATGTGCTTTATTTAAAGCAAAGTTCTTGTATTAGGCAAGGTGGGGCTGGCTTTGACGATGGTCAATTTAAAGGAAGAGGTAAAATATTGTATAAAATCGTGCCAAGTGGAATAGATTATAATAGTCTTAACTCTTATGATAAAAGTAAGTATAAGGAAGAATGGCTTGATGTTACTGTTAAAGATAAGATTGGTACTGCTGATATAAAAGCTGCAATGTCAGGATATATATGGTTTAAAATTAATAATAAGCAAGAGGATTATTTAGTTAGTACAGGTAGTTATAAAATAACTATAAGTAGTTCAATAGTTAGAGGAAAATTCCTAGTTCAGGTTTTAAACCCTTTAATAAAAATGCTTAAAACTAGGATTTCTGAAGTTTCTAAAATTATGTTTAAAAATATGATTTGCTATCAGAAAACTAATAAATCTAGTTGTACTAATTTTTTTAATTATATTAGAGCTATGCTTACACTTTATGTAATGGGTTGTGGCTTGTTATTTGCGATGGGAGGTATGCAATTTACTATTAAAGAATTGATAGTGAGAGTAATTAAAGTAGTAATTGTTGGAGGATTATTAAATGAAAGTACATTTAACTTTTTCAATACATATCTTTACGGTTTAATTATGGAATTTACTGATCAATTAATGAGTAGTATGTCTGGTTACACCATGTTTGATGCTGGCGATGATGTATCTAATCCGTTTTTATTTCTTGATGCTGTAATGAGTAAAGTTTTTTTTAGTAAAACTTTCTTTGTTCAAGTGTTATCTCTTTTTAGTATGGGGCTCATTGGCATAGTATATTTTATTATGGTATTTGTAACTTTAGTTTTAATTATTGTTACTTTAATAAAAACTATAACTGTTTATCTTATGGCAGTCACTGCTATTGCTGTATTAATCGGTATTGCCCCATTATTTTTAACTTTTATGTTATTTGAAGGAACTTGGTATTTATTTGATAATTGGGTAAGATTTTTATTTAGGTATTTAATTGAGCCTGTAGTACTGATGGCTGGAATCATAATTTTAACGCAGCTTTTTACAATTTATTTAGACTATGTTATTGGTTATAGTGTATGCTGGAAGTGTGTTATTCCATTTAAGATCCCATTTATAGGATTACCATTTTTTAATGATACTTATTCTGGTATAGAATTATTTTGTATAAATTGGTTTGCTCCATGGGGTTATGATAATAGAGCAGGGGTTATGGGCCTTAATATGCACTATATTGTTGCTATGATAATTATAGCTTACTGTATGTATGGATATGTAGAACTTTCTGAGCAAATAGTAACAAAACTTTGTGCAGGTGATGCAGGTGGTAGAGCTCCTTCAGCAACATCTATGGCAGCTCCAATAAGTAATAAAATAGATTTAGGATTAAATAAAGTTGGAGGTAAAGCTATCGCTTTGGGTACGAGATTAGCTGGTAGATTAAAGGCTGGTGGTGATGGAAATGGTAAAGATAATAACGTTTCTACTGATGATAATAGTAGTAGAAATTTTTCTTCTTCTATATCTGGTCATATAGGTGGTAATATGAAAGGTACGGCTGGTGATGGTAGTAATGTCAAGTCTTTTCAACAAGAAGATCAAAAAAGTAATTCAGCTGAAAGTAGGACAACTAATAATGATAGTGATTTAGATGATCGTGGACGAAGATGAGAAAGTTTAAGAATTATATCATATTTTATACTTGTCTGATTATATTATTAATAGCGACAAACGTTTGTGCTAATTGGGAGCATTTAGATGGTTTAAGATTGGCTGCAACTTCTAGTTCTTTGGATTGGATGGATCAATATTCAGATCAAACATATAATAGTGGTATCTGTATAGATCCTCCTGAAAGGGGTAATAGAATTGATGTAAATAGCTTAAAACTTTCTACTAAAAAAAATGTTGTAGGTGAGTGGGTTGATGCTGGTGTGCAAGCTCAAAGTGGTAAGTCGCTTGAAGTAAATGTTATACAGGTTTCTAGAAATACTCAATTAGATCCTGATAAATATTTAGTATTATATAGGATTGATCCGAGATTACCAAAAACTGGTCAGACTTTTATTATTAAATTTGATAAAAACTTAAAAGCTTTTATTTCATTATTTCATGAATTTGGTGGTGGTAAATTTATTAGATATCAAAAAGAAAATATTAGTAAGTTTGGTGGGTCTGATCCTAAAGCAAATAATTATTTTATTAATGTCATAAATGAGTATGAAAGATTTTTTACTGGCAATGATGCTAAGATTTTAGTAAAAGCTGGAGATGTTATAGATATAGCTTTAATAAGTGCTAAGGATTTTTTTAACAATTTACAAGGACATAGCGGGGCTAAATCTAAATTTACTGAAGAACTATTACCATTAGATGGGGGTACTGATTCTAATGGATTTTTAATGCCTTATGGAATATATACAAGTTCAGGGCAAAGGGAATTACACTTGAATATAGACAATGCTATTATATATTATAGTCCTAACGCAGGAAAGGATTTTATAAACTCTGGTGGTTATTCTAAAATAGATATTAGTAAAGAATTGGTTGGGATTAAGAGTAGTGATAATAAAGAAAGTTTAGTAGAATGTGGTCCTTTTGGTTTATTTAACTCAACTTGTATAGCTAAATTAGGAAGAGGAATGCGGATTAATTTAGATAATGATACTATAAAAGCTATAGATGAGACTTTTGTTAAAGATACTACAAAAAAAGGGAGTATTTTATCTGGCACTGCAGAAGGATTTTATCATATAGAAGTTGAAAATGATAGTAAATTAAATTTTTTTACTCCTCTACCTTTAGATTCTGTGATTAAATATAAAAAAATAAATAAAGTTTATAGTAATAATATTTTACAAAATTATTGTAGTTCCCCATTTTTATTTGTTACTAAATGTTTAGATGATAAAGATATAAATATAGGAAAACGCTTAGTGGGGCGGTATTTTATGTATATAACTATAGGAAAAAATAATAAAACTAGTAATAGGTATGATAATGATATAGAATATATTATATCTGATAAACCACCAGGTTCATCAGATAAAGGGGTAGTTTTACCTGAAGGAGGAGTGAGTATGGATGCTTCCAAGACAGGAAAGCTATGGTTTCGTTTAACAAAAAATATTGATGAGGCGGAGTTTGATTTAAAATATAAAGTATATAAAGGTAGTTCTGGGTTTTCTAAGTTTTTGTTTAAAGAAATTTTCCAACCTATAAGTGATAATATTCAAAAATTATCTGAGTTATTTTATTCTAGTTTAGTTAAAAACCCAGCATTAAAAAAAGTAGTCGATACTCTAGCAACCTTATATATATCATTATATGCATTATATTTTCTAATTGGAGCCACACAAATAACAGCTTATGATTTAGTAATCAGAGTATTTAAAATTGCAATTATAGTAATATTATTTAGTGAAAATAGCTGGAGTTTTTTTAATGAACATTTATTTTTAATGTTTACGGATGGTACTATGTATCTTGTAAATACTGTTTTAGGTACTACAAGTTCAGTTAATAATCCTTTTGGATTTTTAGATCCAATATTTGAAAAATATGTAGATAAACATACCTGGGCTATTATTGGTATTGAGTTGTTACAAGTTCATAATGGTATATTTTTATTAGCTATAATAACAATAATTTCTGTGGTACTGTTTTTTCGTACTTTTCTTGAAATATTTATTGGTATTTTAATGTCTATGGTAAGTATTGCTGTAATGATATGCTTAGCTCCTATTTTTATTACATTTATATTATTTGAAAGAACAAAGTCTATTTTTGAAAAGTGGCTTTTTACCCTTTTAAATTATACGATTTATCCGTTATTTATAATTATATTTTTGTTAATTATAGATCAACTAATAGATTTCTCTTTGGAATCAGCTTTACCAAGGGTTTGTTGGGGGAAATTATTTGATATAGTGATAAGTATTGATTTAGGAGCAATAGGTATTCCAACCCAATTCAAATTTAAATTGCCATTTTTACCATCTATATTCTTTTTTATGCCAGAGACTAAAGATACTAATATATTTAATGCAATGAGCTCTGGTTTTGCTTCTCTAGCATCTGGAACTTTTTTATTTTATTCTTTTTCCTTAATGTCTTATAATTTATTAGGGTATACTCAAAAGATAATAAAGTATTTAGCTAAATAATAATATTATTTTGTTTATTATAGGGATTATGTTAATAGGGTTGTTAAGTAATAACGTTATCTTTAGGCTTTTTAACTAGATCTTGAAATGTAAGCTAGCTTTGTTATATTTGGCTTCATGGAAGTGCTTAAGATAATTTTCAAAAGTACTAGAATTAATTATGATAATATTAAAATGTATATAACCATTATAGGAACTGGATATGTAGGTTTAGTATCAGGTGTGATATTAGCAGATTTGGGGCATGAAGTTGATTGTATTGATATTAATTCTGTGAAGGTTAATTTATTAAGATCTGGTAGAACTACTATATATGAGCCTGCCTTAGATAATTATCTGGAAAAAAATGTGAGATTAAAAAAAATAAGATTTTTTGACTCGTATTATCAAGTGAATCCTAGTACAGAAATAGTATTTATAACTGTGGACACTCCATCAGATTCTTCAGGTGATGCGGATTTGAAAAATATATATAAATCGGTAGATGAAATTTCTAAAAAGGTTAATGAGAATTGTTTAATTATTATAAAATCAACTGTTCCACCTGGTACTACAGAAAATATACGAAGTTATTTGCTTAATAAAGGTTATAATTTTGAACTAGGATTTAATCCTGAATTTTTAAAAGAAGGGTGTGCAGTGTCAGATTTTTTATATCCAGACCGGATAATAATTGGGGTGAGAACTGAGCAAGCTAGAATAAAATTAGAAACTGTGTATAAGTCATTTATAGATAAGAATATACCCCTAATAATCACCGATATAGTTACAGCCGAACTGATCAAATATGCTTCTAATGCTTTTTTAGCAACAAAGATTGCTTTTATAAATGAGATAGCAAGTTTAACTGAAAGGTTAGGAGCTGATATTAGTCTTTTAGCAGATGGGGTGGGGGCAGATTCTAGAGTAGGTAAAGGTTTTTTAAAAGTTGGGCCTGGTTTTGGAGGGTCTTGCCTTCCTAAAGATATATCTGCTTTAATAAAGCTTGCAGAAGACTGTAACATAAATTTGCAAATTTTAAGTGCAGTAAAGAAATCAAATGATGATTATATAGTAAGTATAGCTACAAAAGTAAAAAATATATTAAATGGTTTATATAATAAAAAGGTAGCAGTATGGGGATTGACATTTAAATCTGGTACTGATGATGTTAGGGACAGTCCAGCTATAACTATTGCAAGATTGTTAGTTGATTATGGGGCTAGAGTTATAGCTTATGATCCAGTGGGGATGAATAATGCCAAACAGATTCTTAAAAATATAGAATATGTAAGTAGTGCTGTAGATGCTGTAAGGGATGTGGAGGCATTGTTGATATTAACAGAGTGGGAAGAATTTCTAAATCAAGATTTTGCAGTTGAGATCAAAAATGTAATGAAATCACTTAATATTTTTGATTTTCGTAATTTACTAGACAGTACATTATTGCGGAAATATGGTTATAATATTTATTGTATAGGTAAAAAATATGAGTGCTAGATTTGTTCACTTAAGAGTGCAAAGTTCTTATTCAATGTTGGAAAGTACTCTTAAAATAGAAAAGATATTGGAATTAGCTGTAGATCGGAGAAATAGAACTCCAGCAGTAGCTTTAACTGATCGTAATAATTTATTTGGATCACTAGAATTTAGTATTGAGGCAGTAAAAAGAGGTATTCAACCGATACATGGGGTAATATTAAATATTCAATATTATGATAAAGGTGATGTTGCAAAGTATGCTGAAATATTATTGATTGCTCAAGATGAAGAAGGATATAAAAATTTACTACAATTATCTAGTTTTCCATATATAAAAAATGATCGTACAGTAGCTGATCATATAACTTTAGAAGATTTATTCATTTATAATAAAGGTATTATAGTTTTATCTGCTTACCTTTATGGTATTATAGGTGTTTTGTTGTCTGAAGAGAAGTTTTTGTTAGCAGAAGAATATGCTAATAAAATTAAGGAAGTTTTTGGTGATCGCTTTTATTTTGAAATTATGAGGATAAATGAAAAGCAAATTTATGTTATTGAAGAAAAATATGTTAAACTAGCAGAAAAGTTATCAATACCTCTTGTTGCAACAAATAATGTTTTATTTGAAGGGCCAGAAAATTATTTCACCCATGAAATATTGATGAAAATTTGCAGTAGTAATAAGTCGATAGCTGAATCTGATAATTTAAGAGTTAATAATCAGTGTTATTTTAAGTCACCGGATGAGATAATAGAAATTTTCTGGGATTTACCACAAGCTGTTGAAAATACAGTGTATTTGGCAAAGCGTGTGTCTTTTATCTTAGAAACACAAGAACCATCATTTCCAGCTTTTGCAGAAAATTTTATTGAAGAAAATAGAATTATTAGGCAAATGTCAGAAGAGGGATTACTGCAAAGACTGAAGGATAAATTTCATGATAATGTTGTTTCTAAGGAGGAATTCGAAAGTTATAGAAAATTGTATTTTGATAGACTTTACTATGAGCTTGACATTATCTGTAAGATGAATTTTTCTGGCTATTTTTTAATTGTTTCAGATTTTATAAAGTGGAGTAAAAGGAATAATATATTTGTTGGTCCAGGTAGGGGCTCTAGTGCTGGGTCAATAGTTGCTTGGAGCTTATCTATTACAGATCTTGACCCAATAAAATTTGGGCTGTTATTTGAACGTTTTTTAAATCCTGAAAGAGTATCAATGCCAGATTTTGATATTGATTTTTGTCAAGAAAGACGTGAAGAAGTTATTAATTATGTAAAAGATAAGTATGGAGAGAAAAGAGTAGGGCAAATTATTACTTTTGGAAAAATGCAAGCTAAAGCAGTAATAAAGGATGTAGCAAGAGTTTTAGGGTTAAGTTATAATTATGCTAATTATATAACCGCATTAATACCTTTTAATGCTATTAATCCTGTAACTTTAAGAGAAGCTATAGATAAAGTTACAGAGCTTTACAATGCGTATGTAGGTAAAGGATTATATAATTTTGAATCTCTAGTAAAAATAGACAGTAAATATTTAAAGCTTGTAGATAAATGGGAGAATCATAGCTACCCTAAAATTGATAGTATAATTGACCAATATCTTGATAATGTTAATCTTAAAGAAGAATTTGCTGGTTGGAAAAAGAAGTATAATTATGAAAATATTATAAAATCTGATCTTCTTTATCAAGAAGTAATAGGTAAGTGTAAGAAATTTAATCTTACTAATCTGGAGGTAGAGTTTGAACAAATTAAGGATGAATATAATAATTTAGTTAGTAGTAGAATAGCCCAGATTCAAAACGTTATAAGAGTAGCTTTAGAGTTAGAGGGATTACATAGACATGTTTCTATTCATGCAGCTGGTATAGTAATAGGTAGGAAAGACCTTGTTGAAATATTGCCTTTATATAAAGATAAAGATTCAGAAATGCAAGTTGTACAGTATTCTATGAAATATTCAGAACTTATTGGATTAGTCAAATTTGATTTTCTAGGTCTACAAACTCTTACCATAATTTCTAAATGTTTGGAATTGTTGAAATCAAGAGGCATTAATTTAGATGTTAATAAGTTAGAGTTTAATGATATTGCAACTTATAAAATGCTATCTAAGGGTGATGCTACAGGTGTTTTTCAGTTTGAAAGTATAGGTATGAAAGATACTTTAAAAAGATTGAGGCCCGATTGTATTGAAGATTTGATGGCTCTTGGTGCTTTGTATCGTCCTGGTCCTATGGATAATATTCCAACTTATATTTCTTGTAAACATAAGAAATTGAAACCTGATTATCTTCATGCTAAGCTTGAACCAATTTTAAAAGAAACCTATGGTGTAATTATTTATCAAGAACAAGTAATAGAAATAGCAAGAATTCTTGCTAAATATACGCTTGGTAGTGCAGACTTGTTAAGAAGGGCTATGGGAAAAAAAATTAAATCTGAAATGAATAACCAAAAAGCTATTTTTATTAAAGGAGCTTTAGAAAATGGGATTAACAATGTTCAAGCTGAAAAAATTTTTACTGAGGTAGCTAAGTTTGCAGGTTATGGTTTTAATAAGTCACATGCTGCTGCATATGCAGTGATTTCATATCAGACAGCATATTTAAAAGCAAATTATCCAACTGAATTTTTAGTTGCTTGTTTGAATCTTGATATTAATGATCAAGATAAAATAAATTTATTTATTCAGGAAGCAAAAAAGATAGGTATAAGAATCATTTTTCCTGATATTAATAATTCTAGCGAATATTTTACTATTGCAGCTAACAATACCATTGTTTTTGCTTTAGGTGCTATTAAAAATGTTACACCTAATATAGGTAGATTTATTGTAGGAGAGAGGTTGAATGGAGGAAAATTTAAAAGTATTTTAGATTTTGTGGAAAGAATGTCAACTCACTTAATTAATAAGAAAACTTTAGAAAGCCTAATACTTGCTGGTTGTTTTGATAGTGTTCATTCATCCTTAAGTCGTCGTCAATTATTTGAAAGTATTGACAGAATAAATAGCTATGCTGTTTCTAGGAATCGTGAGAAAAAGACCAGTCAATTTAGTTTTATTAATAATGAGTTAGAAGATATTATCGTGACAGCACCAGAATATTATTTGAGTGAGAAGGCTATAAAGGAATTTGAAGTTTTAGGAGTTTTTCTTACTTGTCATCCAATTTCTTCATATGAATCATTTTTTTCACGGAAAGGGATAGTTAGCTCGGAATATATAAAGAAAGATTTGCCATTTGGTAATAGTATAATAAAAATTGCTGGTGTAATTCAAAAGAAAGATTCTAGGATGTCTGCTAAAGGTAAATTTAATACAATAAAGTTATCAGATAGTTATGGTAATTTTGAAATTACTATATTTAATGAAGAGATATTAAGAAAATATGGGTCGTTGTTAGAAGTTGGATCTTTAGTAATAGCAAAATGTGAAGTTTTTAAAGATGAAGGTGGGATAAGAATTACAGCTGTTGCATTTGAAGATATTAAGTTGTTAGAGAGAGATACAAGTTATTCTTTAAAGTTAATGGTTCATAATAAAAAAGATTTAAAAGATGTAATGCAAATTTTAAAAAGTCAAACTAATAATAAAAGTAATACTAAAATAGATTTAATATTACCTTTTTTAAATAAAGAGTTTCAAGTCATAGTTAGTATTCCATTTACATTTATGTTAACATCTGATCAGATGGGAAATTTAGAGCGATTTATGGTTGGTTATGAGTAATAACTAGTTGTTGCAATAAATGAATTAATGCAATATTTCAAACAACTTTTTGTATTATTTTAAATATATTGTGCTCTTTATAAGTATATAGATTAAAAGATGGAGGTAAAATGGGAGGTAATTATGTTTTAGAAACAGCTTTGCATTTAGCAGTTAGGTTAGAGAATTTAGAATATATTAAATGGATAGTTTTAACAAAGAGAACTGGTATTAATGTAAAAAATAATGATGGAAATACAGCACTGCATTTGGCAGTTTTTATAGGCAATATAGAAATTGTTGAGCTATTGCTTCAGGTGGAAGAGATTAATATTAATATAAAAAATAATCGTGGAAATACGGTTTTACATATAGCAGCTTTGCAAAATAATCTAGAGATTGTACAGTTATTACTTCAAGAACAAAAAATTAATGTTAATGTAAGAAATGGAGATAGCAAGGATATATTAAATTATAGGTTTGGAGGGGATACAGCACTGCATTTAGCTTCTGTGGTTGCAAGTAAGAAGGTTGTTGGTGCTTTACTGCAAGCGAAAGGAATTAACATTAATATCAAAAATAATTGTGGGAATACAGCGTTAGACTTAGCAGCTTTAGGAAACCGTTTAAGTATAGTAGAAATGCTTATTTTTTATGGAGCTTTTAGTGTGGAAGTTAAGGATAATTATAGTGATAATATACAAGCACGACTTAAAGCATTAAAATTTATGGATAAGCTTATAAGGAGCGATTTAAATCATGAAACTATTAATACTTTATAAAAATAGTAAATGGTGAGAATGGTAATATATTTCTTGAAAATATTAAAAATTATGTTAGCACTCGTCAGGTTGTAAACTCAAATGAAGATCTTAGTGATAGAATTATAAACGATATAATGAAATGCATACATTATGTTAATATGGGGGAAGAAATATTAAATTATCTTGAATTTTTAAAAGAAGCTATTCTCATAGAGGTAGAAGAAGAGAAAAATACATTAAAAACGATATTTAAGGGAATTAACAAATTGTCACAATATAGTCGGACTTATGGTTTGTTTGAGAGTGTTAGGGATTTTGCTAAAACTAGTCAAGTTCAAGAGTTTAGAAATCTTAATAACAAAGTTAACAGTGTAACTTCTTTTAATGATATAGTAACTCCTATATGTTTACTAATGAATAACTCTAATATGTCTTTAAATGATAATTTAAATGATAGTCTTAAGCCTTCAAGTAGAGTTGCTATCTCAAAAACAGGAGGAGATGGACCGCTAGAAGTAGCATTTAATAAGATTGGTAGATTGCTACAAAAGAATTACAATAAGGAGGCTAATAGAGGATATGATTATGATAATTGTTCTAATTTTGTAGAATCAGAACAATTATCGGGAGAAGTGCTAGTGGTAGAAGAAAGAGAAGGTAACAATGAGGTTTATATGGAGTAAGCTATTAGCGTGTTTAAAGGAGTTAAAAGAGAGAATAAATAGTTGGTCTGTGTTTAGAATGTAAAACAACTCTTGAAAGTAGTAAATTATGTTACTATAATTTTTGTGTTTTTAAAATTATTATTATATTTTTATATTTGTGTTAATGTCTGTAGATCCTCCAATAGTAAAAAAGTTCCTTATAGTTTTACCGTTATGAAACATCAGATAAAAGATGATTTTTTTTGGTTGAGAGATCCTAAATGGCCACAAATAGAAAATAAGGAGATATTGGAATATCTACAGGCAGAAAATAGTTATGCGGCATTATTTTTTGATAATTATAAAACTACTATTGCAAAGATATATGAAGAGCTAAAAGCTAGGGTAAAACTTACTGATCAATCTCCATATATTAAGAAAAAAGACTATTTTTACTATACTAGAACTGAAGCAGAAAAATCTTATCCTATTTTTTGTCGAAAACGTTATAGTATAGAGTCTAATGAAGAAATATTATTAGATGTTAATGGCTTACTACAAGATGGTTCTTTTATTTCAATAGGAGATTTTAGTGTGTCTCCAGATAATACTAAAGTAGCTTATTCTATTGATTATAATGGTGATGAACGTTATGAAATTAGAATACTTGATTTTGTGACTAACGCTTATCTAGATGATAAGATTACTAATTCTGTCGGTAAAATAGTATGGCATGAGAAGCAGCAGGGTTTTTTTTATACGAAAAGCAATGAGTATTTACGTTCAGATAAAGTTTTTTTTCATAAGCTCGGTAGTTTACTTAAAGAAGACCAATTAATATTGCAGGAAAAAGATCCGCTGTACAATTTAACTATAAAGAAATCTAGTGATTTGAAGTATCTATTCATAGAAATATCAGGGCATGATAATAATGAATGTCGTTTTATTAACATGCAAGATAATGCTTTTTTACTTGAGATAGTTCAATCTCGTTCTCCAAAACTATTATATGAAGTTGATCATTATTGTGGAGAATTTTTTATTCTTACTAATGATTCTACAGATGATTTTAGGTTAGCTGTTACTAAAGTTAGTACTCCTTCTAAAGGATACTGGCAAACTTTTATTGAAACTAAGAAAGAGGAATATTTTAAGTCTTTTTATTTATCAAAGAGTTATTTAATTTTAAATTATCAAGTTAACGGTTTAGCAAAGATAAAAATATTGGATTTACAAAATAAAGTTATTAGAACTTTAGATTTTGATGAAGTGGCCTTTGAGGCATTAGCATATACTAGTAATTTTGAAGAGGATGATATTAGAGTTGAATATTCATCTTTAAAACAACCATGTATAGTCTATCAATATAATTTTATATTGAATAAGTTAACTACATTAAAAATTGATGAAATACCAAGTGGTTTTTGCCCTGATGATTATCAAGTTGAGCGATTATACTCTAATAACAACGGTACTTTAATACCAATTTCTTTAGTTTACAAGAAGTCCGAATTTAAAGTTAATGGCTCTAATCCTTTATTTTTATATGGTTATGGTTCATATGGTGTGTCAATTTCTCCAGCATTTAATAGCAATATATTTTCTTTGATTGACCGTGGTTTTATATATGCTATTGCCCATGTGCGTGGTGGAGATGATTTAGGATATAATTGGTATAAAGAAGCAAAATTTTTGAACAAAAAAAACACCTTTGAAGATTTTATTTGTTGTAGTAAGTTTTTAATTGAAAATAATTATACTAAAAAGGGTAATATAGTAGTTAGTGGTGGTAGTGCTGGGGGGTTACTAATAGGCGTTATTATAAATAGTAATCCTGAACTTTATAAGGCAGCAGTTTTATATGTGCCATTTGTTGATGTATTAAACACTATGCTTGATGAGTCATTACCTTTAACGCCAGGAGAATTTGCTGAATGGGGTAACCCAAAAGAACCTGAATATTTTGATTATATTAAATCTTATTCACCATATGATAATATTACACCTCAAGCCTATCCTCACATATATGTTAATACCGGGTTAAGTGACTCTAGAGTGGGGTACTGGGAACCAGCTAAATGGGTAGCTAAGTTGCGTTCATTAAAAACTGATAATAATAAATTAATTTTTAAAATAGATATGAAGTCTGGACATAAAGGACCAAGTGGTAGGTTTGCTATTTTAAAAGAAAAAGCACAAGATTACACTTTCATCCTTAGTAGTTTCAATCTAATATAAAAAGCATAATAAATATATATTTCTAATATATCCTAATAAGTTAACACTAACAAAAAACTATAACATTTATTAATTTCTAAAAAACTTTTAATATATTCATATAATATGTTAGTAAACCTCAATTAATACATCATGATTTTTTTGACTTTCACCTAAATTTGTAACAGTAGAGCAGTAATCATCACATAAGCTACTGCCTTTTACTTCTTCCTCTTTAATACCATTTATATTTACAATTTGAATAATATTATTATATAATAATATTGTCGCTGTCATATAGCTTTCTAAAAAACTTTGTGTTACTAAATCACTGATAAGTTTTACTATTACAGATGCTAGTGCTACTTGAGCTTCTGAAATATTATTATGTTTGATATTTTGTTCCTTGTTATAATCTTTAATAAAAATACTTTCATTGTCATTATCATTATTTCTTACTTGTACTGATAAAGTATTAGCACCATTGTCATCTTCTTTATCATTGTTTTTATTAGCATTTTTTAATCCATCTAAAGAAACTATAAGAGCTTCATAACTAGTGTTATCTGTACTTTTAGAAGTATTTTTGTTATTTTTTATTATAGAATAAACCTCAGCTATTATGTCTAAATACTTTTCTTTATCTTTTTCTAAATCATTTTTAT
This sequence comes from Occidentia massiliensis, assembly GCA_000309075.1. Taxonomy (GTDB): domain Bacteria; phylum Pseudomonadota; class Alphaproteobacteria; order Rickettsiales; family Rickettsiaceae; genus Occidentia; species Occidentia massiliensis. Next base: position 55,191 of record CANJ01000004.1, read on the forward strand.
ATTCTTTATCATAACTATTATATTGCTTATCAACAAATTTTAGTTCATTTTCTGTCTTATTGTTATAATGACTACCTTTTAGCTTACTAAAGTCATGCTCGATTCCTAAACCAACACTATTATTATTTTCATCATATAATGCCTTTATTAAGACTCTTATATTAACTTTTGTAGATTCTTTCCCACAACATACTACAACAATATCTTCGTCATCTTCATTTATATTTATATTAGATACTAAAATTTTTTTAAAAACATTTTGAGGACAATAATATACACGGCAATTATCTTCTTGACTTCTATCATCATTTTTGATTTGTGGATCAATATGGACACTTAATTCTCTTCCATACATAATACTTTCTTCTAATTTTTCTAGAATATGACCTTGTAGACCAGATATAAATTTACCTATTTTATATATTGGTTTGATTGATTTTAAATATTCTATAAATATTTGTGATAATATTTTTTGTGTACTTTCAAGCTCATCTATAAATTTTTTTCCATCACCTATAAATTTCTCTCCAATTAAACTTATAAATTTGTTTATGATAATACTACTAGTTGATAACATTGAATCTATTAGAGGTATTTCTGGTTCTATATAATGTAATGGAGGAAAGTATGTTTTAACTACTCCTGATTGTTTACCATTAGTGTTGATTAAATTAGGTTGACAATATTGATAAATTGTTGAGCAAGCTTTTATATTATTAAAAGCTTTATCAATAAATTTATCTAAATGTTGTTCATCATAATTATTATATTTGAAAAACTTTTCAAGTAATTGTTTAAGCATTTTTTCAGAGCCTGGATTTTCAAATGTAACTGCATTAACATTATCGAACCCCATGCTCTTTAAATAAAACAACATAAATTCTGCAATGATAGCACCTAAGGAATGACCCACAATTTCAAAAGAAGTTGCTCCTTCTTTTTGTGCTTTATGTATTGTGTGCAACAAGAAAGTTAATAATGAATTACTCTTTGAAAGATTATCATTATGAAAAAAAACTAATATATCATCAAAAATATCATGAAGACTTGATAATTTTGTACCTGCAACAACTATCTTAACTGTATTTCCTTCAAGATATGATGCTGCTTTTAAACCATACGATTTTTTAGTACTTAATTCTTTACTGTTTGAAGTACATAGTAGTTTTAGCCCATATGTTTTAGCAGCTGCTAATGATGCTTTGCTTATATTTGGTTCATATGCTGCTAAAGTAAGCTCAATAATACTTTTTAGGTATCTTTTATTTATTTTTATAGCTGACGGTGAGAAACTGCCGAGTAAGTTATCTACAGATAATAATTTAAAAAGATCTTCTTGAATTAAGTTAAGGTATGGTTCGTGGCTATGATTATTATAAAATAGATTTGACATCCAAGATTTGATATTGCTAATAGTATGATCAAGATAGTGTGGAACATGCTTGATAATGTGACTGATATGGTTTGGGACTGACAAAACTTTTTTAATTATTGTAGACATTTTACTATTAGCAAATAATTAATTGAATAATTGTAAGTCATTACATTATAAGCATTAAGTAATGTTGGTCAATAGAAATTATTAAATTATTTATATTTTATTACATATTTGACATTACATATAGTATTAATTAACATGTATTTCTCATAACTTATTTAGCAATGTATTGGTGTAGTGTTGAATATTTTAAAAGGAATATTTGTAAATAATAAGTTTAAAGCTAGTATATGTTTTGTAATGGCTTTATTTATTACTTTATCATTATTATCATATGATAGCAATGATCCAGGGTTTAATATTGCAACTGATGCCATTCCAAATAATATATTTGGCTATGTGGGGGCAAGTTTAGGTAGTTTTTTACTACAAAGTTTTGGTGTATCTACTTTCCTTTTACCAATGTTTTTAATTATATGGAGCTGGTTATATTATTCTAGAGGTAGAGTAAAATGGTTAAAGCTTAGAAGCTGTGCAATGTTCATAGTAATGTTAAGTTGTTCTTACTTTTTTGCTAATGTTAATGAATTAGATTTACAATATAAGGGAATTACAGGTGTAATTATTTTTAATTATATAAAAAATTATAGTGATGATGCTGTGATTAAACTTGGTTTTACCATTATCTTCATTGCTAGCTTTATATTAGCTCTTGGTTATCAGTGGTTAGATTATGTTAAGCTATATGGATATATTAAAGTAAAATATTTAAATTGTGTTAGAAATATTATTTATTTTATTAGTGTTTATAATTTTAAATGGTTTAAATATAAGCAAATTAGTAAGGACACTAATGAATATGTAGATATAGAGCCTAATGTTTCTAGTCAAGGTTCTGATTTTTATTTAAATCAGGTACAAGCAGCAAAAACACCTAATATTTCATCTTTATGTAATAATAAAATATTAGCTGCTACTAAAAATATTAACTTTGATTCTAGTAATGTTAGTGATTTTTTATTACCTACTAGTGATTTACTTGATACAAGTAAAGATCAAACTGTTGTGCAAGAAAGTGAGTTTCAATTACTAAAGAATTCTGAAAAATTATTAAAAATATTGAATGATTTTGGAGTGAGGGGACAAGTTTTTAATATAAATCAAGGTCCTGTTGTGACATTATATGAATTTGAGCCTGCAGCTGGTACTAAATCTTCTCGAGTAATTGGTTTATCTGATGACATAGCAAGATCTTTAAGTGCTTTATCTACTAGAATATCAGTTATTCCTGGTAAAAATGTTCTGGGTATTGAGCTACCTAATCAAAATAGACTTTTCTTTAGCATTAGAGAGTTAATTGAAACTAATGAATATAGGCAGTCAAATATTTTGTTACCAATAATACTTGGCAAAGATCTAGGTGGTAACCCTAAAATAGTAGATTTAGCAAAAATGCCACATTTACTAGTAGCTGGTACTACAGGTTCAGGTAAGTCTGTAGCTATTAATGCTATGATTATTTCGTTGCTTTATAGATTTACTTCTAATGAGTGTAAATTTATTATGATTGATCCTAAAATGCTAGAATTATCAGTATATGAAGGTATTCCTCATTTACTTACCCCAGTAGTAACAGAATCGGCCAAGGCTGTTATTGCTTTAAAATGGGCGGTTAAAGAAATGGAAAATAGATATAGATTAATGTCTAATCTTGGAGTAAGAAATATTGCTGGTTATAATAGTAAAATTCAAGATGCAATATCAAAGAATCAAATTCTTGAAAGGACTCTACAAACTGGTTTTGATCCAGAAACAGGGCAGCCTATATATGAATCATTACCAATAGCTTTGGATAAATTACCGTTTATAGTTATTATTGTTGATGAGATGGCTGATCTAATGATTGTAGCTGGGAAAGATATTGAGTCATCAATACAAAGGCTTGCTCAAATGGCTAGGGCAGCAGGGATTCATATTATTATGGCAACTCAACGTCCTTCAGTTGATGTTATTACAGGTGTAATAAAAGCTAATTTTCCAAGTAGGGTTAGTTTTAAGGTAACATCGAAAATTGATAGTAGGACTATTTTAGGAGAAGTAGGAGCAGAACAATTACTTGGAATGGGAGATTTGCTATATGTGGGTAATGGAGCAGCAATAACAAGAGCACATGGACCTTTTGTAAGTGATGTGGAAGTACAAAGAGTAACTGAATTTTTAAAATCACAAGGTGAACCTAAATATATTACAGATGTTATAGAGGCTTCAGATGATAATATTTCTAGTGCTATTTCTATTGATGGTGAGAGTAGTAAGGGTGATAAAAAAGAGAGAGATTATTATCGAGCTATACAAGTTATTAAAACGGATAAAAAAGTTTCTATAAGCTATATTCAAAGACGTTTAAATATAGGGTATAATCCTGCAGCAACAATAATTGAAAGAATGGAAAAAGAAGGCATTATTAGTCCACCAAATCATAAGGGAAATAGAGAAATTTTAATTAATGATTGAAATTATTAAAGTAAAATTGCTATTTTAAAAGCTTTTGTTAGTTAATTTTTTCTTACTAATAAAAAATAGTTTTATATAATCTACCTTAAGTTGTATTTGTCAGTAAATGCTTTGTGTTCAATAGCATTTATTGATTTACTAACTAACTTTTCAGTGGCTGTTTCTATTGCTAGTCCCAGTTTCTTTTTAAACCAATTTTGTTTTATAGATATATGTTCTATTCTAATGGAATCTCCATATTTAGTATTAAGGAAGTTATATATATTATCTATTCCATCTATGAGACCATATTCTAAAGCTTGTTGACCAGCCCAGAATTCACCGTTATAAATAATTTTATCTTCTTTCTTAATTTTGTTTCCACGCCTTGTTTTTATATAATCGATAAAATGGTTATGTATCTGTTTTTGAATATTTTTGATAATTTTTACATCGTTTTCTTTCTCTGGTAAAAAAGGATCTAGTATAGATTTGTTATTGCCCTGAGTATAAACTCTACGATCTATCCCAAGTTTATCAATTGCTTTGTGTAGTCCAAAGCTAGAAGAGATAACACCTATGCTTCCAATAATTGAACTTTTTGAAGCATAGATTTCATTGCCAGCACAAGCTAACCAATATCCTCCAGATGCTGCAACATCTTCAACAAAACTATATACTGGTACTTTTTTTTCTAGAGATAATTGAATAATTCTATTTGCTATTAGTTCTGATTGTACAGGAGATCCTCCTGGGGAATTGATAATTAAACAAACAGCTACTAGTTTATTAAACGAAAATGCTTTTTCTATAGAGTCATTTAATAAGTTAAGACTAAGCCCTGATTTAGTGATTTCAGATTTTCCTATGACGCCACTTAAATTAATAACAGATACAATGTTTTTGTTGCTAAACAGATTGTTTAAATAAAGTAAAGACAGCAGTTGATCAAGCTTTCCAGCTGGTTGCCGTTGTAATGTAACTTTATCAGTATCGCTAATAGGATGTTTATTAATAACATTCATTTGAGAGAAATCTCCATTTTAAGTTTAATATTTATTTTGATAGAAAATTAATTAGTTAAAGAATTACTACATGATATTAATAGTTTTTATGTTAGGTAGAATTATAAAAGCTACTGATTTAATAATCAAGTTTACTTTGAGGTTAGGCTACTTTAAATTTTATAGTTAAGGATTGCTGGTATGAATAATAATTAAGATAATTATTTGTTAAGCAACTATAAATTAATATCAGTAGTATTTTATTATATAAAAATAGATTTTTATTATTTTAGCTAAATAGTTAGTTTGTTTATACAGAAGTTAAAATCTTATGATCAGAAAATAGGAAAATCAGAAGCGATTAATTATATAGTAGAAAATCTTAAAAATTTATGTAGGTTTGTTACTACTAGAATAAACAGAGTATAGATGAGGAAGATAAGGAATATATTATCAAATTTAGAATAGAATTTTTAGAGAAGAATTTAAAGCAAAATTATCCAAGCAAAAAGTTAACAGTGGAATGTCGAGAAGAGTTAGAAAAATGCTTAAAGAGCTTAGATAATCTAAAGTTGCCTAATAGCTTGCAAGAAATATTAAAAAGTTAACCTATAACTAAAGAAGTAATGAAGTTAATGATCAAAGATAAGAACGCTATGATAAACCAGTGCTAGAAATAGGATAGTGGAAACAGCTCATGATTCTGATTTACTCATGTCCTTATCTTTTTCATGTTCTTCACTAGTTTTTCTTTCTTGTTTAGTAGGAGATAGTTTTTGATTTTGATCATTGTTATTTGTATTTTCATTATTTTTAGTGCTATTGGAAGTAGAATCAGTAGTAGATATAGGTTTCAAATCTTTTATTTTAGTATTTAATAATGGGTCTTTATAACTATTTTTAGGAGTAGGATGATTACCACCTATATTAGATGTTATTAATTCCCTAAGCTCATCATCGTACCAATTAATTTCTCCAGTAAAACTCATGATTTTTTTACCATCAGGAGTGACTAAAAAACTAGTAGGGATGCCAACTATGTTTAATTTTTTGAAAAGTTGGTTTTTGTAATCGTAGAAGATTTCTAAATATCTTATTTCATATTGTTTATAGAATTTTTCTATTATATCTATTTTTTGGAAATCTTCAGAAATTGCTATTACTTTAAAAGGAAGGTTACGAAAATCTTTTTGTAATATATCTAACTCTGGCAGTTCTTTTTTAGAACTTATAGACCAAGTAGCCCAAAAATAGATTAAAATAGTTTGTCCTTCAAATTGATCAAGAAATAGTTTGTTATTATCTTTATCAAAAATAGGAATATCATCAGGTAAATTACTAGGAGTAAGATAATCAATTTTTTTACTTAGTCTGTTTTTTTTTGCTGCTATAATTGAGGAAGGGGATGACAAAAGAATAAGTGATAACAAAAAAATAGATAGGATTAATTGTATGATATGTGAGTTTATTTTCATATAATTTTAAAGACTTAAATACTTATTTTTGAATATAAAAAATTATCATTAATGCAATCTATTTCAAATTTTCTCTTTATAACATATATATTACATGATTATATTTTAATTAATTATAAAATTAAATGAAGAATTTATTTGTTAGTATAACCTTACTATTTATGTTGACTGGATGTGGTGTAAAAAAAAATCTAGAATATGTAAAAATGACTTTAGTGGAAGAAAGATAAGAAGTAAAGATTTGAATAATTTGTAAAAAATACGTTTTTTTTAAGTTATCTAAGTGTGAGGTATTTTCAAGTAAGTTACTATTTAGTTCTTGCATGTCTTGAATTTTAATGTATAAATATTACTTATTAATTAGTGGTAAGATAATAAACTATATAATATAAAATATGGCCCCTTCGTCTAGCGGTTAGGACATCACCCTTTCACGGTGGAAACACGGGTTCGATTCCCGTAGGGGTCACCACTACTTTTCTCTAAGGCTTGTGCTTTGTGTTATAAAACTACTTTTTATTTTAAATTGTTTTGTTAAACTATGATTAATAGGAAGGTTAATTAAGTGTATAAATTGATTTTTATAAATAATTTAAAAAGTTGTGTTTTAGAAATCTAAATCAGCATAATATTTGGGTGGTATAAATCCAGGTAAATAATCTTGTAATAATGGCCTAAAGCTAGGTCTTGATTTTATAAGCACATACCAATTTTTAATAAAAGGATAGCTATCCCACGGAATTTCATGAAAATAATCTAGTACTGATATATGACTGGCTGCTGCAATATCTGCAATAGTGATTTTATCATTAGCTAAGTAGCCATTTAGTTGAATAAGATTAGATATATAATTTAAGTGATGTTTTTGGTTTGCTTTTGCTACTCTTAAGAGATCTACTCTAGGAGAGCCATAATTTCTTAAAAATCTGATTAATTTCTCATCTAGTATTAATTTTGTTACTTCTCTATAAAACTTGTTGTTAAACCAAGAAAGTAACCTCCTAATCTCTATATTTTCTTCTGGTCTATTACTCATAAAGTAAAAATTTTGTTCAGTTTCCCTTAAATATTCAATAATAGAAAAAATGTCAGATATTACTAGCCCAGAAGGTTCTATTAATATAGGAAGTTCACCTGCAGGATTAAGTTTTATGAGTTCTTGGTTTCTCTGCCAGAATTCTTCCTTAACCAATGTAAACATTGTATCAAGGTCCTTTAATATAATTCTTAACTGCCTGGAAAAAGGGCATAAAGGGTAATAATATACTTTCCTCATACTGATTTATATAGTCCAAATATTATATTGATGGCTTATAAGCCGAATTCTGTAAAGCACATTGCCTTCACGGTTATTTATCTAGGATAAATGTTACCATTTACCTCATGCAACCTACCCAAGCAACCAGGTAAAAACATCCTTTTAACTTTGCAGTTTTGTTGCTTCTATTTGGTCTTGCTCCTAGTGGGGTTTACCATGCGTATTTTGTTACCAAAATACCGGTGAGCTCTTACCTCACCTTTTCACCTTTACCATATTTGGTTGTGTATTTTCTGTGGCACTTTCCCTAGAGTTACCTCTGCTGGGTGTTACCCAGCACTATGTTTTTATGGAGTTCGGACTTTCCTCATAAATATTTAAATTTATGCAACCGTGCAGCCATCAACATTATTTATTATGACATCATAGTATAGACTAGTCAATACTTCATAATTTTAGAATATTTTTAATGTTGCTTTGTATATATTATTTGATGATAGTTAATTTATTTGTAATATATTCTCTTTTTTGGGAGTATTTTAGGACATTTAAATGAGCATGAGTTTATAATTTATATCTTTCTGTGTTGTTAATACTAGCTTTTAGTGTGACTTTTTTATAAAACAATGTAAGCTTTAAGAAATTATGAGCTACATTTAAATGTTAATCGATCCAAGTTGAAGTTATCATGATAAGAAATAAACATTTAATTAGATTATCATTTTTAGGGATATTTTTAAGTGTAATTGGGAATATGATTTTCTATCGATATTTTATGATTGAAGATTTTATCCTTAAACAAGCCATTGACGATAGTGCTTATATTGCTTCTATGTATAAAGATAGTGTTTGGGATCAAAATAAAGAAATTACCTTTAAACTTAAAGATTATCCATATCAGGAATTAATTGATGATCCTAATTTTATGAAATTAACAACAGATTCATTAGCTTTTTTTAATAGTATAAAGGCACAGAAGATACTTATTTATGATAGGTTTGGTAATCCTTTTTTATCTTCTAATACGTTAAGAATTATTGGTTCTGATGATTATGATTCTAGTAACATAAGTTTTGAACATTTTCAAAATTACTTGGATAAATTTTTTCTAAAAACATATCAAGAGGATAAAGGACTTGATTTAGCTTACAAAGGTCAGAGTTCTTATTATATACTGTTAAATGGATCTATATATAACTTTAACTTTAAATCTTTTAAAGGACATTTTATTAATAGTTATATACCGATTATTTCACATGGGCTAGATGGAATTCAGATTAATGCTGTATTAAAAATTACTTATAACGTTACTGATATATGGAAGAATATGAATTTTCTTGAACAAAAGGTAATTATGTTTTTTACACTGATATTTTTTGTTTTCTTTTTTATTATAATGTATAATACTCATTATGCTCAGAAAGTAATTGATGAGCAGTTGGAAACTCAAAAACATTTACGGGAGGCAAGGAAAAAAGCTGAAAGCGAAAATGTAGCTAAAAGTAGATTTTTAGCCAATATAAGTCATGAATTAAGAACTCCTTTAAATTCAATTATAGGGTTTTCTGAAATAATGCTATCAGGTAGTTATGGAGAGATAGGTAGTAGGCAATATTATGGATATGTACAAGATATTTATAATTCGGGGAAACATTTACTTGCTGTAATTAATGACATTCTTGATTTTACAAAAGCTTCTGCTGATAAATTAAAGATAGATAATATAGATATTGATTTAAATAAGTTAGTAAGTTCAAGCTTACGTTTTATAAAAACTAAGGCTGAAGAGGCTGGTATATGTTTAATTGAAAAGCTTCCTAAAGAGCGAGTAGTTATTAATGCTGATCCAAAACGTTTAAAACAAGCTTTACTTAATTTACTCTCTAATTCTGTAAAATTTACACCTTCAAATGGATATGTAACTTTAGAAGTAGAGGTTGATAAACAAAAATCTTTAGTTTATATAAGGGTTATAGATACTGGAATTGGAATAGCTGATAAGGATATTCCACAAGCATTATCTAGTTTTGGGCAGGTAGATAGCAAAGCAAGTAGAGAATATGAAGGTACAGGTCTAGGTTTACCTCTTACAAGTAAACTTATTGACTTAATGAAAGGTACTCTTGAAATAGTTAGTAAACCTGGGAGTGGAACAACTGTGATTATAACCTTTAATTATGATCCAGATATTCAAGTATAGTGTTATTGAGATTTTAACTTCTTTAGCGTATAATTTATATATTTCTGCTTTCAAGATTGTTTTAAATGAGTTAATCTAGGTATTTAGTATACACTGTAATGTTCTCTTTTTATCAATTTTGTAATTGCTTATGTGTTTATTATTTGGTAATTATTAAATAAATAATTTAAAAAATCAGTATGGTATGGCATTTAATTCACTGTTTAATTAAGGCTGCCTTTAAAACTATTGAGCATGATGGGGTTGAACATGCAGGTTATATGGCATTTATGGTTTTATTATCTATTTTTCCTTTTATAGTATTTTTTCTTGCTTCTACTAGTTTCGTAGGGGCCTCAGAGTTAGGAAAATGGGGAATTATAATTTTGTTTGATAATCTTCCACCAAATATTTTAGATACTATTATTCCACGGGTTAATGAAATGTTAAAAAGTCCACCTCAAAGTTTGCTAACTCTTGCTGTTTTAGGAACAATATGGACATCTTCATCTTTTGTTGAAGGGTTACGTACAATATTAAATCGTGTTCATCAAGTTAGTTTCCCCCCACCTTATTGGTTTAGAAGAATTCTTAGTATAACGCAATTTATTATAATTAGTGTAGTAATATTTTTAACCATATTATTATTAGTGTTTATTCCAATAGTTTTAGGGAAAATACCAAGAATTGTAGAATTTATTGATAGTTTTGGTATTGCATGTTTTTTGTTAAGATATTTGTTGATTGCAGTAATGCTGTTTTTAGCTATATCTGCTATTTATTATTTTATTCCAAATACAAAACTGAAGTTTAAGGAGGTAGCTCCAGGTGCTATTGTAACTGCAGTGTTGTGGTTATTGAGTGGTACCTTGCTCTCTAAATATATTAAATTCTATAATCAGTTAAATATTATATATGGGTCTTTAGGTAGCATAATTATTACTTTATTATTTTTTTATATTATAGCAATGATCTTCATATATGGTGCAGAGTTTAACCATCAATTACTTATGAACAATCGTCAATAATTATTTATAGAGTTAGGTATGATTACTATAGTTGCTCCTGCTAAAACAATGAACTACCAGCCTATTTTAATAGCTAATGTGCTTTCTACACCTCATAAGTTTGTTAAGGAAACACAGGAGCTTGTATCGCTTCTGCAAAATATAACATTAGAGGAAATAATGAGTTTAATGAATGTTAGTGAAGATATTGCTCAAAGGACCTATTGTTATTTTAGCCAATTTAATTATACTTTTCAGATTAAACAAGCCATATTTGCCTATGATGGAACTGTATATCAACAGCTTAGTAGAGATTTTTACAGTATTGATAATCAGAAATTTGCTAATGATCATGTGCGTATTATTTCAGGACTGTATGGGCTTTTAAACCCTTTTGATATGATTAAGCCATATAGACTTGAAATGTCAACAAAATTATTAAACTCTAAAGGAAATTACCTTTATTCTTTTTGGTGTGATATAGTAACAAACCAACTTAATTGTGAGTTTATAGATGAAAATAGTAAGGTATTAATTAATTTAGCTTCTAAGGAATATTTTTCTGTTTTAGATAGAAAAAAATTTCAGTTCCAAATAATAAATGTTGAGTTTAAAGAATATAGAGGTAATGCTTTTAAAATTATTGGAACTACAGCAAAAAAATTAAGAGGAATGATGCTTGATTTTATTATAAAAAATCATATAGATATTCCTGGAGAGTTAAAATATTTCAAAGCTTGTGGTTATAATTATAACCAAGATTTATCTGATGATAATAATTTTATATTTACTTTAAGATAAAGAACTTATGTTTAATTTTTAGCTTTGGTAATAAAATAATTTTATTATATATAGTTAATTTTGCTCTTTTAAAATAATTTAATACTATTCATATAAGGGTTATTTTCTTAATAATCTAATAATTTGCTTAATTGTATATATTCGTCAGGAGTTAGTTGTTCTGGCCTTTTATTTAATTTAATATTAAATATCTCTTCTTCTTTAATGTTTTTTTGTTTTAATAGTTCTTTTAAACAGTTTTTAAGTTGTTTTCTTCTTGTTTGAAAAGCTAGATCAATGATTTTTTGTACATTTTCTAAGGTATGTTTATCTAACTTGGAAATTTTGGGTATTATTGATATGACACTAGAATGTACTTTGGGAGGAGGAGTAAAAGCTTGTGGAGAAACTTTAAAACATTTTTTAGTATCTGCTATAATTTGACAAATTATAGAAAGACGACCATAGGTTTTACTTGAGTACTTTGCTACTATCCTTTCTACTACTTCATCTTGTAGCATAACTACCATGCATTCAATATAAGAAATTTGCTTGAGCCAGCTTGTAATAAGCTTAGTTCCAATATTATATGGAAGATTAGAAACTATTATTACTTTAGTTGCTGTAATATCAGATAATTGAAAGTTTAAGGCATCACCATGAATAACTTCTAGTTTAGATTGATTCAAAGCTTGTATTTCTTTTAATTGTTTAATAAATTTTACATCTTTTTCAATAATAATTAGTTTTTTAGGATTACTTGCTAGAATTGTTTTTGTTAATTTTCCAGGGCCTGGCCCTATTTCTAGAACTGTTTTGCCTTCAATTTTATTAGGACTTGCCTGAACAATTTTATTACATATTTTTTGATTAAAGAGAAAATGCTGACCTAAAGCCTTTATTGCAGTTATTTTATGTGTTTTAAAATAATTAGATGCAATAGGTGTTTTATTCATAACCTGCATATTTTTTTAATTTCAAATGTTACTAAAAATAGGCACTATTAAATACATTTTGTTTCTTGCTTACTATTTAATACTTGAAACCATTTGTGTATATTCGGTTAACATCAATAATTGCGTTGTCGTTAAGTTAAGGTTTGCGCTGCTCACGTGCTAAAGTACGCTCTACTGCTAGACTTAATAACTCCTAGCATTTATTGATATTGACCTTCGTCTACCAACTCTTCATTTCATATAGTATATACTAATTCAATATATTTTTATATAAGCTTTCTTAATTAAATTTTCAAAGAACTTCTGAATCTTTATAGATCTTTTACGTTGTAGTATTGAGTTAAGTACATTATCTTGTTCTTGTGGGGTAATATTTTCTATATTTTTATTACATAAGTAAATAAATTTTATTCCATTAGAAGTTTTAAAAATTTCACTTCCAAATCCTATTTGTAAGTCTTTTATGATTGATTGAGTTTGAGGATCAAGAGAATTTATCTTCGTAGTGATATCCTCTAATTTAGCAAAATTTTTATAGCTTGTAGAGTGAACATTATTACAATTACAAATCTTTTGTTTTAATTTAAGCATTTTTTTGTAATTAGAATCGCTATTGGTGCAAGTAAATGATAAAAATCTTACTGTAGCAGGTTTATTAAAATTTATTAATAGTCTATCAATATTTTTTTGTGCTATAGTTTCATTTTCGTTATTTAATAAGAAATATTCAGTTATTTTATCTTGTAAAATAGTTATTCTTATTTTTTCTCTAAAATCATTATAATTAATGCCAACTTCTTGCATTGATAGAGCAATGTAGTTATTAGGTATATTATTCTCATTTTCAATCTTAGCTATGTGTTTGTTGATTTCCTCTTCTTGAACTTTAATATTTTTTCTTTTTGCTTCTTGTAATAGTATTTTTTCCTCAATTAGATTATTTAATACATATTTTGTGATTTCTTTATCTTTCTTTGCTTCAACTGATTTTAATCCACTGAAAAATAATGTTATTTTTTTACGAGTTTCAACTTCATATGATGTAATTGGTGTATCATTGACAACAGCTACTATTTTTTCAGCAAAAATAGTTGAACTGTATAAAATTGATAAAATAAAAAAAGATATTACAATTTTATTCATGTTTGTATGTGTCTATATTACTTAATCTACATTTTTTACTTTTTAGTTAAAATAGTAAATAGGGAATATATAATACTAAATATACTTTTTTATTTGTAAGAGCTAATAAGTAAACTATACAATGTAAAATGCTGCTGTAAAAACTTTCTTTAATTCTTGAAATTTAAATACGAACACTATATTTGTAGTTCCCTGTTACTTCTTCTAATTAAAGTTAAAAGAATATATATTATATCCATACAAGGTTCTAATACAACCCTAAAAAACAAAAAATATATCCTTCCTAAACTTTAATTAATATGTTTCTTTTTATTAATGTTATTTTAGGTAAACTAATAACGGATATTTAGTAAGCAATACTAACTATGTATCTAGACTTTGTGATGCTTGCTGTATATTTTTTACATTCTACCTTTTATAATAAAGGTATAGTTGTATAATAATATTTTAGTTTTTTATTCCTTTCAATTCTTGAATTCACTTATATATGTAAATAATTTCAAGAATTGAATATAAAAACTACCTTAACGTATTATACTATGAGGTATTTTAAAAACAATTCTTAAAAACAAAAAAATATAGTAATGATTCTTTGTTATATAGTTGCTAAGAGTTACAAGTAGTTTTAAGAGTTTTACCAACACGAAACATGATTTGATTATATTCTGGGATTGGTATTTCATCTTTATTTTGAGGATTACGGCCCATTCTAGCTGCTCTTTTCCTTACACGAAACGTACCAAATCCAATAAAAGTTACATCATTTCCTTGCCTTAAAGCTTCTTGAAGGCTGTCAAGTACCATATTTAAAGATTTTTCTATTTCAGACTTAGATTTATTAGTACCATCTTTTTTGTTTTTATAATCATAAGTAAAACCTATAAACTCTTTTTTATTCATAATATCCTCAAATATATATTTAATTTAATTAAATTTATGTAGAAACCCACACGTTAGTTGAAATCATCTTAACAACTAATCATTAAGTATAACAAAGGAACTTTTTATATCAATGCTAGATCCATTGTAAAAAATTGTAATCCATTAAAATTATTTGTTAACTGCGTTAATAATAACACCAAAATAACCTTTTTCCTTTTGATTTTAAATGATTCTTAAGGAATTTCTATTATAGAAACTCATGTAAGTTACAAAATTGGGGCGAATGGCCGGGCTTGAACCGGCGACCCTCAGATCCACAATCTGGTGCTCTGCCAGCTGAGCTACACTCGCCATAACTCTACCTTTATAATTTGCAGCAATAGATGATTATGACTAAGATGTCAAGTGCATATATGAACAATTATACAATTTATTAATTACCTCACGTAATTTTATTATTATTAAGTCGCTAGTTACAGCTTTTTCATTATACCATTTTTCACTGTCAACTCTAACAATTTTAATCTTTTTATAAAATAAGTTATTGGAATCTAATAACTTTGATTGAGATTCTAAAATTAAGCATAATTTATTTTGTTGAGCTAAATTATTTATTTTTGTAAGGTTATTTAAGGTTATGTTGCCTTGACAGCCAATAGCTAACCGTGTAATGACAGTATTGTCATGACCTAAAAAATATTCTAGGCTTTTGTTTAGGGTTACTATATTACTAGGTAATAATTTTAAAAGTTCAGCTTTTTGCTTTTTAATATTACTTAATTGATCAATTAACTCTTCAAAATTTTTGTATAGTTTATTAGAGTAATAAGGGTAGTTTTTATTAAAATATTTTAATATTTTTTTTAAAATCAATTCTATATTATAAATATTAAGCCAAAGATGCCAGTTTGGATTTGAGTTGTTATATATTAAATGTATGTTTTTAATTTTAGATAGTTTTATTGCTTTTCTTGGGAAGAGAGGCAGTAATTTTATAATATAGCGCTCAAATCTTTCATCTATGTATACTATTAAATTAGCAGCTAGTATCTTGTTAATATCACCTAGTCTTAATTGGTAACTATGTGAACAGCTATTTTTACCAAATTCCAGACTATCAACATCTGCTAAATCTTTTACTAAAGCCTTAATTATAGCTGCAATAGGTGTATTGGAAGTGAGAATTTTAATTTTCTTTACATCATATATTTTATTATTTTTATGGTATATATTAAAATTGTTGTTTTGACTAAATTAATATCCAATATTTTGGAGACTTATATTTTCAAATTCTGAGGTTATTTGAGAATATATATTATTAATAAGGTAGCTATTTATCAAAAGATAAATTATAGTGAGTTTAAGTATTTTTTGCTTTAATTTTAAAATTAAAATCATAATTTTAATAATTTTATTAACTCATCTTTTGAAAGGGTAAAGTTGCTATTTACCCATTTATCATTAAGATATGATAGTGTCTCTTTAATTTTTTTCCCTTCAAAACCTAAATTTTTTATATCATTACCGTTAACAGGAAATTTAGAAGGCAGTGAAACAATTTGTTGTTCTATTTCGTTAACTTCTTTATTAGATATATAATTTAGACATAGAACTAGATTTATATAATTTTTAATGTTTATTGTTTTACTATTTACCCAGTATTTTTTAATTAGAAATATAGGATTTTCACTTTTACATCTATAAAAAAATTTTTAAGTTCTATTATTTCTCTAATAGAAGAATTACTAAAATGCATATTAAAGAGTTCTTTTTCTAGATTTTTAATGTTATTATCACTAAACAATATAGCATAAATTACAGGAGCACTAAGAGTAATATTTAGTGTTTTTGCATTTAATGTTATGAATTCGAGGGTTTTTAAATTTAATTTTAATTTAGGAGTTATATATTTGAAAATATTAATTTCTGCCATTTTCATTAAAATTTTATAAGCATTTGGTGCTATAATGATTTTATTTAATTCTTGAGTTATTCTTTCTTTTGACAATATATTTATATGATGTGCGTAATTAGCACATGACTTATAACCTGCTTTATCTAATTCTTGAGCATAGTGAGCTGAGAATCTAAAAAATCTTAGAATTCTTAAAGCATCTTCATTAATTCTTTCACTAGCTTTACCTATAAATATTACTTTTTTTTCTTTTAAATGTTCTAATCCTTGAAAATAATCATACAGCAATTTTTGTTTAGGACAGTAACTAAGAGCATTGATAGTAAAGTCACGTCTTTTAGCATCTTCTAAATAATCTTTAGAAAATTTTATTTCGGCATACCTACCATAGCATTTTACATCTTGTCTTAAAGTTGTAATTTCAAAAACTTCGTTTTCTATTATTGCCTTAATAGTACCAAATTTAACACCTATTAAATAATGTCTAATGTTGTTAGCTTTTAAAAGGTCTATTACTTCATTTGGTTTTAGTGGTGTTGCAATATCTAAATCATTAACTTTTATGTTAAGTATATTGTCACGTACACATCCACCAATAAGACGTGGTAGTTTTGTATCTATTGTAATAGCTGATAATAGTTTTTTAATATTTTTAGAAGTAAAAGATAAATGTATAGGTATTTGTATCATTAAAAATTAACATGTACTCTGAATTCACTGTTTTTTATTCTTATAAAATAGTCTATTATAAAGCTAAATTAAATATATTGCTAATTTTTTCACTGTTATATTTAAAATAAAACTCATCAATATATTGTTTATAGATAATATCATTATAAACATCTAAGAGTTGTATTTATCTTTATCAAATGTACCTTCGGAATTATCAATAATTAAAGTAATTGTAGCATCACCTGTAATATTTATCATTGTTCTAAGCATATCAAGTACTCTATCTATTCCTGCTAAGATTGCAACTCCTTCTATTGGAAGATTTACTGAAGAAAGGACCATAGGTAACATAATTAGTGAAGCTCCTGGTATTCCTGCTCCACCGATAGTTCCTATTGTAACTGTTAGTATTATTATGAAATAATCGTGTAGGTGTAATGTTACCCCAAAAACTTGAGCGAAAAAGATTGTAATTAATGCTAAATTAATAGCAAAACCATCCATGTTAATTGATGCTCCTAATGGTAAAATAAAATTAGTAGTAGAATCAGAGATTCCTAATTTTTCTTTACAAACCTCCATTGTAGTAGCTAAACTAGCTTTACTACTACTAGTAGATAGGGCAAGTATTTGATATTCTATACTTTTTTTATAAAATGGGATGGGAGAAACACGGCAGAAAATCATTATTAATAACCCAAAAATTAAGTATTGCATAATCATTGCAAGTGTTATTGCAAATATCAATTTTGATAAACTATATAATATATCAAGGCCATGTTGGCCAATAACATATGCAGTTAAAGCAAATGCTCCATATGGTGAAAAGGTAATAATTATTGAGATCATTTTCATGATCATTTTAGAAATAATATGAAATAATTCACGCAGTGAAGATGAACTAGACATTTTATTAATTGTAATACCTGTGAATATAGCAAAGAAAACAACTTGTAGTACATCGCCAGTGACAAAAGCGCCTAAAGCGTTATCTGGGACAATATGGGTTAAAAAATTAACCATATTAAATTGTTCTGTACATCCTAAATTATCAATATTTTTTTCAAAATTTAAAATTACTCCTGCTCCAGGTTTTAAAATAATAGCAACAGAAATTCCAAATAATACAGCAAATAATGTAGTTAAAGCAAAAGCAAAAGTAGCTTTTATCCCTAATCTTCCAAGAGAGCTTGAATCGTTCATGCTAGTAACTCCTGATACAAGTGAGAAAAATATAAGAGGAGTAATAACCATTTTGATAAGACGTAAAAATATATCTCCAACTGGTTTTAAATAAATAACATATTCAGGATAATATCTTCCTACTATAATTCCTAATATAAGACCTAGTATTACTTTTTGCCATAGTACCATAATAGTTTTTTTTTAGTTTACATGTTATATCAAATTAATCATTTGTTATTGCTAGAATATCCCTTTAAAGTATTCTTTAATATATCAAATAATTGCAAGAGCGAAAAGAAGCTGAAAGACAGGAACTAATATAGTTAATATATATATTTATATCTCCATATTCCACTCTAAGTTGTAAAATATATGTTCTATTCTTTTAAGAGTAACACAATACTAATAAATCAATGCTGCTTTTATATTTTCTTATTTAGCTTTTAAAATCATTTAAATATGCGTGATTAATAGATTATAATTTTATGTCCATTAAGCATATATTTTCAAGCCATAAAATCTTTGTACTTATTCTCTTTTCAGGATAAATAGTTTTTATAATATCCTTATATGATTGTAATTGCCTTAAATATAATTCCTGCACCACTAAAGGGTTAGTTGGAACTAAGGAATCAGTTTTATAATCTATAATAATGACATCATCATCTTTTATAGCTAAAAGGTCAATGCGTTTAACTTCAAAAACTTCATCATTGATATAAGATACTATATTGAGTTCACTTTTTAATTCATAAGAGTTTAATAAACGAATAAATTCTTGATTAGTAATTAAAAGATTAAAGTTTTTTTTACTTTATTTCTTTGCTTTACGGTTAAAAAGCTTAAACTTGGGTGTTTAAATAAAAGTCCCATATTTTTACTTTTAACTGCATCTTCTAAAATCTTATGGCAAACTTCACCATAGTTAATTCCATATTCTTCTTCAAGTGGACTAAAACAGGTTGGTAATATTAAATTAGTGTCTAGAAACTTTAATTCTAGAACATCATTAAACTCAACTTTAGAGCTAGGAGAATATGTCAGCAAATCATTATTAAAACTTTCTGCATAACTATAATTATTTATGTTATTAATTTTGTTACACTCGAAACTATCGTACACTATTTTACTTATAGAAGTAAAGCCTAAATTACATTCTTTTTTCTTTGTTTTTGAGATTTTAGACATCGATTCTTTGATTATACTATACCAGCAGTCTTGAGATAGGTTTGAAGTTAGACTGTAACCACAAATTATTAACTCATCTTCAGCCCTAGTCATTGCTACATAAAGTAACCTTAAATATTCTTGATAATCCTTATCTTTTAAAAGTGCTACTTGTAGTTTATAATAGTTATTATAGTACTTTGATTGGACTGGCCATATTACTTTTCCACTATCATCCCATAAAAAACTAGAGGAGTTAATCGGTAGAGTGGTTGTGTCAGGTAGAATTACTATGGGAGCTTGTAATCCTTTAGAAGCATGGATGGTCATTATTGTTATACAATCATGAGCACTTATGTCCCGTGTTATTTCTATGTTATTTGAATCAAACCAAATAATAAATTCTTTTAGGCAAGGACTAAAGGAGTGGCAAAAATAATCTAGAATATGTAAAAATTCATCGATAATATCGTGGTTATCATCTGTGTTATTATCAATTAATATTTGCCTATAATTTAATATTTCAAGTACTATATAAAAAAAGTAGTAAGAAGTAGTAATGTTATATAGACTTATGAATTTTTGTAACTTGTTGATTACTTTGTTATAATGAGCTATAGAAGAGCATTCTTCAGTTAAAAATTGCCAAATATTGTCCTCTTTTTTTTATTTACACATAAAAAATAGATATCTTCTTCTCTACAATTAATAAATGGTGACTTTAATAATGCTGATAGATTTAAATCATCATAAGGAGTAACTAAAAATCTTGCAAGAGACATTATATCTAAAATGGATAAATGATCTTGCAATGATACTCTATCAATGCCTGAAACTTTAAGATTAAGTTGTTTAAGTTCATGTATTAACTGATCAACAAACTCATTTCTTCTTCTAACTAAAATAAGGAAATCTTTATAACTTACTTGCTGCTTAGTAGAAGGTAAAACTTTTTTTGATAAAATAACTTGATTTATATAGTAAGCAATTTGTTTGGCTAGTAGATAAGATCCATGTGTTTCAGTAGAAATATCAGTAGTAATAGGCCAAAACATTTCTTTTGTATCATTATATTTGCTTGTTACTATATCCCATAATTCAACTCTGCCAAAAGCATTACTTCTTTTGCATTTCAATTTTGTTAAGTCACCTGGAATAAATAATTTGGGGATTTTAACTGCTATATCTTCAAATACTATTTGTACAATATCTAAAATTGCTTGAGTAGAACGGTAAGATATATCTAAGTTAATATGTTTGAAGGGCTTTTGTGCTATATTAAAGTTATTTGATAATTCTTTACTAAGAGAGTTAAATATAGATGCATTGGCACCTTGAAAACTATAAATAGATTGTTTTTTGTCTCCAACTACAAAGAAAGTTGAATTACTGTTACAACTACTGATTCCTGATAAAAGATCTTCTAGCATTATAAGTATTATATTCCACTGGTTTTGGCTGTTGTCTTGAGCTTCATCTATAAGAATATGATCAATAGTTCTATCAAGCTTGTAAAGTACCCAGTCTTTTGTATCACTGCTACTTAGCAATTTATGAGTGTAGTGTATTAAGTCATTATAATCAAAGCAGTTGGTAGTTAGTTTATAATCTTGATAAGCTTGCAATACAGCTATGCTAATTTTATATAAGTGATAAGTTGATTCAATAATTTTTAGGGAATAAAGCTTATCTTGTAGTTGTAAAATTTCTTCTTGTAAAAAAGAGAGATATTCATCTACGTTAGGATGTCTCTTTTTAAAACTTTTACTAACTAAATTTTTTCTTTTAAGGCCAGTATTTGTTAAAAATAAATTTGTTATTTGGCTAAAATTTTCTAATAGTTCTTCTTTTTTTAGTTTTTTGTAAGTAGTAAGGTTAGTAAAAAATTTATTGTCATTAATGTTTTCTTTGGTTTGATCTATACAATTTTCCGAAGGACACGCAGAGAATTTTTTAAAAAATTCTCTGATAATTTTTTCTTTATTATTTTTATTGACATTTAAATAATGTGTAAGGAACTCTTTATAAACTTCTGCTGTTGGGTAATCTTTAAATAAAGTAAAGAATTTATATTGATCAATAATTATATCAGCAATAATTTTTGATATAGTGTTTTCATATTTGTAGCTTGCAATAAATTTTAGTGATTCTTGTAGTTCATCTATGTGGCAAATAAAGTTATGCTGAATAAAATAGATTACTTCTTTTATTTTGAATTCATCTAAAATTGTAAAATTAGGGTTAATACCAGCTTCAATTGGAAATTTTTGTAGTAAGCTCTGACAAAATCCATGGATCGTTTGTATAGCTATTCCTTCTTTTTCTTTTAAATATTCTTTACATAAGGATCTAGCTAATTTGATTTCACTTTTATTGGGGGATTTCCCTAGTATGTTATATAAACTGAAAAAAAGATCGTTATCACTAATATAAACCCAGGCTTTAAGCTGGTTAGTTACCCTTTCTAACATTTCATTGGCTGCTGCATTTGTAAAAGTTAAACATAGTATTTTTTTAAATTTGACTCCTGATAGTAATAATCTCAACACTCTGTCAGTTAAAACTTTAGTTTTACCAGTTCCAGCTGAAGCTGAAACCCATGAGGATGTAGAAGGATCCGATGCTAATAGTTGGTGAATATTCATAGGTTTAAGGCATAAAAATTTTGTGAACAATCCCTGATTTTAATGATAATTTTGACCAAGAAGTTGTTTTAGGAAGCTTAATTATAATAACACAAGCAGGGGGCATTGATAAGTTTAATTTATTAATATGTTCATTAATAGTTTCTTTAGCTAGTAGCATATAAAAATCATATAAGCTAGGATTATGACCTACTATAAGTAAGGATTGTATATCATCTGGTTGTGATTCAACAATGTTTAAAATATCTTCTTTATTAGCTTTGTACAAACATTCAGTTATAGCAATATCAGTGTTTATAGTTATTGCTTGCTCTGTTTTTATAATATTGAGTGTTTCCAAAGTACGGGTGCTAGGTGAACATAATACTTTATCAATTTTAAACTTTTTAATAAGTTTTGCAGATTTCTTTACAGATTTTTCTCCTAATTCGTTTATTGGCCTATTGAAATCATCAGCATGGTAATAACTATCTCCATGTCTCATAATTAGTATTTGTTTCATCTTTATTTACTTTATTGAGTTAATGAAAGCTAATATTAACTTATTAACTATATACCTATCAATAAAAATAATATATGGTTGTAAGAATTATATATTTTTCTTATAAAAATTGTTTAGAGCATAGTATTGAGGGATTAAATATATTCAATTATAGATATATTTGAGTATATTTAAGTATTTTATAAAGGTTAATTTTTATTGATTGTTGTTAGATATTAGTTTCTGGTTTTCTAGAAATTGAGAATAATAATAGTGAAGAATAAGTTATGATAGGACTTGAAGGATAAAATACTAGTCCGCTTCTAATAGATACAGTAAAAAAACGTAACGTAAAAGCAGTTAATTGACTTCTCAAATATTATGGTGCTAGTCTAATACTCATAAGGATATGATGATAAGACCGCTTTATACTGAGCTTCAGAGAATGATAATAATAAGGGAATTTTCTTTACTTCTTAGTAGTAAGATAAAAGGTTTATTAATGCTGTAGATAATGAAGTGATAAGCTGTGCACTATAGCTGTATTAAATGCCTATATAGAGTATAAATACTACTTTGTAATGAAGACACTAATCAATATTGTTAGTAATAATGATAATTAAATGGCTTTACATCTATAGCAAAAAATAAATGTTTTAACATTATTACTATATTACTCCTTAGTTACAGTATTTATATTGATTATTATGTGAATTATTTAGAAAAAGATAATTCTAAGATAATCTTTTTGTAATAAAAGATGATACCTTCTATTGCTTGACAGTAGTAACTTTTGTCAATATATTGTTGGCAAAAGCGCCTGTAGCTCAATTGGATAGAGCGTATGACTACGGATCATAAGGTTGGGGGTTCAATTCCTCCTAGGCGCGCCAGCTAGCTTATTATTAGCACTTCAAGCTTTTAACTTTTGTTGGTAATTTTGTTCCACCTGAATTGCATAAGCATTACAAATTTTTCCAGTTAATTCAAAGTTTAATTATGTTTGTCCATGAGTATCTTCTGCTCTAGAATTAACTTCTTCTTCTATTAAAAATTCTATTATATTAATTAATGCTTTATTATGCTGCTCATTAATCCTTTTAACCCACCCTCCACTCTTATGTTCTTGTTTATATTGATGAAATTCAGCTAAAGTTATATCAGTATTAATGAATGATTCTAACTCCTGTATATAGGATAAATCTTGTAATGTCATAGGGGTATGATCATTACTGTATAGATAATAATCTCTATGCATAACTTCACATATATTTTTATATACATATTCATTTGTTGTTTTTGAAAAACATCTTTTGTAATCTGCACTTTTTATAGAACTTAATACTTTATGTAATATGAAATTACTATACTTGTATTCCAGATAGGTTTCCATACTTCTTTTTTTGTTCTGAGGATAGCTCCCAATATTTTCCATAATAATCAAACCAGTATCTTGGTTCTACATTAATCATACTTCTTAGGATTAACATAAATATTTGCCCCATTCTCTAAAAGCTTTAATGTTACAATAGGACTATTATATGTAGCATAATGTAACACAGTGTTATAATTTACTGATATTTAACTGTTTGCTTGTTTCTCAGAAATATCTAATCCTTTTTCTACCATCTTATCTATAACTATACATGCTAAATTTTCATAAAGTTTACTACTATTGTCTGTAAGTAAATGCAGTATATTTGAACCAAGAATAGGACTTTTGTATAATAGATCTATATCTGGATGATTAAGTAAGTACTTTATTATTTCTGGAGAATAATTATATACTATTGCATTATGAATGAGGGAATCACCATATATGTCCTTTAAATTTACACCATACTTTTCTACAAGATTTTGTACTATACTTAAGTTTTCTAATTTTGTCTATAATACACTTCTAGATAAATTACTTAATTTATCCTCACTTAATTCTTCTTGTTTCATGAGATTAGCCTAGTTAAATTTTAGTAAACAAATATGCTAAAATACTTTTATCTTAAAGTCGATTATTATACGCTAAGTTAAAAGTGTAAAACAACGTTATATAAAAATGTATAGTATATTTTAAATTAAATAGCTTATCTTATTTCAAAAAAATCTTTAAAAAATCAGTTTAACTACTTAGTAACTTGTATAAAGTGATTATTAGTATGGTATTTATCTAGAATAGAAAAAGAAAGTAACAGAGAAATATTCAGAACAAATTATTATTTTGCTCAAAATAATCAACCTTAAGAGGAGCTAAAAAACTCTATTCAAGAGTTAAGAGGTGATAATAAACAGGATTAAATAGTAAATGTCAAGTTAAAAGAAGGGAGTATAGTAAGTTTATATGAAAAATAAATGCAATATTAACTAATTATTTTTTCTTTAATTTTATGCTAATAAGCAGTTATATTTTAAATTGATAGATAATCTAATAATGAAAATATTAATATGACAAATCAACTAAAGCATGATGCATTGTTTAAAAAGATAATGACCAATCAAACAGCAGCTCAAGAATTTTTAGAATATTATTTACCTAAGGAGGTTAAGGGATTAGTTGATTTAACAAAAATAACAGTAGAGAAGGAATCATTCGTTGAAGATGATTTAAAAAGAAATCTTAGTGATTTAGTATATTCTGTTAAGACTAAAAATAATAAACGAGCTTTTGTATATGTATTAATTGAAGCTGAGGTAAACCCAAATTATTGGATGGCATTTAAATTATGGAAATATATGTTTTTATTATGTGAAAGACATAAAAAAGGTAAGGATAAGTTACCATTAGTGATACCTATGGTGTTTTATCACGGTAATAGACGTTTTGATGTACCAAGGAATATATGGGACTTATTTAGTGATCCAAAACTTGCTAGGAAATTAATGTGTGAGGATTACAGGCTGATAGATTTGCAAGTAATGTCAGATGATGAAATAAAAAAGAAACAACATTATGGCATGCTAGAATATATGATGAAGTATATACAAAAACGAGATATATTAAAATTGTGGCAAGATTTTTTAAGCAAATTTCAGTCAGAGATTTTAGTAGATAAAGAGAAAGGATATATTTACATCAAGCCATTTTTATGGTATAGTGATGCTAAGGTAGAAGAAGAAAAACAACAAGAGTTAGAACAAATAATTGTTAAACATTTATCTAAAGAAGAAAAGGAAAATATAATGAGGACTATTGCTGAGAAATATATTGATGAAGGTATACAAAAAGGTATAGTTCAGGGGATCCGGATTGGTAAAGCTGAAGGTAAAGCTGAAGGTAAAGCTGAAGGTAAAGCTGAAGAAAGAGTTGAAATAGCGAAAAAAATGTTAGCTGAAGGTTCTACCATTTCTTTTATCTCTATAGTTACCGGACTTAATAAGTCTTTTATTCGTTCTCTTACCAGCAAGTGATGCTTTTTTGTTTGTTTTTTAGACCTTAATAACTATTTTTCCTTTATTGATTCTAAGCTAATCTGATTTTTAATTTTCTTTATATTTATCTTTATCTGTTATTTGAATTATATAAAATGCTATATTAATAATTAAACTTAAGCTCCAGAAAAATGTCAAAAATGGCATTACATTTTGAGTGCTTAAGCAAGAAATTATATAGCTAGTTAATGCTACTATTAAATAGTAAATAGTACCAAAGATTGATCCTGCAGTTCCATTAACTTTGTAATATTTCTCAAGGGCAAATCTTAGAATAGGTGGTACTGCTAATCCTTGACCTAGAATATGTAATGTAACTGGTACCATAATAGTAACAGTTATAATAGTAGCATTATTAATTCCAACTGCTAAGATAAAATATGAAGTGAATAGCAAAAATGTACAAGAAATAAAACTTAAATATAAACCAGATTTTAGGATTTTAAGATTATTTACCTGTTTATTAAGTAAATACCTATTTATAAAATTACCAATAAATGCTGGTATTGTTAAAAATATTCCTAATTTACCATATAAAGATGGACTAAATTTTAGAGATGTAATAAAAATAAAAGGAGCTTGAAGATAAAATCCAAGTATCATACTGTTAAAGCATCCAATTATTAAAGCGTATAATAGGACAGTTTTATCAGTTATAATTTGTTTAACTATATTAAAAAACCTAACCTTATCATTATTAAGGTATTTATTAGTTTCTGGTAAATAGAAAAACAAAGCAGTAAACAATAATAGAGAATTAAAAGCTAATACTGCAAAATTGAAACGCCAGCCATAAAATTCAACAATGTAACCTCCTAATACTATTCCTATTGATGGAATGCATGATAAAATTAATGCAATGGTAGCATAGATATAAGCAAGTTTATAGCCTTTATACACGTCTCGAACTATTGCTTGGGTTAATACAGATCCTACACTTGCTCCAAATGCTTGTAAAAATCTTAGAAATAATAGAGAGGTAATGCTAGTAAGAAATATACAAAATAAAGTAGATATGAAATATATGATAATACCACAAAGAGTTATAATCCTTCGCCCATAGATATCTGATGCTCTACCTAAAGAAAAAATCCCTAAAGCAAATCCAAAGAAATAAAATGAAGATAATAATTTAGTGATATTACTAGAAACATTTAAATTTTTGGAAATTTCTGGTAATGCAACAGTGATTATAGTTTCTGTAGCTTGAGAAATAGTAGCAAGAAAAAATAATAACCAAATAGGAACTTTAACCATAACATATCCATGAATCTTTTATACATTGAACTTAAAATGAATAACATCTCCATCTTGTATAATATAATCTTTACCTTCCAAGCGCAACTTTCCAGCTTCTTTAGCTTTAATTTCACCTTGATATTTTATATAATCTTCATAGGATATTACTTCAGCTTTTATAAATCCTTGTTCGAAATCACTATGAATTATCCCAGCAGCTTGTTTAGCTGAAGTGCCTTTTTGAAAAGTCCAAGCATGAGCTTCCTTGGGACCAACAGTAAAATAACTACTTAATTCAAGTAGCTTATAGCAAGATTTAATTATCTTATTAAGTCCACTCTCTTTTAAGCCCAAGGCATTAAGATATTCACTTTTTTCTTCTACTGTTTCTAAGCTAACAATTTCAGATTCAACTTTTGATGAAATAATAATAACATTTGCTTTATCTAAAGCAGCTTTATCTTTAATAGATTGACATAAATTATTGCCTACATTTGCGTCTGATTCTAAAACATTACAAACATATAAAATAGGTTTAGTAGTAAGTAGTTGTAGATTGTTAAACTTTTTATAGTCTTTAGTGTGAGCTATACATGTTCTTACTGGTTTACCTAGAACTAGAGCTTCACGAGCTTGATACAGTAAATCTATTTCTTCTTTATATTTCTTGTCACCATTTTTATATTTTTTTTCTGTAGCAGTTAATCTTTTTTCAACTGATTGTAAATCAGCTAAGATAAGTTCTACTTCTATTACTTCAGCATCACGTAGTGGGTCAATATTATTATATATGTGAGTGATGTCTGGATCATGAAAACATCTTAAAACGTGGATTATAGCATCTACTTCTCTTATATGGGATAAAAATTTATTTCCTAAGCCTTCACCTAAACTTGCTCCTTTTACCAAGCCTGCAATATCAACAAATTTAACGTAAGTAGGTATAATTTGTTTGGAACTAGCAATATTAGCTAATTTTTCTAATCTATTATCAGGTACTGCAACGATGCCAACATTAGGTTCAATTGTACAGAATGGGTAGTTAGCAACAATAGCAGATTGAGTAGAGGTAAGAGCATTAAATAAAGTTGATTTGCCAACGTTAGGTAGCCCTATTATGCCATATTTAAGTTCCATTTAAAAATAATTAATTTTTTATTGTTGATATAAATTCATTTATCTTTTGACAAATAATTAGTTTAAAATTTTCAGTAATCTTTTTAAATATAGGGTTTAACGTTTCTAATTCTATTAATGAAAAATCTGAAAGTACATAACTTGCAACAGAAAGATGATACTCAGGGGGACGACCTATTCCTATTCTAATTCTTAAATATTCATTTCCAATTATATTAGTTATTGATTTTAAGCCGTTATGACCTCCATCTCCACCTCCAATTTTTAACCTTACAGTACCTATAGCTAGATCTAGATCATCATGAATAACAATTATATTATGATTCTGTAATTTATAAAAATTTTTAACTAAACTTACTGCTTTACCAGATAAATTCATATAAGTAGTTGGCTTGATAAAAATAACTCTTTGATTTGAAAATACTCCTTTAGCTAATTCTGATTTATATTTTGGAATATTATAAAACTTCAAATTATAGTAAGCTGCAATATGCTCAATCATAGTGTAGCCAATATTATGTCTAGAATTTATATATTCTTGTCCAGGATTGCCAAGTCCTACAATTAACATTATTTATACAATGCTACTTTCCAAATTAAATAAAAATATAAAGGAAGCTATATAATAACTTTTTTATTATTTATTATTTACAAATATATTATTCTTTTTCAAAAGCTGTTCTTTCATTATATTAAAAACTCAAATGTTTATATACTGATATGTATGCTATATACTATATTTACTTTCAAAACAAAATTCAATTTTGTAAAATAAAATTATATTTATGTATTTTCGTTTTCTTCTTCTCCTTTATCTTCTTCTTGTTTACCTCCTTTACCAATTATGGAAGCAATAACAAAATCAGTAGATTTAACTATACTACAGTCTTGTGGTAATTGAATTTGTGATAGCCTAATAGAAGTTCCAACTTTCATATTAGAAACATCAATAGTAAGATACTGAGGTATGTTTTTTACAAGACACAATAACTCTATTTTTCTTCTGATAATATTTAAAAATCCTCCCCGCTTTAGAGCTATTGATTTATCTTTACCTTCAAAAATGATTGGAACATTAACCTTTACTTTTTCATCTTTTGGTTCAATTAATATGAAATCAGCATGTCTAACTAGCTCTGTTAAAGGATGTAATTGAACAGCTTTAGGTAATACCTTGAACTTTTTATTATTAACTTGTAATTGTATTAAGGTTGAGCTAAAAAAAGCTTTACGGTATAATTTTGTAACTTCTTTCTCAAAGGCTGCTATATGAACTGGTTCAATTCCTTTTTTGTATATTACTGAAGGAATTTTTCCTTCACGGCGTAAAGATTTAGCTGGAGTAGTTCCTGTATCTGAACGCAACTCTGCTGTAAGCGTAATTATTTCATCCATTTTTCTCTCCAGAATTTTAAAATAGTAAATTATAATAGTAAGATCTAATAAATTCAAGATTTAATTTTGAATTTATTATTGGATTTTTTTACTAAATTTTACTTAAAAGATTTTTGATGTTTCTTAAGATAAATTAATTGAAACTGGCGTCAAGAATTTAGTGGCTGTAGCTAGATTAAATAGTTTTATTAAATATTATAAAATAATATAAAAATATAAAATATAGCTTAGTGGATGACGTTCAATTATGTTATAATAAATTTTGAAAAAATATGTAAAAATATATGTAGAAAGAATGAAAAAAATATGGTTATTACTGTTTGTTGTTGTGATAACGGTTACTAATATTTTAGCAGCAAATGGGGTAAAAAGTTTTGAGGTGGATAAAAGTAGTCGGATTAAGAATATAAAATATGGTAAGCAAAGTGGTCTATTTCCTATAGTAAACTATAGAAAAACTTCTAAAATACCATGTATATATAAAGATAAGTTGCATGTTACAATACGTTTATTTGAGCAAAATAACAAGAGCTACTTTGTCATAGTTGATGTGAATAATTTAGATGTTAAAATAGTTGAACAAAGTTTATGTTTTTATCGAAAAAGTGATGAAAAAGATAGGTATTTTGCTTCATCTGAACTTGGGTCTTCTTTATATTATAAGTTATTGTCCTATTTTAATGTTATAAAAAATGCTAAAGATAATCAAGGTCTTAAGGATGTTCCAAATGCTACAGGAGCGTTTTTATCTATAGATATGTGTCCATCAAATAGAGAAATAGAGAGTAGTTTATTTGATGCGGTATTAAAATCTGCAAAAAATAATGAAGTGAATTTACTAATAGCTATTAGTGGTTTATGGATAATAACTCATCCAGAAGATTTTTCTTGGTTACAATCGTTTTCTAAAGTAAAGGGTATAAAAGTTACATGGGTAAATCACAGTTTTAGTCATATTTATTATAAAAATGTTGATCCTGAGAAGAATTTTTTACTACTTCCAAATACAGATATAGAAACAGAAATATTGGAAACTGAAAAACAGCTTATTAAACATGGAGAATTGCCGTCTCCTTTTTTTCGATTTCCTGGTTTGATGTCTAATAAAATGCTAGTTGATACACTAACTTCCTATGGTCTTATACAATTAGGGGCAAGTGCATGGATATCTAAACTTCCTGAGGATTATAAAGTCAAAAATGGTGATATAGTATTAGTTCATGGTAATGGTAACGAGATTAAGACTAGTGTAAATAGAGTTATTAAATTAATTCAGTCAAATCAAATTATATGGAAAAATTTGCAGGATGAGTTAAAATTTATTTCTGCTAAAATAGAGTAGTTGAGAATAATCAAGGCAATAGAATTTTTATCTTGAAACTACATTTGAATAGTTACAAAAGTAAGTAAGAGAACTTTGTAGTATAATTTAACTTACAATATAAATAAATAGAGAAGAAAAGTTTTAATAAAAGTTTCTTAAGTTTTCTAAAAATGACCTTGCTCTACATGAACGTGGCTTTATAAAAAACTCTTTAGTAGGTTGGTGAGCTAAAATTTGACCTTTATCCATAAAGATAATATTGTCAGAAATAGTTTCTGCAAATTTAATGTTGTGAGTAACAACTAGCATTATCATATGTGTTTTTAACCTAGTAATAGTATTAACTACTTCTATTATTGATTCAGGGTCAAGTGCTGAAGTTGGTTCATCAAAAAGCATAATTTCTGGGTTCATCATTAAAGCTCTACATATAGCTACTCGTTGTTTTTGTCCTCCTGAAAGACTACCTGGCATTACATTTTTTTTATCTTCTAATCCAAAAGATAAAAGTAACTTATTTGCTTTTTGTGTTGCTTCTAAAATATTAAATTTTAGGACTGTTGTAGCTGCATAAGTTAAGTTTTTTAAAACAGAGAAATGAGGAAATAGGTTAAAATTTTGGAAAACCATACCTATTTTTACTATGAGTTTTTTTTATTATATTTATTAACTTGTTGATTATTAATTAGAATTTTACCTTTATTTATATTTTCTAGCATGCAAATACATCTTAGTAATGTAGATTTACCACTACCAGATGGTCCTATTATTGCTGTACATTCTTTATGGGCAAAGGTTAAGTTAATATTATCTATTATGTAAATATTACCAAATTTTTTTGATATATTTTCTAATTTAACCATGTTTAATTAGTATTTTAGCTTTTTTTCTAATATTTGTGCTAGGATGCTAAAAACTAAAACTAAAGTATAATAGCAAAATGCAGCACTTATCATAGGAGTAAAGAAATTATATGAAGAAAAAGATAGTATATGAGCTCTTCTCATTAAATCCATTTCTCCTAATACTGAAATAGTAGCTGATTCTTTAATAAGGTTAATCACTTCATTTACTAATGATGGTAGGATTTTTCTTAGAGCTTGAGGTAAAATAATGTCTTTCATAATATAAAAATGTGGTATTCCTAAAACTTGAGCAGCTTCAATTTGACTTTTATCTATAGATATTATTCCGGATCTAATAATTTCAGAGACATAAGCAGCAGAATTTAATGAAAATGCTATAATACCTGCAGTAAAGACATTCATGTTTGTATTCATTAAATATGGTATAGAGAAATATATTATGTATAATTGTATCATTAGTGGTGTACCACGAAAGATGGATAAATATATATCTGCAAGTAGCTTTAATAGTTTATGTCTAGATATTTTACAGATTGTAAGTAATGTAGCGATAATAAACCCTAAACAAACTGCAATAATTGTATATTGCAAAGTTATTGGTATCCCTAAAGCTACTTCTTTGAAAATTTTCCATATACTGCTGATATGAATATAATTTTTTGTAGATTGAATCTCCATATTTTTTCTTATAACATAAAATTAAAAAATATAATTATATTTTTTTAGGTGCAAGAGTTATTTTAGATAAGTTAATGTAAATATTAATTATACTCAGGTAACATGAAGATTTAGTTTTTTTCCGTTATAATTTTGATTTTGTTCTTAAACCTCTTAAACCTACTATGTACACATATAGCTAGTTTTCAAGTTTTTATTCAAAATGCAAAATTTTCTTGCAAAAATTCTATCTTTATGTTACCTAAGTATATTTAATGAAGTCTTTTTTAATTAAAAGTTGTTTAAAATATTATAAATTTTACCTAATATAAAAGCTAAATTTTCTAGGTAGTTGTAGTAATAAGTTTGTTGTACTCATAATTTAATTCTCTAACAGCATATATCCATAATGCTACTATAATAAAAAATATAAACCCAAAATAAGGAGAAGCTTCTACAAAACTGTAGCTTGGGAAAAGTATAAAAAAAGTGGATTGTATAACTCCACCGCCAGACTTACCAAGGCGCCCACCTATTACATCTACAGCTGCTTTTCCTTTGCTTTTCAATTCGTCATCAAGAGGGATATATGCCATTTCTTTTGTTGAGTCGAACAAAGAATATTTTGTTGCTTTACTGAGTACATTTTGTATCATTCCAATGCTAATAGCAATAACAAGTGGAGTAGATGATAAAAAACCAGTTAAATATATTGAAATTGTGTGATCAAAAAATATAAATCCAAAAAATATTAATCCAGTAATTAATATCATTAAAGGAGTTAATACTGCTGCTGTTCCCCAAGAAACTCGTCTTAAGATATTACTTCCTACAATCATAAATATTATTGATGTAGTTCCTTGCCATTTTTGAAAATTACCCATAAATATAGCATAGGCTTCTTGAGTTGAGTACAATTCTCTAACTTTAGCTTTCCATATACCTTCTACTAAGTTAATAGAAATACCATAAGCAAGTACTAAAATAACTATTAAGCCAAGATATTTTGATGAAAAAATCAATTTGAAACTTTCTGTCAATGACAACTTAGCCTTTTTCTTTTTTACATTTTGTTCTAAAGGGTCGTATAATTGTGGGTCTGTTAAAACATTGTTATTAATATAGGCATAAGCTATTATAGTTAACATACCTGATATAATACATATAGTTATTAAAGGTGTAAAGGTTAATGCAGTTTCTTTATTACTGCTATTACTTAGAAAGTATTCTAATACATATCCAGTAAGAAGAAGTGAAAAGTTACCTAATAATCCAAACATAGGATAAAACCTTTTGGCTTCTTGTGTTTTAGTGATTTGGTTAGCAAATTGCCAAAAGAGTAAGCTAAGCATAACACTACCCCATAGTTCAGAAATAGTATAAAAAGTTGCATAGCTCCATTGGCCTATGATTTTAATAAACCATTGAAGATTTGGATAATCATTGCTAAGTTTTTCAATAGTTTTAGGATTTGGATGGACTAGTTCTACATTAGGGTAAAGGATAAAGATAAATAAGATTAAATAACTAATGAAGAAAGAAGTTACAGTATAAAATACTTTTTGTGAACTCATTACATTACATAATTTTGCATATATTATCATTACAAATATAGCTGATGGTAAAACAATATAAGTTTTTAAAAAACTAATAGCTTCAGGACCAATATTTGGAACTACAAACCCATCTTTAATAGATCGCAACATTGAGTAGTTAAATAATATGCAAAACATCATAAAAGCCATAGGTAGAAATTTTTTATTTTCACGTGATTCTATAGGCCAAATAGCTTTGCAAATACTATTGAATCTTGTACTAAATCGACTTTTGTTCATAATGCTTAATAATCTTTAATTTGATCTTGAAAAAATAAGTAACAACTAAGATAAATACCTTTAAATGTCAAGTAAAACTTTATTAGCTTTTCTTTATAAGAATTATCTTTGCTAAGTAGTGTAAGACTAGATATATGATTTAATTTTTTGTTTCTTCTAATTACTTAAAATCATATTATTTTTATTTATCTCTTTCTAGATTTTGTAAGTTATTAAATTTTTTAAAAGCTTCTTGAGCCTCTGAACTTGACCGAGCAATATTTATAAAAACTTTACAAGATACTTCTGGGTGAAGTTGAATTGCAACTTCGTGTATTCCAATATTTTTAATCGGTTTAATGTCAACATTAACTTTTATATTTGAACTAGCATTGAGTTCTTTTATAATTTCTTTGGAATTAACAGAGCCAAATAATTTTCCGTCGTTACTTGTTTGTCTTATAAAAGTTATAAAATTATTCTCAATTTTTTGTGTTGCTTCTTGAGCTAAAGCTATTTCTTCACGGTTTTTTTCTTCATATTTTTGAAGGTTTGATTCCACCATCTCTTGATTTTCCTTTGTCATTCTTATTGCATAATGGTGAGGAATTAAGTAATTACGAGCAAAACCACTAGCTACTTCTATTATATCACCTACCTTGCCTAGATTTTTTACTGACTTAATTAAAAGCACTTTCATATAGTTTATTTATCCTTTACTTAGTAATATAATATTATTTGCCATTATATACAAATGCCATTAAAGCAAGCTCTCTAGCTATTTTGATTGCTTTCATAAGTTTTCTTTGTTTAGAACGACATACATTAGTAATTCTTCCTGGTAGAATTCTTTTTCCTTCGGATACAAACCTTTCTAGAAGATCTGGATTTTTATAATCTATAATTGGTGCATTTTGAACTGATAATGGACATCCTTTTCTTCTTCTAAAGAAAACTTTCTTGTTAGTTCTATCAGCTGTTCTTTTTAGGATTTTGTTTTCCAATACGGGTTCAGTTATTTCTTTTTCAGTATTCATCTTAATTAGTGACATTAATTGTTAATTCTTGTTCGGAATTTTTAGTTTTTAAAATTGGTGAAGGCTCTTTACTAATTTCTTTAACATTAATAATTTTGTACCTTATAATTTCTGAGCTAAACTTCATTTTATAGTCAAGTTCTTGTAGAGCTTTGTTATTAGCTGAAATACCTAACATCACATAATGCCCTTTTTTGTTTTTTGCAATTTCATATGCTAGATTCCTAAACCCCCAGTATTCTTGTTTGATAAGTTCTCCTTTATGCTCTTTTAAAATGTTAATCAGGTTATCTGTTAGCTTATCAAGGTCAGAACTAGACATGTCTTGACGACCAATAAAAACTAATTCATATAAAGACATATTTAAACACTCTATTATTTAATTATACTTTATAGCAATTTTGCATTAATAATTCAAGGACTAATATTTTTAAAAAACTGGACTTTAAAGAATTATACTTTATACTTAGTTGTTTTAACAGATTATATTTTTACCTATAATTATATTTTGGGCATTTGTTTTAAGATATACTTATGTTATAAATATTATAATATTACTTAATAATGACTTGATTTTTTAATTAAAGGTTGTAATATTATACTTATTTTTGAAAATGCTTAATCTTATTTGAATTGTAATAAAAATTTTTAATAGATGTATCATGTCTAGTTCAGAGAAGTTACCACCACAAATTTTTGTAATAGAGCCGGATGAAATACAACGTACTACACTTTGTAATATTATAGAAAGGTCTTTATTTACTGTAATGCGTGCTGAGAGTGCGAAGTCTAGCAGTAGAATTATGGCTTTAGATCACCCTAATGTAGTTGTTATTAGCTCTAACTTGAGTGATGTTCCTGCATATAAACTAGCTTTAGAGCTTAGAGTAATAGTAAAAAAGCTTCATCAAGTAGAAATACCCATTGTTTTCATTCTTAATAGAAATGATGATCAGATACCGTATAGAAATTTAGATAACGGGCTAGTAGAAGTTTTATATCGTCCTTTTACTCCTGATGAAATAGTAACCATAATAAAATCATTACTTCGTAGGTCTAATCCAGTATTGCAGGATAAAATACTTAGATATAAAGATTTAAGTATGGATCTTGCTACTTTCAAAGTATATCGTGGTGATAGACGTATTCGCATAGGTCCTACAGAATTTAAAATATTACAGCTTTTATTTAAGCAACCAAAATCTATACTTTCACGTCAACATATCATAGATTATGTATGGGGAGATAGTGAGATTTATCTTCGTACAGTTGATGTGCATATAAACAGGTTGAGGACTGTTATAAGAAATAATAAGTTTGAGCCACCTATTATTAAAACAGTTAGAGCTTCTGGGTATTGTTTAAATCTTCCAGGAGAGGTGGATTGAAGTATATTGTAATATAGCAAGAAGAAAAAAGTTTATATAATTGAAATTATATCTTTATATTTATAGTTACTTTTTAATAGTGTGAAGGAATAAATATATGATGCTTGATAATAAAAAATTTATTGAAGCTTCATTTAATGTTGATTATGTAGGTCAGGAAGAAGAACAAAAATATCAGATTTTAGATATTGAAAATAATATGTAAGTGTATTTAGATTAAAAGGAAATAAAGAATAGTGCATACGATAAAAGGTGGGATTTTATTTAACAATGTAGAGTGTAAGTATAAATACATATTAGTAGGGAAAAGTATTATAATATTTATGTATAACTCTTGCAAGAATTATGTAAGTTTTTAATAAATAGTGTACAAACGTCAGATATATCTGTAAAACTCTTCTAATTTTTAAATTATTCAAGTCTGTATACATAGGGTTTCTGTTTTTGTTTTCAATATTTAAAATAAGTATATATTGAATTGTATAATTATACGCAAACTAAGTTAATATGTATTAAGGGAGCGAGAATTTTGGAAGAACAAAAGTTATATACTAGTATTAAGATAATCAAAAGATTACTGTCAAATCATATTAAGCCTTATAAAAAACTCATACTTATAGCAATTATATGTATGATAATAGTTGCGAGCTTGTCAACAGTGATTGTTATGATGTCAAAGATAGTAATTAATAAAATCTTTATTATTCATGATAGTTTTATGCTTATAGTTGTGCCATTAGTTACAATTGGGTTATTTTTTTCAAAGGCAGTAGCTGAGTACTATCAAAATTACCTTATTAAGCTTATAGGACAAGGTATCTTACGAGATATACAGTTATTGATGTATAGGCATTTATTGTTTTCAGATTTAGAATTTTTACAGAAATTTCCATCAGGAAAGATTATTTCAAGATTTACTAATGATATATCGTCAATGCGTACCGCTGTTTCAAGTTGTATAGTTGGTATAGCTCGTCACTTTGTTACTGTAGTATTTTTGGTTTGTTATATGTTTATTTTAGAGCCATTTTTATCTTTATTAGTATTTGTAGTATTTCCTATTTCTGTATATCCTGTACAAAAGCTGGGGCGAAAAATGCGTAAATTTTCTTATATGAACCAGGAAAACCTTAGTAATTATGTTTTACAACTAGATGAAACATTTAAAAGTATAAAAGTAGTAAAATCTTACCAAGCTGAAAATTATGAATTGTCAAGAGCAGAAAAGATTACTAAAGAGATGTTAAGGTTATTTACTAAGGTAGCTAGAGTAGATTCTCTTACTTCACCTATTATGGAAATACTTAGTGGAATTGCTATGAGTGCAATAATATTGTATGGGGGGATATTGATAATAAGAGGAGAAACCACCCCTGGTTCAATAATTGCTTTTATGACAGCTTTTGCTTCTGCTTATCGTCCTTTTAAAGGCTTGTTATCATTAAATGTTACTTTACAAGAAGGGTTATCAGCAGCAAAAAGGGTATTTTTTGTGCTAGATATTGTGCCTAATATTAAAAATTGTCATAATGCTATTATTATTAATTCTTGTTTATCTGGAATTGAATTTATTAATGTATATTTATCATTAAATAAGAAATTAATTTTAGAAAATATTAATTTTGTTTTATCTCAAGGGGAAACTATTGCTTTAGTTGGTGAATCCGGTAGTGGTAAAACTTCTATTGCAAATTTAATGATGAGGTTTTATGACCCATCAAGAGGTAATATAAAATTGGGTGAACTAGAGTTGAAAGAAATTGATATTAGCTCATTAAGACAGCATGTGACTTTAGTTGCACAAGAGACTATGCTGTTTGATGCTTCAGTTGCAGAAAATATTTCATATGGTGATCCTAACGTTACTATGGAGCAGATAATTGATGCAGCTAAAAGGTCTTTTGCTCATGAGTTTATTATTAATATGCCTGAAGGTTATAAGACTATGGTTGGACACCAAGGTTATAAATTATCAGGTGGACAAAGACAAAGGTTATCAATTGCTAGGGCCTTAATTAAAAATGCCCCAATACTCATTTTAGATGAAGCTACGAGTGCTTTAGATCAAAGTATAGAGGCATCAATATATAAATCAATAAGAGATTGTAGAAGACATCAAACTAATATAATTATAACACATAGGATTAATATGATAATTAATGTAGATAAAATAGTTGTGTTAAAACATGGGAGAGTTGTAGAATGTGGCACTCATGATGAGTTGTTAAAAAATCGTTATGAGTATTATAGGCTGTATCATAAGAAAATAGATTAAATAACAGGTTTATAGGTGTTCAATATTTGTTGTAAGTAGAAAATATAGTAAAAATAAAAAAATACTTAGTACAAAAGTAGAACATGATATAATTCACTTTATATAATATTAAAAAATAAGGAGTTGTATGTTGCTGATAGATAATATATATGCTAATAATGATAATGTAACTGTTACACAGGCAGCTAATATACCAAAATCACCAGATCCATTACAGTCAGGATGGATTAATATAGTACCTATAGTATTGATTTTTGTGGTATTTTATTTTTTATTAATTCGTCCTCAAGAAAAAAGACGTAAAGAACATGAACAGTTTATTAGTACTTTAAAAAAGGGAGAACAGGTTGTCACAAATAGTGGTATTTATGGTATGGTTGTTAGTATTGATGAGAATAATAATACTGTAATACTTGAGGTGGCTCCTGAGATTAAAATAAAAATTTTAAAAACAGCTGTAGCTGATATAATTAGTAGAAAAGAAATGCAAAAAGATAAAGCAAGTAAGTAATGAAAGTAAAACAATCTTTTATGAGTAAAATATTAACTGTAATATCGGTTACAATAGTTGCCTGTTTGTTTGCAGCTCCAAATCTTTTTAATTTTCATAAATATCGATGGTTACCTCAGCAAAAAGTTAATTTAGGGCTTGATTTAAAAGGTGGCTCTCACCTTTTACTCCAAGTTGATTTCAATTCTTGTTTTTTTGAACAATTAAATATGACAGCTGAAAATTTTAGAAAAGAATTAAAAAATAATAAAATCGGTTACAAGGAATTTAAAATTAGGAATGATCATATTTCTTTAAAACTACGAGATAATTCTTTATATTCTTCAGTAAAAAAAATATTAATTAATTTAGATTCTGGTTTATCTATTAAATTAGATAAGCATCAAGTAATAATTAGTTTTGCAGATTACAGGTTGAGGGAATTTAAAAAACAAGTTATGGAACGTACTATGGAGATAATAAGAATGAGAGTAGATAGTATGGGAACAACTGAACCTATAATTCAAGAGCAAGGTGAAGCTAATATTGTACTTGAAGTTCCAGGGGTTAAAGATCCTAAGCATGTTAAAGATCTTCTTGGTAGGATAGCTAAACTTACTTTTAATATTGTAGAAAGGGAGGTGAATCCTGAAGAACTAGATAAAAGTAATTTAGAGAAAGGGTTAATGTTAGTAACAGAATACCATAATAATAGAGAGTATTTTTTGTTAATAAGAAAACAGCCTATTATAGTAGGTGATTTACTTAAAAATTCTTATGTTAGTTTTAATAAAAATTCTCAACCAATTGTATCTATTTCTTTTAATAGTATGGGTTCAAAATTATTTGCTCAAGCTACTAAACAATATCAAGGAAAACGGCTTGCAATTATTCTTGATGGAAAACTTCTTAGTGCACCAGTGATAACTGAGCCAAT
This sequence comes from Occidentia massiliensis, assembly GCA_000309075.1. Taxonomy (GTDB): domain Bacteria; phylum Pseudomonadota; class Alphaproteobacteria; order Rickettsiales; family Rickettsiaceae; genus Occidentia; species Occidentia massiliensis. The sequence goes on from CANJ01000004.1 coordinate 95,853, forward strand.
ATTGGGAGGTTCTGGAGTTATATCTGGAAATTTTACTATTGAGTCAGCAAATGATCTTAGTTTATTACTTAGATCTGGAGCGCTACCTACTGCTTTAAAGATTATAGAGGAGAAGAGAATAGGTCCAAATCTTGGTAATGATTCAATTCAATCTGGTAAATTAGCAGGGGGGATAGGATTTGTTTTAGTAAATATATTTATGTTATGGACATATGGGGTTTTAGGATTATTTGCTAACATTGCTTTAATTCTTAGCTTGGTATATATGCTTGCAATATTGTCGGTGTTGCAAGCAACTTTAACTTTACCTGGAATAGCTGGTATTATATTAACTATTGGTATGGCTGTTGATGCTAATGTATTAATTTATGAAAGGATAAAAGAAGAATTAAACAAGGGTTCTTCAATATTATATTCTATTAGGGAGGGGTTTAGAGCTGCTTTTACTACTATTGCAGATTCAAATATTACTACTTTGTTAGCAGCAATTGTATTATATGTATTTGGGACTGGAGCTATAAAAGGGTTTGCAGTAACGCTTTCAGTTGGTATTTTGTCTTCAATGTATTCTGCTATTGTAGTTACAAAGCTTTTAATAGATTTATGGGTTAAATATAGGTCTCCTGTAAAATTAAGATTATAATAACTATATGTCTTGACTACTAAGTGATAAGGTTTAATAAGAATATAGTCAAATAATTTTGTGTTATGGTAGATATTATAGTAAATATTTATTTTGGCTAGTCTTAAAAAAGTATGTAAATTATAGGTAATTTGTATTATAAAGGGGTTATAGCTCAGTTGGTAGAGCGTTTGAATGGCATTCAAAAGGTCAGGGGTTCGATTCCCCTTGGCTCCACCAAAAATCTGTTTTATATTAATTAGGTTAGTTATTATAAATAATCAGGGTTGTAAATTAAAGTCTCAAGTAATTGGAATTACAGGGCAGATAGCTAGTGGTAAGACTTTAATATTAGAATATTTATATAAAAAAAGTTTTGCTGTATTTAGTGCTGATAGTTATGTAGCTAAACTTTATGAGGACTTACCATTTTATCAATATGTATGTAAATTATTAGGTTCAAGTAATAATTTATCTAAAAAAGAGATATCTGAAATAATATACAAGAATGACCGTAAGAGAATACAATTAGAAGAGTTTATTCATCCTAAAGTATTGTTTGGATTCCATAGGTTTATTGATAAAAATAAAAATAAAACTATTATTTTTGCAGAAATTCCTTTACTATATGAAAAAAAATGGGCTAGGTATTTTGATGTTGTAATTGCATTGCAGTGTCCATTAAAGGTAAGGAGAGCTAGAGCTAGTACAAGAGTAAATTTATCAACTAAGATTTTTGATAAAATTAATGCTATACAGATGAATGAATATAAGAAGAGTGTTTTATCAGATTTTAGTATAAATACTAATCAAACTATGACAAAGTTAAAGCAAGCAGTAAATAAGATAATAGATATAATTATGAGAAAGTTAACTATTGATAAAGTTAGTAGTATTTATAAAGATCAGACACAAGATTTTACTCCTTTTAGTTGTGATCAACGTTTTAAGTAGTGTTGTTAATAAATAATTATGAATTTGTTTATATGAGAAAAATAGTATTAGATACAGAAACTACAGGGCTTGATCCTGAACTAGGGCATAGGATTATTGAGATAGGGGCAGTTGAGCTGAGTAAAGATTTAACAAAAATTTTAAATATTTTTCATTGTTACTTGAATCCAGAAAGGGATATACCGAAAGAATCTTATAATGTCCATGGATTGTCTCGTGAATTCTTATTAGATAAACCTAAATTTTATGAAATTGTTGATAAGTTTTTAAATTTTATAAAAGGTGCACAGTTAATTATACATAATGCAGTATTTGATATGAAGTTTTTAAACTATGAGTTGTTTAAAATTTTTAAACCGGCAGTCCCAAATACTTGCATAATAGATACTTTAAAGATTGCTCGGAAAAGATTTCCAAAAGAAAGAGTAAATCTAGATGCATTATGTTATAAATATAATATTGATACATCTGGGCGAAATTTCCATGGTGCACTAAAAGATGCTAAATTGCTTGCAAGTGTTTATAGTGCTATGACTAAGGGAATGCAAGCTGTTTTTCTTGATGATTATCAAAAAGAAAGTAATATAATAGTATCGAATGATGCTGTAGCTGTTAAAAATGCAAAGATTATGCAAGCTTCTAGTAGTGAGATACAAAAACATAAGCAATTATTATCTAAGATTCCTAAATCTTTATGGATAGAAGGAGGATAAGAAGTAAGTATATAGTAGATTCATACTTGTTAAAGTATTGCAAAAATTTCTAACTATAATACAAAATGTGTAAAGTTTTTAGTAAAAATCTTAATTATTTATAGTTATTATGTATGTATATTTAAATATTGTTAATGAAGCTAAATTTTACTTGCAAGTTTTATAGTTTATAGTATATTTCATTTAAGTTAAGAAATATGGGGGCGTAGCTCAGTTGGTTAGAGTGTCTGCCTGTCACGTAGAAGGCCGCGGGTTCAAGTCCCGTCGTCCCCGCCATGTAATATATAGATATAAAGTCTAGTTAGATTGTAATATTAACCTAAAGCTTTAGAGATGAAGATAAGGATAAAACAAGTTCAAAAGTTGATAGGTTTACCTTTACCAGCTTATGCGACTCAAGGTAGTGCTGGTGTTGATCTGTATGCAGCAATATCTACTCCATTTATTATTAAACCTTTAGATAGAGTGTTAGTACCAAGTGGTATAGCTATTGCTTTACCATTTGGGTATGAAGCACAGATCCGTTCAAGATCAGGTCTTGCTAAAAATTTTGGTATTATAGTTTTAAATGCACCTGGTACTATTGATTCAGATTACCGTGGTGAGTTACAAATGCCTATTGTTAATTTAGGGAAACAAGATTTTCAGATAGAGCCAGCTATGCGTATTGCTCAATTAGTTATTTCTAGATATGAGATAGTTAATTGGGAGTTGGTTGATGATTTGGACTCTACTACAAGGGGGACTAAAGGTTTTGGTTCTACTGGGTATCAATAAAAGTGAAAAATATTATTTATATTACTTGTAATTTAAATTTAATTTTTGAAGTTTTGTTATAAAATGAGAATTTATTTATCTTATATTTGTTACTTCTAAATATTGTTGAGAGGAATTAACTATGTTATTTACTATTTTCCATAGTTTTTTCTGTTAATTTTTTTAATTATGGTTGATATATAGGTGGTTTTTATAATTTGATATAGGAACTACTTGTATGGATCTTAAAAGCAGCAGCATGCTAAAATTGCTTTTAACCATATGTTATAATTCAGGTGTTTTAAATGCGAGAGATAAGCAATATTGTTACGTTTTACTCTAAGAGTTTGTATAAACAAGCAGTTATAGCTAATATTATAGATATAATTAAGCGAGATTTTGATATATTAAATCAAATTTACAAATTTAGTAAAATTAGAAAAGTAATATTGCAACCTATTATTTCAGCTCATAAAAAAATGGATTTTTTTAATTATGTTTCTAATATATATCAATTTAATCAGTTGACTAAGAATTTTCTTAAAGTTCTTGTAAAAAACAATAGAATTTTTTTATTAATAGATATAATTTCAGACTTTAGAAATCAAATACATAGTGACCAAAATAAAATTTCTGGGGACCTTGTTAGTGCTTCTAAATTAACAAAGACTATGGTTAATAATATTAGATTTATTCTTGAAGAGATTTTTAAAAAGAAAATTGCTTTGCATAATATAATAGATAAATCTATTATGGGTGGTATTATATTTAAGTACGGTTATTATGAATATGATATTTCTTTATTAGGTGCTATAGAGAAGCTTAAATTTCATATTAACCAATATTATTAGTTTAACATTGCTTAGAAAAGAGAAATTAGTAGATGCAATTAAAAGCGACAGAAGTTTATGAAGTATTAAGAAAACAACTAGAAGATTTTGATGATTTTACTGAATTATCAGAAATAGGCTATGTATTATCTATTGGTGATGGGATTGCAAAAGTATATGGTATGAATAATGCTCAAGCTGGGGAAGTTATAAAATTTAGTTCTGGAGTTAAAGGGATAGCATTAAGTTTAGAGGATGATACAGTCGGGGTAGTGGTTATTGGGGATGCAAAACAAGTTAAACAAGGTGATAAAGTTGTTAGTACGAAAAAGACATTAAAAGTACCAACTGGTAAGGAATTGTTAGGCCGGGTATTTGATGGTATTGGTAATCCAATTGATGGTAAAGGTAAACTCCAAAATCCTTTGTACCGGGACATTGAAGTTAAAGCTCCTGGTATTATTGCTAGAGAAAGTGTAAGTGAACCTATCCAAACTGGTATTAAAGCTATTGATGCCTTAATACCTATAGGAAGGGGACAACGGGAACTTATAATTGGTGATAGGCAAACAGGTAAAACTACCATAGCTATAGATACGATTATTAATCAAAGAAAATCTCATCTTTCTTTTAATGAAAAAGATAAAGTTTATTGTATATATGTGGCTATAGGACAGAAACGTTCTACTGTTGCACAATTAGTAAAGAAACTACAAGATGTAGGAGCAATGTCTTATAGTATAGTTGTTGCAGCTACTGCTTCTGATTCAGCATCATTGCAATATTTAGCACCTTACGTTGGTTGTGCTATGGGTGAATATTTTAGGGATAATGGTATGCATGCACTGATAATTTACGATGATCTTAGTAAACATGCTATTGCTTATAGGGAGATATCGTTATTATTAAGAAGACCACCTGGTAGAGAAGCTTATCCAGGAGATGTATTTTATCTTCATTCAAGATTACTTGAGCGTTCAGCCAAAATGGCAGCAGCAGTTGGAGGAGGTTCTTTAACTGCATTACCAATAGTTGAAACTCAAAGTAGTGATGTGTCAGCATATATTCCTACTAATATTATTTCTATTACTGACGGTCAAATTTTTCTAGAAAGTGAACTTTTTTATAAAGGGATTAGACCAGCATTAAATGTTGGTATATCAGTTAGTAGAGTTGGTTCTGCTGCCCAAATAAAAGCAATGAAACATATAGCAGGTCCTATTAAGCTAGAGCTTGCTCAGTATCGTGAAATGGAATCTTTTGCTCAGTTTGGAGCAGAACTTGATGTGAGTAGTATGAAATTAATACAAAGAGGGATACGGCTTAGTGAGTTATTGAAACAGCCACAATATTGTCCTTTACCAGTAGAAGAGCAAATTGTATCATTGTTTGCTGGGACAAATGGGTATTTAGATGAGATTCCAGTAGAAAAGGTAAGGGAATTTGAACATAGTATGTTGGAATATTTTAGGATTTATAATAAAGATATTCTTGATGAAATTATTAATTCTAAAAAAATAGATGAAATTACTAATAGTAAATTGCATAAGGTTCTTACAGAATTTGTAAAAAATTTTTTACAAGAAAAATAGAGAGTTAGATGACTATTCTTAAGCAACTGCGTGACAGGACAAAAACTATTGGAGCTACGCAAAAAATTACTAAGGCAATGCAGACAATAGCTGCTTCTAAATTTAGAAAAATTAAAGATATTTTGCCTGAAGTAAAGAATTATGCGCAAATTGTGACAGAGGCTTGTATAGGAGTTTTAAGTCACTTACAAGATGAAAATTTGACGGATAAAGAAAAGTTGGTATTTGGGATTAAGAATAGTAATAATAAGAATAAGGATGATGTGGTATTAGTAATAATATTATCTTCAGAACGAGGGCTATGTGGGAGTTTTAATAGTAATTTAATTAGAAAGTTAAAAGAAGATATAAAGTTAAGTAGTCAAGATTTTAGGCTTCTAATATTTGGTAAAAAGGCTTATGATTATTTGAAAAAAGATTATAATGATAGGATTGTTGATTATCAGCATATATACTCTTCTGAAATTGCTACAGCTGTAAAATTGCAGCAACGAATTTTACAAATAGTAAAAGATAACTCTAATTTTACCATATGTAAAATATATTATAACAAATTTATTAATGTCATTAAGCAAGAACCTGATACATTGACTTTATTTCCAATATCTAATTATTTGTTTCAACAAATACAATATTCTTATGAATTTGAAGGAGAAATGGTGGTAGAGCAAATAATAGATTTGTATTTTTTGGCGATTTTATTTAGGACTATAGTAATACATAGGCTTAGTGAAGAAGGATCTCGTATGACAGCTATGGATAATGCAACAATAAGTGCAGGTGATATGATTGAGGAATTGACATTAAAACTTAATCAAGTTAGACAAGCTGGAATTACTAAGGAGTTAATAGAGATAATATCAGGAGCTGAAGCTATAAAATAATATTCTTTTATTTTTAATACTTAGTGTTATAAAGAATACAATGTAGAATATTAATTGATAAGAAATAAAAAAATTATTGGTTGAAAATAAGTTGAGCAATTATGACTGAGAAAAAGAATAAAATTGGGAAAATTACTCAAGTAATTTCTGCTATTGTTGATGTTAGTTTTAAAGAGGGAGAACTACCTTATATTTTAAATGCTTTGGAATGTTCAGTTAATGGTAATAGAATGGTTTTAGAAGTTGTACAGCATATAGGAAATAGTACAGTTAGGTGCCTTGCTATGGATTCAACTGATGGGTTATTTAGGGGGTTAGAAGTTGTAGATACTGGTTACCCTATTAAGGTTCCAGTTGGTAAGTCAACTTTAGGTAGAGTTTTAAATATAGTAGGAGAAACAATAGATAATCTTGGTCCAATTCGAACAGAACATTTTGAACCAATTCACAAATCTGCACCTAGATTTGTAGACCAATCAACAGAAAAGAAGATGTTAGTTACTGGCATTAAAGTGATAGATCTTCTTGCTCCGTATCCAAGGGGAGGGAAGATTGGGCTATTTGGTGGAGCTGGTGTAGGTAAAACAGTGTTAATAATGGAGATAATAAATAATGTTGCTAAAGCTCATGGTGGTTATACTGTTTTTACTGGTGTAGGTGAAAGGACTAGAGAAGGAAATGATTTATATAGGGAAATGATTGAATCAGGAGTAATTAATATTGATAATCTTGAAGAATCTAAAGTTACTCTAGTTTATGGTCAAATGAGTGAATCTCCTGGTGCTAGAGCTAGGGTAGCTTTAACAGGTTTGACGATTGCTGAGGCATTTCGTGATATGGAGGGAGGAGGAGAAGTATTATTGTTTATAGATAATATCTTTCGGTTTACACAAGCTGGAGCTGAGGTTTCAGCATTACTTGGTCGTATTCCATCAGCTGTGGGTTACCAACCTACTTTAGCAACTGATATGGGTAGTTTACAGGAACGTATTACTTCAACAAAATCTGGGTCTATTACGTCAGTACAAGCTGTTTATGTACCAGCTGATGATCTGACAGATCCAGCTCCAGCAACTTCTTTTATTCATCTTGATGCTACTATTGTGCTTAGCAGACGAATTGCTGAACTTGGAATTTATCCAGCAGTTGATCCACTTGATAGCAGTTCACAAATGCTTAATTCTGCTATAATTGGAGAAGAGCATTATTTAGTAGCTAGAGAAGTACAAAGAATTTTACAAACATATAAGTCATTACAGGATATAATAGCTATACTTGGTGTAGATGAGTTATCAGATAGTGATAAGATTATAATTGCAAGGGCTAGAAAAATACAACGTTTTTTTGCTCAACCTTTTCATGTAGCAGAAGTTTTTACTGGTAGACCAGGTAGGTTTGTAGAGTTGCAAGATACGATTAAAGGGTTTAAAGGTTTAGTTGAAGGTAAATATGATGACTTGCCTGAAATGGCTTTTTATATGGTTGGTAATATAGATGAAGCTATTGAAAAGTCAAAAACATTATAGTTGAATAAAGTTATGAATAAGAAAAATCTTATAGTTCAAATTCTTGCTTTAGAGAGAATAATATATAATGATAGTTGTAATATGTTAATATTGCCTAGTTGGGATGGGGTGCTAGCAATATTACCTAAACATTTGCCAATGGTTATAAAGTTAAAGTTTGGTATAGTTGAAATAAGAAGAAATGGTGAAACTGTAAATAGTTTTACTATTGATGGTGGAATTGCAAGAATATACCCACAGGGGGTTGATATTATTGCTATGTTTGTTATGAGTTTCGATCAAATAGATAAATTAAATATTATAAATAGAATTAATGAGATTGATTTAAAGATTAGTAATAAAGACTTATTATCTGATAGTGAGTTTTTAAGTAAAGAACAAAGTTATCTAACTGCAAATCTAGAATTGCTTAATAAACTAAAGAAATAGTATAATGGTTAGGTTTATCTAGTGTACACCTCTATGAAATGAAGAGTAGGTAGACGAAGTCAACATTAATAAGTGCTAGAAGTTATTAAGTCAAGCGTAGAGTATAGTTTAGTACGTGAGCAGCACAGATCTTAACTTAACGACAATGCAATGTATTAATGTTCACCGAGATATGTTAATTAAGATATAGGAGTTATGTTGATATGCTCAAGTGACATAAAGATTTAGAATTTTACAAGAAAATTCTGTATTTTGAATTAAAACTTGAAAACCAGCTATGTGTATCATATTAGGTTTAAGAAATTTAAGAACAAAATCAAAATTATAGCAGAAAAAACAAATTTACTTGAGTATAAATATGTTAGATGCATCAAATTATGCTATTATATTAACTACTACTGATAATTATGAAAATGCTCAGCAAATAGCAACAAAGCTTTTAGAGCTTAGTTTAGCTGCATGTATTCAAATTGATGAGGTGGAGAGTTTGTATAAGTGGGAAGGTAAAATACAGAAAGGCAGTGAGTATCGTTTAATGATTAAAACTTTAAAATCTTATTATTGTAATATTGAAGATGTAATTAAAAAACTTAATAATTATGATAATCCTCAAGTTATACAAATTATTCTTGATAAAGGAGCTAATGATTATTTAAATTGGGTTTTAAATGTTGTTTCGTAAATTGCTCTAAAATATACTATTATTTTTAGTTCTAAAGAATTCTTATATTTTTATGTAAAAAAGTTCTTAGTCTAAAAGAAAGTTAGTGCATAATAAGAGTTATAGAGTTAATAATTTAGTATAGGAGGAAAAATATGATAAAGAGTAATGTTATAGTTGATCTTTCTCATCATAATAAAGATGTTGATTTTAATAAAGTTAAACAAGATGGTATTAAAGCTGTAATTCATAAAGCTACACAAGGGTTAAATTATGTTGATTTAACATATAAGATCAGGGAACAATTAGCTGCTAATCTAGGGTTATATTGGGGAGCTTATCATTTTGCTGATGGCAGTGACGGAGAACAGCAAGCAGAACATTTTTTAAAGTATGTTATTTCAGATACAGGGAAACATCAGGCAAAATGTCCTTTGCTAGCTCTAGATATTGAGAAATATACAACTAGTATAGACCTTGAAAATGCTGAGAAATTTGTAACTGTTGTTTATAAGAGAACAGGAAGGTGGCCCTTAGTATATGGTTCATCATATTTAAAAGATTTAGTTAAAGAGAAAGAAACTATTTTAACCAAGTGTCCTTTATGGATTGCACAATGGTCAGAAAAACTTGTTCTTCCTTATGGTTGGAATGATTGGACAATATGGCAGTATACTGATGGAGTGCATGGTCCAGAGCCACATGAAGTTGTAGGAATTGGGCCATGTGATCGAGATCAGTTTAATGGTACATTACAGCAGCTTCAGGAATTTTGGTACGATAAACCTAAATCTGAATTTTTAAAATTGATGGCAGATAATACTACGGTAACGTTTGGGAATGATGGGATATAATTAAATAATCAAAGATCATAGCTAAGTATATACTAAATAAATATATTATAGAATACTTAAACATTTTAAGGGCAAAGATATTTTTTTTATCACATAATAGCAAAATGGCGTGATATAAAAAGACAATACTTAAAATAGTTGAACAAATTAAATATAATATTCCAGCGGTACTAATAAAATATGGTATAGCAACAAATGTAATTGTTAAAATACTATATATTAGTATGTTATATTTTGTGTATCTATCACCTTTAATTACTGGCATCATAGGAATATTTGCTTTTCTATAATCTTCTGAACAATATAAAGCTAGTGACCAAAAATGAGGAGGGGTCCAAAAGAAAACGATTGAAAATAATATTAAGGATTCTATATTTACATTATTTGTAGTGGCACTATAGCCTATAACTGGAGGTAAAGCTCCAGCTGCGCCACCTATTACAATGTTTTGTATGGTTTTTCTTTTAAGCCATATAGTGTAAATAAAGACATAAAAACTAATAGATAATAATAATAAAATACTAGATAGATAATTTATACATATAGCCATAACTAATACAGAAAAAAATGCTAAAATGATACCAAAAGCTAATGTTTCTTCGGTATTAATTCTACCAGTAACAGTTGGGCGGTATTTAGTTCTGGCCATAATACTATCAATATCTGTTTCATACCACATGTTAATAGCAGCAGCGCTACCTGCTCCTGTTCCAATGCATAGAACTGTAACTATTGCTAAAAAGGGATGTATAGGATTAGGAGCTATGATTAGTCCAGTAATGCTAGTAAATATTACAAGTAACATTACTCTAGGTTTCATTAATATGAAAAAATCTTTTACAGTGGATGTGATTGCTTGATTACTTACAATTCTTGAACTATTTAAATGCAACATGTTAATTTAATATTTCGTGTTTTTAATTTTAGGTGGTATTTCAAAACAGTGATATGGTGGAGGTGAATCCAGGGTCCATTCTAATGTGGTTGCTCCTTTTCCCCATGGGTTTGCTGGACATGATTTACCGTTACAAATTGTGTAGATTGCTATGTAAACAAATAAAAATGCTGCAATCATTGAGATAGTGGAACCAAATGAAGATATCATATTCCAGCCGGCAAAGGCTTCAGGGTAATCTGGAATCCTTCTTGGCATACCGGCTATACCTAAAAAATGCTGTGGGAAAAATGTTAAATTGACACCAATAAAAGTCATCCAAAAATGAATTTTTCCAAGTATTTCTGGATATTGACGACCTGATATTTTACCAATCCAATAATAAAACCCGGCAAAGGCAGCAAAAAGAGCACCTAAAGACATAGTATAATGAAAATGAGCTACTACATAGTAGGTGTCATGTAATACCCGATCAATTGCTGAATTAGATAATATTACTCCAGTAATACCTCCAATAGTGAATAATATAATAAACCCTATGCAAAATAACATTGGTGTTTTAAATTCAATTGATCCACCCCACATTGTTGCTAACCAGCTAAAAATTTTAATACCAGTTGGTAAAGCTATTATCATTGTACCTGCGGTAAAAAAAACTAAAGCTTGTATAGTTAACCCAACAGTAAACATATGGTGAGCCCACACTAATGTTCCAATTGCACCAATAGCAACCATTGCTCCCACCATTCCTAGATAGCCAAATATAGGTTTTTTTGAAAAAGTAGCAATTACATGACTAATGACTCCAAACCCTGGTAAGATTATTATATAGACCTCTGGATGGCCAAAAAACCAAAATAAGTGTTGAAATAGTACTGGATCTCCTCCTCCTGATGGCACAAAGAATGATGTATCAAAGTTACGATCAGTAAGTAACATTGTAATTGCTCCGCCTAAAATAGGAATAACTATAATTAATAGGAAAGCTGTGACTAATATGGACCATACAAAAAGAGGCATTTGTAATAGCCCCATTCCTGGAGCTCGCATATTAAAAATAGTTACTATAAGATTAATTGAACCAAGAATTGATGAGAGCCCAACTAAATGTAAGCTTAGGATTGCCATATCAACTGCAGCTCCTGGATGTCCTATAATATTACTTAAGGGTGGATATAATGTCCAACCTGTTCCAGCTCCGCCATCTATAAAAGCAGAAGATAGAAGTAAAATAAAGGCTGGTACTAATAACCAAAAGCTGATATTGTTTAATCTAGGGAAGGCAACATCTGGAGCACCAATCATAAGTGGTACAAACCAATTGCCAAATCCTCCAAATAAGGCTGGCATAATCATAAAAAATACCATTATTACAGCATGGGCTGTTATTAGAACATTATAGAGTTGGTAGTTACCATTTAGTAGACTATTACCTGGTACTGCAAGTTGTAGTCTAAAAATGAAAGAAAACAATCCTCCAACTATGCCTGCGAAAATAGCAAATATTAAGTACATACTACCTATATCTTTATGGTTAGTTGATAATAACCAGCGACGCCACCCCTTAGGTATATCTTCATAACTATTACCATTCATAGTATTTCTTCTTTATTATTTAATAATCGGTCAATGCTATTAAAATAGCAAAACCTATATAAGGGTCAACTAAATTGATTAGAAAACATATAATTAATGTAAATTTAATAAGCTATAAATGCTGTAAATAGTGATTATAAATTAATTATTCATGCTATGTGTAATAATAAAAGGTTAATCTTAGAGTTAAAAGGGTTTAAATTGTAAGCTAGAGAGCTAACTCATTTCTTATATTAGTGCATTAGAACTTTACTTTTATAATAATTTAGTATTATTGTAACTATTATCATAAATTATTAATACGTTTCTACATAATGAAGAAAATATTTAAAAATTTTAATATATTTCTTTTAACAGTTAGTGTTTTTATGGTTTTAATAATAAAAACTGTAATATTTGATCAAGCTATTAATTATTTGCTGAGATATATTGCTCATATTCATGGTTATGAAATTAGTATTGATAATTTAAATAAAGTTATTAAGGCTAATGATAGTATTTTAGATTTGCAAGGTTTAAAAGTTAAGGTAAATGAAAACATCAGTATTGACATTAACTCTGTAAAGATTAATTTTAATTTAATAAATCTCTTAGTAAGAAGACCTTCAAGTCTATCAACAACTTTTAATAAAGTAAAATTATATATTGATTCAGATAATAAAGAATTTATTGAAACTTCATTTGCTATTAATTATGTGTATCAGAAAGAGGAACAAAAATATCAAGGGATTTTAGATATTTTAGATATTGAAAGTAATATTATTAACTTAGTGGATAAGAGGTCTAGTGGTATACTTAAAAAAAGTACCTGTAATTTTTCTATAGAAGATGAAGTAATAATTAGTGATTGTAAGATTAATACTGTTAATAATTTATCAAGTTTAAAAACAAAGTTAGTAGTGAAGTTATCTAATGGGACTTTAAAACAATTTGAGGGAGTTATTAATAGTAGAAATCTGCCGCTTATAGTGCGTAAAGAATTTAATTTTTTACTACCTAATAATAAAATATGGCAGACAGTTACAAATCTAGTGGAGCAGGGTAATATAATTAGTAGTCAAATATATTTTAATTTAGGAAGAGAATTTTTTGAAAGTGGAAGAATTAGTGATGATAGTTTATGTGGTAAAATATCTTTAGATAATGTTACAGTTAAGTATAGTAATGTTTATCCTAAAATTATAAAAATTAAGTCAGATGTTAAAGTTCTTGGAAGTAAGTTGGATTTTGTTATTAAGGAAGCCTTTTTATATTCAACTAAAATTACAAATGCTAGAGTTAAGTTTGATTGGCAAAAGTTTACTGATACTAAAATTCATATTAGTGGTCAAGCAAATGGACCAGTTAAGGATTTAGTAACAGGATTTATTCCTACTAGTTCTTTACATAAATTACAATCTTTAGAAATTGATTTAATGCAAGCTAACGGGGTAGCATCTACAATGTTTAATATAGTTGTGCCTATAAAAGATAAAGTTAAAAGTAAGTATAATGTTAAAACAGATATTCAGGATCTTAATCTAGCAATTTTAAAAAATAAATTTAAATTATCTGATGGAAAAATGGACGGTAATTATGATGGTAGTACATTGTTAATTAATGGAAAAGGTAAGATTAATGGTATGGAAAGTACTATTAATTATGAAGCTGCTATAGGGCAAGGAAATAATTTTCAAGATGTTTTAAATATTACTTCCTTAGTTAATAGAAAAACCATGTTAGGAACTGACATAGTTAAAATTACAAAAGGCAATGCTATAGTTCATTTTGAATACAATTCAAAAGCTAAAAATCCTATAATTTTAGTCAATTCAGACCTAACAAATTTAGGATTTATTATACGTTATACTCCAGTTGTTAAAAATGTGGGAGAGAAAGCAATATTACAGATTTCTTCTAATTTAAATAATTTAAACATATATAAACTTATGTTACAAGGTAGCAATAATTTGAATGTTCAAAGCTCTATAGAATTTTATAAAGAGGGAGTAAAACTTAATTTTCCTATTTTTAAACATAAAAAGAATAATTTTACAGTAAATATTAACTTGATGGATTATAAGTCTAGTATAAAAGTGCGTGGTGATGTTCTTGACTTGTCTTACTCTAATTTACAAGATTTTTTCTATAAAAGTAATAATGCACAATTATTAAATAATAATATTATAATTAACTTTAATAAAGTAAAACTTAAAAATAATGTAGATCTAGCAGGGTTTTACTTGAAACTTAGGTGTAAAAAACATAGATGTTTAACTGGCGTATTAGAGTCTTGTATAGGGCAGCAACCCTTAAAGGTTATTTTAGTTCCTACGGATAAGTATGATCAATGGTTTATTACTACTTCAAATGCTGGAGCTATAATTAAGGGTCTAGATATTAGTACTGATGTTGTAACTGGAATGTTGTCTATGCAATTAAATGTACCTCATAGTTTTCAAGAGCAAATTACTGGTGAAGTAAAAATGGAAAAATTTGTAACTACAAAAACAAGATTTTTAACTAGATTGGTTTCTTTTTTATCTTTTCCAGGATTGCTAAATGCAATTACACGTACTGATAATTTAAGATTTACAAGTATGAATCTTAAATTTAATTGTAATAATGGGAATATTGTAATTACTAAAGGAGAGGCTGAAGGTGCATTCTTAGATTTTACTATAAAAGGTACTGTTAATACTAACCAGCGTTACTACGACTTACATGGTAAGGTTTATCCTGCCTTATATGGTATTAATACAATAGTAAAAAAAACTCCTATTTTAAACAATATATTTTCTGGAAAAAGAAAAGGAATAATATCAGCTAATTATCGCTTAAGAGATAAATTTTAAAGATTTAAACTAAGTACACTATTTTAATTGTATTTTAAACTAATATTTTTTCTTTACTATAAATTAATTATATTTCTTTTAAAACTAAAATGAGTTATTATCTAAAGTTATTTTCATGATGGTCGGTTTTGTTTTATAGTTGATTTAATCTAGATTAAGTAGTTATTTGTAAGATTAAATTAATAGTAAAGTTTAATAAACTTATACTATTAATAGGCTATTATTGCTTATTACATATTTTTTAATTGTGTTTTTAAGTTTCAAATCTCTTATAATTTACATGGAGAATTGTTAACTATAAGATTTGTACTGTAATTATATTATGTTCTTTCTTAGTGTTATCTAGAAAATAAGCTATTATTATTTAACAGTTTTTTATATGTTTTATTTTTGTTATAATTAGTTTCATCTCACAGTTGATTAATCTGGGTGAGATCAATTATTCAGAAAGTATTAAAAGGAGGAAGAAATGCCATTAAATTTAAATATAGACCTAATATTAATCATTTTATTTTTGGTTGCTAATCTTGCTATAGGTTTATGGTATGGAAAAGGTGTAGCATCTTTGTATGATTACGCTTTGGGTGGTAGGAAATTTAGTACAGCAGCTCTTACTGCTACAGTTATTGCTACATGGATTAGTGGTAGTGCATTTAATTTTGCAATATCTGAAGCGTATACTGTTGGAATACTTGCAATTAATAACTTAGGTCAGGTAATTAATTTACTTACCGTAGCTTACATATTGGCTCCTAGGATGCAGGAGTTTTTAGGTAAGCTATCTATTGCTGAGGTAATGGGAGATTTATATGGCAAACATATTAGAATTATTACTGCTATTTGTTCTATTATTACTTCAGCTACATTTATTGCTATTCAGGTTAAAGTATTTGCTACCGTATTTAATTATTTTTTTGGAATGGGTGGTATTTATGCAACCTTTATTAGTAGTATGATAGTTATTATGTATTCTGCCTTTGGAGGTGTAAGAGCTGTGATATTTACTGATATATTCCAATTCTTAACATTTGGAGCATTTGTTCCAACTTTAGCCTTATTGATCTGGAGTATGTTTGGAAATTTTGAGGTAGTAGCTAACACTTTGACTACTCACCCTATGTTTGACCCAAAATTATTATTGGATTACCATAATCCTATAGTACTTACTTATTATGGAGTATTTTTTTATTGCTTTTTACCAGGCTTTAACCCAGCAATGTTTCAAAGAGCCTTAATTGCTCAAAGTAGTAGACAAATAAGTAGTTCTTTTAAAATTTCTGCTTTAATATGTTTATTTTTTTCTATTATAACTGCTTTTATTGGTTTAGTGCTGCTATCAGTAAATCCAAATATAGAAGCAAGTAATTTAGTTATGCATATAATAGATAGTTATTCATATCCTGGTCTTAAAGGATTAATAATAATTGGAATATCTGCAATGATAATGTCTACAGCTGATTCTTGGATAAACTCTGCTTCTATTATTTTTGTAAATGATTTGTGCAAGCCCTTTAAGGTGTTACAAGGTGATGGAGCAGCTGAATTAAAAGCAGTAAGAATTTTTGCAGTATTAATTGGAGCCCTAGCCCTAGTTATAGCATTATCACGGCAAAATCTATTAGCAATACTTTTACTTGGAGCTAGTTTCTATGATCCAATCGTAGGAATACCATTATTAATTACTATTTTAGGATTTAGAACTACTACTAGGGTTGTATTACTAGGAATAATGTCTGGGACCTTAACTGTGGTAATATGGGAGTATTATTTTGAATCATCTTTGCCTATAGGAAATATCATACCAGCAACTATAATTAATTTTGTAGTAATGATGATGGTTCATTATCTATTAAAAGAACCTGGAGGTTGGATAGGTCCAAAAGATAAAAGGCCACTTTATATTATTAAAGCAAAAAATTATCAGAGACGAGCGAAAATATCTAAATTTTTTGAATTATTACCATATAGGTTAAGATGGGATCATATAATTCATTATTGTTACAATAATTCTTTTAATACTGAAAAAAGTCTTTATGCCTACTTTGCTTTTTCTATGGTATTGTCGTTAGTAATAATGTCATTTGTAGATAGAGCCAATAGTTTTTTATTAGTTAATAATTTGAAAGTAGTTAGTTTTTTTATATTATCGTCATTTGTGATAACTACTGGTCTTACTACATATAAATTATGGCCATCAGAATTTTGTAGAAAATATATAGGACTTATTTGGCATATTACTGTATTTTATATTTTAGTATTTGTAAATACTATCTTATTATTAGTAGGTGAGTTTAGTCAAATGCCTTCGATATGTTTTTTATTAAATCTTGTAATGGTATGTAGTTTAGTTAGGTGGTATATAGCATTATTTATGATGATAATAGGTATACCTCTAGGAATATTAATTTTTAATGTGTTTATTAGTTAAATAGTACTTTTATAATATATCAACTATATTTTTAAGGTTAAATAAAAAGTTAAAAAAGTTTTGTTAATATTAATAGTAATAATTTAATTATATATAAAGAAACTTAATCAAGAGAAATTGTTCTATTAGCAAAAAAATGTAGACATGTTAAGTCTAGTTATTTGCTAGAGTTATAAAAAATTAATAAAGATGTTTGTTAATAACATAGCTTTAATAAGAGCTTCTTAATAATTCATTAATAGATATTTTAGATCTTGTAGAATCATCGACTTGTTTTACAATAACTGCACATGCAAGTGATGGTTTACTAGGATCAGAATCAGGTAATGTGCCAGGAATTACAACTGAATTGGCAGGAATACGACCATATATTATTTCTCCAGTGTTTCGATTAACTATTTTAGTTGAGGCAGTAATATATACTCCCATACTTATAATAGATCCTTGTTCAACTATAATTCCTTCAGTAATTTCACTTCTTGCTCCTATGAAACAATTATCTTCAATAATAACTGGAGTGGCTTGTAAGGGCTCAAGTACTCCACCAATTCCTACTCCTCCTGAAATATGACAATTTTTACCAATTTGAGCACATGATCCAATTGTTGCCCAAGTATCAATCATAGTATTTTCTCCAATATAAACACCTATATTGATAAATGACGGCATTATTATTGAAAAATTGCCAATGTAAGCACCCTTTCTTACAATTGCTCCAGGTACTACCCTAATACCAGATCTTTTAAAATTTTCTTCTTCCCAAGAAGAATCAAATTTAATTGGTATTTTATCATAAGATTGAGAAGTAGTTGACGATGTAATATAACTATCATGTAATTTAAAATATAAAAGTATAGCTTTTTTAATCCATTCATGAGTAATCCACTTACCTAATATTTTTTCACAAACTTTAGCTATACCTCTATCTATATCATTAATAACTGTCTGTGTTAATCTACGAGCTATTTTGTAATGCTCATTTCCTTTGGTGAGTTCATCGCGTTTTTGCCAATAATACTCTACCTGGCTAATATATTTTTTCATTTGATTTTTCTTATTTTATAAAAAACCTTTGAACAACTAAAATGTTATATATAAAATATCATATAATTTAATTATACAATAAAAGTTTGACATATCAAATGCAGATTATTTGTCCAAAATGCAATACTATTTTTTTAGTGTCGAGTAAAAAATTTGGCTTGGAATCTAGAAAAGTAAAATGCTCTAAGTGTGAACATATTTGGGTTACTACATTAAAAAACCTTGTATCTTTTCCAGCTGATCAGCCAACTACTGATATAGTTGATGATAACAATAAATCTACTAAAAGGAATATGGTATTTTTGCCAGCAAAGGTGAATCAGTTGGCTAATATACCAAGATATTTAATGATATTACCATTTGTTTTAATAATGCTTATTGCATCATTGTCAGTTATGACAGTAAAATATAATTTACATGCTAGAGGTATAATTTTAGGTGATGAAAAGCATATTTTATTACAAGATGTTAAAATTATATCTGGTCCTAATGCCACAACTAGAATAATACAATGTCGATTATTTAATGATTCCTACTTTGCAGTTAATATTCCTATGATTAGAATACGTACGTATGATAAAAAACAAGTACTAGTTAACTACCATATATTTAAAAATGAAAATTTTAAATTAGCTCCTAAAACTTCTGTAATTGTTAAAACAAGATTTCAAGATTATAGTACTGAAATTACTGATTTTGATGTAAGTTTAGGAAATGATTTATTATTTATGATTGATTGAGTTTTAACTAGAATATAAAAATGAAGAAACAATATTCTTACGTTGGTTTAATACCTCGTTTGTTTTCATTTAATTTGGATATGTTTATTTTTGCAATGATTATTACTCCAATTTCAAACTATATAAATAAACCTATTTTTTTAAAAAAAGTTCAAAATTATTCAAAAGTTTATTTAAAGGTTAATATGGACTCTAATAATGTGCCAAATTTGTTAGATCCTATGGAATTACAAAAATTTTTGCTATCATCTGACTATCTTAGTTATTTTTTACAGGTTAATTTAATTCTAATAGTAATGCTGTCTATATATTTTGTTAATTTATGGATATGGTTTGATACTACTCCAGGTAAATTTATTATGGGGATGAGGATTGTGGATAATACCACTTTCAGCAAACCAACTAAATTACAATATATAAAAAGATTTTGTGGTTATGCATTAGGAGTTTTTAGTTTATTTGTTATACCTTTTAGTAAGCAGTGTCAAGGATTTCATGATAAAATTGCTTGTACTACTGTTATTAAAAGATAGGGAATAGTTTTTGATTATATGAGTACTTATTTTTGATATGAGTGCTAGTAAGAAAAGTGTATCCAAATAATATTTTAATAATAGATAAATAAATTTTTTCTTTATTGGTAAAGGAAAATACTTTAAACTATGTTAACAAAATATTTTTACTGGAAGAATAATAATGAATAAATTGTTAGTTATTTTTTTATTTGTATTAAATTGTAATATTCCAATATACGCTGATGCTCCTAAGCCATGGCAAGTCACTTTTCAAGATGCAGTTACTCCTACTATGTCAGCAATATATGAGTTACATGGTTTTATAATGATTATTTTAACAGTAATAGTTCTTGTTGTTTTAGGATTACTTCTATATATATGTTTAAAATTTAATGCTAAATCACATCCTATTCCTATGAAATTTTCGCATAATAATATATTGGAAATTGTATGGACTGTAATTCCTGCATTAGTACTAATATTAATTGCTATACCGTCTTTTAAAATATTATATAATATAGAGAGAATTCCTGAGACTGAAATGACTGTTAAAGTTGTAGGACATCAGTGGTATTGGAGTTATCAGTATCCAGAACATGGTAATATAGAGTTTGACAGCAATATTATTAGAGATGATCAACTAAAATCTGGAGATTTAAGATTATTTGAAGTGGATAATAGGCTAGTTATACCTGAAAATACTGTAGTTAGATTTCTTATTACTGCAGCAGATGTGATACATAGTTTTGCTGTCCCTGCTTTTGGTACAAAAACTGATGCTGTACCTGGTAGAATTAATGAAACTTGGGTTAAGGTACAAAAAAGAGGTGTATATTATGGTCAATGTTCAGAATTATGTGGAGTAAATCATGGTTTTATGCCTATTGCAATTGAAGTAGTTTCTAAGAAAGATTTTTTAGATTGGGTTGAACAAGCCAAACAAAAGTTTGCTTGTAATAATTAGTTGTTGTATATTACTAATTTTCTAGTATTTAGTTTGTACTTCTTAATTTAGAAAAAAATAGCAGAAGGGGGTTAATATTATCGGTTTTAAAATAAAATTGGAAAAGTGATATATTATAATCAATAATAAAAGTTGAAAGGTATATAAAACAAAGCTTACATAGAAGTAAAATTATTAACTACTTATGTAGTTTAGTGTTTTTCTGTTTTTGTAGTTTTCTATATTTTTCTACATTAGTATTATGTTGACTTAGATTACTAGCAAAATTATGTTTATTATTTTCTGTAGCTACAAAATATAGAAAGTCAGTTTTAACTGGCTTGATAACAGCTTTAATAGATGTTAAACTTGGCAAGCAGATTGGTCCTGGAGGTAGTCCAGTATTTTGATAGGTATTGTATGGTGAATTAATTTGTAAGTCTTTCTTGGTAAGCGTTCTGTCAAGTTTAAATTGTCCTAAACTAATTGCGTATATAACTGTTGGGTCTGCTTGGAGTGGCATATTTGCTTTAATCCTATTTAAAAATACTGAAGCAATAATAGTTTTTTCTTCTTCTAGGTATGCTTCTTTTTCAACTATAGAAGCAAGAGTTAATACTTCTTCTTTAGTTTTAATTGGTGATGAAGCATCTAGGTTAGGCATTAACTTATTTAATTCTTTGATTAAAGAATCACTTATAAGCTCAATAAGCTTTTGTCTATCTTCATTGTATGAGAAATAATAGGTAGAAGGTAATAAATGACCTTCTGGTATGTTAGTTTTGATTGAACCTGATAAATTAATTAATTGATTAATTTTATCTATTGCTTCTTTAGTAGTACTACCTTCTACAATCGTTATTTTATGGATAATTGATTTTCCTAAATGTAAAATTTTTAATATTTGATAAGGGGATGAGTGATGAGGGATTAAATATTCACCACTTTTTAAGGGATATTTAACAGCAATTAGTCTAGCAATCAAGAAAAATAGCCTAGGAGATCGAATGAATCCTTGTTTAGCTAAGTTGTTTGATATGTTGTTTATAGAAGTGTTTGCAGGTAGAAGAAAAATAGATTCATTATTTAGAGGGCCTGGGTATATTGAGTAGAATGATAACATTACAATTAGTGTAAATAACAAAAAAATTGTTGAACTAAGTAAATGTCGAAAAAAAAAGCAAATTTTTTGTGTTATCATTTATCAAATCTTTTAAGTACTATGCTAGTATTAGTACCACCAAATCCAAATGAATTACTAAGTACATAATTTATTTTTCGTGATTGAGTAGTATTGGGAACTAAATTGAGCTTTACTTCATCAATAGGATTATCAAGATTTAACGTTGGAGGAGCAACTTGGTCACGCATAGCAAGAATAGAAAATATAATTTCAACGCTGCCTGTAGCACCAAGTAGATGTCCAGTAGAAGATTTAGTTGATGAAACTGCTATTTTAGGGTTTTTTGCCAGAAAAAGATTCTGAATTGCTTTTAATTCAGATAGATCTCCTGCAATTGTTGAAGTAGCATGAGCATTAATATAATCAATATCTTCAATATTAATATTTGCATTTCTCAATGATTTTAACATTGCAAAGTAGCCACCTTTTCCTTCAGGGTGAGGGGAAGTGATATGATGTGCATCACTAGTTAAACTATAACCTACTATTTCAGCATATATTTTAGCATTACGCTTTTTAGCATGCTCAAGTTCTTCAAGCACTACTATTCCTGCTCCTTCAGACATTACAAACCCATCTCTGTCTTTATCCCAAGGCCGACAAGCAGCCTGTGGATTATCATTATATTTAGTACTCAAGGCTCTTACTGCAGCAAAACCAGCTATACCAAGTGGGGTAATTGCAGCTTCTGAACCACCTGCTATCATAATATTTGCATCATTACATTTAATAATTCGTGCTGCATCACCAATTGCATGTGCTCCTGTTGCACAAGCAGTTACTACTGAATGATTTGGTCCCCTGAACCCATACATAATGGAAATATGTCCTGATATTAAATTAGATAAGCATGATGGAATAAAAAATGGACTTATGGTTTTACTGCTAGGATTAGCATGAAACTTAACAGCATTTTCATCAATTGCTTTTAAGCCTCCTATTCCAGATCCAATAAGTGTACCTGTATTTTCTTTAATATCTTCACTTGTAGTATTGATATTGCTATCTCGGATAGCTTCTTGAGCAGCAATAATGCCATATTGCATAAAAATGTCCATCTTTCTAACTTCTTTTGCATTTATATAGTTTGCAGCATTAAAGGGTTTTTCAAGGTCATTACCTACTAACCCAGCAATTTGACAAGGAAGATTAGAAACATCACATCTGTTATTTTTTACAATACCACTTTTACCTGCAATAAGATTATTCCATGTATCTTTAACATCAAGCCCTAACGGTGTAATAAGCCCTATGCCTGTAACAACAACTCTTCTATTCATTAGTTTTCTTAATTAAAGTATGTTTAATAATTTAAGTGAAATAATTAATTATATCTTTTATTTTTAAATATTGAGTATAAAAACACGAAATATTCATGTATAATATATTATATTGATCCATTGTTTTTTCTCAATGCCTGTAATTGTTCATATATACGCTCTTGTTTTTTAAGATTGTTTTATAGAACTATTTTGTCGATATTTTATGCTAAAAATTAACATATGTACCCAACTTTTAAAGCTTATAATGATAGAAATATAAAAACCATATATAAACCCCCTCCATTTCTTTTTGACACTAAAGCAATAACATTAGATAAATACTGTCTACAAATTGTAAATAAACATTCTTAATATCTGATTTAAAGTTATTATTAGCTTTAATTATTAATACCTTTCAAGTTTGATTACTTTTTTTAAGAAGTTTTAGCTTTTGTTTTTTTAATAAAATCTACTACGCACTGTATAGTTTTCATTTTACTAGCATCTTCATCTGGTACGTCACACTTGAATTTTTCTTCAACTGCCATCATAAGTTCAACATGATCTAAACTATCTAATCCTATATTTATTAAAGCAGTTTCATTAGTAATAGTATTAACATCTTGTTTAATTTGGTCAGCAACAATCTTACGGACATGAAAATCTATTTCCTCTATTGCTATTTCTTCTTGTCTATTGGTTTGATTAGAACTTTGTAGAGTACCATGTTCAATATTTTGCTTGAATGATGTATTAGCGTTTGATTTTAGTTCAGTCATATAATAATCTATTTAAATAAAATATTTAATAAAGTAAACGAATAGTTTAACTAAGTATAAATACTACTTTAGTAACTAACCAACATCCTTTTATCATAATTTGTGAATTAATGCTACTAAAATTCATATTTTATACCATTAACATTCCACCATTTACATGTATAGTTTGTCCGGAAATATATGATGCTTGGTCACTAGCTAAAAAAGCTGCAGAGTATGCAATATCTTGTGCTTGACCAAACTTGCCCATTGGAATCCTTACTAATATTTTGCTTTTTTGCTCCTCTGTAAGTTTGTTTGTCATATTAGATTCAATAAAACCTGGTGCAATAACATTTATAGTGATATTACGGCTTGCAACTTCAAGTGCTAATGCTTTACTCATACCAATAATTCCAGCTTTAGATGCACAATAATTTGCTTGCCCTAGGTTCCCAGATAAGGCAACTACTGAAGATATATTAATTATTCTTCCAAAACGCAGTTTCATCATTTTTTTTATAGCTGCTTTATTTAGGACAAAAGTTGCTGTAAGGTTAGTAGATATTACCTTTTCAAATTGACTTTTAGTATCCATCTTAATAGCAAGAGTATCATCAGTTATTCCAGCACAACATATTAATATATCAAGTTTTTCTGTTTCTTCTATCATGTGCTCACAATCTTGATAGTCTTTCATGTCGCATGTACGTATGGTACATCTTTCTTTTAACTCTGAGCTTAACATAGAAAGCCTTTGATCATTAGTGCCAGAAATTATTATGTTTGCTCCAAGCTTATGAAAGAAAACACTACAAGCATGACCTATACTACCTGAAGCACCAGTAATAAGTACGTTTTTATTATCAAAACTTAACATTTTATTTTTTCTTAATTACTTATTTATTTACATCTTTTAATATCTTTTATCTAATCTATAAAGTATTATTATTTTCATATCTTTCTTCACTTTCGTTAATAAAATTACTATCAGTTTCATACTCTTCATCTTTTCCTATATGGATTATATTGTTTTGTGTAATATCAGACTTTTGTTCGATTTGTTGCTTGATTTCTTGAACAATATTTGGATGATCTTTAAGATGTTGTTTGGAGTTTTCTCGTCCTTGTCCAATACGGGTATTGTTATAAGAAAACCAGGCACCTGATTTTTCAATAATTCCTAACTCAACTCCTAAATCTAATATTTCTCCTTCTTTACAGATACCAGATCCATACATAATATCAAAATCTACAATCTTAAATGGTGGAGCAACTTTATTCTTTACAACTTTAACTCTTGTTTGATTGCCAATTACCTCTTCTTTATCTTTAATTGCACCAATTCTTCTTATATCTAACCTAACTGAAGAATAAAATTTTAATGCATTACCACCGGTAGTAATTTCTGGACTACCAAATATAACTCCGATTTTTGTTCTTATTTGATTAATAAAAATAAGTATACAATTAGTTTTGGAAATTGAGGCAACTAGTTTTCTTAAAGCCTGACTCATTAATCTTGCTTGAAGACCTATATGGCTATCTCCTATTTCTCCTTCTATTTCTGCTTTCGGTACTAAAGCAGCAACACTATCTACAACTACCAATCCAACAGAGCCAGATCTAACTAATGTATCTGCAATTTCCAATGCTTCTTCACCTGTATCTGGTTGAGAAATTATTAATTCGTTAATATCTACTCCTAACTTTTCTGCGTATTGAGGATCTAAGGCATGCTCAGCATCAATAAAAACACAGCTTTCTCCTCTTTTTTGAATTTCAGCAATAACATGTAAAGCTAATGTTGTTTTTCCAGAACTTTCTGGTCCATAAATTTCAGTTATCCTACCACAAGGTAACCCACCACCTAAAGCACGATTAAGTTTTATAGATCCTGTTGAGACGGATTTAATTTTGATAGCTTGTTTTTGGCCTAGTTTCATAATGGAGCCCTTACCATGATTTTTTTCAATTTGGCTTATTGCAGTAGCTAATGCTTGTTTTTTGTCCATCAGTGGTTCTCCAATTTTATTAGTTTATAAAGTGTATAATACAATAAATAAATTTTATGTATACTATTTTCCTTACTAAGAAGTTTATTTAAATATTTAATAAACTAAATCAATACCTAGGATTTTTATTGGTTATTATATACGAAAGACTTAAAAACTTCATAAAAAACTATTGCTGCTGCATTTGAAACATTAAGGCTTTCACATTACTTAGACATTGGAATTTTAGCTAAGAAATCACATTGTTGTTGTGTTAATTTTCTTATGCCCTTACTTTCTGAGCCAAATACTAACGCTATTTTTCCGTTAAGTATTTTGGAGTTGATAATGTTAGAACTGTGACTATCTAATCCAATTATCCAAAACCCATGTTTTTTTAAAAACTGAATGGTAGAACATAAATTTATTACTTTAACTAAATTAATTTTTTCTAATGTTCCAACAGCAATTTTAGCAATAATACCATTTTCTTTAAATGAGTTATCTTTAGGTAATATAATGGTTGATATATTAAATGCGACAGCTGATCTTATTATAGAGCCTAGATTGTAAGGATCAGATAATTGATCTAATATAACAATTTTATAATTTTTATCAATTAGGTTTAGATTTTCAATCCTGTTTATTGTAAGAGGGTAAGCTTTAATAGCAATACCTTGATGAGAAATTTCCTTTCCTAACAGTTGCTGTAAAAATTGAGAGGTTACTATTTTATATTGATATTTTTGTATTAAAGTTGATATAAACTTAAAACATGTTTGAGTACAGTAAACATGCATTATTTTTCTAGAAGGATTATTCAAGGCTGCTATTGATGCATGAGTACCAAATATATAATAGGAGTTGTCATTAGTTTTAATTTTTATTTTGTTAAACATAATTATTTATTGAATATACATAATAATTAAATTACACTAAGAAATTACTTCTTGACAGAAAAGAGTAATTATTATAATAAATTACAACCGTATTTTATTGAAATCATCTTAGTTGTTAGCATTTATAATAAATAGTAATAAATACGTTAGTTTACTAAATTATATTATCTGGTTAGTAAATCAAGTGTTTTTTGGAGGGGTGGTCGAGTGGTTAATGGCAGCAGACTGTAAATCTGCCCGTGTGAGCGTACGTAGGTTCGAATCCTACCCCCTCCACCACTATAGTTTGTAAATGCGGGTGTAGCTCAATGGTAGAGCCTTAGCCTTCCAAGCTGATTACGTGGGTTCGATTCCCATCACCCGCTCCAAAGTATGTATTGAGTTAAGAGTTTATTGTTAAATTATTTGTTTATTGTTAAATTATTTACATAGTTATAGTTATAGA
>CANJ01000003.1 GCA_000309075.1 Occidentia massiliensis
TAAAAATGGTACAACTCTATCATTTATATGATCTGCTGCAGTAATAGCTGTTTTTTCTGTATATAATTTACATATTGCTACAACACAAGAGTAAGTATCTTGAGAGCCAAGATACTTATTATGTTTTCTTGATATCTTGTCATCTCACTTCCTCCTTAATAAGGTCTTTAAATTTTATCGCTACAATTCTATTCTATATTTCCCTACCCAATAATACTTTAATCCTCAGATCATTTCTTTACTTTTCCAGTTTTATGTTGTTAAATTTTTTAACTTTTATAATCATTAAATATTTATTCGTTTTCTAATACTCCAAAAATCGTTTGGGTATTATCAGTTAGTATCAACTCTTGTTGAGCGTTTCTAAAGTCTATTTCTACTTGTTCTAAATGTCGTAAAATATTTTGTAAATTAATATATTTAACTTTTTCTTCTATTTGTTCAATGTTTTCTTGAATCAAGATTACAGTTTCGTTTTGTATCAATAACTTTTGGTAAAATATATTTGTATATTCTTCAGATCTTTTAAACTCAGATTCTATGACTTGTAGTTCTAATTTAACTTCTTCAAGTGTATGTTTAGATTCTTTAACCTTAATCTTGATTTTTTTATAATGGTTTTGAACTATTTTTAAATCATTTTCTAGTATTACTATTGTTTTTATTAATTGGTTAATTTGTAAATTATATGGTTGTATAGAATTTTCTGCTAGTTGTAATTTGGTTTTCGCATAATTTAAGTTATGACATGCAAGATTAAAACTTTTCTTAGCTATATTAATTTCTGTTTTAATATTTGCAATATCATAGTTAAGTTTTTGTTGATTACATTTTTTTTCATAGTAATAATAAATAGGCTTTATAAGAGTTTTAAAACATGTATTTTTAATTTTTGTTTCAACAAATGTTGAATAATGATAAGTATCTTTCTTTTTATTTTGATAAATGTAATCTAATTTTGCTTTTGTATATGAAAGATGTTGACTTGCTTTGTTAAAAATATCTTGTTGACAATCAGTATATTTTTTTATTTGATTAAGTTTAACTTCTAAATGTATAGTTTTATTTTGATATTGAGATAACTGAGTTTTTGTTTCTGCAAGCTTATGTTTAGTAGTGGTAAGTTGAGATAGTATTTTGTTATAATTAGCTTCTTCAGTATTTAAATTATTTTGAATTATCTTAAATTTTTCTTTAGCTTTTTGGGCTTTATTATAGGCTTCTTGCTTAATTTTATTTATATTAAGGTATTTTATATATAATTCATTTTGTAATTTTTGATTTTTATTAAGATTTGTTTTAAGTTCTTTAAGTTTCTTACTAAGTTGTTGTTCTTGATTTTGTTGAAATAGTTTTATAGCGTTATTATGATTTATTAATTCATTTGATAAATTTATTTCTTTATCTACAAGGTCTTCCATATTACTTCCTTTTTAATTACTTTTTTATTATAAAAGTAGTTAATGTAAGAAGTAAAGATAATTTGTAAGATTACTATGATCTATTCAAACTAATTTTTAAAAAATAAAATAAGTAATAAAGAACAGATTTATGTTAATCTTTTAGTGAGTTTAAAATTTTTCCTATTTTGTCTACATTATCAAAACTATAATCGTAATAAAATTTTAGTTCTGGTGAATATTTAAGATTTATTTTTTTTGTAACCATTACTCTGATTTTAACTAAAGATTGACTAATAGCGTCCATAAATTCTTCTTCTGATAATTTTGAATGACCAAATGGTAGAATATAGCAATGATATATTTCTGAAGCTTTAGGTGCTGCTATGACTTTTGTAATTGTTATTTTATAATCAAACAACCTTGGATCTAGCATTTTACCTAATTGAAAAATATCTATTAAAGCTAATTTTATCATATTAGCAATTTTAAATCTCCGATATGATTTCTTATCTAACAGTTTCATACTTTGTTTATTATTAAATTTATGGAAAGTTAAGTATGTTTTTTTACCTACTAAAGATAGTTAAATAAGTTATTTAACATGTTAACTATTATTTTTTCAGTACTTTTAAAAGTAATATTAAGTATAAATATTCTTATTTTTAATTACTAACTATAATAGCTTATTTAATTTAATTAATATAAGACATTATATTAAGTTAGTTAATTTTTTGTTTTTCTTCAGCTACTTCAAATGCTTCAATTACATCACCTATTTTAATATCATCATAATTATTTAATTCTATACCACATTCAGAGTTTTCCCTAGTTTCTTTAATATCATCTTTAATATGTCTTAAAGTTTTAATTGTACCTTTATAAACAATTATATTGTCTCTAATTAGTCTAACCTCACTTCCACGTTTGATGTAACCTTTAGTAACATAACATCCAGCTATTTTACCAACTTTTGTAATGTTAAAAACCTTTCTAACTTCTGCACTACCAGTATATTTTTCACGAATAATTGGAGATAACATTCCAGATAAAATAGCTTTAACATCATCAATTAGATTATATATTACAGAGTAGTATCTAATGTCTATTTTATCTTTTTCTGCTTTCTGATTAGCTGTTTGATTAGCTCGTACATTAAACCCTAAAATAATAGCGTTAGATGCTTTAGCTAAAGTCGTATCAGACTCAGTAATAGCTCCAACAGCTGTGTGTAAAATTTTGATTTTTACTTCATCATTAATAATTTTATTTAAGCTTGTTCTAATTGCCTCTAGTGATCCAGCAACATCTGTTTTTAAGATTATTGGTAATTCTTTGGATTTATCTTTAGCTGCTTGTTTAAATAACTCTTCTAAACTAGCACGAGCTATAGAGTTTTTCTTTTCTTTAACTTTCCTAGTTCTGTAATCTATAATGTCACGAGCTTGTTTTTCATTTTGTACTACTGAAATTTTATCACCAGCATTTGGTACTTGGTTTAATCCTAATATTTTTACTGGTTCTGATGGGTAAGCATGTGTTAGATTCTGTTCTTTGTCATTTATTATTTTTTTTATTTTACCAAAACACTCACCAGCTACTATAATATCTCCAATCTTTAAGGTTCCACGTTGAATCAATACTGTAGCTATTACACCACTTTGCTTGTCAATTTTAGATTCAATTACTGCTCCAGAAGCTGGGGCAATAGGATTAGCTTTTAAATCTAACATTTCAGCAATTAATAATATTGCATCTTCAAGCTTATCAAGATTGAGTTTTTGTAAAGCTGATATTGGTACTATAATTGTATCACCACCTAAATCTTCAGGTATTAAATCATATGCTAGAAGTTCCTGTTTTACCTTTTCAACATTGGCATTAGGTTTATCAATCTTATTTACTGCTACTAATATAGGCACTTTAGCAGCTTTTGCGTGATTAATTGCTTCTATTGTTTGAGTTTTTATACCATCGTCAGCTGCAACTACTAGCACTACAATATCTGTAATTTGAGCTCCTCTTGTTCTCATTTCAGTAAAAGCTTCATGCCCAGGCGTGTCAATAAATGTTATAGCATGACCGTTAGGTAAATTCACTCTATATGCTCCAATATGCTGAGTTATTCCACCAGATTCAGTACTAACTATATCAGTTGATTTTAAAGCGTCTAATAAGGAAGTTTTACCATGGTCAACATGCCCCATTATTGTAACAACTGGAGCTCTAAATTTTAATGATTCAGGTGCATCTTGTTCTATCTTTAAGATATTTTCTACATCTGAATCTTGAACTCTTTTTACAGAGTGACCATAACTAGTTGCAATTAATTCTGCTATATCAGTATCAATATTTTGGCTATCATTATCTGTGATACCAAACTCCCTTAATTTACATATTACATCTGTGGTTTTTTCTGACATACGTGAAGCCAATTCACTAACTGTAATGGTTTCTCCTATGACAACTTCACGATGGATTTTTTCTTGAAGACTATTTTCTTGGGATTTACGTTTTTCTTTTTCTCTTGCTCTTTTTATAGATGCTAGACTTCTAGATTTTGATCTACTGTCGTTATTTTCATCTAGCATTTGGTAAATATCAGTTTTTTTAAATTTACGATTATTATCTTTTTTTAATCGACCTATATTTCCTTTAAAAATTGTTGCTTTTTTCTCATCTATTTCAACAATTTTTTGTATTTCAGAATTTTCATCACCTACTTTGGAATTAGTAACAGAATTAACAAGAGAGTAGCTTGGTGTCTGAGGTTCTTTTTGGTTTTTATGTAGCAGTACAGTATTATCTTTTGTTTTTTTTAAAGAAATATCTTCTACTTTTGTTTCTTCTATTACTTCCTTAAGGTTTTCTGTAGAATTATTAGCTTGTTCTTGCTCTAAATTTTTGTTACTTTCTCCTTCTTTTAGAACATCTTGTATCTCTAAGCATGTATTATGAAGATTATTTTTATATTCTTCAGTTTTTGCAAATGTAGCTGCTTTTTTTAAAATATTAATTTTCTTATTAAATTCATTTTCTGTTAGTAACTCTGAATTGCTTTGTGCATTTATAAATTTAACATCAGAAGCATAAATATTTGCTTTCTTGCAATTTTTTATCTCTACTGTAATGTTACTATTACGTGAAGTAATATAACTACTTCGTAGTTTTGTATGGTCTATAGCTTTGCTAGTTACCATTTTAGATGGTAGCTTTAGCTTTTTAGATTTAGTTTCATTTTTATTGTCTGTCATAATTTTCTTAACCTTTAGTAACTTGTAGTATTTGTTTCATAACTGTAAAACAGTAACCTTGCTTAAAAAACCTAAATTTAGCTGAAAACTATAGAAGATTATTATAAAATAATTATTTAGGTTATTAATATGTTTAAATAGATTGTATATACATATACTTTCTATTAACAAATAATTATTCTAGAATAACTATTATGACTTAGTATCTAAGGTTAACTCATTTTCTAACTTTTACAACTATATGTAATTTAAAATAATTCCGTTCTTTACTTTCTTATTCTACTTCTTTTTATATAAAGAAACTATAAAAAGATCTTTTAATTAATATAATATATACAGTTTTACTTTCAAGTGTCTAGATTACTTCAAACTAGTAATACTATATCGTACATTAACTACTTCTCCACTTACAAAAATTATTTTAGGTTGCTAAATAAAATAATGAATATAATCTACTTACAATTTTTGTAATATACCATACAGATTATATTTATTTTCTTTCTAATAATTTGAAGTTATTTAAAGTTTAAATAAACTATATAATTTCTTAATGACTATTTTTACTTCTTTATTACTTTATTAGAAATTATATTATAAAATTCTTCATCACTAATCCTACTGTCAGGAACTAAAACTCTAAATTCTTCTAACTTAAGTTCTCTAAGATCTTCTAAGGTTTTTACCCCATTTTCTGCAAGAGTTATAAAAGAGGCAAAAGGAATATCTACTAGAGCTTCTAGAAGATCTTGTTCTACACCTTGTTCTTCTAATTTTGCAAGAATACCTTCATTTTGATTATTTATATGTTTTACTGCTCTGTCTTTAAGTTCGGATGCTAATTCCAAGTTAAAACCATTTATAGAAGCAAGAATATTTATATCAGTATTGGCTACTTGTTCAATATTGGTAAATCCTTCAGCTACTAATAATTGTGCTATTATTTCTTCTACTTCTAAATGTTGAATGAATAGATTTGTAGCAGTATTAAATTCATCTGTTCTGCGTAATGATTCTTGTTCTTCAGTTATAATATCAATATTCCAACCTACAAGCTTTGAAGCAAGTTTAACATTTTGACCATGCCTACCAATAGCCACACTAAGTTGATCGGCAGGTACTACCATTTCAATTAAATGTTTTTCTTCATCAATGATGACTTTAGTTATTTGAGCATGAGCTATTGCATTAACTGCAAACTGAGCAATATCATCACTCCACTTTACTACATCAATATTTTCTCCACCAAGAGCATCTCTAATATTTTTAATTCTATTACCCCTGACTCCTATACATGAACCAACAGCATCAATAGAAACATCAGATGAAAAAACAGCAACTTTTGCTTTAGAACCGGGATCTCTTGCTACTGCTTTAACTTGGATGATATTATTATATATTTCTGTAACTTCTGAAGCTAGAAGCTTAACTAACATTTGATTATCTGTTCTCGATAAAAATATTAAAGGTCCTTTTGATTCAGCACTTACACGCTGTATATAAGCTTTAATCCTATCATGAATTTTATAAGTTTCACTTTTTATTGTTTGGTCTTTTAAAATAACGGCTTCAGCTTTTCCTAAATCAACTATTATATTACCTTGCTCTACTCTACGAACTATTCCATTGATGATTTCACCAACTCTATCCTTAAAATCTAAATATTGCTTTTTCCTTTCTATTTCTTTAACTTTTTGTACAATTGCATATTTTGCAGTTTGTGCTGAAACTCTACCAAGGTCAATCGGAGGTAGTTTTTCAAATAATTGCTCTCCTATAGCAATGCTTGGATTCAGTTCTAAGGCGTTTATGAGAGAAATTTGAGTGAAGGTATTTTTTACTTCTTCAACTACGTCGAGGACCCTATATAATTTAATTTCACCAGTTTTATTATTAATTTCAGCTTTAATATTGTGTTCAAGACCATATTTGTTTTTTCCAACTAATTGAATTGCTTCCTCAATTACAGAAATTATAGTATCTTTTGAGATGTTCTTTTCTCTAGCAACAGCTTCAGCAATTTGTAATATTTCTACATTGATGATACTAGCCATAATTATATGTATCTCCTGCGTTACTATTTTTTATTATTTGTTTAAACATATCATTTGTAAAAACTATGTTTGCAGCTTTAATATTTTGATGTGCTATGGAAATAATATTGCTATCTTGCAATTCTAATATTATGTCTTGTTCTTCAACACTAAATATTTTACCCATATATTTTTTACTATTATTAATAGTACTAATTAGCTTTACTGTTATTGTGTACCCTAAAAATTTTCTAAAATCTTCAATAGTTGATAGTGATCTCTCAATACCAACGGATGCAACTTCTAATAAATATCTATCATTTATTATGCTTTCAACATCTAAAATAGTTGAAATAGCTTTGCTACAATATGCACAATCTAAAACTTTGACTTTTTCTCTATCAAGGCGATCAATAATTATTTCTAATATTTTTGGTGTTTTTTTTATCAAACTTATATTAACAACTTCATAACCTAAAGCTTTTACTGTAGGGGTAATCAACTCTTTTATTTTTTTTCTAAAGTGTTGTTCATGAGTATTGTTCAGTCACTTTTATAAAATAATACATATTTTGCTTTAAAATTTTAAAACATTTAGAAATATTTAGTAACAATATTAACTAATTTCATATTTTGACAATTAAAACTTATATGTTCAAGTAGTAGATAAAGCTATTTTATTTAAATATTTATATAAAAAACAATAGAACTGTTTGAAAACATATCAAGTTTACTAGAAATAATATATACATTACTAAAATAAAAATTAATATATTATCAAACAAGTTCCTATAAGTATATTAAGAATCTATAGCCTGAAATTATGAAACTTTAAATACATTCTAACATGTTAACTAACTACTGTTTGTAAACAAAATATTAATTATTGAGTATTTAAGCAATATTACTATTAATTTAGAGAAAAATCAATAGTAATAGTGTAATTAGTAAAAGTAAATGAAAGGATATTATAAATTAATAACTGAAGTCTATTTATAGAAATAATTATTGTTGACATATATTACAAAAAAAAGTTGAACGTCCTGCTAGTTTTATTTTGTTGATTTTATTATTACAAATTATACAAGATTGATTTTCTCGTCCGTAAATAGAAAAATTATCCTGAAAATCTCCTTTTTTACCTAACGTGTCTACGAAATCTTTTAAAGAAGATCCACCTAATTTTATTGCTTTATTTAAAGTTTTTTTAATAGAATTAACTAAATTAATAATTTGGTTATTTGACAAATTGCGACTTAATTTACAAGGATTTATTCTTGCTGTAAATAAGCTTTCATTGGCGTATATATTACCAACTCCAGCAATAATGTGGTTATTCATAATTATGTTTTTAATAGGTGCTATTTTGTTTTTTAATGTTGAGTATAAGTAATTGTAATTAAATTCCCTTAGCAGGGGTTCTGGTCCTATATTTGCTAGCCATTTAGAACTTTGTAATTTATGGCTTTCAACTAGATCAATCATACCAAAACGTCTTTGGTCATTAAAAACCAATTGGTTATTGCCACATAATTTAATAATTACATGGTCATGTTTATCTAGTTTTGTATTTTGTTCTTTTAGTAATATTTTACCAGTCATGCCAAGATGCAAAATTAAACTAAAGTTATTATTTAAATCCATAAGAAGAAATTTTGCTCTTCGTCTAACGTCAATTATGTGATATCCTACGGTATTGTAGTGCAAATTTGGAGGTATTAAGTATCTTAAATTCGGACGGTTCTTTTGCACTTCTAATATTTTTTTCCCTATTATGGTTTTCGTTAAGGACTGTTTTATTATTTCAACTTCTGGCAGTTCAGGCATATTTTTGTTTTAATTTTAGTTTTTAAATGATAATAGTATTATAATTACTAAATAAAGTTAAGAAATATATAGTTTCAATGAGCAAAGCTTCTAATCAGAATAATAATGCTAGTTTTAGTTTTCAATTAGCTAATAACAATATAAAAACACAATTTATTAAAAATGTTTTTAGTTCTGTAGCTAAACATTATGATCTTATGAATAATATTATGAGCTTTGGCATCCATAATCTTTGGAAAGATGAGTTTTGTGATCATTTTTTTAACTTAAATGGTTCTTTGCTTGATGTTGCAGGAGGAACTGGTGATATTGCTTTTAGGTTTTATCGTAAGGCAAAAAAATACAACGCTAATCCTCATATAACTATTTGTGATATAAGTTATGATATGTTAGAGCAAGGTCGTAATAAGGCTATAGATACCAATTTATTAGAAAACATAGAATACATTAATTGTGATGCTGAAAGTCTACCCTTTTTAGATAATAGTTTTGATAATTTTGCCATTGCTTTTGGTATTCGTAATATTAGCAATATTTTAATATCACTTAAAGAAGCTTATAGGGTTTTAAAACCAGGAGGACAGTTTGTGTGTTTGGAATTTTCTAAAGTTCAAAATTCTTTTGTAAGTAAATTATATGACTTATATTCTTTTAATTTTATACCTTTAATAGGTAAGTTTATTACAGGTGATAAGAAGGCTTATCAATATTTAATAGAAAGTATAAGAGTATTTCCTGATCAGAAAAATTTTTGTCAGATGATAGAGCAAGTTGGATTTCAAAATGTTAAGTTTCGTAATTTAAGCTTTGGAGTTGTAGCTATACATTCAGCATATAAACTATGATACGTTTTTTTTCAGATTTTATATCTCTAATATATATTTTAATAGTGCTTAGTAAGTATAGAATTTTATCTGATTTAGGTAGTATTTATTTAAACTTTCCTTCTCAGATATTTATAAGAGTAATAAGCTTTTTGTTTTATCCTTTTTCTTCATTATATAGCTGTAATCAGTCATTTGATCAAAGATTGATTAATTGTTTAAAGGAGCTTGGTCCTGTCTATATTAAACTTGGTCAAATACTTTCTACAAGGCCTGATTTAATTGGTATTGAAATAGCTAGTTCGTTAAAGCTATTACAAGATAATTTACCTTCATTCCCAACTCAAGAAGCAAAAAAAATTATTAAAGAAAGTTTAAAAAAAGAGATAGATGAAATGTTTATAACATTTTCAAATACTCCAGTTGCTGCTGCTTCCATTGCTCAAGTTTATAAAGCTTACTTAACTACAGGTGAGGTAGTTGCTGTAAAGGTACTTAGGCCTGGTATTTACAGTAAGTATATTAAAAATATAAAATTATTGTATTTTTTTGTAAGATTTTTATTAAAATTTTTGCCTAAAATTAAAAGGTTGAAACTAATAGAGGTTGTAGATGTATTAAAAAATACAATGACATGTGAGCTAAATATGAAGCTTGAAGCTGCTTCATACTCTGAAATGTTAGAAAATTTTAAGCAAGATTACTATGTTTATATACCTAAAGTTTATTGGGAATTTACTTCTGAGAAGGTGTTAACTACTGAATGGGTTAGTGGAATATCTATCTATGAGCATCAGTTGATAGCAGATCAAGGTATATCTCTTAAAGATATTTCAGAAAAAATTGTTTTAATGTTTTTTAATCAAGCTTATAGAGATGGTTTTTTTCATGCAGATCTACATCCTGGTAATATAGTTGTGTTGTTTGATGGTAGAATATGCTTAATGGATTTTGGTATAATGGGTAGGTTATCAGAAGTTGATAGGATTGCAGTTGCTGAAATTTTATATGGTTTTTTAAAAAAAGACTATAAGAACGTTGCTAGAGTACATAAATGTGCTGGGTATATACCTAAAGATAGTGATTTGGATTTATTTTCTCAATATTGTAGGTCTGTAGCAGAGCCAATTATTGGGGTACCATTAAAGAATGTGTCACTAGGAAAGTTGCTTACACAATTATTTCAAATAACTGAGAATTTTGGTATGGAAACTCAACCACAATTACTTTTATTGCAGAAAACTATGGTATTAGTTGAAGGGATAAGTAAAAGTTTAAATCCAGAAATTGATATGTGGAGTTTAACTGAACCATGGATGAAAAAATGGGCAGCAAAAAATATTAGTTTGGAAGCAAAAGTGCTTAGATCTTGTACTAATCTTTTAAAGCAATTAATAAATAAACTATAGATGAAGATAGTAACATGGAATATTAACTCCATAAGATTGCGCATTTCGCTTTTAAAAAAGTTGAATTGCTTATATAGTCCAGATATTATTTCTTTACAAGAGACAAAAGTGCAAGATTGTATGTTTCCTGTGGCAGAGTGTAAGGATTTAGGTTATAAGTATATAGTTTATAGTGGAGAGAAATCTTATAATGGAGTTGCTATATTGTCTAAAGTTCCATTTAAGTCAACCTTTATAATAAATTTGTATAATCAAGATAAGAGGCATGTTGCTATTAACGTAGGAGATGTTGAAATTCATAATTTCTATGTACCTGCTGGGGGTGATGTTCCAAATTGTAATATGAATCTTAAATTTAAACATAAATTGTGTTATACAGACCTTATGAATGGGTGGTTTTTAGAAAATAGGTCAATAAATAATAAAATTATATTAGTTGGTGATTTTAATATTGCTCCTTTAGAAAATGATGTATGGTCGAGTTATCAGTTACGAAATGTTGTGAGCCATACAGATATTGAACGAGAAAAATTGATAAGAAATATAAATAGCTTTGATTGGATTGATGTTTCACGTTTTTTCGTAAATCAGAGAGAAAAGTTATATTCTTGGTGGAGCTACAGAAATATTGATTGGTGTAGATCAAATCGTGGACGTAGACTTGATCATATATGGGTGAGTAAAATTTTACAATCTTGTGTGAAGTCTTGTTTAATAATTAAGGAAGCAAGAGGATGGGATTTGCCATCTGACCATGTTCCAGTTATGTTAGATATAGATATTTAAGGGAGATTATAATACAAATTAATAGGTATGTTTAGGAATGAGCTAGTAAAATATATTTGATTACATAGTTCAACTTCCTAGTTGATTACTTGTAGAAAGGCATTATTATTTGTTGTAGGGAAATAAGTAACAAGAATAATTTTTTAATGTTTTTTATTGTATTATTTTGTAATATTTTTTTTGTTGATATAAGATAAAGGAATGTTTATGTTAAACAGTTATTGTACTTATAAGAAGAGATCATGCAAACTACTGTTATGCGGCCAGCAAGTTGCTATGGAGTTGGGGTTCATTCAGGTAAGAAGATACAACTCATTATAGAGCCAGCAAAAGCAAATGTTGGTATAGTATTTGTGCGTACTGATATAAAAGGTGTAGATAACATAATACCAGCATATTACAAGCATGTAAAAAATACTGTTTTATGTACTGCTATTAGAAATGATGCAAATGTGCAAATTTCAACTATTGAGCATTTAATGGCAGCAATTTGGGGGTGCGGCATTGATAATTTAGTAATAAAACTTGATGGTCCAGAAGTACCAATTATGGATGGTAGTAGTAAAGCTTTTATTTTTATGATAGAATGTGCTGGAATTAAATATATAAATGCTGCTAAAAATTATCTTAAAATTCTTAAAGAGATTGTAGTATCCTGTAAGGATAGCTATATTAAAGTTTCTCCTAGTCAGAGTTTTGAACTAAATATGACAATAGATTTTGCTAATAAAGCTATTGGCTATCAATCTTTTCGTTTTATGTCTCAATCATTATTTAAAAGCGACTTAGCTGCTGCTAGAACATTTGGTTTTGTTGAAGATTTAGAAAAATTAAAGAAGCTAGGGTTAGCAAGGGGAGCTTCACTGAGTAATGCTATAGCTATACAAGGTGATAAGATTCTTAATCCAGAAGGACTAAGGTTTGGGGATGAATTTGTACGTCACAAAATTCTAGATACTATAGGAGACTTGAAAATGTCTGGAGCTTCTTCAATAATAGGGACGCTAGATTGTTATAAGAATGGTCATGCAATTAATAATGAATTATTACATGCTATATTTAATAATAGTGAAAATTATAGTTGGGTTTCTAGTGTAATTAATAGGTAAAGTAATCTAGTTAGTGATGAGTATCTAGTAAAAATTATAGAGCATTATTATAAATCTTAAGTTTTGATATTGTTTATATATAATTTTAATGTATTATTTTGATAGTTTTATATGCTTTATTTAAGGGGTATTTTTGAGTTTATTTAATAAGTTAATTAGGTGTTTGGTTGTTAGAGTTAATTTTTTAGTAAGATAAAATTGAGACTAAGAAAGTTGAACTTATATGTGGATAGAGTTTTACTTTGTATTTTTATGTTTAGCTTTTAAGGGTAGAAAGCACACATGTAAGTTATGGATGTTCTAAGTTAAGTAGTTATAATTAAAGCGTCCTTAGCTCAGCTGGATAGAGCAACAGATTTCTAATCTGTGGGTCAAAGGTTCGAATCCTTTAGGACGCGCCATAAAATTATGATTATTACTATTACTTATATAAGTTAATATAACTATTAAGATGCTATAGTTTTATTAATAGTTAATGTAAGAGTTAACTATTAGTATAGGTACTTGTTAATCTGTAATTATTTGTTCTATTCTTTTGACTTTATAAACAATATTTACTATCATCCCGATTAGAAAAAATCAATTAAAGTGTGTTAAATGATAAAAAAAGTAGCAGTTATTATATTTTTAATCATATTTCCATTTATAAAGATTATTGCTCAAGTAAAGCATCAATATCCTCAAACCGAGCAAGAAAGAAGATTTAGCAGGATTGGTTCTTTATTTGGAGAGGACAAGAATATTATTTATCCTTATCAGGATAAACATAGAAAAAAGCTGATAAGAAAAATTCAAGTTAATCCAAAAGTTATATGGAAATCGGCTTTAGAAGTTTTAAGCAATACTAATTTAATTTTAACTGATCCTGAATGTGGGGTTATAATTACAGATTGGTATTTTCCAAAAAACATGAAAAATACTAGTTGTAAGGTAACAGTATTAATTAAAGATGCTAAAGATTTTGACCAATTTATACAAGTTTTTGCACATTGTAGGGATCCAAAAAAAATACAGTTGCCTGATTTTACTGCAAAGACTAATAGAAAATTAGCAGATATAATATCTCAAGATATTATTAATAAAGTTAAATTGTCTTCTATGCAAAATTTAGAAAATAACAAAGAAATTCATGGATTTAATAGAAATTGAAAGAAAGTGGCAAGAATGTTGGTTAAGGAATAAAGTTTTTAATGTAACAGAAGATGTAAAAAAGCCTAAATATTATGTCTTAGAAATGTTTCCTTATCCTTCGGGAAAAATTCATGTAGGACATTTACGTAACTATGTTATAGGAGATGTTATTGCAAGATTTAGGAAATCA
The DNA here is from genome assembly GCA_000309075.1 of Occidentia massiliensis. Lineage (GTDB taxonomy): Bacteria > Pseudomonadota > Alphaproteobacteria > Rickettsiales > Rickettsiaceae > Occidentia > Occidentia massiliensis. The sequence goes on from CANJ01000003.1 coordinate 13,961, forward strand.
CAAGGATATAATGTACTACATCCCATGGGATGGGATGCGTTTGGGTTACCAGCTGAAAATGCTGCTATACAGAATAATGCCCATCCCAAAAATTGGACTTACAGCAATATTGATTTTATGCGGAATCAGCTAAAATCGATTGGGTTATCTTATGACTGGAATAGAGAAATAACTACTTGTTCTCCTGATTATTATGTATATGAGCAAAAATTTTTTTTAAAGATGTTGGAAAAGGGGCTTGTATATCAAAAAGAATCTATGGTTAATTGGGATCCAGTTGACCAAACAGTGCTTGCTAATGAACAAGTTATTAATGGTAGAGGTTGGAGGTCAGGAGCTTTAATTGAATGTCGTAATTTAAAACAATGGTTTATTAAGATTACTAGTTATGCTGAACCATTATTAAATGGAATTAAAGATTTATCTAAATGGCCTGAAAACGTAAAAGTAATGCAGGAAAAATGGATTAATAAATCACAAGGAGTAAATATTGATTTTCAAATAAAAGGATTACAAGATTCAATAAAAGTCTTTTCAACGAAGCCAGAAACCTTATTTGGTGCTTCTTTTATTGCTTTATGTTATAATCATCCTATAGTAAAAAAATATGTTTATATTACTCCTGAAGTAGAACAATTTATTGATCAGTGTTGTAGTTTTGGAACCTTACAAATTGATATAGAAAAAATGGAGAAAAGGGGAGTTATAACAAATCTAAAAGTAATACATCCATTAAATAATAATATTGAGCTTCCTGTAATTCTTGCTAATTTTGTTTTATTAGATTATGGTACAGGAGCATTGTTTGGATGTCCTGCTCATGATGAGCGAGATCATGATATTGCTAAATTGTTAGAATTAGATATTAAGCAAGTAATTAAGCCTAAGACGGAAGAAGTTGATGTGATGAAAAAAGCTTATATAGGTGAGGGAATCATGGTTAATTCCTTTTACCTTGATGGGCTTGATAATATTAAGGCTAGAAATAAAATTATTGTTGAATTAGAAAAGAGAAAATTAGGTAAGGCAGTATCAAACTATAGGTTAAAGGACTGGGGTATATCTCGTCAAAGATTTTGGGGGTGTCCAATTCCAATAATACACTGTAAGGATTGCGAAATAGTACCAGTTCCTGGTAAAGATCTACCTGTAGTATTACCAGAACAAGTGGACTTTAGTAAATTAGGTAATCCGTTAGATAATCATCCCTCATGGAAATATGTGAAATGTCCTAAATGTTATATGGATGCTACTAGAGAAACTGATACTTTTGATACTTTTTTTGAATCATCGTGGTATTTTATAAGGTTTTGTAATCCTGTACATGATTTGATGGTAGATGATATTGCTACTAAATATTGGCTTCCTGTTGATCAGTATATAGGAGGAATTGAGCATGCAGTTATGCATTTGTTATATGCAAGATTTATAACAATGGTTATGAATGATTTTGGATATATAAATGTAAAGGAGCCTTTTAAAGCATTAATGACACAAGGTATGGTGTTACATAACACATATCAAGATCAAAGTGGTCGCTGGTTATATCCTAATGAGGTTGAAAGTGATAATAAAGGAGGATTGAGGTGTAAGTTTACTCATCAGCAAGTTATTTGTGGTAAGCCTGAGAAAATGAGTAAGTCTAAGAAAAATATAATTGATTTGGAAACAATATTAAAAGCCTATGGTGCAGATGTAGCTCGTATGTTTGTTTTATCAGATACTCCACCAGAAAAAGACTTAGAATGGTCTACGGATGGTATAGAGGGTTGCTATAAATTCATGCAGAAATTACATTGTTTTGCTATAAGACTTGAAGAAGTGACTCTATCTAATAATGACAATGGTAAAAATAATATTAAATATGATAAGAATTTAAAGAGTAAAACGCACCAAACTATTAAAAATGTAACACAGGATATTATAGAATATAGGTTAAATAAAGCAATAGCAAGGTTAAGGGAGTTTTATAATTTTATATCTAAGGTTACTAAAATAAATTTAGCAGTAAAAGAAAGTTTTTTAATATTAATACGTTTGTTTAATCCTTTTATCCCTCATTTGTCTGAAGAAATATGGAGTAAGCTTGGTGGTAAAGAAATGCTAGCTCAGTTGTCATGGCCAGAATATAATGAAAAATATATATTAGTTGAAGATGCTACTATTGCAGTTCAAGTTAATGGAAAATTAAGGACATTATACAATTGTAAAGTTGATACACCTGAAAGTGAGGTTCAATCTGCTATTATAAAATTGGATAAGGTAATAAAGTATGTTGAAGGTAAAGTGATTAAGAAATATATCTTTATACCAAATAAGTTAATAAATATTATAGTGCAGTAATGAATTAGCTTAATATATTTTTTCAGATATTTTGAATGCTTAACCATATATAATAGAGTCTATTCGTTATTTTTAATTATATTTAATAAATAAATTAAAAATGTTAGTTCTTAGTGTTGTAGAGTAATTGGTGTATACTATTAAATGGAAGTGAGTTGAGTAAATAAGTAATGTATGAATATGATGGTTATAATTTTTAGGTTAATTATCGTAATTATATTTTTGCCACCTATGGTAGGGTGTACGTTAAAACCGATATATTCACAGAAAAATTTTGTGAAAGTTTGTGATTTACTATCATCTATAGAGTTGGGGACTGCACAAAATTTATATGAAGCTAAATTATATAATAGATTATCTGACTTGCTTATAAATGTAAATCCACACAAAAAGTATAAGCTTTATCTGGAAAAAGGGAAATATAATATTGAGCCTACAATTATAAAGAAAGATGCAGATGTAAAGCAAATATCAGTTAAATATAATATAGATTATAAATTAGTAGACATGCTAACAAATAAACTACTTACTAGTGGTTCTAGTAGTATTGAGGGGTCATATCAGATTTTGGATTCAGCCTATGATAGTTACATTTGTGAAGAACAATTGCGCTATGATCTTGCAGATAAAACTGCTGGTGAAATTTTTAAAAGCTTAATTATCTACTTTAATAAATAGAATTTGTTGATGAAGTTTTTTTCTTATAATGTAAATGTTTTATTTAACTTTCTTAGGAAAAAAACTATTAGAGGGATATTAATTTATGGTAATGATAAGGGGTTAGTTAATTATAGATATAATGAGATTGTAAGATTACTAAATTGCGATGTTAGAACTTATGATTATAAGGAATTTTCTGATATAGGGTTTGATCTAGTTTTAAATACATCTAACCTTTTTACAGAGTATGAAGTAATAAAAATATATAATGTTCCAGTTAATATTAGTGAGTTATTAAAAAAAGCTTTAGCAATAGAAACAAGAAACTTATTGGTTATAATAGGTGATGAGTTGCCGGTTAACTCAGTGACTAGAAAATGGTTTGAAGATAAGGAATATCTTGCTTCTTTAGCTTGTTATAGTAATGATAGCCAGGATATATTTAATTTATTGCTGGAAGTTGTTGATAAGTCAGGGAAAAAAATTTCAGATGAGGCAGCAATATGTTTTTCTAAACTTATGTATGGTAATAAGTATTTATACCTAAATGAAATTGAGAAGCTATTATTATATTGTCACGATTGTAATATTATAGGTGTTGAAGAAGTAAGAAAATGTTGTGGTAAAGAACTAGTAGGATCAGTGGATTTGATGTGTATATATTTTTGTCAAGGTTTGCTGTCAGATTATTTAGAGGAAATAAAGAAACTAAAAGGTGATAATATACCAGATATTTGGATATTACGTGCTTTAACAAGATATTATATTAATTTATATATAGTTTTAACTAAAAAAAATAATGGATTAACTACTGAGCAAGCGATAAAAACAATATCTCCTCCTATATTTTTTAAATATGTGAAAGATTTTAAATTAATAGCTGAGTCTAAAGATTTAAGTGAAGTGATAAAAGTATTGTATAGCTTGCAACAGGCAGAGATAGCTTTTAAGACGTCTAACTATTATACAAAGAATATTGTTGAGACTATATTTTTTAAAGTTAACAGCAAGTTTGGTGATTTAATGAATTTAATATGATTTGTTATAATTTATATATAAAGGTTGATTATTAGTTAATAATTTGTTATCAAATATACATATTGCTATTTTTAAGAATTATGCGAGTAAAACTATATTACATGTATTATAATCACAATGTTTAACTCTTGAAATTATTAGTGTATTTTTACAATTTTGCGGTTGTGGCGAAATGGTAGACGCGCAGCATTGAGGGTGCTGTTCTGATAAGAGAGTGGAAGTTCAAGTCTTCTCAGCCGCACCATATTTCTTTACTTTTAGATATAAGGTTAATAATGATTCTTTATGGTAAACCAATATTCTTCTGATAATAACAAAATATTGCTTAAAGATTCTAAAGACTATGATAGAATTTATAATTTAATAGTTGAAAATTATACTAGTGAAGCTAAAGCAGAACTTGAAAAAATGCATTATGCTGATTTTGTTGATTTTTTAGATCATGCTCCTCATAAATTACATAAAAAAATTATTACTCTAGTATCTGATAATTTTAAGGAAGAGGCCTTAGTGTGGCTTAGTGTTAATAGTAAAATGTCAGTAATAGAAGTATTGGGATTTAGAAAAATTGCAAAGTTATTAGAAAAGTTAGAGACACAAGATGCAATAGACTTTATTGAAGATCTTGATGCTGATTTGAGTCAAAAGATATTAGCTCAGCTAAGTCAAGATAAGAGGAAACATATTATTGAAGGATTTACTTATCCTGAAGATACAGCGGGAAGAGTAATGGAAAAGCAATATATCAGCTTGCCAGAGCATTGGACAGTTAGTCAATCACTAGACTATATTAGGTTTTCTAATATTAATAAGGACTTTTACGCTGCGATTGTAGTAGATTCTAAGCATCGCCCTATAGGACAGCTGCTTCTTTCTACACTTTTAAAGTGCTCTCTTTCTAATATGATTAATCAAGTAATGAGTATGAATTTTAAATCTGTAGATACTCATACTGATTTAAGTGAAATATCTTATATTTTTAAACATTATGTTTTGACTATTGTTCCAGTTGTTAGTAAAACTGGTAAATTAGTTGGGACGATATCTATAGATAATATGTTGTATATTCTTGAGGAGCAAGTAGAAGAAGATATAATGTATCTTGCTGGAATACAGAAATATAATCTTTTTTCAAGTGTATTTAGTGCTGCTAAAAACCGTTTTCCTTGGCTTTTTTTTAATTTAATTACAGCATTTTTAGCTTCGCGTATCATTAATTGTTTCAATCATACTTTAGAAAAGTTTGTGTTTTTGGCTTCTATAATGCCTATTGTAGCTTCTATGGGTGGTAATGTAGGAACTCAGGTAATGACAATTACAGTTCGATCTCTTTCAAATAAACATATTAATTTTTCTAATTTTTCTAAGGTATTATTGAGAGAAATATTAATCTGTGGTTTTAATGGGTTAATGTTAGCATTAATAGGATTTTCTTTTACAGTATTTATGTATAATAATTTTTATCTTGGTGTGGCATTTAGTATATCTGTAGTAGTTAATTTTATAGTTTCTGGTATTTTAGGGTTTATAATTCCTGTTATGTTAAATAGTATAAAGATAGATCCAGCTGCTGGATCAGGTGTGTTACTGACAGCGTTGACTGATTGGATAGGTTTTTTTACTTTTTTATCTATTGCATATTTATTTTTAATTTAAGGAATTTTAAAATTTGAAGAGATATATTATTCTTGCAGTTATTTTTATTTATTTGACGGGCTGCGCTTCTCATGTCAAAAAAAAGGTTGAGTTCTTACCCATTGCTACTACTAATATGCCTAAAAATATTGATGTTGCATTGGTGCTTGGTGGTGGTGGAGCAAGAGGACTAGCACATTTGGGAGTATTGGATGTTCTAGAAGAACATGGGGTTAAGGTGGATCTTATTGTTGGTACGAGTTCAGGAAGTATTATTGGAGCAGCATATGCTGATAATCAAAATATACAACAGTTAAAGGAGATATTTTTAAAACTTAAAAAAACAGATCTAGTAGAATATTCATGGTTTGCTGCTTTAAAAAGTATTACTGATATAAAGTCAAGCTTTGTAGATGGTTTATTAACTGAAAAATTGTTAAGTAGAATTTTGAAAGCAAAAACTTTTGATCAATTAAAGATTCCTTTTATTGCAGTTGTAACTGATATAGGTAGTGGCTCTGCCATTGGGTTACTAAATGGTAATATTGCAAGAGCAGTTAGAGCTTCTTGTTCTTTTCCTGGATTATTTGCACCAATATCAATGGGTAAGACACTTATTGTAGATGGAGGAGTAACAGCTCCATTACCTGTTCAAATTGCTAAACAATTTAATCCAAAAGTTATTATTGCTTCTAATGTTGGGGTATCATTACATGATGTCAACAAGATTCATAATATGGTTGATTTGCTGTCTGAATGTATGCATATTACTTACAATACTGTTATGGATAATGCAGGTAAGGAAGCAGATATTGTAATTAGATCTCGTTTTAAAGATGTAATAGGATTATTTACTGATAATAGGAATAAAGAAGTTTTTAATACAGGGCGTTGTGCAGCGCTTGCAAAAATTGATCAGATAAAAAAAGTGATTAAGGAAAAAGTTAAGATTAGGTAATATATAATATATTTAATAAATTTGAATCAGAAAAGAAAATTCATTGTAATTATGGTTGCAGAATTATAAAATCTAACTATATTAAAGGCATATAGTAATAAATAATAAATTTTGAATAGAATCTTTAAAGTTAATAAAATATAGGAATAACTTATGGAAGTTTTTGTAGGGAAAGAAGCTCATGATTTTACTGCTAAAGCAGTTTTAGCTAATAATACTATACAAGAGGATTTTAATCTTAAAAAATATCTTGGAATTAGTAAAGATAGTAAAGGTAGTAAGTGCGTTTTGTTCTTTTATCCATTAGATTTCACTTTTGTGTGTCCATCAGAAATTATAGCTTTTAATAATAGAATTGGGGAGTTTTTAGGGAAAAATGTTAAAGTCGTTGGTGTAAGTGTTGATTCTCATTTTTGTCATTTAGCTTGGAAAAGTACTCCTTATAGTAAAGGTGGTATAGGTAATGTACAGTTTCCATTAGTAGCAGATTTAAGTAAAGCAATTTCTAAAGCTTATAATATTTTAAATGAAGAGGGGGTTGCTTTAAGGGGTACATTTATAATTGATCAAGATTTTATATTACGTCATATAACTGTTAATGATTTAAGTCTAGGTAGAAACATAGAAGAAGCTCTAAGAATTATAGATATGATAGATCATAGTCAAGAATATGGGGAAGTGTGTCCTGCTGAATGGCGTCAAGGAAAAGAAGGAATGAAACCAACTAGTAGTGGTGTATCTGACTACTTGACTTCGCATGCTGAAAAATTGTAATTTAATATAAGATAATAATACGAAATAAAAAAGTAAGTTAATGTAGTTTTTTATTTAATTACTATTGCTAGCAAGTTAGTATCAATATTTTTTAATTATATTGTAGTTTGATCTTATTTTGTAATTAAATAATGTATAGTACCTTGCTGATAAGAATTATGGTTAAGCTATATAGGATGTTTTAATATTTTGTAAAATGTTTACTTAGTTCTTAATGAGAAGGAAATTATATAATATTAAAAGGGTATATTACGTAAAATATTTAGGTTATTAAAGAAGATTAACTTTTAATTAACTGTATTTCAAAAATATAAGTCTTTTGTAAGTAAATCAAGGAAGATGTTTAAAAGATTATTTAGCAATGACAATCAGACTTCTAAGTGTGATCAAGATACGATATCTATTCTTCGTTTAGTAAGAAGTGAGAATGTTGGACCAAAGACTTTTTTTGAATTAATAAGATTATTTGGAAATGCTCAAACAGCACTTCAGCATGTTGGTGAGTTTTCTCTGAGAGGTGGTAGACATAAGGCAGTTAAGATTTACTCTAATGTAGAAGCAATAGAGGAAATAGAGGCGTTAAAAAAAATTAATGCTTCTATTATAACTTATAATCAATTAGAATATTCTAGATTATTACTACAAATTCCAGATCCTCCCCCTCTTTTAACATATAAAGGTAATATAAAGTTACTTAATAATAGGACTTTAGCCGTAGTAGGGTCTAGAAATGCTTCTTTAAATGGGATATCTTTTACTAAAAATATAGTTAAAAAGTTGATTGATAATGGAGTGACAATAATATCTGGATTAGCTAGAGGAATAGACACTGCTGCTCATCAGTCTTCATTGCCTTATACTATTGCAGTAATTGCTGGGGGCATTAATTATATCTATCCACAAGAAAATACAGATCTTTATAATAAAATTGCTGTTGAGGGAGTAATTTTAGCAGAACTACCAATAAACTCAGCTCCTATAAATAAGAATTTCCCACAGCGTAATAGAATTATTGCAGGAATGTCATATGGAACAATGATAGTAGAGGCAAGCTTGAGATCAGGTTCTCTTATTACTGCTCGTTTAGCACTTGAATATAATAGGGAGTTATTTGCTGTACCTGGATTTCCATATGATTCAAGGTACCAAGGGACTAATCAGTTAATTAAGAATGGGGCTCATCTAGTAGAAGATATTGATGATATTCTTGCATCTTTACCAGTTTATGATTTTAGTGATAGTAATCATTATTATGACCAAGGAAATATAAAACAATATAGGGAATTTGACAGCTATAAGGCAATTACTGTAACAGAGAAAGAAAGAAAAGTGGTAAAAGATTTATTATCTTCTGTACCAGTAGAAATAGAAGAGATTGTAAAACAAACTAATTTACCAGTTGGAGTAGTTAATGTAATTATATTAGAGTTAGAATTAGCTGGAAAGGCCGTGCGTTTTTTAGATAACAAAATTGCTATGATATATCAATGAATATAGATTATTCTTTTGTATTTTTAAGTTGTTGTGTATGTTCTGCTGGAGTTAAAGCATGAATTGACAAAGAGTGTAATTCATTATGTATTTCATTTAAAAGGAGTGAATTAATTAATCTATGTCTTTCAATTATTTTCATATTGTTAAATTGATTTGATACAATAAAAACATGTATATGTGATGGTTGATTAAGGTGATGATAGCCTTTATGACCTTTGTGTAAGTGACTAATATCTTTCACTTCAATGATATCATGGTTAATTACTGATACTTTGGCATGTATTTTAGATATATAAGTCATTTTTCATGTTTATTTAAAGTATGGTGAGATAAATAGTTAATTTTTCGTAATTGACATTATTATAAATAATATATTAATCTGATTAGTATTAATTAAGCAATTATTATTTTTACTTAAAGTATAAAGTTAAAGTGGAGATTGCTATTTATAAACCTATTAACTAACTTATAAATGATTAATGCTACATGAATTTTTTAATACTATATCTTGGGTTAAAATAGAAAAGATATTTGATAGTATTGTTGATAAGTCTGGGATTTTATTAGTTGTTAAGGTACTAAATTATAGTGACTTATTGTTAATATTATCAGAAGAGGAAATTAAAGTTGTATTTGAGCGTTTTAGGACTCTATTATCATTAATATGTAAGGTAAATGTTTCCTATATAGTCCAGTATAATACTTACTTTATTATTATTTTACCCAAGGTTAATAATTATGAGGTTGCGATATTAGCTCATGATATTTATTATAAATCGCAGATGTTCTTATTTCAAGGAGAAGAAAAAGCATCTTCTTTATTTGAAGATTTTCCTTTGCTTCATAAAAAATTATCTTTTAATTGTAAGATAGTAAGTGTATGTTTTCCTGAATATGGTGATCAACTATCTTTGTTGTTAAAGGCTTTGTTAAGTTATATAGATAGACCTTTTCCAAATTATTACTTAGAGTTTTCTTGTTTGAATTATAAAAATGTTGGAATGTATAAAGATAATGTAGAGAAGAAATTTAAAGATTTAGTGTCTTTTAAAAAATTTTTAGCAACAAATCAGTTAGTTTTTGCCTATCAACCTATCATAGAATCTATAAGTGGTAAGATATTACATTATGAATGTTTACTTAGAATTCCAGATCACTCGAATAAGTTAATTTCAGCTAGCTCAGTTATATTATTAGCGGAAGAATTAGGTTTTATTAATATTATTGATAAAAAGGTTTTAGAATTTGCTGTTGAAGAATTAAGTAATGTAGCTGATATAAAGCTTGCAATTAATATTTCTAATTTAGGAGTAATGGATCCTGAGCTGCTTGATATAGCATTAAGACTTTTGTCTTCAAATGATATAGCTAATAGACTAATTATTGAAATTACAGAAACTGCCTTAAATAATGATTTTATTAAGACTAAAGAATTTATAGAAAAGATGCATGAACAAGGATGTCAAATTGCTATTGATGATTTTGGTGCTGGTTTTACTTCTTTTAGACAACTTAGGGAACTACCAATTGATATAGTAAAAATAGATGGAAGCTTTATTCAGAATATAACTAATAACTGTTATAATAAGTTTTTAGTAGAAACTTTAGTTAAAATGTCTGAAGAATTAGGAATTAAAACTATAGCAGAATTTGTTGAAAATGGGCAAATTGCAAGGTTGTTGATTGATATTAAGGTGGACTGTATGCAAGGTAATTTCTTTTACCCAGCAATAAATTATCGTTTTTGGTAAAAGATTGTTTTTACTATGTAGCTAATGTTATAGTATTTCTTTTTAATAAATATACTGATGTAAATTTACATCAGTATATTTATTAAAAAGGAAGTGTTTAATATGTGAATACTATTTAGAATTAGAAAATAACAGGAACTGATTATATCAGTATTTGTATATTTAATAGCAAAAGATCTAAATAATATTATTTAATCTAATTAATATTTACTTAGAATGTAAGTTAGAGTAAGTATTATTACTTTATAACTTATTAACTAATTTGTAAAATTTAATGCTATACGAATTTTTTAATACCATATCTTGGTTTAAAATTGAGGAGATATTTGATAAGATTGTTAGTCAATCCGGAGTTTTATTAGTTATTAAAGTACAAAACTATAATGATTTATTGCTGGTATTATCAGAAGGTGAAGTTAAAGTCGTATTTGAACGTTTTAAGCTTTTATTGTCAATGATATGTAAGATCAGTATTTCTCATATAGTTCAATATAATACTTATTTTATTGTTATTTTACCTAAAATTAATAGTTATAAAGTAGCAACAATAGCTCATAATATTTATTATAAATCACAGATGTTTTTGTCTCAAAAAGAAGAAGCATTGTCTTTATTGCAGGAGTTTCCCTTACTTTACAAGAAATTATCTTTTAATTGTAAAATAGTAAGTATATGTTTTCCTGAATATGGTAATCAATTATCTTTGTTATTAAAAACTTTGTTAAGTTATGTAGAAAAACCTCTTCCAGGTTACTATCTGGAATTTTCTTGTTTAAACTATGGAAGTGCTGAAGAGTATATAGGAAGTGTGGAGCAAAAATTTGAAGATTTGGTATCTTTTAAGAAGTTTTTAGCAACAGATCAATTAGTTTTTGCATATCAACCTATCATAGAATCTAAAAGTGGTAAAATATTGCATTATGAATGTTTACTTAGGGTTCCAGATCACTCGAATAAGTTAATTTCTGCAGGTCCAGTTATATTATTAGCGGAAGAATTAGGTTTTATTAATATTATTGATAAAAAGGTTTTAGAATTTGCTGTTGAAGAATTAAGTAATGTGGCTAACATAAAACTTGCGATTAATATTTCTAATTTAGGAGTAATAGATTCTGAACTACTTGATGTAGCATTGAAACTTTTATCTTCAAGTAATGTAGCGAGTAGACTAATTATTGAAATTACAGAAACTGCTTTAAACAATGATTTTATTAAAACAAAAAGATTTATAGAAAAGATGCATAAGCAAGGGTGTCAAATTGCTATTGATGATTTTGGTGCTGGCTTTACTTCTTTTAAGCAGTTAAGAGAGTTACCAGTTGATATAGTGAAAATAGATGGGAGTTTTATTCAAGATATAACTAGTAATTGTTATAATAGATTTTTAGTAGAGACTTTGGTTAAAATGTCTGAGGAGTTGGGAATTAAAACTATAGCAGAGTTTGTTGAAAATGGGCAAATTGCTAGGTTATTGATCGATATTAAAGTAGATTGTATGCAAGGAAACTTTTTCTATCCAGCAACAAATTATCGTTTTTGGCAAAGGTAATTAATTTTATTATTAAACTAATATTTTTAGAGTTGTAAGGAAAATAGAAGGCGATGAGTTATGTTTATTTAAGGCTTTTACCTAAATAAATGAATAAGTAAATAATTAACTATAGAAGAAGATTTTTTATAGTTTTTTAGATAAAAAATAAGCAATCTAATGAAAAGAAACCAGAAATGACTGGCGAGCCTGCCGGGATTCGAACCCGGGACCCCCTGATTAAAAGTCAAGTGCTCTACCTACTGAGCTACAGGCTCATATAATTTTACAGATAAAACTATATTAACTTTTTGTATTTAAGATTTACTTTATGGGATAAAAATCATAAACTGTCAAGTATTAAATTGAGAAAAAGCTTTTATGTATGAAAATGTGATTGTAATTATTCCTTCAAGAATAGGTGCAACTAGATTACCTAATAAACCACTTGAGAAAATAGGGAAGTTAACTATGATTGAGCATGTATATAATGCAATGAAGTTTTGTGGTATTTCTCTTAATAATGTATATGTGGCAACGGATTCTAAAGACATTGCTAATGTTATTTATAATACAGATAGTCAAGCTCAAGTTATTATGACTTCAGCTAATTGTGTTTCTGGTACAGACAGAGTATATGAAGCTTTTACTAAAATTAGTAAAGATAGAAGAGATGTAAAATATATTATTAATGTACAAGGTGATATGCCTTTTTTAAATAAGGATATAATTGAGAAAGTAGTAAGAACGATTAGAGAAGGAGATTGTGATATTTCTACTCCTGTTGCAAAAGTAGTAGGATCTAAGGGGTCAGACACTGTTAAAGTAGTAGTAGATAATGAAGATTATGCATTATATTTTTCTCGTAGTAATATACCATATGGTTCTAATGAGTATTTATATCATGCTGGGATTTATGGGTTTAATTGTGATTCATTACAAAAGTTTGTTAAATTTCCATATGGTAAATTAGAAAGCATAGAAAAGTTAGAACAATTAAGAGCACTTGAAAATGGTATGAGGATTAAAGTATGTTATATTGATTTACTACCAGTTTCTGTTGATAATTATCAAGATTTATATATTTTACAACAAAGATATAGTTTAGTGTAGTGATGTAAAGGTGGTATAATATATTATTAATTATATTAAATATGTTTTAAGTTGAGATTAAAGGATATGTAATCTTTAGTTTTAATAAAGAAAATAGAGTTTAAGCCTTATTGTATATGACAATAATTTTATGTAATATGAAAGTTAGGTTGTTAATAGTTTATGTTTTTACAAGTTTTAACAAATATATATTTATTGTTAATTTTTTTAATTTTAACATCTTGTAATTCTAATAGTAATTCTGTAGTTTGTGAGTTAGTTATAAAAAATCATAGGTTTGAACCTGATAAAATTTATGTCCAATCCGGAAGAAAGGTTGAATTAAGGATACAAAATCTTGATGATACAGTTGAAGAATTTGAGAGTTATGATTTAAAAAGGGAAAGAATTATTCCTGCTCATGGGAGCATTAAAATTATATTATCTCCTCTTAAAGTTGGTAGTTATAAGTTTTTTGGAGAATTTCATGAAGAAACGGCTCAGGGCTTACTTATAGTAGAGGATATAAAAAATTAAATGAAGTTATGATAAAAGTATTGTTAATAATTTTTCGGGAAGTATTAGAGATTTCTATTTTTCTTGGAGTAATTACTGCAGCTACTACTAATATTGCTAATTCCCGTAATTATATTATTCTTGGAGGAATAATTGGTATTGTTATAGCATCATTATTAGCGCTTTTTTTCTCTAAAATTTCTATGATGCTTGGTGGATTAGGCGAAGAAATATTTGCTGTTGCAGTAATTTTTACTACTGTTATTATGATTGCATATACAGTAATTAGTATGAGAAGGTATAGTTTTGAACTTAAAAAAGATCTAAAAGATTTAACTGCCAAAATCCAAGTTGGGGCTACTTCAAAGTTGACTATAACTTTAATGGTAGCAACAACTATTCTTCGTGAAGGGATAGAAATAATATTATTTTTACATAGCTTTATAGTTATTGGTCAAGTACATATGTTAGATTATTTAATAGGTATTTCTGTAGGAGGAGTAGGAGCTTTGCTAGTAGGTTATGGAGTATATAGTGGTTTAATGATTATATCACCAAAATATTTATTTAAGATTTCCTCTATTTTACTAGTATTTATTGCAGCTGGCATATCATCAGAAGCAGCAGCTATAATGACTTCATCTGGTATGATTACTATTGGCTCAGAAGTATTATGGGATTCTTCTTGGTTAATGTCAGATAAGAATTTTTTAGGGAAAGTTTTTAAAGTTTTGATGGGCTATACTGCAATTCCTAATGTAGCTCAGGTGGTGTTTTATATTTCAACTTTGCTAGGATTTTTTATGCTTAATTATTGTGTTTCTGCCCTTACTGTTAGTCAAAGTCAAAAAGTAGAAAAAAAATAAGTTATATGTTGAAGCTTCTATTAGAGTGTGGTCCTATAGTAATTTTTTTTGCAACTTATAAAAGTGCTGATATTTTTAAAGCAACTTTACTGATGGTTATAACGACTTGTATATCGTTATGTATAAGTTATATGATAGATAAAAAGATCTCATTACCATTATTAATTTCTGGTATAATATTGCTTATTTCAGGAATTTTGACCTTAGTAATTGGTGATCCTAAATATATAAAAATGAAACCTACTATAGTATATATAATATTTGGTTTTGCATTATATATTGGGTATGTAAAAAAACAACCATTGATGAAGCCTATTTTATCCAGTGTATGGCAAATGGATGATTATCATTGGTTGGTTTTTTCTATGCGATTTGCTTACTATTTTTTTTCAATGGCACTAGTAAATGAATATGTATGGAGAAACTATTCAGAAAAACATTGGGTTAATTTTAAAGTTTTTGGTATGTTGCCAATTACATTAGTATTTTTATTAATTCAACTTCCTTTTTTGCTTAGAAATCAAAAAAAGTCTTAGACTAAGAAAATGGTATAAAATATAAGTAAATTATATTGTTTTATTAGTTAAGTTGATGTTAGATTTATAATTAGAATGAGTTTAGTGAACTTATAGATGTGTTATTATAATGAATAATAGTCCTAATGCTATAGAGCAATTAATTTTTTTGTTTGCCAAATTACCTGGGCTTGGTCGTCGTTCAGCACGAAGAATAGTTTTATATTTAATGCAAGATGAGGTTAGAATTAAAGGATTAAGCACTCAGTTAATGTCTGTAGTGAATGAAATAAAGGAATGTGAGTATTGTGGGAATTTGGATCAAGGGTCTGTTTGTACTATTTGTCAACATTCTGAACGTGATTCGTCAATTATAGCAGTAGTAGAATCTGTAGCTGATTTATGGGCTTTAGAGCGTAGTAAGATTTTTAAGGGCCATTATCATGTTTTAGGTGGTACTCTTTCTGCTGCAGGAAATAATACGCCAGAAACTCTGAAGCTACCAAAATTATTGTATAGGATACAAAAAAATAAAGTAAAAGAAATAATTTTAGCAACTAATTCAACACTAGATGGACAGATGACATCTTTTTTTATTATGGATTATCTTAAATCTCAATGTTTAAAGATATCTAAATTAGCCTCTGGAATTCCTTTAGGAGGTGAGCTAGATTATTTAGATGAAGGAACTTTATCAACTGCTTTAAAGTTTAGACAAGTATGTGATTAATTATTAATATATGTGCTGTTTGTTTTTAATAAATTATGTTGAGATACTTAATAAATTTTAAGTATAGTATAGTTTTCTAATTAGTCTCTAAAGTTACTTGAGGTGTGTATTTTTACTTTTTAGAATTAAAGAGGAAAAAGGAGGATGAAAGTTTCATATGTATAATACTATTTTTTAGTTTTAGTACAGTAGTTGAGATCTGTGTAAATAAGAAGAAAATTGTAATATAGCTTATTACATTTTAAACTTTAATTATAGTAAAAAGTGATTAAGTATGTATACTTGTTTTAGAATTTTGTAAATATTTTACTTTTACTATGGTTTATTTGCGTAGTATTTCATTCTTTGTTGTAATAACTTTGATAGGGTTAGTTCTATTGCCAGTAATATTATTAGCTCATTTAGTTATGAAGAAAAATTATAGAATGAAATATGCAATAGCTAAGTTTTATGCAAAATCTTATATTAGTCTTTTAAAGATAATTTGTAAATTAGATTTTCAAGTTCATTGTGAGATAAGTTTGCCTCAAGGTCCAGCTGTAGTACTTTCAAATCATCAATCATTTTGGGATAATATAATAATCTTACTACTTTTTCCTATGCAGACTTGGGTTATCAAACAAGAGTTACTTGATATACCAGTTTTTGGTTGGGGGTTAAAGATAATGAACCCTATTTGTGTAAATAGGACTGATTGTTGGTCAGTGAATAAAATTTTAACTGTAGGGCAACAAAAAATAAAAGATGGTTTATGGGTGGTAATTTTTCCTGAATCCACTAGAGTTGCTATAGATTTAGATAAGAAATTTAAACCTAGTGGAGTAAAACTTGCAAGTATATCAAAAGTACCTATAGTGTTGATGACTCATAATGCAGGGTTATTCTGGCCTTCAAGGTCTATAGTAATTAAGCCTGGGACTATACAGATTATCTTGGGCCCAGTAATAGAATATCCAGATTATAAAGCTATGACAACAAAAGAACTAAATGATTTTGTAGAGTCGTTAATTACTAGACGTAAAAAACTGCTGTTATCTAGTAATTAATTAAATTGGTACTGAATTGTTTTTCTTTAATGGTAATTACATGTTTTCTAGTATTTGATGTATTTAACTATATGAAGTTATTATAGTTATTAAGTTTATAAAATTAATTCTTGCAATTATTGTTAATTTTTAGTATTTATCTAACACTAATTTGTAATCATATTTAAAAAGAAATTGTTAATTTATAAAGTAGTTTTTTAAAAGAATATGCAAAAAGCAA
>CANJ01000002.1 GCA_000309075.1 Occidentia massiliensis
GAGGGTGAATTTAATCTTAACCAAATTTACCACAATCAATGTTAAAGACTCTTTAATTTCTCTAATTTTTTTCAACCTTCATTCTAAAAGAGGCAAGTTTTTGATTATATTTTTTTGTTCTGGAGTTAATGGCTTTTTTCTATATCGTTTGTAAGGTAGTATGACATTAGCTTGAATTTTTTGCCAACCTTGATAACCAGAATCAGCATATTTTATACTATTTTGAGGTAAGAATTTTTCTCTTTTCCGTATTTTAAAGTCATGTACTCTTCCCCCTATGGATTTAGATACTGATAGAATTTTTCCTGTATCCTCGATAATAATTTCTGTTTTCATTGCGTTAGTTTTCTTTTTACTAGAATAAGACTTCTTCCTTTTCTTACTATACTTAGGACGATTAATCTCTTGTTCAGTCACATCACCTAATATTCTCATAATCTTTTCTGGAGTTAGACTTCTATCTTTAGAAATACTTATTTTCTTGGCGAGTATAGGTTCTATCTTCTTCATTAAACGACAAATATTAGCATTATGTAAATTAAGTAAATAGCCTAAAGATCTATGGGTTATATATGTACGATGATATATAACTACACATAATATTTTATC
The DNA here is from genome assembly GCA_000309075.1 of Occidentia massiliensis. Taxonomy (GTDB): domain Bacteria; phylum Pseudomonadota; class Alphaproteobacteria; order Rickettsiales; family Rickettsiaceae; genus Occidentia; species Occidentia massiliensis. Next base: position 610 of record CANJ01000002.1, read on the forward strand.
TTCCAATGTTCTTAGGTGAGACATCCTTCCATGAGCTTTTTTCTTCCTTTCTAAAATTTCCCATTCCTCCTTCACTTTTTCTACTATCTTTACAAATTCTTCTACCTCTAACCCACTAATTGATCAAAATATTTGCTTACGATCCTTGATCTTATCATAACTTAAGCTCATCTCTTCCTACCTAATTATTACTCCTTATCTTATAACAACTTCTCTTAATCTTCTCATCCCATTTTTTGCAGCTGGTCTTATTTGTAATTCATCCAGACTATTATAAAA
>CANJ01000001.1 GCA_000309075.1 Occidentia massiliensis
AAGGGTGAATTTAATCTTAAACCAAATTTATACCAATCAATGTTAAAGACTCAATTCTTTCCTATTTTTGTAAGAAACATATTGCAAACTATTGCGAATTTGATAGATAATACAGAGCTAACGCCCAGTTTTTGAATATACAGCTCCTATAATAGCTTCCTCATGTTAGGCAGATTATCACTACAAACTACTAAAATATCCTTTAACCCTTGATTTTTCATTTCAGTAAAATCATTGTGCCAAAATTTAGCTCTTTCATTCTTGCTTATCCATAAGCCTAAAATGTCCTTCTTTCTCATTAAATCAATAGCTAAACATATATAGACTTATTAATTATACTCTTATCCTGCTTAACTTTAATTATTAAAGCATTAAAATAAACTATCGTGTAAACTACCTCTAGAGCTTGATTTTGCCAGCATCTTACTTCTTCCATAACATTATCAGTAACTCGACTGACCAGGCTTTAGCTGACTTCTACTCAATATAATTCTTCTAGTTGCAGTTTTATATCTGATAAGCTTATCCCTTTGGCATAAAGCAAGATTATTTTCTGATCTAGACTTTTATTCTACTTACTATCTTCATATTAAGGCTAGTTCAAAATCTGTATCCCTATCCCTAGGTAACTTCAATCTTTAATATACTAGTATCTGTCATTAACTTTTTCTTGCTCACCCCATTCTTGTCATTTTCTATTTCTGATCTGCTATATTTTTCATATCCTAGATGCCCTTCCATCTCCGACTTTAACGTTTTTTCTACTAAATTCTTTATTAGTTGTTTTAATAAACCATCTTTTGCAAATAAATTACTTAAATCTCTTTCCCCATCTATTAATATATCTAATGCTTTAGTTATTTTTTCTTTTATTTTCTTCCGTCATTTTAAATTCTCCATTCTTTTATATTTTCTTTAACTTCTTTTTTATAACTTTATTTCAATTTTATACACTTACTTGAACAGGCTATTTAAATGCTTTTAGATGCTTAATTAATGTCCTTGCCTTGCTTTAAACCTTTTAATTTTTTTGTTAATTACAAAAATCTTGCCACGTCTTCTAACTATTTGACAATTTTTATCTCTATTTTTTGCAGATTTTAACGAACTTATACATTTCATGAAATATACCAATTATAAATAAAAAAGATAAAAGTATAGTTTTTTTTACAAATTCAGTCAATAGGCTTAAATGTTACACATTTATTGTAAATATTTATATTGCTTTGCAAGATTTACATAATGCATGCTAGATTCCTTGATCATTGCGATTTCATCTTTAGTAATATTTCGTACAAACTTTGCTGGAATCCCAGCCCAAAGTTGGTAGGACTCTACTATTTTTCTAGGTGATATCAAAGCTCCAGCAGCTACAAAGCCAAAGGTTTTAATTATAGAATTATCCATAACTACTGCATTCATACCTATGAAGGCATAATCTTCAATAGTGGTAGCGTGTATAGTTGCATGATGACCTATGGTAACATGGTTACCAATAATAGCTGGGCCATTGTTACGTGAAACATGTATTACTGTTCCATCTTGAATATTTGTTCTTTTTCCAATTCTTATAAAATCTACATCTGCTCGTACTACTGAATTAAACCAGATACTACTATGTTCTTCTATAATGACATTGCCTATTACATATACGCCTTCTGCTATGTAAGCTGAGTTATGAATGTTCGGTAAAATGTTATTATAAGGAATGATTTTACTTGTCATATATATTATATTATAAATTTATATTTATAATAGCAACTAGTTAATACAGCACTAAGAATATTTTTCAAATAAATTTATAATATAAGATTGTGAATTTTAAAGATAATGGCATTATTCTTGCTAGAAGAAATATAAAAGAGAATTTAGCAATAGTAACAGTACTAACAAGATCATATGGGCTTTATTCAGCCATTATAAAAAATACTCATAATAAAAAAAACATTGCTACATATCAAGTAGGTAATATAGTAGATTTTTACTGGAATGCTCGTTTAAGGGATCATCTAGGGACAGCAATTTGTGAACTGATTAAATCATATTCTCATATAATTATGTCTAGTAAACAAAATTTATTTTATATACAAAGCCTTATTGAATTAACTTTAAAGTCTTTTAAAGAAAAAGAAACACATTTAAACTTATTTAATCAATGGATTATAAATCTAAATTCTATAAATATGGGTAATATTAGCGTTAAAAATTACATTAATTTTGAGCTTTTCATATTAAAAGAAGCTGGATACAGTTTATACCTGAATAAGTGTGTGGTTACTAATAGTGAACAAGAATTAGTATATGTTTCACCTAAATCAGGACAGGCTGTATCTAAAACAGTTGGAGAACCATATAAAGACAAATTATTACCACTGCCAAAATTTTTGATCTCCAAAAGTGAACCCAGAAATTTAAAAGAAATAGAGGATGCATTTAACCTTACAGCATATTTTTTTAATAGATATATAATACAGAATAAAAAACTACCTATTGCTAGGACATTATTATTAGAAAATTTAAGGTTAAATATATACTAAAATAACTTCAAGACTTAGACAAACACTACACAGAATTATGATATATGAGTACTTATAACCTGCCTAGACCATCTATTCAAATCTTAAATAATTTAAGCATATGTAGTTAAGAACCATCAAAATACAGATGATTCTTAATCATTTAAGTATTTCTTGATTCTCCTTTTTTACTCTTTCCTTCTATTGCTGCTCTCCTATTTAATAACACATTTTTTAAGTCGTTTTGTAAGCCTGGAGCTTGCTGCTGTTGCAATTTCTGTTTTACTTCTTGAACTTGTGGATCTAGTATAGCTTCTGTAAGTCCAGAAGGTTTAGGTGGTACTGAAGGTTTTTGTGATATAAATTGCTGTTGTTTAGACTGTGATGTTGCTTGTTGTTTTTGACTATCATCATCCCATTCATGTTCTTCTATTTCTGATAGTCTTGAACCTTGATTTTGTTCTTGATCTGAATATTTTTTTAGAAGTTCACTATTTAGTATTGCTCCTGCTATACCTGCTGTATTTTCTTTTCTATTTGATTCTATGTCTTTTGTTGTATCTATTCCAGTTTTTTTAAGTGGAACACCACTCACTATATTAGCCATAAGTGCGTCTCTTTCTGTTAGTTCTTTAGGTGACTGCTCTGTTTTTCTAAGCTGAACACCATCTTTTATAGCTTCAAGAATATTTTGTTGAGCTTGAGATGTATTTAGTCCTTGAGGAGAAGATGGTGGGGGAGGAGGAGGTGGTGGTGGCATTCCTTGCTGTGATGCTGTTTTACCTTGTTGTTTTAATGCCTCATCAAGCTTGGCTTTATTATCTTTATTAACTTCTTGCATAAATTTATTGCGTTCATCCATTGTCGGAGGTACTGGTATTCCTGCTTTTGTAAGACTTTTACGGATAGCTTCATCTCTTATATTCTGTAATTGACTAGATTGTTCCTGATTTATCTCTGGTAACTTATTCATACCTAAATCCACCTGAGATTGTATAGTCTGTTGTTGAGGTGATTTTTCTTCCTGGGTTTCCTGATTTTTAAGCTCAGTTAGCTTTTCATCAAGCCATTTGTTGCTGTCAAATTTAGAGGAAGATTGTTGTTGCTGTAAAGGTGGGGGAGGAGGAGGTACTGAAGGTCTTTTAATTTTACTAAGCTGTGGACCTTTTGAATAAAGAGTAGGTGAAGAAGGAGATGATGGTGGTACATTCTTTTGTTGTTGCTCTGGAGCATTTGCTTGAGATTGTTGTACCACTTTAGGTTTTGGCATTGAATTTTTAACTGCCTGTTCTGCCTGTCTCATTGCTTCAGATAGATCTTTGGTTAAGCCTTTTACTCCGTTTTCAAGATCTTCTACAGCTTTTCCAATAGTTTCTCTAGTGTGTTGTGGTAAGTCATTTTTGTTACTTTTATACCAAGGTGTTAATTTTAATATAAAATCCTTTATTTTTTCTAGCCACTCTGTAATTTTCTCCCATATAGTTGATGCTGGTTCTTTATTTTTTCCTTCATTTAGTTCATGTAAATCATTTAGTAATTTTATTGATTCACTATGACAAATTCTTACTTTTTTATGCAGCTCTTGTATCTTTTCAGTTTGAGGCGATAAAAATAAATATTCCTCTAGCTTTCTTAAGTCCTGAGACATTTTGTATAATCTTGTTTGAGGTGATCCTTTGTGACCTGCTTGCTGTACCATATAACTATTCCTTTTTTAATTTCATTATATATTTATAATAGAACTACACTAAGTAATTAATTAACATATATTCTTATTTTACATGTAGTATTAATATTAATCAACTGATTAAATATATTTATGGTTTTTGATTAATTTTACATTAAATTTAGTGTTATTCTCTACAAAATATTTTAATTAACTTAATATATAAAATTTTTAGTTAAAACTACTGAAAGCATATTTTTTGCAGCATTTCTTTGAGCTGTTTTAAGATTTTTTCCTTCACCATATTGTGGTTCTAAAGCGGCAATTTTCACACTTACTTTAAATAGAGGGTTATGGGAACTGCCAGTTTTGGACAGTATTTTATAAGATGGAATACCAAGATTCTTACCTTGAGCCCATTCTTGTAGAGAACTTTTTGGATCAGAAAAACGATATAACATGTGATTATTAATTAAGTCTTGCCACAAATGTTCAACAATTTTTGTAACAATAACAACATTACTATCTAAGTAAATAGCACCAATTATTGCCTCCATCACAGCTTCAATATTGTTTTTGTTTGTTCTACCACCACTATTTTCTTCACTTTCAGCCATTAAAATAAAAGAATGTAAGTTAATCTTTTCAGAAATTGTGCAAATAGATTCTTTACATACTAAGAAAGACCTGATTTTTGCAAGTGCACCTTCATTATAGCTATTAAAATTTCTAAATAATATATTAGAAATAATAAAGTTAAGTACTGCGTCACCTAGAAATTCTAATCTTTCATAGTTTTTATTTTTACTGTTATGCTGCTTTAAAGATGGGTGACTTAATGCTTCAACTAGCAAGTTAATATTGCTAAATTTATAATTAATCTCAGATTGTATAGATTTTAGCTGGCTATCATTAAGTATAAAGATTTTGTTGTTTTTGCTCATACACTTAACATGTAAACACATACACTAACATTAAATATCACATCACTAATATTTACAGTTTTTTAAATAGTCTTTTACAGCGTATTGATTTAATCCAAGGTAAAATATTACTTAATCTCTCATAAATGCTTCCGTTTTCTAACCATAAATATTTTTCTGTTGAAAAAAATATAAATTGTGCTTTAGCGATAAAATTATCAAATGGCACAACCCCCAAGCTTCTTCGGCTATCTTCCGACTGATCTCTATTATCTCCCATAAAAAAATAGTGACCTTCAGGAACATAAAAAATATCTGTATTTTCAATTTTATTAAAAGAATTTTCTTTTTCAGCAATAAATTGAACAAAATATTTTATATTATTCGGTAATGTTTCAACATATTGATTATATAAGGTACCATCTTCATCTACATGTTTACCAACATATTCTCTATCTACTGGCATATTGTTGATAAAAACTTGACCATTTTTAATCTGTATACTATCTCCTGGTAAGCCAATTAGCCTTTTAACATATCTAACTGACATATTATTTGGTGGTCTGAAAATTATTATATCTCCACGTTGTGGAGCAGAAGCAAAAACTCTACCTGTAAAAAGTGGTGGATTAAATGGTAAGGAGTACTTACTATAGCCATAGTTATATTTTGTAGAAATAATATAATCTTTTTCTAATAAAGTAGTTTTCATAGAACCAGAAGGAATAAAAAATGGTTCAAACACTATTATTCTTACAAGTAATGCAAAGCAAATTATTAATACTAGAGAAAATATTTCTTTTAAAGATGATTTAACAGTAGGGTTACTTCTACAATTTGAATTTGATGCTTGTGGTTGATTCACAGTTAATAGTTTAATTAAATTTATTTAAGAGCATGATAATAAATTTATATGCCTAAATCTAGTAATTTATTTACAGAACACTATATAATAAAACTTTTAAAATAAATAATAGTTAAAGCTAATTATAATATGTCAAATTCTAGATTAATACTAAGTAATTACAACCTAACCATTAAAATTGTTTAAGTACAGAATTTACTTGATTCTTAACAGAAATTAGTGCATATTCTAGGTGTATTATACAAATAATTTTAAAGTATTAAGAAATAAGATCTTATTTTTTTCTTCTTAGGGCGATTAGCTCAGTGGTAGAGCATCTCGTTTACACCGAGGAGGTCGGCAGTTCAAGCCTGTCATCGCCCACCACTATGTTATCAGCATTTTAATGTTTTAGTTCTTTTATCAAAAAAACTCATGCTCCCTATACGCTCTTTTAGAGTTATAGTATAAAAGCTATAATTGTCTCAAAAGTACTATGAATCTCCGATTATTCCTATACAATCACTAGTTTTATCTGGGGATTGAGAGACATCTGGGTATTGAGAAATAGTCAAATAATCTCCTGTATTACTATGTTGTAATATGTTATTTAATTCACCATTAGACAAGTCAATAACAACTAGCTTTTTAGCTTTTTCCAGACTATCATCATATATACTCATGAGTGTATCAATGGATAAACCAGCTTGATTTAAATAGGAAATTCCTTTGCTATGTTGTACTAACCACTTTATTTTTTCCGGATTGTTATCATATATATCCATGAGTGTATCAATGGATAAACCAGCTTGATTTAAATAGGAAATTCCTTTGCTATGTTGTACTAACCACTTTATTTTTTCCAGATTATTATCATATATACCCATGAGTGTATCAATAGACAAACTAGCACCATATTTTAGAGTTAGAATACAAATTTTCTGTCCATTTTGTAGCAACCATTTGGCTTTATCTGGGTTCTCAACAAATAGGCCTATTAATTCATTAATGGATAAACCAGCATATCTTAACTCGTTAATATCATCTCTATTGTTTAGTAACCACAAGACTTGTTCATAATTTTTTTTCAACATCTCATTTAATTTACCCTCAGACAAACCTTCTCTCTTAAAATCATCTAATTTAAAATAAGACTCAACTAACTCTTTAGCTTTTTCCAGATTATTATCATATATATCCATGAGTGTATCAATGGACAAACCAGCTTGATTTAAATAGGAAATTCCCTCGCTATGTTGTATTAACCACTTTATTTTTTCCAGATTATTATCATATACATCCATGAGTGTATCAATGGACAAACCAGTTTGATTTAAATAGGAAATTCCTTTGCTATGTTGTACTAACCACTTTATTTTTTCCAGATTATTATCATATATATCCATGAGTGTATCAATGGACAAACCAGCTTGATTTAAATAGGAAATTCCTTTACTATGTTGTACTAACCACTTTATTTTTTCCGGATTGTCATTATATATATCCATGAGTACGTCAGGAGACAAACCAGCTTGATTTAAATAATCTAATTGCAATGCACACTCTATTTTAATATCATAACCTATTTCAAATTGTTCTTTATATTTTGGTAATGACCTTAAGAGCTCTAAGAAGTCAAGATTATTAAGATGCTCTAAAGAACAATATACATTTTGGGTAATGCTATGAAATTCTTTCTTTATATCAATATTAGATGATTCAATTTCATTATACCATTGCTGATTACTTGGGTCTTGCGAATGTACAAGCCCATTTTCTTCAAGAGATTTAAAATTTTGTTGCCCCTGACTCACTAATATCCTTAAATCTTCCAGGCTTTTATAATCAAATAGATTAGGATCTTCCATAATACATGGAGCAAAACCATTTTTTACTAACTCACGATTTAATATTAATACTGCAAATGTACGACAATTAAAGTCTTGATAAGGATGAACTCTTTCTAAATCTCGTACCATTTTTATTATGTCATCTAGAGTCTTCTCTTCGCTATTATATCTATCAATTACCTCCTCTAAATACTTTTCTGTATTTTTCTGTCCTCCTTTTCTAAACAACCTATTTCTTCCTCCCAAAAACCTACATTCATACGGTAACTCGTTTAATCCTAAACTTGTTTTAAGCTCTTGGGCATCACTATTTAATTGAATTAAAATTTCATTACTAGTATTAGGTATAGTAAAGGCCTGAAAAGTACTAGTAGCTATCCCATTAATATCGCCTATACAATTAAATGTACTAGTTAATTCTTTACGAATTTGTTCAATAACTGCTCGGGATAAATTATCATCTATTGATAATAACATCGTTTGATATGCTTTTAGCATATTCCTAATACTGCCAATCTCTACTGTTTCCCACTTTACAAAAGCGTTTTTATTGCTATGCCGATCAGCATTAAATAAACCTAACCTTATTGCTTTGCTAGGGTCGTTTAATACAGACTGCAAACGCTTATAATTCTCATTTTGTATCATTTATTATACCAATTAACTATTAAATTATTACAATAATCACCTTTTAGTAATTACAGTAATATTTAGTATTTCGTTCCTAGCGCCTATTATAGAAGAATATGAGCAAATAAAATATAGTACGTTAAGTTGTAAAAGTCAAGATTTAATTTGACAAACATTATTATTTAGCGTATCTGCTTATCAGATAAGCATCATTTAAATTAATAGACAAAAGGAGCTACAGTATCTATAGTAATGCTTCAAGAAAAAGGAAGTTCAATAATATGATGAAAAATAATGAAGAACAAGTTTAACTCTAATTTATTAATTTTGGTAATATTAGATCGAGTAATGTAACAATATAATACTTTAGTGTAAGAAACATACAGTCTCTAAAGATCATTTAGCAGCTATAAGGAAGGATAAGCAAGCAATGTAATATATCAACTTAAACTTAAAATAGGTCAAGATTAATTAGAAATTAATTGCAGCAAGTACATAAAGGTGAAACAATATTAAAATCACAGAATAAGAGTTAAAATTAATTAACAAAATTAAAAAATATGAAGAAGTCATTAAAACATGATGCTCTAGTAAAAAAGATATTAACTAACCAGGTAGTAGCTCGAGAATTTTTAGAATATTATCTGCCAGCAGATTTTAAAAAGTTAATCGATTTAGCTAAAGTTAGAGTAGAAAAAGAAAGCTTTGTAACAAATGATTTAAAACGGCAATTATCAGATATCGTATATTCTATACCTACAATAGAAGGAAAGAAAGCCTTTGTTTATTGCCTGATTGAGCACCAGTCCAGTAGTGATTATTGGATTGCACTTAGGTTATGGCAATATGTTTTACAGTTATGTCAGAAACATAGAAAAGATAAAGATAAATTACCATTAATTTGTCCTATTGTAATATATGCTAATGAAGAGCCATATAATGCTCCGAAAAGCTTTTGGGAATTGTTTGAAAAACCAGAACAAGCTAAAATCTTGATGGGAAATAGCTACTTATTGGTTGATCTTCAACAACAAACCAATGATGAGATAGTAAAAAAGAAACATCTCGGAATGATGGAGTATATGTTAAAGTATATTCACCAGAGAGACATGTTAAAGTTTTGGGATGAATTTTTAAGCCAGTTTAAAACAGTTATTGTAATAGACAAGGAATTAGGATATATTTACTTACAATCATTCTTATGGTACACTGATACTAAGATATCCGAGGAAAAACAACAAGAGTTAGAGCAAATAATAGCCAAACATTTATCACTAGAAGAAAAAGAAGATATTATGAGAACAATAGCTCAAAAATACATAGATGAAGGAATTCAACATGGCATAATCCAAGGTATAAAAAAAGGTAAAGCTGAAGCAATAAAATCAGTAGCCAAAAAAATGTTATCTGAAGGGTGTAATATTTCTTTAATTTCTACTGTAACTGGTCTTGACGAATCTTCTATACATTCTCTTCTTGATAAATAATTTTACTTTTACTCTGTTTTTAGTTACTTATTTCTTAAAAATATTTCCAAATTATAAATTTTTTAAATATAAGGTAGTTGTAAAATAATAGAGCAAAGTCAGTCATTTAGATAGGAATTACAAGACATTTCTTATTTATAAAAAAATATCAAATAATGTAAATCTTTTTAAGATATCTTTAAAATGATTCTTTATATTTCGTGTTTATTAGTTTAAATTTGCAGCAAATAACATAAATGATAGATTGTATAATAATAAAGGATAACTACACTAAAGTAAAATTAAAATCATCTGATAGAGTAGTAGATGTTTTAGAGAAAGCTAGCATAGATTTTGCTTCAAGTAATTAAATCCAAGAAAAGCTAAAAGCTCTACTCGAGTTAACAAATAATAATAAACAAGATTAAAACATCAGAGTCAAGTTTTAAAAAGCAGTTATGATAAATTATAAGAAAAAATGTAATTGTGATTTAATCTTAAAGTTAGTATTAAGAGAGTTATACTAATCTTTTCTTAAGTGTAGAGATCTAATTTTAGACGCTACCTTGTTAACTGCAATAACTAAACTTTTTGTCCAACTGTGTGATTCATAAAGGTTGTTACAGTTGAATATATCAGAGAAAATTAAAACTAATTATATTTTATTGAGGATTTTTAGTTTCATGAGCATTTTGTATTTTTGATCATGTCTATAATTTTGAACTACAAAAAGTTCTTGAGAAGAAAAATAATTTTTGTATATTTCTCTAAAGAAGGGATGGTATTTTCTAATTCTTTACGTTTTTCTCAAGGAATTTTACCTTGAAGAGAATTATGAGGATGTTGTTTATATTTAAATTCTCCCTATATTCTAAGCTTAGTTACTAATTCTGGATCTTTTTTTAGATCAATGCTACTATAAAATTCATCTAGGTTAGTACGCTAAGTTCTTTCTACTTTACCAATTTGATTTTTCATTCTTTCAAATGTTCTTGAACTGCGTAAGCAAAAAACTCTAGTTCATTATCAGTTTGAATTCTTTGAATATAAAACAGTAATCTATCTTTTAATTAGTTCAAGAAAATTCAAAATATTAACTGCGCTATATAATGCTATTATCTTTTTGAGCTATTTACATACATCCACTTCTATACATTCACCAAGAATCTTACAATTATAACATTTCACTTATTTTTTCTATAATGACTAAGATATAATCAACTTATATTATACTTCTTAAGAACTTTATGAATAGTAGCTAAAGAAAGAGAAATAGAATACAATCTATTTAACTCACTCTGTAAACGCCTTACTCCTAAACTTTTTTCTTTCCTTAATTGTAAAATAAGTTCCTCAGTCTCTTTATTTGTTTTTTGGAAAGGAAAGCTTTTAGGTCTACTATTAAGAGATAATAACTCACCTTCTCCTAATTCTTCATAACATTTATATCATTTACGTAAAGTATTTCTTAAAATACCATAGTGATGACATACTTTCCCTGCATTTTAACTTCTTATAAAGTTCAATCCACCTTAATCTAAGCTTAATTCTAGATTCTAATTCCAGTGCTCTTATTCATTACATAAAAACCATATTTTATACTTACTCATAAAATGATGCAAATGAATTACAAGTCCTTACTTAATCTTACACTATCTTGTAATAAGGTATGCAAATCATACAATAAAGTAAAGTTTACTCAATTTATGATAATGTTGGTTATCACAAATCTAAAAAGTTAAACAATTTGTTAATAATTCTAAAATAGAATTAATTTATTTACCACCATATAGCCCTAATTTAAACCTTACAGAACGATTGTGGAAATCTAAAAGGTTACTAAACATCAATATTATTTCTTAACTTTTGCTAATAAAATTAATCAATTTTTCAACTCTATCCATTCTTATTATAACCAAATTAGATCTCTCATTAATAATAATTTTCAATTTTTTCAATATAACTACTTTCACTACTCTTCACAGTAATTGAGTATACTCAAATTATTTCAAGATTTGGATATAGGAGCTAGTACAGCGTATATAGTACGTGACACAGCAACTCTGAAATAAACCTTGAAAACAAAAGTATATTTATTTACCTCAAAGCTTACTACTTACAATGTTTAAGTAAGAAAGAACTCTCAAGCTTGAAAGTTACTCAAATTTATTACTTTGATGCCAAAATTTATATGATCTTTATTTTGCTTCTTATTCTCTTTATAAAGTCTAAACCCAAAATTAACTTATCACACGATTTTCATTATTATCCTTAATTTATTTCATTACTCAATTAACGTTTATAGAGAAAACAAATATTTTTTCTTTTAAACTTTATAATTTTTTTACTAATTCCACTTAGTTATATTCTTATAGTTCAATTTCCATTGCGTTCTTATTTAAAAAAAACCAGTTATTAATGCATCCAGTACTGTTGAATTAATTATTTTTACTTTTTCAACATTATTTTCAAGCGAATTAATTGTAGCTTGAATAATCGGCTGACTAATAGATGTTTCCTGATTATTTTTATATAATTTCTTAAACTGAGTTAAAGTATAATTTTTATATTGAACATCATTATCCTTAAATTCAGTTAAAAAAATCAAATATTTAGCAGTCATACTAGAAGCAATTATAGCAGCTGTTACATCAACATCAAGTAAACAAGTAGAATTATTAGGACCACTTGATACCGGAGAAATAACAGTTACTAAGTTTGCATCTTCAAAACTAGTTAAAATCTCTGGATTTACTGCAGCTGGTTCACTAACAAACTGTAAATCAATAATAGATTCAGATTCTCTTACTTCATTAAGATAAGCAACCTTTGATTTTTTAGCTTCAATAAGATTAGCATCTTTACCTGAAATTCCAACTGCTACACATCCTACATTACATAAACTGCTAACTATTTTCTTATTAACTTGCCCTACTAAAACCATCTCAATAATTTGAGTTATATGGTAGTCAGTAGTGTTCTTATATTTTACCTTTTCTTCTTGAACCCCAAGTAACTGCAAAGTTGTATCTACAACCTGACTATAATCATGTACAATAATAATATTTACTTCGTGAATACTTAATAAATAAATATTTTGAGCGAAATTAATTAATTTCTTATCATCATTAATTATTTCAGCTGGAAGTTTAATAACCACCGTCTCACCTCTTATATCAGCAACCTGAGCTAGTAAAGACTTTATAGGTTGAGAATCATTATTTTGAGGATTTTTTACATTAATATTAGACTTACTCAAAGTACTTGAGCATATCATACTGAAGTCCTTGTACACTATCTTTACTCCTGATACTTGTAAATATTATTTTGTTTTTTAAATAAGGTAAATCCTTACTCATTGTTATTAAAGAATTTTTTTGTAAAGCTGAAATTTTATCTTCTTTAGTAAAAATAACCTGATATTGACGCTTAAAGTAGTACATTAAATCCATAATAACATAATCATTATATTTCAACCCTCTTCTAGCATCAACTAATATATATATTAACTTAAGGTTATTTCTATATTTCAAGTAATCTAATACTAATTTTTCCCAATTATTAGATTTAAATACTGGTACTTTAGAATAGCCATACCCTGGCAAGTCCACTAAAATCAACTTATCTGCAACTGAGAAAAAATTTATTTCTTTAGTACGTCCAGGAGTTTTAGAAACTCTTGCTAAATTGGTTCTATTACATAACAAATTAATTAAACTAGATTTACCCACGTTAGATTTACCTATAAATGCAAATTCTGGCTTATTAATATTAGGAAACTGGCGTTTAACAACAGCACCTAAAATAAATTTAGCTTCCTGCCTAAAAATCTTCAATTTTTCCATCCTAATTTTTAGACCTACAATTTTTTCTTGCATTTATCAAGCTTATTAATAATAATTTGCTGCATAATCGACAAAACATTATTCCACGTCCAATAAATCAGTAGCCCTGCTGGAAAACTACTAAACATAACTAAAAAAATCAAAGGCATAAATTTTATAACTTGGGCTTGTACTGGATCAGTAGGAGCAGGGCTCATTTTTTGTTGTAGCATCATAGTACTAGCCATTAAAATAGGCCAAGCTCCTATATTTAAGATTCCAGGAACAGCAAAAGGTAAAAGACCAAATAAATTAAATACTGAAGTAGGATCCAAAGCTGACAAATCTTTTATCCACCCAAAAAAAGGTGCATGTCGCATTTCTATAGTTACATATAAAACCTTATATAGAGAAAAAAATACTGGTATTTGAATTAATAATGGCAGACAACCAGAAACTGGATTAATTTTTTCTCTTTTATACAATTCCATTACTTGCTGATTAAACTTTATTTTATCATTACCATATAATTCCTTAAGATGCTCAACTTCAGGTTGAGTATCTTTCATTTGTTTCATGGATCGGTAAGACTTATTAGCTAAACTAAACATTGATATTTTAATAAGTACTGTAACAATTAAAATACTTACACCAAAATTACCACAATATTTGTAAAAAAAGTTTAAGGCATTAAAAAGTGGTTTTGTTATAATATAGAACCAGCCAAAATCAATTGCCCTATCAAACAATTTTATATTATATTTTTCAGCGTAATAATCTAGTAGATTAACTTTTTTAGCTCCTGCAAACAAATGGTGTAAAACTTCTAATGAGCTACCATTTGGGTTAACAACTATTTTAGGACTTAAAAAATCAACTTGATATTTTTCAGACCCAGATCCAATAGTATAAGTAAAATTTACAGTATAATTATATTTGCTATCAGGAATAAAAGAAGTAAGCCAATATTTATCAGTTATACCTACCCAGTTAATTATACTTTGAGGATAATTAATATACTTTTTTTCTTTCAAATCATCATAAGTTACCTCATTAAGTGTGCCATTAATTGTTGATATTGGCCCCTGATGCAAAATATTTATAGACTTTTCATTTTGTACCAAATTTCTATGAAGTAAACTATATAGTTGTATAGAAAAAGTACGATCACTATTATTAATTAGCAACTGCCTTATTGTAAACATATAGTCATCGTCAACAGAAATATCTACTATGAATTTTACATTATATTTGTTCACCCAAGTAAATGTAACCGTATCATTTGCCTGCAGCACTGACTTATTAGATTGCCACAATGTATCACTATTTGGCAAGTTAAGATCATTTTCAGAACTATACCAACCAATCTCAGCAAAATAGCTTAAAACAGTATTTGATGGAGATAATAACTCCACATCAGGACTATTTTCTGATAAATCTTTTTTATAACCAACCAATGTTAAATCATCAAATCTCAACCCTTGTAATGAGATTGAACCTTTTAATTTATTAGTATTAATCTTTACCCTAGGTACGTTATTAATAACGTCAGCTCTCTCTTTAATTTCTACTTTGCCATTCTGTAGTAATGACTTATAAACATCTTCAATCTTCTCATTATACTCTTTATGCTGACTTGATATTCTTACAAGACGTGGTCTTTCATAAAAAAACTGCCAGCTAACAATAATTATCAATGACAATACTATTGCCAAAATAAGATTTAATTTATTACTACCATCCATAGGTTATTGTTTTGTTTATGTTAGTAAGTTTCTATAGGATTTATACTAAATAATCAAGAACTTAAAGGTCATTTACCTATACTTCCTTACCATATAAGAACAAATTTTTAAAATTATTTATTGATTAATAATTCTTGATCATCAATCATTTCTGCATTTGCAACATCTAGTTTAGATGAAACTAGATGGTATCTCTTAAGCATAGGATAATAATTATTAGCACTTTTATTTTTTCCAATCTCAATACCTAACTTTTGGATAATTTTAGTTTTTGCTAAAAAATTTCTATTAAATGAAGCTGCAAATTGATCATAATTATTTACCACATTTTGTATATTATTGCCAAGTTTACTAGCATGTTCTGTTAAAGAATTAATAGATAATACAATCTTTTTCACTTCTTCCAAAATTAACTTTTGGTTTTCATATCGCATTTGCTCTTTTATTTGGAACCTAGCAAATGATAACATATTCATAAGCCCTGATGGACCTACAGGAAAAATATTATGCTCCCAAGATTTATGAATAAAATCCTTATCTATATTTGCTAATTTTTCAATTGCTGCTTCACTTGGTAAAAACATTAAAGTAATAATGTTGTTAAAGCTACGAGTTTTAAGTTGAGAAGCAGCAGCAGTTTGCGCATATTCTTTTGAGGATAAACTCTTCAAATGCAAGTTCATAGTTTTCTTAAGCCCAGCTTCTTTCTCCTCCACTGTATTCTCACTATTAGAACTTATCTCTATTAAAAATTTTGATGCTTTAGCATCAATTATCATTAAATTATCTCCAGGTAGAAAAACTAATACATCTGGTCTTAAACGTATATTTTCTTCATTTGTCAAATTACATTGCATTACAAAATCATGTGTAATTCTTAATCCCGAAGCTTTTAAAATATTTTCCAAGGTAATTTCAGCTAAAGCACCAGCTCCTGATGGTGATAACAAAGAATTTTTTATAATATCTACTGTTTTAGTTGATGCCTCTACTTTATCATTAAGTACAGCAATTATTTCTAATAACTTCTGGAACTCTTGATGAAATTTTAAGTTAGTATTATAAATATTACTTTCAGATAAGTTTCTAGACTCTTGTGTTTCTTGCTTATGTAATGCTATTAACTGCTTAGATAAATTATTACCTAAATCTAACAAAGAAGCCTTAGCTATATTTAAAGCTTCCTTATTTAATTTTTCTCTCTTCTCATTATCTATTTGTATAAATTCTATTCTCGTCTTTAAATCTTGTATTTCTCTAACATAATTTAACTTTATTTGTTCAGACTCTTTCAGATTTTCTAGAAGTTTAAAATAATTTTCTTCTATAAAAGCCAATTTCAATTTTACTTTAATAATTCCGTAGACTAATAGTAAAATAACAAAAAATAATATTATATTAATTATGAAAACGAAATTATTCTGAATAAATGCAACAATTGTCATTAAAAAAACCTAAACTTATAAAATAGTTATTAGATATGTGTTAGAAAACATAACCAATACCTAAATTATAATAAAGCTTAAATAAAAATTGTAAATTTTAATTTATTTAATTTTTTTATTCAAAAAAATTATTTCCTATGTTACCAAACATACCCATATTCAGTTTAATAAATTCTTCTCCTAATGTAAATTTTTCAACATCACTATTTCCTATTAATTGATGCATATGTGACGCTGCTTATACATCTTCTCTCTTATTATCTTCACTTTTATCATTAACAAACTTTTGTTTAGCAGCTTCTAATATTTTTTCTTGTGCATGATTTAATGCTAGCATTATTTTATCTTCCTTTCCTCTCATTATTTTTTCTTCTGTTTTAGTTATAGCATTACTGCTCCAAAAATGAAAAAATAACTTCTGATATTCTTGGTTAAATTCTCGATAAAATTTCTTCAAATATACCCACTTTTCATCTGTATCTAGTATTCCTTTTTGTAGCGATTCAAACACTCTTACTACTTTTTTAAGCACCTCTTCCATATGCATAGGTGGTAAATCAACTTCGTGTATCGTCTTAATTACATCTCTAAATATATCCAACAAACACTTTAGATTAGAGCATGTAAGATCCATAATACATTTTTTAATTTCAGCTTTAGACTCTCTACTGCTATTCTTTTTAAAATCACCCATGGCAACTTTTTAACTCATACTTAATATTTGGAAGTAAGTTTAATAATTACATAGAAAGCTAAAGTAACATATACTTTAATGCTGACTCTAGCTTTCTATAATCAATTATTAGAAGAAGATAATTTATCCATTATATGGATGAATATTTAATCATTCTATAGAAGTATTAGTGTTTCCCACCAGTACGCAGTCTTCTTCTTGTATTACTTCTATATCACTACCATATTCATCATACTCTTTACTTGTAGTAGACAATACAACTTCATTACTACTACCTAGAGGCAACTCTCCTCTTAAAGAACTCTCTTCATTTAAAGCAGCAAGTTCTGTTTCAGCTTCTGCTAATTTGTTTTTAGCCTCAGTTACTATCTTTTCAGCTTTTGTTATTCTTTCAATTTCCAGATTTTTCGCACCTTCTAACTCTCGTCCCCTAAGTTCCAATTCACTTATAATGTTATCTAATTTGTTTTCCTCTATATCTTTACCTTCTTCCAGTACTGCCAAACATTCACTTGCTTCCTTTTCAGCTGCTACTACTGCTTTCTCAGCTTCTTTTACCTTTAAGTTTTCTTCCCTCTTTACAACTTCCAGTTTTGCTTCAGCTTCAGCTACATTTTTTATTGCTTCTGTCCTCTTAGCTTTCATATCTTCCTTTTTTCTCTCTAATTCTGCAGCTCGTGCTTCCTCTTTAACCTTTGCTTCATCTACTTTTAACCTCTCAGCAGTACTACTCTCTAGCTTATCTTTCTCCACCTTATTACCTTCTTCCACTTTTGAAGTACTAGCAATAACAGCAGCATCAGGTCCTTCTTTTTCACATTGTGTATTTTCATTTTCTACCTGATTTAATATTTTAAACCTCAATCCCTTATAAGTCATATTATTTACTAGAGCATGATTATTCTCCGTCCACCAAGGCTTGCGTGGCTCCCATGCAAGGTCATTTCCTATAATTTGATCATAAAGTTTGCTAACTACAAATGTTGGTCCAGCATTTACTAACCTTTTAATCTCACCAACAATAATTCTAGATTCTGCAGTACAAGGATTCTCTTTAATATAGGTAGGATAAAATTCTTTCTCTCCCCTTACCGGGTCACCTTCATATTCATGCTTTATTGCAGCTTTAAGAGCACCTGACAATCTTGGATCTCGAGCTATATCAAGAAATTTAATACAATATTCTAAAGAAGATTGTGCTTCTCTATTCTCCTTCACCATTTTTTTAAGCTCAGTTACTTCTACAGGCTCTCTAGCTTTATAGAACCCTTGTTCAACACTTTCTAAAAATTTATTTAATCTAAACATTTTAGAACTCCATATATAAATTAGTTGGCTAATATTAACACATAATTAATATTAGCGCAACCAAGATGTTAATTAAAATTAATATCTTCTACACAATATAGTTTAATAAAATTCAACTAAATATTTTAGAAATAAAATCATTATGCAATAAAGCTAGTACTACTTCTATAGCAATTAATACGACTATAATCATCTCCAACCTAGTTGAATGTAGATAATTTAACTCATTAGATAAGATGGTATAAAGTTCATGAATCATATCCAAGCGATGATTCATAATATTTTGTCTTAATTGTATATCTTGAAACTCTACTGTCATAAGATATAAAGGTTCGTAACGAGGCCTTCTCCAAAAAAACTCTGGAGTATCAAGGATATCACTATGTAAGTTTATTGAATAACGCTCATTAAATAAAGTTCCTATCTGTTTTGACAAGTCCTTTTTTGATAAAGATATACCACCTTTAGTAGCTAACTCCTTCTGCAAAGGCGCTGTTTTATCTAACAACCTGCTAACTGATGACTCTAATATCTTTAACTTTACTGATTGTGCAAGAGCATGTGATATAGATAGCTTTACAAATATTGAATTATCATGTAGAATGATTTCATTTTTCTCTTCGTCAATATATGTTTTTTGAGCTTGCGTATCGTAATGATAATATATTAAATCACCTGTAAAATTTTGGTCAACATCATGGCCAATTGTATCAGGTAAATCTCCTACAAAATTTCTACTAACTTTATGCTCAATCGTATTTAGTTCATTTAAAACTAATCTTTCTTCACTTTCAGTAGCTCCCCAAATCACTATAGAACCAAAAGGAAAGTAAAATATATCTACAGAATTATCATGGTGGCCAAAAACTTTTTGAACATGAACAACCTCATCAAAATATTTAGGTTCCAAACCATAGTTTATAAGGTGCTGCACTAGCTGAGGGATACTATAATCAGAAAACCTGCAATAAGAAGAACATCTCATTTAAAAGAAAAATTTTACTATTTTGATAAAATTAATAATATATTTTACCATAAGATTGTCAAGTATAATACTTTCTTAAGCAATTTTATAATTGATTTAATAATATATAGCTTTATAAATATATAATAGGAACGCAAGATTAATACTTACTTTAAAATAAGAATAAGAAAATGCTTAGCTATGACTTACTAAAAAATCGAGCTATAATTCAATTATCTGGAAAAGATGCAGAAAGCTTTCTGCTAAGAATTATCACTAATGTAATACCTAAAGACAGAGAGGCAAAATATTCTATGATATTAAGTCCTCAAGGCCGATATTTATTTGATTTCTTTATCATCAATAATAACAATGTTTTTTTTATAGATTGCTTAGCTAAAATAAAAACTAGTTTATTATTAAGGTTAAATATGTATAAACTTAAGTCTGAGGTAGAAGTTACAGATGTTAGTGCTTTTTATGATGTGTTATATACTAGATCAATACTAACTAATTCTAATATAATTAAGATATTCTCACAATATCGTGATCCTAGATTTAATAAAATGGGCTTTAGAGTCTTAGTAGAAAAGCTAGATATTAATCATACTAAATATACTCCTAATTTATACCTAGAAGACAAGTATAAATTTACTATACCAGATGGAGAAATAGATCTATTACATAATAAATCTATACCTATTGAATATGGAGCAGATAAACTAAATGCTATAAGCTATACTAAGGGTTGTTATATAGGACAAGAACTGATATCTAGAGTAAAATCTCAAGGAGTGGTACGAAAAAAAATTTATAATATTAACAGCAACGATGATTTATCCAATATTCAATCACAAACAGCTGTAATATTAGATGATAACGTTATTGGATCTTGGTGTTCTAGTTATAAAAATCAAGCTATAGCCTTGGTTAAGGAAAGTAACTATTGTCATGATCAATTGATCACTGTACAAAATATTCAAGCTAAGCTTAGTGTTCCTGAATGGAGATAGTATTATATTTTTAAAAAAAGTTTACAAAGTAAGAAATATAATTACCAAAAAGCTAAAATGAAAAATGAATGATGATATAAAACAAAAAACATTAACTATTACTATATTAGGAATGCCTAATGCTGGTAAATCAACGTTATTAAATAAGTTAGTAGGACAAAAAATTTCTATAGTAACACCTAAAGTACAAACTACAAGATCGACAATTACAGGAATATTAACTTGTGGTCTCACTCAACTAGTTTTTATAGATACACCCGGAGTATTTCAACCTAGAAAATCATTAGAAAAAGCTATGGTACGTTGCGCTTGGTCTAGTGTTGCTGGAGCTGATTTAATATTACTTATAATAGATGTAACTAAAAAATTAGATGATAAGGTTTTATTAATTATTGAAAGGTTAGTATTACGAAAACTTAAATTCTTCATTATTTTAAATAAAATAGATTACAAAAAAAATTTAAAATCCTTATATATAAATAATATTCAAAAAATGTCATTAAATACTAATATTCTAGAAACATCAGCGCAAAAAGGTACAGGAGTAAAAGAATTATTAGATCAAATGCTAGCAATAGCACCCACTAGACCATGGATGTATAATAAAGAAGATATTACCACTGTTAGTACAAAGTTTATGACTCAGGAAATCACAAGAGAACAATTATTTTTGACCCTACATGAAGAATTACCATATAATATAACAGTAGAAACAGAAAAATGGGAAAGTTTAAACGATAACAGCATTAAAATCCATCAAGTAATTATTGTTAACAAAGTAAATCACAAAACTATAATACTTGGCAAAGCAGGCACTAAAATTAAAACTATCAGTCAAAATGCAAGAATTGCTATACAAGAAACATTTGGATTTAAGGTTCATCTTTTTTTATTTGTAAAAATAAAACCAGGTTGGGATCAAGATCCTACATTTTATGAAAATATAGGGTTAAAATTTGTTAAATAATTACATTTATATTTTTAAATATAATTGAGATAAAAAACAAAATACTTTATAATAGTGGAAAAAATTAATTTAACTAATTCAAAATATTGTTAAATGAATAAACCTCAAATTTCTGTAGTTAGTTTTTACTCTTTCATAAATATAGATAATCCTGAAGTTTTGTTACAAAAAATATTACTAATTGGTAAAAAAAATATATTAAGGGAACTATAATTATTGCTTATGAAGGTATTAATGGATCAATATCAGGTAATAGAGAAAACACAGATATTATTATTAACTATATTAAAAATATATTAGGCAAAACAGCAGATATTAATATAAAAGTTAATTACTGCAATCAACACCCATTTGATAAGCTAAAAGTAAAACTAAAAAAGGAAATTATAACTATGGGAGTTGAAAATATCAACTTTCAAACTTTAATGGGTAAATATATTAAAACAACTGAATGGGATGATTTTATTTTACAACCAGATTGTTTACTCATAGATACTCGTAATAACTATGAAACCAATATTGGCACTTTTAAAAACGCTATTTCTCCTAATACAGATACATTTAAACAATTTCCTATTTGGGTTCAAAAAAATAAAAATGAATTGTTAGGTAAAAAAATTGCTATGTGTTGTACTGGTGGTATAAGATGTGTAAAATCTACTTCTTATTTAAAAATTTTAGGCTTTAATCAAGTATACCATTTGGAGGGTGGAATATTACAATATCTTGAAGACACTAAAAATTCTCGAAATCTTTGGCAAGGACATTGTTTCGTTTTTGATAATAGAATAGCTGTTGATGATAAGCTTAAACCTATAGTTAATATCTAAAAAATTATTATATATTATTTATTCTTGAAACAATTTGATAATTTAGAAGGTTATAATAAAAGTATTAATAACTATTATACATTTACCTTAGCCTTTATACTCTAATTCTAAACCTTATTTAGAACATAACCTTACTACTTACATCTTATATTATTTTTTCCAACTTTTTAATTTTTTCTGTGATAAAAGTTTCATAATAAAATAACACAAGCTTGAGGCAAAAAATCATCAAAGTGCTTTTACTATATGGTTCCTATACTATATATATTATAGAATTAATTATGTTAAATGTAATTATATATTAATATTTAACAGCTATTAAGGAAGACACAACCCCAAGACAAGAAACTAAATGTTGCCACCTAGTTTCTTTATTCTTAAGATTTTACAGCCTGCTAATAATATTCTATTTAAAAGCAGAAGTATAATTGTAAGATATAGAAGTTTAAAAGTCCATACCACCCATACCGCCCATTCCTCCAGCTCCACCACGATTACCACCAATATTATTATCCTTATCACTTTCTTCTTCAATGATAATAGATTCTGTAGTAATCACTAACGCTGCAACAGAAGCAGCATCTTGAAGAGCTGTACGTACTACTTTAGTTGGGTCAACAACACCATCTTTAAACATGTCTGTGTACTCTAAAGTCTGAGCATTAAACCCATAATTACTATTTTTGCTTTCAGACAATTTACCAACAACAATTGCTCCATCCTTTCCAGCATTTTGAACAATTTGTCTTAATGGTGCTTGTAATGCTTTCTTTACAATATTAATTCCAGCATTTTGATCCTCATTTTCTCCCTTAAGGTTATCTAAAATACTAGCAGCATAAAATAAAGTTACACCACCACCAGGTACTATACCCTCTTCTACAGCAGCCCTAGTAGCATGTAAAGCATCTTCAACACGATCTTTACGTTCTTTTTGCTCTACTTCTGTAGTACCACCAACTCTCAGTACAGCTACACCACCAGTTAGTTTAGCTAAACGCTCTTGTAACTTTTCCTTATCATACTCAGAAGTAGATTCTGCGATTTGTTCACGAATCTGAGCGCAGCGTGATTGGATATTCTCCTTCTTACCCATACCATCTACTATAGTAGTATTTTCTTTAGTAATAGTGACTTTTTTAGCTGAACCTAGCATAGATAACCCTACATTTTCGATTTTCATTCCTAGATCTTCACTAACAACTTGACCACCAGTTAGAATTGCAATATCTTCTAACATTTCTTTTTTCCTATCACCAAAACCAGGAGCTTTAACAGCTGCTATTTTCAACACTCCACGTAAGTTATTTACTATAAATGTTCCAAGAGCTTCCCCTTCAACATCTTCAGCAATAACTAAAAGAGGACGACTAGCTTGTGCAACTTTTTCAAGCAATGGTACAATTGGCTGCAGAGCAGATAGTTTCTTTTCTAGTAATAAAATATATGGACTTTCTAACTCCGTTATCATTTTCTCACGGTTAGTTGCAAAATATGAAGATATATAACCACGATCAAACATCATACCTTCTACAACATCAACCTCAAAATTGAAGTTTTTAGCCTCTTCTACAGTGATAACTCCTTCTTTACCTACTCTTTTCATTGCTTCTGCAATTTTAGAACCAATTTCACTATCACCATTTGCAGATATAGTACCAACTTGAGCTATTTCTTCTTGACTACTAATTTTCTTACTGTTTTTTTGTATTTCTTCAACAACTGCTTGCACTCCTAAATGTATACCACGCTGTAAATCCATTGGATTCATACCAGCTGCAACACACTTATTTCCTTCTTTAGCAAACGCTCTAGCTAATACTGTAGCTGTTGTTGTACCATCACCAGCTACATCAGCAGTTTTACTTGCCACTGTTTTAACAAGTTGAGCACCTACATTTTGCGACTTATCTTTAAGTTCAATTGCTTTAGCAACAGTTACACCATCTTTAGTAATCTTTGGTGCACCAAAAGACTGTTCTATTGATACATTTCTACCTTTAGGACCTAGTGTAATACTTACTGTATCAGCAACTACATCAATCCCTTTCAGCATCTGTTCACGAGCTTTGTATCCATGTAATATTTGTTTGGCCATTTTTAAATACTCCTTAAATAATTATAGTTATTTTTTTATTCCAAGTACATCAGATTCTTTGATTATAATATAATCTTTATTATCCAACTTTATTTCAGTACCAGACCATTTACCATATACAACATTATCTCCTACTTTTACTTTTAAAGTAGTAATACTACCATTATCACTTCTGTAACCTTCGCCAACTGCAATTACTTTCCCTTCTACTGGTTTTTCTTTTGCTGTATCAGGAATAATAATTCCTCCTGCAGTTTTTTCATCTTGTTTTAACGGATCTATAAGAATCCGATCATATAGGGGTTTAAAGTCCATGTAATCCTCCTAAACAATATTAGATTTTAATCAATTAATTACTAAAATATATACATATTTACCTGTTATTACAACTTACACTGTAAATACGTATTAACTATGTAGTACTATATATTTTCTATTCTCATCTACTTCAAGAGGATAAACAATTTTTTTTTAATATTTTTTTATTAAACTATATAAGCTACTCAAAAATAAAAAAATATTTTAATAATAATAAATCTATTTTAATATATTTATACTAAATAACAGTTTTTAACTATGATCAAAAAAATTAATAAACAAATTGTTAAAAAATCATTTAAAAACAAAAATACTTATAGTAACCTCCCCTATAGACTAGGAGTAGGAATGGTTATTATCAACCAGAATAATAAAATTTTTGTTGGAAAAAGGATTGATTCACATATTGAAGCTTGGCAAATGCCACAAGGCGGTATAGATTTAGGAGAAACTCCTAGTAAAGCAGCTTTAAGGGAAATGAAAGAAGAAATTGGTTGTGGTGAAGGTATTATTATTGCAGAAAGTCAAAATTGGTATAGTTACCATATACCAAAGTTTCTTATTCCTAAATTATGGGACGGTCAATTTAAAGGCCAAAAACAAAAATGGTTCTTAATTCGGTTTTTAGGAAAAGATAAAGACATTAACCTTAAAACCTTACATCCAGAGTTCAACCAATGGAAATGGGTAAATATTAACCAGTTAATAAAAACTATTGTACCATTTAAAAAAAAACTCTACAAAGCAATTATAGATGAGTTTCGAATGTTCCTTATGTAGTTAATT
The DNA here is from genome assembly GCA_000309075.1 of Occidentia massiliensis. Lineage (GTDB taxonomy): Bacteria > Pseudomonadota > Alphaproteobacteria > Rickettsiales > Rickettsiaceae > Occidentia > Occidentia massiliensis. The sequence goes on from CANJ01000001.1 coordinate 25,888, forward strand.
TTCAATGTTTCTTACCTAATAAGAACACACAACTTCACAGTAAATCCAATATTAATATTAACTAAACTTCCATCTATTAAAATAATTATATATATACCCTTATGAAATGAAGAGTAGGTATACGAAGGTCAACTTCAAAAATTGGCTACGTCATCTACAAGAGCTGCGGTGCTTACATATTACAACATACGCTCCGCTCCTTGCCTTGCAGCTTCCTTGCCCTTTTTGAAGTTCATCGAGTATATCTCTAAATAATCTTAAATTTAAAACATCTACAATAACCTGCAAGATCATAATATTCTTGTTCAAGAGTAAACCCACTAGATTTAAAAATTTTACCTACTTCTTCAGCTTGACTATATCCTAACTCTAAATACAATCTACCGTTGCAACGAAGAAAAGCAGAAGCTGACCGTGCTATATCTTGATAGGATTTTAATCCACCATTTTCTGCAAATAAAGCACTATATGGTTCATACAATAAAGTTTCCTGTGCTACTTTATCCAGCTCACAATTAGAAATGTAAGGCGGATTCACAATTATGATATCATATTTTTGATCTGGCACTAAGTTACTAAACCAATTACTTTGTATCAAAGTTAAAGATTTTTTTAACTGATATTTTTGACAGTTGCTTTCAGCTACTTGTAATGCATCAACTTCAATATCTATTCCTAAGCCAATAGTATTTTTCAGTTCAAGCAGTAAAGTGATAATAAGACAACCACTACCAACACCTAGCTCTAGAATATTAACTTTTGTTTTACAATAATTATAGTCTTTAACAACAGCATCTATAAGAATTTCGGAATCAGAACGAGGTATTAATACTGAATCATTAACTAAAAAATTTCTACCATAAAACTCTCTATACCCAATTAAATATGCTATCGGTACATATTTTTTACGTAACTCTATTAATTTAAAAAACTTTTCCAAATGTTCTTGGGATAGTAAGCTATTAGTATGTAAGATGATATATTCCTGAGTTTTACTTAACAAATAAGATAGCAACAATCTAGATTCAAGTTTAGGATAAGAAATCTGAGACCGTTTAAGTATTTTAGCTGCTTCCATTAAAGCTTCATTAATATTCATTAATAATCCACTTTAACAAAATAAAGACCTGCTGCTGGAGCAAGTGGTCCAGCTACTGTTCTGTTTCTTGCTGCTAAAATCCTTTTTACATCAATAGGCAATCTTTTATTAATACCAACTTCAACAAGAGTACCGACTATGTTTCTTACCATATGATGTAAAAAAGATTGCGCTAAAAACCAAATCTGAATTTCATCATTATAATTACTGATAATTTTAATTTTATCTAAAGTTTTAACTGGTGAGTTTGACTGGCACGCTGTAGCTCGAAAAGATGTGAAATCGTGCTTACCTATTAAATATTGCGTGGCTTCTTCCATTTTTGCAGTATCTAATGGCTGTCTAACTAACCATGCCCTATCTTTATCAATGACAAGAGGGGCAACACGATTAACAATTTTATATTTATAATGTCTAGCTTTAGATGAAAAACGTGCATGAAATTCAAAATCTGTTAGCTCACAATTTAACAATGTTATTGCATGAGGTCTTAAAAAATGATTAATTGAATTCATTAACTTACTAGGCTCATAAAAACATCCAAGGTCAAAGTGCAAAACTTGCCCTAAAGCATGTACCCCAGCATCTGTTCTACCTGAAGCAAAGATATTAACTTTTTGCTTAGTAAATAATGATACTGTATCTTCAAGCACTTGCTGAATGGAAATACCATTTTGCTGTCGTTGCCACCCTACAAAATTAGTACCTATATATTCTACAATAGCTTTGTAACGCCACATCAATATTTGATCTTATATACCCTTTATTTAATAGATTATATTAATATATTTTTAAACTAATAATTACTGGTCATAAAATTACTAGTCATAAAAATTATAAATTGTATGACAATCTTGAACCAACTTCAGATTATTAATGTTACGCCAATAAGTAAATAAAAATTTATCAATTATAAGTTGAAACCAAGGCGATATCCTTTCTTCTCTAAGTTTAGCTTTACTTAAAAAATCTAACAAATTATCTTCAGCAACATAGATAAAATCTTTCACTTCATTTGGATTAGGATTTAAACTAATATCTTTATTTAGCTTAATAACAACAATATAATCAATCTCATTCTCACCCCATATTCTACAATTAGAAGATGATTTATAAAGAAATCTTGTCATATATTGCATCTTGTCGATTGCTACATCAATCCCAAGCTCAGCACGTAGCCTCCGCTGCACAGCTCTTTTAACTCCTATTGTATCATTCTCTTCCATCTCTAAATTATTATATAAAGGGTGGCTACAGCATGTATTAGTAATATAACCAGGAAAGGTAATTTTAGCATTAGATCTCCAAGTAACAAGTAGCTTGTTACTCTTATCAAAAAGTAATACACTAAATCCTCTATGAAGTAATCCTGTATTAATTTTGTCTAATAAATGACATTCTTTTTTACTTTTAGGACCAATAATATGATCATTATAATCAACAGATATACACATTTCTTCTAATAATTTAACCTGTTGTTTATCTAAGGTCATTATTAGCTTATCTAATTTCATTTTTATCATTAGTATATTTCATTTATTATTTTAAACACTAAAAAGCAAAATATTACTATCAATATATGCGTACTTTAAAATTAATTAAACAATATTTTTTCACTAAAAACCATTTTTCACTTTAAAATATTTACTTATTAACAAAATTAATATAATGCTTATTTTTACTAAAGAAATTAACAATTGTAGAAAAAATTATAACATTATATTATCATCTATTCTACTTACCAAATATGTTGTTGAAATAAAGAAATCAAAACCATTATCTACTCCACCATATATCATAGAAGAAGAAAAATTAGAGATTACCTAAAAAGAAAAGAACTAGCCAATTAAATTTGTAAATAAGTATCTGTTACAAGATACATTTAACTTGGTTTATTCTTTTGTCTTCAAGATTTGGTTCAGAATTGCCATACTCACATACTACATATATGCTACATCTGCTTTATCTGTCTAAACCTTGAAATCATTTAAATTATATATTATTAAATAATCATAAATAAAACTATATAGAACCTTAGTTATTTTCATTATTAGATATAGACTTACTAATATTGGTTAAGAAACTTCTAAGCTTTTTAGAACGACTTGGATGTTTAAGTTTTCTGAGAGCTTTTGCCTCAATCTGTCTAATTCTTTCTCTTGTAACCTTAAACTGCTGACCTACCTCCTCAAGAGTATGATCTGTTGGCATACCAATACCAAAACGCATTCTAAGCACTCTCTCTTCACGAGGTGTAAGTGTAGATAGAATACGTGTAGTAGTTTCTCGTAAATTAGATTGGATAGCTGCATCAATTGGTAACACTGCATTTTTATCTTCAATAAAGTCACCCAAATAACTACCATCCTCATCCCCAACGGGATTCTCCAAACTAACTGGCTCTTTAGCAATTTTCATTACTTTTCGAACCTTTTCAACTGGCATCGATAATCTACTAGCAATCTCAGCTGCAGTGGGTTCATAGCCTAACTCATTAAGCATTTGTCTAGAAGTTCTAATGATTTTATTGATTGTCTCAATCATATGAACAGGAATACGAATAGTTCTTGCTTGATCCGCTATCGACCTTGTAATAGCTTGCCTAATCCACCAAGTCGCATATGTCGAAAATTTATAACCAAGCCTATAGTTAAATTTATCAACAGCTTTCATTAAACCAATATTACCTTCTTGGATCAAATCTAAAAACTGTAAGCCACGATTTGCATATTTTTTAGCAATAGATATAACTAAACGTAAATTCGCTTCTATCATCTCTTTTTTCGCTCTCATAGCTTGCCTTTCTCCAGCTTGTATAGCATGTACAAGCTTTTTAAATTTCCTTAAAGGCAATCCCATGAATTCTTCGATATGATTAAAGCTACTTATTGTTGCTAAGATAGAACCTTCCTCATTTAATACAAATTCATTCCACTTATTTTGATCTAGACTCTTTATCTTTTCAAACCACTCCTCACTATTTTTACTGTTAATATAATGGGACAGAAAAGTTTGTCTATTAATTTTATATTTTTCAGCTAATTTAAGTAAATTGGCTTCTTTACCAATTAATTCTTTATTAGTACTATACAACTTATCTAGTATAGTTTGTATGGATTTTTCATTAAAATGAATTAAAGCAACTTCTTTCGCTAACTCTTTAACCCTTAAAGAAAATTCTTTATTCTCTTCATAAACTTTTTTAAACTTATATAATTCAAAATTATTAGTTGACATATTTAAAAGTTGCTTAGCTAAATCAGATATATCTTGCATTTTATCCATAATCTCTGGCATAATCTCTGATTCCAGCCTTGTAACTGTATTTGACTCATCAATCTCATCAACATCTGCATCACTACTATCATCCACTGGTACATTATCAACGCTATTATCAAGTTCAAAAAGGTCACGTAAAAATCTTTTCTCATTTACTAAATCTTCATACCATTTTATTAAAGTTCGCATTGTATAAGGACTATGACAAATAAAATACATCATTATTTCTTTGCCTTCTTCTATTTTTTTAGCAATCTCAATTTCAAGTTCTCTTGTAAGTAATACTTTTAAACCCATATCTTTTAGATATAACCTTACAGTATCATATGTAGAACTACTACTACTATCACTATCTAATTCTTTGTCTAATTCACTATCTGAAGAATGTGAAGTTATTGTTACATCCTCATCAGAACTAAGGTCTAGCTTAATATCATCAGTATCTTCAATTATATCTATATGAGTATCTGAAAATCTTGATAATGATTTTTCAAAATCATCAACAGCAACCTTATTATTTACTAAATTTGATTTTGTAGTTCTTGATTTATCTTTTTTAACAGATACAATAAAATTATCGTTTTTATGCAGATTTGCCATATTTTCCTTTTTCTAAATTCAAAGTTTCATTTAAAAGGTTCGTTTCTCGCTCAATTTTAAGAATTTCTTGCTGATATATGTTAGCTTTTTCAAAACCAGTTGGGTGATTATTGTTCAAAACTTTAATATATTCATCTTTTAAAGTAGCAATTTGATATTTTTGATAAAACAACCTCCATAACAACCTAGGGTTATGTTCCTTATTTGAGGATATACCACTTAAAAGTACAGGCGAGTGTAATAGTACCAGAAATAACTCAAAAAATCTAGTATTTTTGATTAACTCTGCTAAATTTTTGTTGAGGTTCAAATCTTTATCCAACATATTATTAATTAACCACTCTTTTAAATTGCTTGTCTCATCATTACAAAACTCAAGACTAGCAAGATTTTCAAAGATAATTTCATCAGTAACTAGCTCTGGGAAGTTAACTATTAGCGATAATAATACATATTCTAAATGTTTTCTTTTATTACTAGATATTTCTAGATGTAGCCTTCGATTTTGCTGACTAAACTTATCATTATTTAAGTTTTTACTACTATAGTTATTCAATTTCCAATATTGTCTCTTAAAATAAAATTGATAATTTTTAGCAAGTATCCAATCTTTAATCTGTTTTATATAATTATTAATTTTCTTTTCTAAGATCGCTTTAGATTCTGCGCTAACAAATACCTTACCATTAGTTTCTAAATCCCATAACTTCTCTGAAACTGGTAATCTATTATTAATTAACTTTTGAAAATACTGAACTCCATATTGCTGAAGTACTTGATCTGGATCTAATGAATTAGGCAATGTTATAAAACTCATTGTACGCGAACAATTAATATAAGGTAAAATCATTTCTATAACTTTTCTTGAAGCTCTAGTTCCAGCTGTATCACCATCAAAACAAAGAATAATTTCATTACAGACTTGCCATAATCTATTTAAATGTCTTTCCGTCAATGCTGTACCTAAAGTTGCAACAGTTTCATTAAACCCACTTGATTGAAGTATAATCAAATCCATATATCCTTCAACAACCATGATTTTACCTTTACTATAGGCACTACTAATTGCTATATTTTCACCATATAGTACCTCGCTCTTTTTAAAAACTAAGGTTTCTGGAGAATTAAGATATTTTGGTTGATTATCATCTAGAACCCTACCACCAAATCCCAAAACTTTATTAGATGCATTAATAATAGGAAACATTATACGATCTCTAAACACTTCATAAATCTTACCATTATCCTTCTTAGTTACTAAACCTGCTTTACTTATTAACGTTAAAGGAATTTTTTTTGCCTCTAAAAATCTTTGTAATAAATTTTTACCAGGAGAATAACCAATTTTGTATCTCTTAATTTCTTGTTCAGATAATCCCCTTTTTTGCAAGTATGATTTTGCTTGACAGGAAAGATTATCAATGAAAAAATTTTGACTAAGTTCAAGTACATTATGGATTTCATCAATCTCTTCATACAACATTTCTTGTGTCTTAGAAAGCACAGGGATATCAATACCATTTTCTTTAGCTAATTTCAATGCTGATTCCCTATAAGATAATCCACTTATCTCTGCAGTAAACTTTATTACATCCCCATAAGCTGAACATCCAAAACAATAGTAAAATTTTTTCTGATCATTAACAGTAAACGAAGGAGTTTTTTCACTATGGAAAGGACAAAGCCCTAAATACTCTGATCCTCTTTTAGTTAAAGTCACTTTCTGCTTTACTATCGTAGATATATTAAGTTTTTCTCTTATGCTTTTATAAAAAAAACTTCTATTATCCATAGAATAACCAGTTAATTATTATTATTGTTAATCCAAACACAATAGGAATCAACAAATTATCATCTATTCTTATTATATTAGAATAAAGTTCTGCTATAGTTGTTACTATACAACTAATAATTAAGGTTAAGAAACTAATATGAAATTCTATAAAACTAGAACAAATTATACCAATAATAAATGAGGAAAAAAAGAATGCAAAAGCTCCCTCAACAGACTTGCCATTTGTAAACTTATTATCAACTCCAGAGCCAACTATAGCTGCTACTGAATCTGATATTATTAAAACCAACCAACTAACTATTGCTATATTTTTAGGGAACATTAAACAACTAATAAAAAACCCAATTACCATATAACTTGCTGAACTAAGAATATGGACATTATTTTTTTCTAAAGCTCGCATTAATTTATTAAAAAATCTACTAACTAGCTCTTGAATTATGATATTATAACGCCTACTTATATCTATATATATTGTTGTAGCTACAATAAGTAATAGAAATAAGCACATGCTAAATTTTGATACAAAGAGATAAATTAAAGAAAGTAATATACTACTAATATGAAATAACTTTCTTCTAAACTCAAAGTTAAAATTAGTGCTTGTCATAAAAAAATACTTTAATAATTATTATATTGTAGAATATTTTATTATTGAATATAATTTAAAATCTAATTTTAACAAGATAATTTATTTATGATAAAGTTATGAGCAAATTTCCAATTACAAAATATGGATTTAAAAAATTAGAAGAAGAACTCAAATCAAAATATAGAGAACGTCTTAAAATTAGTGAAGATATATCTAGAGCACGAGAATTTGGTGATTTATCAGAAAATGCTGAATATAAGGCAGCACAAGAAAAACAGTTTTTGCATGAAATAAAGATTCGTAATTTAGAAGATAAGCTAGCTCGTGCAGATATTATTGATATTAAAAAGCTTAGTGGTAATTCTGTCAAATTTGGTGCTAGTGTTAAGCTTGTGGACAATGATACAGAACAAGAAGTCATATACCGTATTGTTGGCGAGTACGAAGCAGATATTTCAAAAAACCTAATATCTATTGCTTCACCAATAGCAAGAGCATTGATTACAAAAAAAATAGGTGATATTATTGAAGTTGTAACTCCTAAAGGTACAAAATCTTATGAATTATTAGATATTAAATATATTGATTTTGATGTATAAACTTATTAAAATAATTAACAATCAGGTAGAGTATAACTATAAGAATTAAGGTTAGATTATGAATGAACGATTAAATCTCCCAGCTTTATCTTCGGATAGTGGGTTTTATAAATATTTACAAAAGATTAATAAAATTCCATCATTAACCGCTGAAGAAGAATTTATGCTGGCAAAATCTTATCTTGAAGATAATAATTTAGAGTCTGCACATTTATTAGTTAAAAGCCATCTTAAATTAGTAGCAAAAATTGCTTTATCTTATCGTAATTATGGTCTTCCTGTAGTAGAGCTTGTGTCTGAAGGTAATATAGGATTAATGCAAGCAGTAAAAAAATATAATCCTAATCTTGGCTTTAGGTTATCCACTTATGCTATTTGGTGGATTAAAGCTGCTATACAAGATTATGTATTAAAATCTTGGTCATTAGTAAAATTAGGTACTACAGCTGCACAAAAGAAGTTGTTTTTTAGCTTAGGAAAAATTAAAAATAAAATTACTAAGTTACATATGAGAACTGTTAACTCTTCTGATTATAAGCATATTGCAAATGAGCTTGGAGTTTCATTAGCTGAAGTTGCTGAAGTTAACCAGCGTCTATCTAATTCTGATCTTTCTCTTAATGTAACTATTGGTTACAATGATGATAGCACCACAGAGCTTGTTGAGCTTGTACCAGAATCTAGACCAAATCAAGAAATTATTATGGAAAGAAAGCAAGATCTCAATGTCAAAAAGCAAATTTTAGGTAAAGCACTACAAACACTTACTGCAAGGGAGCTTTATATTATTAAAGCACGTAAGCTACAAGATGAACCAGATACATTAGAAAAGTTAAGTGTGCATTTTAATATTTCTAAAGAAAGAATCCGTCAAATAGAAAATAAAGCTTTTGAAAAGTTACAGAATTATGCTATAGAGTATAATCAAAGTTTATTACAGCCATGTTGCTAACTATCAAGGTTTTTCCCCATGGAGTTTTTAATTAATTTTATACAAGAAGAAGTATTTATACGTAATTTATAAGTGCTTTTGTTCTTTTTTCAAGTAGTCATTTAGGTTAAGGTATTGACTTAAACTATTAAGGTTCAAGCTATTATCGTAGCTTTCATCAATATATTTAGTACTTATACTAATACATAATACTAGAACTATAGTAGTAACTATAGTTGCAATGATTTCCAAATAATTATTATTATTGGCAGGAGGGTCTAAAGGAAATTGGATTATCGAAGTTGATGGATAATCAATCTTAAAAGTTAATTTATCATACTCAATTCCTAAATATTGAGTATAAAGTTTTAAATATCCATATACATATACTTCTCCTGGTAGTTTATCGAAGCAATTGTTTTCTAATGCTTCTAAATAATGTTTTCTAATATTTAATGCTTTAGATACTTGTTCTATTGTAATACCTGCATCAGTGCGCGTTTTTTTTAATAAATTCTCCATAAGTTACTCTTAAAAAATAAATTAAACTTACAGGTTATATCTTATGTAAAAATATTTCAAATTTTTTGTTAGCTACAACAATCATATTCATGTCTACTGTTTCTTGTTTGACAATGTCACTAATGAAATCAGTATAAATTTCAGCTAAAATTTTATGTTCCTGCCACCAACTATTAAATGTTGAATAATGTTTTGAAGCAAATATACAAGATAATAACCTACGTTGCTTATCATATAGGTCATCTTTAAGAGATTGTATTGCTAATCTATTCCAATAATAATCACTGATTAAATGGTCACAACGTTTTCTTAACCAATCAAGGCCTGAGATCTCACCTACCTCAAAATAAGCTTTTGCGACTCTAATATAATCAACTTTACTATTATTAGATACTAAAACAATATCTAAAATAGAAATCATACTATCAATAGCTGAAAATTTATCTGCCCAATTTTTTGGAATATTATTTTCTAAATAAAAATTAAATCTATTTTTAATTTTTATTTGAGTATCACCTGACACTATTTTATTAATTATTTTTGTTAATTCCAAAGTAGGTTTTTCGTAAAGATCTATAGCCGTAGTAATATTTAATTCACTCAAGTTTTTAGCAAACCAACTTATACCACGTCTTATTAATTTATTTATCTCACTAAAAATCTCAATTTGTACATTACCATCAACTGTAGCTCTTAGCTCTTCAGTAGCTTGCCATAATTTATCTATAGAGAAAATCTCATTAGTAATAACATAGGCTTTAACCATGTTCTCTAATGAAGCTCTAGTTTCACTTTGTGTCATATTAAAAATTGTACCACTGAGCTGGTTAATAATTTTATTAGTTAACACTGTAAGGATAATTTCTTTTCGTAATGGATGAGTCAAGACTTCTTCGGAAAATTGTTTTTGCATTAATTCTGGAAAATAACTAAGCAAATATTTATTAAAAAAAGACTCATCTACCACATTAGTTTTAATAAGGTTACTATATAGATTCATTTTACTATAAGATAATAAAATAGCTAGTTCAGGTCTTGTCATTTTTTCCTTTGATAACGATCTCTTGGTCAATTCACTATCAGATGGTAAAAACTCTATATTACGATTTAACAATCCTTCATATTCTAAAGTTTTTATAAGGTTAGCAAACATTTCTATAGTAAATAACGCTGATTTTTCAGTAATTGTAATAGCTTGATTTTGTTTGTCATTATCAACTAACACCAATTTTTCTATCTGAGGGGTCATTTCATCTAAAATTTTATTCCTAGCTTGTATAGTTAGTTTACCACTTGTTACTGCACTATTTAATGCAATTTTGATATTAACCTCATGATCAGAGCATTCTACCCCAGCTGAATTATCAATAAAGTCAGTATTAATTCTTCCTCCTTTTTTAGCATATTCGATACGACCACGCTGTGAAACCCCTAAGTTACCACCTTCAGCTATTACTTTTGCCAAAATATCTTTAGCATCACAGCGAAGCATATCGTTAGATTTATCTCCTATATCAAACGTGCTTTCATCAGAAGCTTTAATATATGTTCCAATACCTCCATTCCAGACTAAATCAACTTTTGCTTTGAGTAACGCTTTAATTAATTCTTCTGGAGTAAGTTTACTTTCACTTATATTAAGTAGTTGTTGGGCTTCTTTTGATAATTCAATGATTTTAGCAGAACGTTCAAATATAGCTCCGCCTTTAGATAAAACCTCACTGTTATAGTCTGACCATTTTGATTTAGGCATCTTAAATAATTTAAAGCGCTCTTGAAAACTCTTTTTGGGATCAGGATTAGGGTCAATAAAAATATGAGTGTGGTTAAAAGCTCCTACAAGCTTTACAGAATCTGACCTAAGCAAGCCATTACCAAAAACATCACCTGACATATCTCCAATTCCTATAATAGTAATTGAGTCTTTCTGTACATTAATTCCTAGATCCCTAAAATGATGCTGCACTGATATCCAAGCTCCCTTAGCCGTAATTCCCATTTTTTTGTGATCGTAACCGGCAGAACCACCTGAAGCAAAAGCATCAGCTAGCCAAAAATTGTACTCTGCTGAGATACTATTGGCATAATCTGAAAAAGTAGCAGTGCCCTTATCTGCTGCAACTACTAAATATGGATCATATTCATCATAAATGACAGTATTTTTTGGATATACTGGATTATGATTTATAGTATTATCAGTAATATCTAAAAGCCCCCTAAGAAAATTTTTATAGCATTCTATAACTAGCTGCTGATAAGAAGTTGAGTCCATAGTATCTTGATCTATTTTTACAAAAAATCCACCTTTAGAACCCACAGGTACAATTATAGTATTTTTTGTCATTTGTGCCTTCATCAATCCAAGTATCTCTGTCCGATAATCTTCTTCACGATCCGACCATCTTATCCCACCTCGTGCAACCTTACCACCCCTTAGATGTATAGCTTCAAACTCATTAGCATAAACAAAAATTTCAGCATAAGGTACAGGTAAAGGTAAATTAGGAACTAATTTAGATTTAATTTTAAAGGAAAGATAAGATTTATACTCACCGTTTTGTAGCTTCTGATAGTAGTTAGTCCTTAAAATAGCTATTATTAAACGTAATATAGTCCGTAACACCTTATCTTCTGCATTGCTACTAACAGTAGTTAGCATCCTTTGAAGTTCTTCCTCAACATTTTTAACATCACGCTTACCTAATATCTGTGGGTTAAATTTATTGTCAAAAAGTTTTAACAGAGTTTTAGTAAATTGATAGTGTTTAATTAATACCAGTTTTACATAATCCTTACTGTAAACAAAATTTATCTGTTGCAAATAATATACTAATGCTTGCAACAATCTTATTTGATAATAATCAGCACTAATTAATACTACTAATTTATATAATACATTATACTCAAATTTGTCTGCAGAAATTTTTTCTAACGTAGTTTCAACATTTCTTTTAAGATGTTCTAAATTAACCGCGCTTAACTCAATTTGAGGCGACAAATTAAAATTGTATATCCATGCACTAAAGTCATTCTGGTATTCTAGAGAACAATATATATTTTCCTTAGCATCTGTATTGACATTATCTTTTCCTTTTTCCTCTAAATTTGAGGTAAGTTCTACAAAAGATAAATTATTGTTTCCTGTTGATAACTTAAATGTCTGCTCATCTAGAACATTAAAACTTAAATTCTCAATCAAAGGTAAGATTTGAGATAAAGACAATTTACTTTCTAGAGTATATATCTTTAAACTATAAGTATTTGGTGAATGTATAATAAAATTAAATGCTCTTTTTTGAGTCCTATATACTTGCATGACATATTTTAAATCTTCAATAGCATCAGATGGAGTAAAATTTTGAGTATAGTTCTTTGGAAAAATACTGGCCTTATCTTTAAAAATTCTTAGTCCTTCAAATAAACCATAAGACTTAATCAAAATAGACTTTAAAGCTTCTACCCATTGAGCTGACAAATTTTCAAGATCATTTTCTATTTCCTTGATATCTAAATCATCTGGAAGGTCGCTGCTAATGTGCATACTAATATAAAGGCTACAAAAATTTGGTGGAATTGTATTTAATTCTTTATTTAAAACTTTAGTATTAAATTTATCTATCAAATAACTAGTAATGTTAACATGAACATCTGGGGTTAATCTTGCACATGGCAAAAATACTACTATATCAACTATTTTACTAAAGCTGTTAGGAAAAAAACAAAGTTTCAATGAACCACTATTCATTGCTGATAATACATTCAAACAAGAACAATAAAGATCTTCTTCAGTAATTTCAAATAATACCTCCCTAGGAAAAGACTCAAAAATGGACTCAAACTTTTTAGCGTTATAACTTTTCTTATGGAACTTAGAAAAACAAACTATATTCCTTAATTTATCTTTTAATATTGGAATTTCTTTCACCGATTGTTGACGAGCAGATGAGCTATAAAGTCCAAGAAAAATTTTTACTAAATTATTATTTTTACTTTTTTGCCTAACCAATATATAATTAATAAAGCTGTTTTTATGTACAGTAGATAGCTTATTGATTTTACCAATTAATATTACTTTTTTATTATTATAACCATTGCAAGCTAGTTGCATAATATTTTTAATATCTAGTTCTGGGAAAAACTCTTTATGGCCAGCAATAAGAGTGCTTTTTTTACTAGATAAATCAGAATCAATGCAGCTAAGAAATGTAAAATTATCAGACTTCAACCATTGAAGAAAACTTAATGCTGACAACTCTTCTTGATCTTTAGAATTAGTAAATAACGCTATAATATTTTCTATCTCCTGAAGAATATAATGCCAAGATTTTGATGTTTGATCTACCTGATCTAAAATTAATAGAAGTTGTTTTTTTAAATTGTGTAAAAACTTCTCTTTAAAACTACCATATATTCTACATAAAATTAAAGACTCAACACTATATGCAGTACTTTCATAATTTTGTAAGGCAGGCACTGCATCTACTAACTCACCCTTATCAGTCCGATTAGTTCTAATTACAGGATGAATAAAAAAAAATGGCTCTAGCCCTGCTTTATCTAATAAATACTTAATAGAATCTACTATAAATGCTTTATCTACATTAATAACTTTTAGCTCAATAAATGAAGTGTCTAATTCTTGATAGTTAGATATTTCAACTTTATAGTCTTTGGAGCCTTTATCTATTGGTCTACAACGAAAAAACTCATATGCATTTAATGCTACCTTGATAAAAAAATTAGTATCATAACTTTTAATATAATCAATAGGAATATATGAATAAAAATTTTTAACAAACTTGATTAGTAAAGAATCACTTGATTGTTTTTGAATAGAACTAATAATCTTTTGCTGATAACTAACATTATCACAGGTTAACGTTGGTGGTGTAATAAAATCTTGATTGTTATTATTCATGAAGGTAACATATACACATTTATATTTATAAGTTAATATTATATATATGTTATAGTTTTCAGCAAGAATTTATAGAAGAATATAAAACACTAAAATGAAACAAGATACTATATTTGCACAATCATCTGCAAAAGGAAAGTCAGGAGTAGCTGTTTTTAGAATTTCTGGAGATAAATCACTATCGGCACTTAAAAAATTATGTAAAAAAGAGCTAAGTGAAAAAAATTTATATGATACTATTACTCCACGTAGAGTTTACTATCGTACTATTTATTGCCCTGTTACATCTCAGGCTATTGATAACTCTTTGGTTGTATATTTTAAAGGCAATAAAAGTTTCACTGGTGAGGATACAGTAGAAATATATGTTCATGGTAGTATTGCTGTTTGTAAAATGTTAACTAGATCTCTGTTAAATATAGAAGGTATAAGACTGGCTGAACCAGGTGAATTTGCTAAAAGGTCTTTTCTAAATGGAAAAATGGATCTAACTAGTGCTGAAGGACTTGCTGATCTTATTGCAGCAGAAACTACCATGCAACATAAACAAGCTATTAAACAAATGGGGGGAGAGCTTGAAAAACTATATAATAGCTGGCGCAAAGAACTTATAACTATAGCAAGCCTTATTGAGGTATATATAGATTTTCCAGATGAAGAAATCCCTGGATCTGTGCTAGAAAATGCAAAATATATAATTGATAAGTTAAAAAATAATATTGCAAACCACTTAGAGGACAAACGCAAAGGAGAAAGATTAAGAGAAGGTATAAAGATAGTAATAATTGGAGAAGCTAATGTTGGTAAATCTACTTTAATGAATTACCTAACAATGAGAGAAGTTGCAATTGTATCAAATATACCTGGAACTACACGTGATGTTATACAAACTTACCTTGATATTAAAGGTTATCCTATAATTCTATGTGATACAGCAGGTATTAGATCTAATATCGATGATCCTATAGAATGCGAAGGTATTAAAAGAACTTTACAAATAGTACAAACTGCTGATATTAAAATCTTAATGTTTGACGTTTTAAGCACTAAGAACTTAAATAAAGAAGTTATAGATTTACATGATGACTATACAATCATAGTAATTAATAAAACCGATCTAGGAAGCTATGATGAAACTTTATTTAATGGCAAAGAAACTCTAAAGATATCACTACAAAATAAAGATGGGTTAAACAACTTGATAGACAAAATTGTTCAACTAGCTGAAAAAATAGCTGATCCAGGTGATTCTCCAACTATTACTAGAGAAAGATACAGAAATAGCTTAAAAAAAGCTTTAGTTTTACTAAATAAAATAAATTTAAAAGATGATTTAATACTTGCAGCTGAGGATATAAGAATAGTAATTAGATGTCTTGAACATATTACTGGCAAAGTAAAAATTGATGATATTCTTGAAAAAATTTTTGCAAATTTTTGTATAGGAAAGTAATATATTAAATAAAATTAAATATTGTTATGCAACTCGAAATAGTTATTACTGAGTGGTTAAAATATCTTAGAAATTATAAAAATTATTCAGCTAATACTTGTGAGTCTTACAGTAATGATTTAAGAAATTTCATCAATTTTATAACTAATTACTGTAATTTAACCAAATTAGAACTAGATGATCTTCTATCTATTGATGCAAAGACAATCAGAAGTTGGTTAAGTTCAAGACAAACATCTAAATATAATTCCAACTCTAATGCTAGAGCTTTATTTGGCATTAAAAATTTTTATAAATATCTGTTGAAACAGCATAATCTCTCTAATCAATTTATTTATTCCGTAAAAAGCCCTAAACTTCCTAAACGTCTACCTAAAGCTTTGGACATTGAAGACACTATGGTCTTTACTTCTAAAATTGAAGATATCACTAGTGATAAGTGGATAGGTGCACGTGATAAAGCCCTTGTATTTTTGCTATATGGGCAAGGTTTACGTATTTCTGAAGCTCTATCAATTACAAAATCTCATATCAAAACAGAATCCCTTCGAATTATAGGTAAAGGCAATAAGACTAGGTTAATACCATGGCTTAATATTACTAAACAATTAATACTAAACTATTTAGAACTGTTACCATATCAACTTACAGAAGATAGTTGTATTTTCGTTGGTAAGCGTGGTAAAACTCTCAAACCAGCTGTGTTTGGCAGGCATCTTATTAAACTAAGACATCAATTAAACTTACCAGAATTTTTGACAGCTCATTCCTTTCGACATTGCTTTGCCAGCCATTTACTCAACAATGGAGTAGATTTACGCTCTGTTCAAGAACTACTAGGTCATCAAAGCTTGTCATCTACTCAAATATATACTAAAATAAACGTTAATTATTTAACATCTGTGTATAATGCATCTCACCCACTAGCAAAAAAAATACATAATAAAATTCTATTAAAGTAATAATGTTATTAACATGAGTAAAGTAATATTACCGAAAGGGTATAAGCCCTCTGAAACAGAAGAATATATGAATCCTATGCAACTTGAATATTTTAAACAGAAGCTATTAGCATGGAAAGAAGAATTAATTGAAGAATCTAAAGAAACTATAGATCATCTAAAAGAAGGAAGCTTTAAAGAACCTGATTTTAATGATCAAGCTTCTAAAGAAACTGATACTAGTATTGAGCTAAGGACAAGAAGTAGATATTTGAAATTGATAGAAAAAATTGACTCAGCTCTAAAACGTATAGAATTAAAGAAATACGGCTATTGTGAAGAAACCGGAGAAGAAATAGGTTTGAAGAGGCTTGAAGCACGACCAGTTGCAACATTATCTATCGAAGCTCAAGAGCGTCATGAAAAATATGAAAAACAGCATAGCGACGATGATCCTTACGATGAATGACTATCTTTAACATTGATTTACCTACTTTTATATAGTATAATTCCTTGTTTTTTAAATAAAGCTTTTACATATTTATAATCTACTCCTTAATTTTACAGAAAAAAATAAATATATATTTTTAAGATTTTATCATTTTGATACTAATTAACACTAGCGGAGATTAAATGTACATAGATAAAATTCGGGTTGGCAACAATGCTCCTGAAGATGTAAATGTAGTAATTGAAATACCAATGGATCATCAATACATTAAATATGAGATTGACAAACACTCAGGAGCAATAGTTGTTGATAGATTTCTCAAGATATCAATGTTCTATCCTTGCAATTATGGGTTTATACCTCATACTCTTTCAGGAGATGGCGACCCATTAGATGCACTTGTAATCACAAGTCATGCTTTGTTGCCTGGTACTGTAATCAATGTAAGAGCTATTGGAGTATTTACTATGGAAGATGAAGCAGGACAAGATGAGAAAATTATAGCAATACCTACTCATAAAGTTGATGATAGTTATGATAATATAAAAGACATAGACGATCTGAATTTTGGTATTAAAAAACGTATTTATCACTTTTTCAAACACTATAAAGATTTAGATTCACAAAAATGGGTTAAGGTACAAGAATTTTCAAATAAAAATAAAGCAATAACAATTATTTCTGAAGCTATTACAAGAGCAAAATTAAAGTAAACACCATAAGGTTTTATTTGGTTCTAGCTGTTAAGCTCTTAGTTTATTTTAAAGTATTACATTACATTTTTTACTTAGTCTAATATCTGCTTATAAATTTATTATTTACTATTAATATTTATCTTATACATACCTCTATAAAATGAAGTGGGTAGATGAATGTCAATCTCAATAATTGCTAGGAGTTATTAAGTCGAGCAGCAAAGTATAGTTTAGTACATGAATAGCACAGATCTTAACTTGACGACAACGCAATTATTAACGTTCACCGAGTATACCTTCTTAATTTTTCCTATTAGTTTTAACTTGAGCACAGAATTTCAAAGATCAAAATATATTAATAACTCATTGCAATTACTTGTATAGTTAACCTTTCTGGCAGATTAATATATAATTTACGTAGAAGCTACGCACAATACAGTGATGTTTTGGACACCAGACTCTTTAAGTAATTTGGTACACACATCGATAGTTGCTCCAGTTGTTATTACATCATCTAGTAATATTACTTTCTTATTTTTTAATTCTTGTGGCTTACAAACTTTAAAACTACCCTTAATATTTTTTGCTCTATTTTTTTTAGTAAGTGAAGTTTGGGATTTTGTCCATTTATGTTTCAGTAATATATCTGATCTGAGAGGTAGTTTTGAGATATTGGATAAATATTTTCCTAAAATTTGTGTTTGATTGTAACCTCTAAGTAACCGTTTTATCTTATGGATAGGAACAGGTATTATATAATCAGCTATTGCAATTTCATGCTTATAACGAGTATATAATAGCTGTGCCAATACACAAGCAACTGAAGATCTGTCATAATATTTAAAAGCATAAATTAAAGATTTACTATTCTCATTAAAAATTAATAATGCTCGTAAGATATTATAGTTTGGGGCATTGTAATAACATTTAATGCAAATTATGTTATCACCACAATCGTAAGGTAAGGGTCTACCACATCTCTGACACATCGGCAGTGTAATAAAATTAATTTTCAGCCAGCAATCAGGACAAAGCCCTGGCATATCATTTTGAATAAAGCAGTAACATATTAAACATCTTTGAGGAAAAAAGTAATTTAAAAATAATTTAAGAAGGTAATCAGAAAATTTTAGAAAGCATTGCATTTTTCTATGATTTTTGAAAATTCATATTCAGTTTTATAATATAATCTATCTGCATCTATTAATTTATTATTTAACCAAGTTAACTGTCTTTTAGCATATTGTCTTGTTCTTCTTTGGGCCTGATCTATAGCTTCTTCAAAACTTAAATCGTTATTAAGATATGATATTAACTGTGGGATACCTAAAGCTTTTCTAGCTGAAACATTAATTTGGTTATAATATGGTTGTACCTTTCTTACTTCTTCTAACCCTCCTATATTTAGCAATTTCACAAATCTTTGGTTACAGTTATTATATAATAAATTGCGATCTGGCCATAATATTATCTTTCTTACATTATAATTCTTCAAAGGTAGCACTAGTTTTAAACTATAATAATAAGAAAGAGATTTCCCTGTTTGTAGAGCTACCTCATATGACCTTATCATACGTTGAGGATCACTTGGCTTGATATAATTTAGTGAGGCTGGGTCTAATGTTAAAAGCTTTTTATAAAACTGTTCTTTACCTAATTTATTATAAAGGTCTCTAACTTCTTCTTTTATCTCAGTTGTTATTTCTGGTACAGAATGAATACCATTAATCAAAGAGTTTATATACATCCCAGTACCACCTACAATTATAGGTAACTTTGATGCTTTAATTACACTACTAATAATAGGTAAAACTTCCTGTAAATATAACGCAACTGAATAACTATTATATATTGAAACATGATTATAAAGATAGTGAGTAATGCAATCCCTATCAATTATAGTTGGTGACGCTGTAATAGTCGGGATTTCTTTATATAACTGCATTGAGTCAATATTAATAATAGATCCATTAAATTTGTCTGCAAGTGCCATTGCTAATTTTGATTTTCCACTTGCTGTAGGTCCAGCTATTATCAATACATTGTTCATTGTTACATGCTTAATAAAATTTCCTCTTTAATTTTTTAAGCTTGTATCTTGGTCTAGTCTTGTCATAGGTACAAACCTAACAGGCAAAAGCTCTTCTTTTTTATAATTGTTATTAGCATCAATTTTAGTAACTCGCACAAGAATTTGATTACTTTCATCTTTTTTTAATGGCATAATCATGTAACACCCTACTTTCAGTTGGTTAAGTAAGTCACCTATAATATAACTAGAAGCTGCAGTAACAATTATTGCATCAAAAGGCCCTGCTTCAGGCCATCCTTTATAACCATCACCTACTTTCACATGTATATTTACACAACCAAGTTGATGAAACAGTTTCTTAGCAGGTTCTACTAATTTTTTTATTATTTCAATAGTGTATAATTCCCTACATATTTTACTTAATACGGCAGCTTGGTATCCCGAACCTGTTCCTATTTCTAGAACCTTTGACTCTTCACTTAGCTGCAGCGTCTCAGTCATAAAAGCAACCATATATGGCTGAGAAATAGTTTGACCATGTCCTATTTTTAAAGGGCTGTCCTCATATGCATAGTCTCTAAGGTTTTTAGGAACAAAAAGATGCCTTGGAATAACTTGCATCGTATTTAACACTTTTTTGTCCTGTATACCCCGAGCTTTTATTTGAGTTTCCAGCATCTGTAGTCTTTTAAAGTAAAATTCGTCTTGATTCATTATATTACCCACATCTTAGTGTTAACAATATAGCAATTTACGTTTTATTTACCTTTTACTTTTCTTACTAGCTCTAGCTAGAAGCTTAAAAAGATAGATAATGAGTAAAAAATTAGGATAAAGATACTTAGAAACTCACCCCAGACTTCAGTTAGTAATCATCAAAATAACAAATATTATAATAATAAAAAATATACTGTGTTTATAGTCAACTTATACTATTATATACTAATTATAAACGTTTTTTACAAATAATGGAACCTAGTTTAGATATTGAAAGATCTTATTTTTCAGAAATAATTGCTGGGGTTGATGAAGCAGGTAGAGGCCCACTTGCTGGTCCAGTTATCGCTGCAGCAGTAATTGTAAATCAGTCAATAATTATAGATGGAGTTAAGGATTCAAAAGTTCTATCTAAGTCACAACGAAAAATATGTTATAATGCTATAATAGAAAATTATCATTATGGTGTAGGAGAAGCTTCTGTTGAAGAAATTGACAAATATAATATCTTAGAAGCTACCAAACTTGCTTGCATAAGAGCTGTTAATAACCTAGCTATCATACCTACGAAAGTAATAGTAGATGGTAATATGAAATTCTATGATAAAAGATTTATAAGTATAGTGCGTGCTGACCAGAGCTGTTACTCAGTAGCAGCAGCTTCAATTATTGCTAAAGTTACAAGAGATAGAATAATGCAAATATTACATGAAAAATATCCAATTTATGGTTGGTTATATAATTGTGGCTACGGCACAAAAACGCACATCAGAGCTATTAAAGATAATGGATATACTATTCATCATCGCAATAGCTTTACTGTTAAAAACTTACAGTATTAAAGTCTTCAAGTAATGATAAAACAATGAATTTTATATACTTTTTTATTGTGTCTTCACACTAAATCTTTTGTAGAATTTCACAGATAAGAAATATACTTAGTTAGCACTAGTATTTTGATTAAGTTATAGCAACATTCAAGTTGACAGGCCTGCGTATACACGGATTAATTGCCCAAGGATTATCGCTTTTAATTCCTACACAAGGACTTCTAAGTTCATAAGGAGACCTTGGAATACAAGAAGATATTAATAAAAAAGATAAAAGCAAAATTAGTGAACTTATAATTCTCATAATAATTTCTATAACAATTAACGAATTGATAATATAATTTATAGAGGTTATTACAACTTATTTTTAAAATATGATTTCAAAAATCTAGTCAAAATATTTAGATAATTTCTTCAATATTACTTAAATACCATTCAGGGGATGATAAGCTTAAGTTTTTTGTAAACACCCATTCTTCCTTATACTTGTTAAAAGGTAATTCTACAAGTAGCTTGATAAAGACATTATTACCAAAAGAGTAAATGTCTGAGATCTTAAAAGTTAGCTTAGGATCTATAATAGTTAAGTTTGTATATTTAGTTGATATTTTATTAAATTTTTCAATAAATCTCTTGTCTAATAATAATGATATGGTCTCATTGTCATTTTCTTGTACAGCTTTAACTACCATTTTTATCACATCTGTAGCAATATTATAAAATTTAATGCTATCAAAAGATGGCAATTTCTTCTTGAGATGATTAAATTCCGTAATTATATGGTTAGCATTTTCAGAAACTACCATTTCATTCTGCTCTAAATAATTTAGCTTATATTTATTAGATGAGCTATTTTGATAACTTGTCTCACTTGTTGCAGTACCAGTAATATCCTTTAGTCTACCTGGCTCACCAAAATAAGACTTAAAATGACTACGGCGACTAGAATCTTCTTCGTTAACATTACCAAGTATAGATATTAACTTATTAATTAGAAAATAAGCTATGCATGATAAGATTATTAATTCAATCAAATGAGTAAACATTAGCTTTTTTTAAATAACTTAACATATTAATATTTTAGGATAAAAATTAACAAAAGTAAATTAACTTTAAATAGAAACATAAAAAATGAAGTATGCTTAACCCTATTTCTACCACATTATTATTTATCTACTTATTTATTGTTGTAATATTACTATAAATTCTTACTAGAAACAAATTATATTATTGCCAGTAAGTTATTTTATACGTATATATTGTAAATTATTATTATAAATAAATTAATATACATTAAATTGTATATTAATTATTTACTATAATATTAATAAATATAATAATTTTTAGAGAGGATTAAATATGTTTACAGTTGTTAATATGTGTAATCGAGCTATAAATTCAATAAGTAAAGCTTTAAGCGGATCTAGGTATGTTGATGGAGCTAAGACAGCTAATTATGAATTCAATTATATACTAGGATATACAAATTATTGGACAAGTGAAAAAGAAAAGCTAAATATAGAAGAGCGTTTAAAAACATATAGGGAGGTTTTTGGATTAAAATCACAAACTTATAGTGGTATGAATAAATTAGCTAATAATTTTAAAGCAATAATAGGAAAATACTTAGAAAAGGTAAAATATACAATGAAAGGTGTATATTTAAAAGGAAAACATTTACTCAGTTTTAATGAGAAAGAGCCTATAATCCCAGAACAATGTAACAATACAAAAGAAGATCAGCTTTATAACAAACAAAAAAGCATGGTAGAAACTTCTAATATGTATAACTTAAAATCAAAAATAGGTGATTTTGCAGATAGTAAAAGTCAAGTGTTAGTGGAAGAAACAAAAAATGTTATATTATATGATGAAGAAAAGCAAAAATCAGAAAATGATAAGGGATATTATAGTGAAGAGGAAAAAGAAGATTTAATTGTTAAAGTGGGTTCAAAGGAGTTTGAATATCTTAAAAGTTTTAACTTTAATGCTGTTAGGGATACAGTTGAAAAACTATTAAATAAGGCATCGTTAGGAGATAGAATGATGAAATTATCGATAAAAGGCTATATGTCAAACTATGCTGGTGAAGAGGATTTAGAAAAGAAATTACAAGAGCTAATAATTCAACAAAAAAATTATGTAAGTGAATTAAAAGGAATATCTGAACCTAACGATCATCATTGCATAAAACCTTCATACGTTATTAGTAAAATAATAGAGTATAATAACTGTGATGATTCAAACCTTCTTTTGACAGGAAATTACCATGATCAGTCAGAAGCCGGTGTTGAAGCTGCTTAAAAAGTAGTAATATAAAATTTTAGTATATATAATTTTGCTTTCAAGGGTTAAATAAACCTAATTATCTTTTATATGACCCTTGTGAGGTTTTTGAGTATATTCATTATTATAAAGCAGTTCTTAGAGTAAAAGTGTCTAATATTAATCTTTATTTTTATTTATTCTCAAGCTTACTAATAAAGAAAACTTAGTTTGAAAACAAGTTTAAAAAATTATGTGAGGCTGTAATATTTTATGTTTAACACTAAAAGTAAAGATAGAAAAATTAATAAGGTACAGCTAATAATATTTTTGCTGATGAATATTTCTACTATCATATAGAGTTTTTACTATATCAACATCTGCTTTTTCTAACTTATCATTAATGTATTTAACAGCAATTTTACTTGAAAGATTAAAAAAATACTCATAAATTTCTTTTATAGCTTCACGCTTATTGTAATTAATTGTCTCTTGAACCTGGTTGTTTTTTTGATTGATTAAAAAATCTAGTTCATTTAGCTTAGATTGGATTATATTATCTGCTATTTTTTTTGCATTTTCTAAAATCAAGAATTCTTCTATTTTTATATTGTCTAGTTTTTTTTGAGTATATTCTAGGCTCTGCTGTGCATTATTTCTTAATTCTTTTGATTGATAAACTTTATTTTTTATTTGCTGAATTTTAGAATCTAATATATTTATCACTAACTCCTTAATAGACTTGAAGGAAATAATAACAAATACAACAAAACCAATTGTTATCCAAAAATTACTATCCATTATTCTTTTTTTATTTTATTATAATAATCATATAACTGATTAATATCAGCTATATGATTGGTTAAGTGGCTTATTAAATCTTTAGAGTATTGTACTACTTGATCCTTACAATTTTCCTTAAAGCTGTTTTTAAAACTCTCAATTTCTAAGATAGAATTTATCTTCTTTTTTTCAATTTCTTCTGATACCTCTTTTAACTTTTGTTTATGATGCCCCTCCGCGGAAATTACAGCCTGATTTATGATTTCTTGAGCACTTAGCTTAGTCTCATTAATGTGATTCTCAATTTTTTTGTTTAGTTTATCTGTTTGAACATTTATTATTTTAGCTTCTTTAATATAAGAAAGAATATAATCCTCTCTTTTTGTAAATATTTTTTCAGCTACTGGTATGACAAAAAAATTTACTATTAAAAACAAAAATATGAAACTAACTGATAACCAAAATAATTGTGTAGAGAAAAAATTAAAATCTAACTGAGGCATTTTACCGTCAAGTAAATATAAGTAATATTGCAATAACAAATGAAAACAAACCCATTGCTTCTGCAAGTCCAGCACCAATAAAAGCTATTCTTTGCAGTTCTTCACCAGCAGAAGGATTACGAGCCATTGAACTTATTACAGCATTAAAAACACTAGCAACTCCTAAAGCTGAACCAGCCATTCCAAAAGCCATGAAGGCTACAGCTACATATTTTAAAGACGAAGCATCCATATAAATTAACCCTATTTTATTTTAATGTAAATGTACTGTATCTCTTAAGTAGACACAAGATAAAATTGCAAAAATATATGCTTGAAGTATAGAAACAAATATCTCAAAACCAATTAACATGACAACTAATGGCATTGGTAAAGGTTTTAGCAAGAAATATAAAGAAGCAATAGACCCTGCTACAATTTTAAGTAATACATGCCCAGCTACCATATTAGCAGCAAGACGTAAAGACAAGCTAATAGGTCTTGCAATAAAAACACATAACTCAATTATCACCATTAATGGTGCAAGCCAAAAAGGTATATCTTTAGGTAAAAATAATGTTAAAAACCTTAACCCATGTTTTAAAAAACCATAAATAGTTATTGTAGCAAATACTATCATTGCTAGCCCAAAAGTAATTATTATATGACTTGTAACTGTAAAGCTGTAAGGAAGCATACCAAATAAGTTACAAAAAATAATAAAGATAAACAATGTTAGTATTAGAGGTAAAAATTTCTTGCCTTCTGGGCCTATATTTTCGTACACTAGTTTCATGTTAAAATCATATATAATTTCACCAATCATCTGAACCCTAGAGGGAATAATCTTTTGTGGTATAAGTGCTAATAATAAAGACAAGCCGGCAATTATACTTATAAAAACCATAACTAATGCTGAATTAGTAATAGTAATGTTGTAGTTTAGAATTTTTAACGGTACAATAGGTTTAATTAAAAATTGATTTAAAGGGTTTAAAAGCATTTTCTATCTCATTACAATTTTTATTGTCATACCTTTTGCATTTATAAAAGTCATCTGTAAGTAAGTTTTGATATATATTACTCCTGACCATTAATGGCTTGTTCTATTACTTCTGGCATAGTGTCAGTACATTCTATTTTTGAAAAGCTTTTGTTGCTAACGGTCATGAAAAAACATGGAGTACCAATAAAACCAACAGATGCTTCTTTATTTCTAATATTTGTTGTTGTTTCAATAAGACTATACATTAATTTATCATCTTTTAAGCAAGTAGTAAACTGCTCCTGGCTTATACCTCCAATTTTTCCTATATCTGCTAATAAATTTACATAATTTTTATTATATACCCATTTATCTTGTTGGTTGAATAATATATCATTAAACTTTCTCCACATTAATGGGCCACCACACCTGGCAAGAAGAGCGCCGTCTAAGTCTTGTTTAGTTGCTATATATTCACGTATTACATAGGCAATCTTTCCAGTATCAATAAATTTTTGTTTTAATACTGGAAAGACATTTTTATGAAAATTAGCACAGTGAGGACAAGAGTAGGAAGAATACTCAAAGACAATAACCTTCGACTCTTTGTTTCCTAATATAATATCGTTTTCGTTTACTTTAAATATTGGATCTACACTGATACTTAGTTGATCCCTACTCTGATCTGAAATAACCACGTCATCCTTAGGTTTCTCTGAATCTGTTGCATGATTTTCACTCTCTGCTTTTAAATAATTTGTTAATGATAAACTTAAGGCTAATATACAGAAAAATTTATACAACTTCATAATATAAGTACTTATTATTAGATTACATTATTTATATATACTTTCTTCAAATGGTATAACATATCAAAATATTTTATTGTAAAACTTTTTAATTACCTCCTATTATATGTAAAGTAAGTATACCATGAACAACACTGCCTACTAACCATATAATTTTTAATTGTTACATTTAATAATTTGTTGATTTAATGAAGTAACAAAGCTCTCTATTTTTTTAATTTCTTTAGAAACTTTCTTTAGCAATGTCTTACTCGATGATTTTGAATCTGTAATAAGAAGGCTCACCTGTTTTCCTATGCTTTCAAGGACATAGTGTGCTTTTTCAAAATGACATAAGAAATTGTTTTTAATTGCTTCTGACGATGATTCAACTTCTAATAATTTATCACATACAAGGCTTTTTAATGTTTCTATTTTCCTAGCAATATTTTGCCATTCTTTTTTTTCACTGTTTATGTAGCATTTAATTGTATCTTCGATTTTAGCTTTTATACGGTTATCATCAGTCTTGTTTAAGTCCCATGCTAACCCTATCTTGCTCAGCAAATATATTATCCATTTATGGACGTCTAGATGATACCATTTCACTCCATTTCTATAATCAGAAGGAAATGCATGATGAAAGTTGTGCCAATTTTCGCCTAGTAGAAAAATTCCGAGCCACCATATGTCAGATGCTGTAGATTGGGTGTATTTTTTCTTCCCAATGAGATGACATACAGAATTAACACAGAAAGTCATTTGTTGCTGTAGTGCTCTACCTAATCCAATAAATAAAAATGCGCTTAAAGCTTTAAGTACTGTTCCTCCTATTAAGTAACCTATAGCTAGCGGTAATATCACATTCATTGACACTACAAGCTGCCAATAATATCTGTATTGCCATAATAATAACTTATTTTTACCAATCTTTTTAAAAGTAATAGAGTTAATAGCTGGCTCTACTGGCTTATATATCATCCATATAAGATGGGACCATAGAAATCCAATAAACTTATTTTTGTATTTTGATGGTGAATGTGGATCTTGATCTTTATCAGTGTATATATGATGTTTGTGGTGGTCAGAAGCCCAAACTAAAGCTGGACCTTGTAAAGTGCCTGCAGATAATAATACCAATATAAATTCTATTACTTTGTTAGTCTTGTAGGAATTGTGAGACCATAATCTATGAAGCCCTATACCTACTGAAATATTTGATAAATAGTAAGCGCTTATAAACATAAGAACTTCAAATATATGAATTCCACACTTAACATAATATATTATACCTGATGCAAGTAATATGAGTGGGTATATAATAATCATAAATGCGGTGAGCCAATCGATCTTATACATGTTTATGTATTTTTGTTTCTGTATTAATTATATATTCTAAGCTTATAAGTATAAATACTTAACTACAATTTAACAAGTATTTTTCTACAAAAATAAGATTAAATTATTCAAAAGGTTTTAATACGACCATAAAAATAGCAACGCACATTAGTATGGCTACTAATTCATTAATAAGGCAGTAAAATTTTGCTGATCTATTGTTTTTCCCATTTAAAAACGCCTTATAACATTTGACAAAGAAAATATGTAGCCCTGAGAGGATTAGTACTGATAAAATTTTTATATGAAACCATACTCCTAGTGCTTCAATGCCATGAACATACACTAATCCACTGCCCATAATGTATGTAAATATCATTGCAGGATTAATAATAATTTTTAATAATCTTCTTTCCATATTATGTAACATTATGTCTGATTCTGATCCAACTTTAACCTGGCTATGATACATATATAGTTTAGGTAAGTAAAGCATACCAGCCATCCAAGAGATCACAGCTATAATATGTATAGATTTAATCCAGTAATAGTAGTTTTGCATTTTCTACCTACATATACATTTAATAAAACTTGAAGGGCATATTCTGTTGCCGTTTCCTGAGGAAACTACGTTACCTTCTTTATTAACAAATTTAAATATCATTTTTGCTAATCCTTTGATGAATAGGCTATTAACTCCAGTTGTGGGTACTCGATAGTATTTGACTCCATAATAATTTGCTATTCTAGCGTATTTTACATCTAGCTCAACTAAAGTTTCAACATGCTCAGAAACAAAACTAATTGGTATAACTACTATATTTTTTTTATTTTTGCTAGCAGTGGTAATTTCTTTTTCAATGTCTGGTTTAAGCCATTTTATAGGTCCAATCCTACTTTGGTAGCAGATCTTCCAATTTAAGTTTTTTATTTGTAAGTTTCTTATAATAGCATAAACAGATTGTTCAATTTGCCATTGATATGGGTCTCCTTGCATGATGAATTTTTCTGGCAATCCGTGAGCTGAGAATAGTAAAATTGTGTTCTTAAAATCCTTAATACAGTTCTTAATCAGTGCAGAATAGCTGTTAATGAAGCCGTTGTTGGTAGGATAACAACAGATTGTCTTTATTGGTATGTTAGGATAGTTTATAGACGCTAGCTTTTTAAATTCATTTATTGAAGATAGAGTTGTACTAGTAGAAAATTGTGGATATAGTGGTAGGAGTATGATTTGGTTAGGTTGATATTCTTTTATCTGTTGAGTTGCTTCGTTGGTGAGAGGATGCCAGTAACGCATAGCTATGAGTATTTTGTATTCTTTTAGCCTTTTGCTTAATTCTAAGCTGATAGCTTTTAATTGTAACTTAGTTTGATGCAAGATTGGTGATGATCCACCTATATAGTTATATATTTTGTGTGCTGTTTTCTCCCTAGCATATGAAATTATCTGTGATATGATAAATCTAAGTGGATTGGGTAAACGTGTAATGTGCTTATCATAGAATAGGTTGAAAAGGAATGGCCTGATTGATTCGGTTTTATCTGGACCTCCAAGGTTAAACAAAACTATTGCTGTTCTTTTTATTTTACTCATTTGGATGGTGATAGTTTTTTACTAATTTTATTAATAATTCTATATTTGCTACTGGTGTTGTGGGTAAAATACCATGCCCTAGGTTAAATATAAATCTTCCTTTTGTAAGTGTGGACATAATTCTATTTACTTTGCTCTTAATTATTTCTGGGTTACATAGTAGGATAACAGGATCAAGGTTCCCTTGGACTAAAACTTTCTTTTGCAGCTTTAGCATTTCTTCTAGAGGTAAGTTGTAGTCGCAACTTACTCCATCAACTTTAGTTTCCTTGACATATTCATGATATAGTTTTCCAGAGTTTCTAGGAAATCCAATGATTTTTACTTCAGGAAATTTTTCTTTTAAAGCTTTGACAATAGTAGCTGTAGGAGTGATTACATATTTATGGAATTCTCTTTGGGGTAGTATACCTGCCCAGCTATCAAAGATTTGAATTATGTCAGCACCTGCTAATATCTGTTGGCTTAGATGTTCTATGGTGTGTTTGGTTAGAGTTTTGATTGATTTATTCACAAACTTATGGTTATTAAAGGCATTTAGCTTGCTTAATTCTAGTGTTGTTTTGCTTTTTCCTTCAATGAGATAAGTTAGTACAGTCCAAGGTCCTCCACAGAACCCTATAATTGATTTTTCTTTGCTCAGCTTACTTCTAACTAGTTTTATTGCTTTATAGACCTTGTTGATTTTATTGTCTAGTTTTTCCCTTTCAGGAATGGGATTTTGTTCTGTTATTTGTTTTATGATAGGTCCAAAGTTTTCCTTGAACTCTATATTTATTCCTAAGCATTCAGGTAATACTAGAATATCGGAGAATATTATTGCTGCGTCTAAGTTAAATCTTCTTATAGGTTGTAGAGTTACTTCGGCAACTTTGGTAGGATTGTAACACAGTTCGAAAAATTTTTTAGTTGTAGATCTGACCTTTTTATATTCAGGTAAATATCTACCTGCTTGTCTCATTAGCCATATAGGAGGGTTTTTGGTTTCTTTGTTTTCAAAAGCATATTTAATCATCTTTCTTGTGCTAAATAAACTAATAAAGTATAATAAAAATAGACAGATAGGTAGTTGTAGATATAACTGATTTTTTGTGTATTATTTTTTATTCACATTTTTATCCACATTATATTTCAAATTATTCTATAGTCAAATCCTTTGTACTATGTAGTATTGCTAAGTTAAAATAATAGATATTAACAGTATGGACTACAGTAAATAGAATATATTCACATGTTGATAACTAAATGTATATTATGTGATTATATTGTATTTATCTAATGATTGTTTAATATTATAATGGTTGTACACAAAGTTATCCACATATTATGCACGTCTTATGTACATTAAAAAAGAGGATAAATTGTGTATAAGTATTGCTTACCTAGGTTTAAGTATATATGTTGATTTATTTAGATAATATGTTATTTTACTTACAAATATTTATGGATCATTTAGTTTGGCACTATTACGTTCTGGCTTTACAATAGCGTTTTTTACTCTTTTCTCAAAAATTTCTGGGCTTTATAGAGAACTTTTTATAGCATATTTATTTGGAGCTGGGTCATTAGCTGATAATATAAATGTTGCTTTTAAGCTTCCTAATCTTTTTAGAAGGACCTTTAGTGAGGGTGCTCTTTCACACGTATTTATTCCAATTTTTAATGCAAAAATTATGGATTCAAAAGAGTTAGCAGAAAAATTTGCTAGTAGTATTATTTCAATACTGATTATTACCTTAATTGTACTTGTTACTGTGATACAATTTTTTATGCCATATGTTATCTTTATTTTAGCTCCAGGATTTAATATCATACCAGGTAAGTTTGAAACTACTATATCATTATGTAGGATAACTATTTTTTATGTAATTTTTGTATCTGTTGTAGCTTTAATTGGTGGAATTTTAAACTCACTGAATAGATTTGCTGAGTTTGCTTTTTCTCCAATTTTACTAAATTTAATGGTAATCTTTGGTACAGCTGCTATCCAAATCTTTACTACATTAGAACGGGCTATTTGTTATTCCCTATTGGTAGGAGGAGTTGTCCAAGTACTAGTAATGTATATTTGCTTAAAGCAGTCTAATATTAGGTTGTGTTTTAGGGTGGATTTTTTTGATAGTAGTGTAAAAAACTTTTTCCATAATATTGGACCATCAATTTTAAGTTCTAGTATACTACAGGTTAATATTTTTATCTCACAAGCAGTATCTAGCTTTATTCCAGGGGCAATATCTATTTTGTCATATGCTGATAGAATATATCAGTTTCCTCTTGCAATAATAGGAATAGGATTTAGTACAATTTTATTACCTGAATTGTCAAAATTATATAAGCAGAAATTAACAAATGAAATCATTGTAATGCAAAATAACTCAATAAAAACTGGTGTTTTTTTCTCTTTTCCAGCTGCAGTAGGTCTTGGCATATTATCTTATCCAATTGCA
This sequence comes from Occidentia massiliensis, assembly GCA_000309075.1. Classification (GTDB taxonomy): domain Bacteria; phylum Pseudomonadota; class Alphaproteobacteria; order Rickettsiales; family Rickettsiaceae; genus Occidentia; species Occidentia massiliensis. The sequence continues at coordinate 58,027 of CANJ01000001.1, forward strand.
GAGTTAGTTTATTATCATGGTGTTTTTACAATAGAGGATACTTATAAAACTGCGGAAACAATTACAGCTTATACTATAGGGTTACCAGCCTTTATCATTAATAAAATTTTAATTTCACTGTTTTATGCAAGCTGTGATACTAAGACTCCTATGAAAGTTACAATATATTCTTTATTTATAAATACATTACTTAATATATTGCTAATGTTTAAGTTTAAGCATGTGGGTATTGCTTTAGGCACTTCAATAGCTTCTTGGTATAGTGTATTATTACTAATAATTTATGCTAAAAAAATTGGTTACTGCAAGTTTGATGAAACCCTAGTTACTTTTATTATAAAATCTTTTATATCATGTCTTTTAATGGCAGTTATTGTTTATTATTTGAGTGTTATTATATCAGATTTTAATTCTGGACTAATAGAAAAAATTGCGTGTTTGTTGTTTTGTATAGTTGTAGGAATATTGGTTTACTTCTTGTCATGTTATCTATTAGGAATTTTTAGTATAGAAATGCTAAAATTAAAAAAAATGGTAGTTAAAAATAAAACTAATTATCAAGATATACTAAAAGCGTTAGCTATTATTACAATGATAATAGATCATATAGGTTGGTATTTCTTTCCTAAGATTATGGAGCTTAGAATAATTGGTCGCTATGCGATGCCAGTTTTTTGCTTCTTTTCTGGGTATAATTTTAAAGGAAATCCAAATAACTTAATTGTTAAGTTAGGAGGGATATTATATGCTCAGCAAATTATAGATCCATTTTATAGTGGATTTTGTGTTCGAGCTAATATACTGATTACAATATATTTAGGGCAAGTATATTTAAGTATTAGTAGGAAATTAAATAACTATATACAAATATTATTATTAGTATTGTTAATCTCTCTTTTTCCTTACACAAAAAGGATATTTGAATATGGAACGTTAGGAATAATATGTATGGTAATAGGAAATTTAAGCATTAATTGCTCTACTGATACAAGAAATAGAAATATAGTTTTGATGAATATGTTATCGTTTTTACATTCATGTTATACTTTAAATTTAACTGATTTGGGTTTTCTATATTTAACTATTGTATATATTGTACTTCATACGAGCTTAATTTTGTTTAATTATTCTAAATTAGTAGGAGTGGATTTTTGTTTTATTAGCCGTAATAGTTTAATAATCTATTTTGGTCATATTTTTGTTTTACAATTTATAAGGTTGATTTATATAAGGTGATTACCTATTGATCAATTTAAATTAAGTAATTATTATTATATTTAGATGGTTGAAAGTATAAATTTTTATTGTGCTAGAGTAGAAACATTTTATAGGACTGTTTATAAATTGTTAGATAAATGTTATACTATTTTACTTAACACTGTCGTGTTAGTACCTGATTGTGAGCTTGAAGAATCATTAAATAAAAATCTGTGGTCTTTTAATTCAACTTCTTTTATTCCGCATGGTTGTAGCAGTGATCCTAGTCCTGATGATCAACCTATATATATTACTACAAGCTGTGAAAATCCTAATCAAGCTAAAATATTAGTAATGTTAAATTGTAATGATATTAATTATGATTATTTGTGTAAATTTAGGAAAATATTGATAGTATTTGATGATAATAATGTAGATCGGCTTAATTATATGCAAGAAATATACTTAAAGCTTAAACAACAAGGATATTCGTTAAGTTACTTTAAGCAAGATAATAAGATGCAATGGGAATTATTATAACAGTAAAATTAAACAAAATTTAATAGAAAGTTTATTAGTTGAAACAGTAATTATGATAATATAATAGTAAGAAATATAATAAAGAGAATATTAAAATGAAAAAATTTGTAGTAAATTGTAATTTTGGTGGGCAAATATCTCCATTTCAGATATTTATTGGTCAACCTGAGCCAGATCATCACCCTCTCCATTTTCAAGCAGATTGGTTATCAAAGGAGAAGGGGGGTACTATACCTGCAGAGGTTATGGACTCAATAAGTCAACTTCTAACTTTAGCTAAAAAACACAATGTACCACTTGAGGAGTTATGTGTCTATGCATTAGGTGCAGGTCAACAGGAAGCTGCAAAAGATCAAAGCAATGATGATAGCTCCAAAAATGATGAAAAAAAAGAGTAAGACTTAAGTTAAATCTGTATACTTAAATAACATGAAAATTTGAGATTTTTTTGTTATAATTTTGATTTTGCTCTTAAATCTCTTAAACTTATTATGGTACATACATAAATGGTCTTTAAGTCTTAATTCAAGGTACAAAATTTTCTTGTAAAAATTCCAAATCTTTATATCATTTGAGTATATATTAAATGTATGTTATAGGGATTATTTTGTTTTGTACAAATTTAAAAGTATTATTAAAATTTGTCTAATTTTTTATAACATTAATAAATATAAATAATTTTAAAAGCTAAGAGGAAAATAGAGAAGCAAAAGCTTTAATGTATTAATTAAGTTACTTTTATATCTGTAGTTTATAGGTACTATTAACAGTGCCTAATATATACTCGTTAAACATCAATAAATGCTAGGAGTTATTAGGTCGAGCAGGAGCGTACTTTAGTACATGAGCAGCGCAAATCTTAACTTGACTATAACGCATTTATTGATATTGGCCTTCGTCTACCCTCTCTTCATTTCATATAGGTATACTTACAACATTTAAAAGTATAGAATTATGATAGTTGAGCTGCTTTAATTTCTCCTCCTCCCATTATGTGGTTATCGTGACCATCTATGGACATAGGTATATCTGCTATAGTTGTTGCAAGTGTTGTTTGGGATGTTCCTGGCGTTGTCCAGTATACTTCTATATTATCTCCTGAACTTGAAGTTTTTTTACATTTTATATAGTACCTGGCTGCAAATGCAGCTGCAATAATAATTACAACTCCACTACCTGCTCCTTCTAAAGTTGCTTCAAGCCAAGGTAAGTGAGTGAATACTGAGTGATCAACTTTTTCATCAATATGAATATTATCAATATGACCGGCAATATCATAATTACAACTACTTGAAACATTGGAATATAATATATAATTAAAAGCGTTTTGACCTGGGTAAGTAATATTACTGCATAGTTCTACATATTTTGTAAGGTTAGTAAAATGGTAGCACTCTATAGAATTGTTACATTCTATTACATCACTATTTAGACAAAATTCCATTGTTTTATTATATAGATAATCAATACAATTTGAAGCTGCTAAGCCTATCCTACTTAAAGCCCAGCTACATAGTTCTGTTATAGAATTAACTGGAATTATTTGTTCATAATTATCTACACATTGGTGATTACTTTTAGTACAATTTGCAGCATCATGTTCAAAACTATCACATACAGCAGCTAAATTAGACTCTGTGGAGACATTAGAGGTTTTTTGATTATTACATTTTTCTGTAATTTTTTGCATGAAAAAATTAAAGCAATTATCAGTTAATCTTTGAAAATGGGACATATGATTACTAATTTTTTATGTTAAACACAATAATATATTAACATAATTTAATAGTAACTTGGTTACTTTAAGTTGTAATTTTATTTAAAAAATAACCTAAAGTGGTATTTTAGTAATAATCTTTCATTATAGAAAAGATGATTATACTTTATTACTGATAAAAAATGCTATTAAGCACAATGATTAACTATTATTCCTAACCAGATTGAGGCTTATGGTAAATTAGGCAAGAATTAACAATATTTTGAACAGCTTTTATATCATAGGGTTTATTTATAAAGCTCGTAACACCAAGCCTAGATAAATATTCCTTCGTTTTGGTGCTTTGATAATAACCTGTTTGAATAATTACAGGTGTTTTGTATTTGCTGATAATATCTCGTGTTTCTTTTAATACCTCATCACCATTTTTATCAGGCATCATCATATCAAGGAGTATAACAGAATAATAACCAGGATTGTCTTTAATTAATTTTATAGTTTCTCTACCACTATGTACTGTAATGGGAGTATAACCCATGGAATATATCATCATTGCTAAGGAGCTTAGAGTAATTTTTTCATCATCTGCTATCAGTATTTTTACACTTTTGCTAGGATTATTTAAAGTTAAGTTGACACGAACTTTATTTGTTAAATAAAGTTCATCTTTTATGTTTTCTATGAGATTATCCATATTTTCTTCTATGCTAGAAATTATACTTTTTATAAGTTTATGGAATTGTGTTTCCATCTTATTATCTTGTTAATATTTAGGAGAAGGCTCGGGTAGTAAACTAACTCCTGTCTTTAATTCTACTATATGTTTTTTTGTTTCATAACTTAGATCATTTAGTTTGTTCAATATTTCCTTTCTGATATTTAATAATATTCTAATATCTGTTATTTTATTATTTGAAGTTTGATCAAATTCTGCAATGTTATTTTCTTCTATTGCTAGTAACTCACATCTTGAGTTATGTTTATTTCTTTTAAATTTTAAAAATATTAGTACTATCCCAATGATTACTAATATTATATATGCGGCAGTAAATTCAAGGCTAGCCTCCATAATTGGACTAAAATTGTGATAGTTGTTAAATGTTTTAAATATTAATGCTCCTAAAGGAATGCCTATAATCATCATAGGCAATGCTATGTACCACTTGATCAGATTCCATACTATCATAAGATTTAATAAAAAATATATTGAAGGAGCTTGGGCAAGTTTACCTATGAATAATAAGATAGTATTAACAAATACTAAACTATAAAATACGTCGATATGCCAGATAAGTCCTATATATTTTCTGCAAAACTCTTTTGGCCAAAGCTTATACATAGAAAATGCTGTAGCTACTATAAATGATGGTAACATAAAGAAAGTAATTACGCTTGAATTAGTAAATAGTGGAAAGCAATTAGCCTTACTTACAACTAACATTATCATTAACGATAAGGACGATAAAGCAGCAAAATAAATATAGTGGTGGCGTTCTAGAAAAGAATTATTGTAACAATAGTGAATTATATGATCCCATCTTAATCTATATTGTAGTAGTTCAAAAAATTTAAGTATTTCTCTCTTTCTGTCTTGGCGTCTTATCTTAATGATATCGAGAGGCCTTCTGTCTTTAGGTCCAACCCACCCTCCAGGCTCTTTTAATGTATAGTGAACAATCATCATTACAATGAAGTTAATTATAGAAGCTGGCATTATACTACCTATAGGGAAAGATGGTTCGAAATATTTATCCCATATTATTGTTGTTGTAATTCCAGCTATAATTCCTGATAATATTACTCTTGTGCTGCTTCTAAAGCCTAAAATTGTTATTAATAATGGCATTTCTACAATTGGACTATAAAAACTGCCTCCAAGTAAAACTATGTCTAACAATTTTTGTTTTGATAAAGCCATTACTAAGGCAATAAATCCTATTAGTATTGCAAATATCCTGATTATTCCTAGCTCTCTTGATTGACTATTTTGCAATAATCCTAAGGGTTTACATAAATCATTTACAAGAATGACTGCAGCAGCATTAATACAAGAATCAGCTGTGGACATAATCATTGCAGCTATTCCAGTTATTACTAGTGCTTTAAGACCTGGTAAAGAGTAACTATCTACTATGTACATTACTAAGTTACTTGCTTTTATGTCTGAATCTACTGATAGCAATACTATGCCAATGAAAGCAGTAAATAGAGAGAAAAGTAGGTATATAATAGCAGAAATTTTAAAAGATGTACTAACTTGCTGAACATTTTGAGCAATTAGAATTCTCTGAAACATTGCTGGACTGTAAGGTACAAGGCAATAAAGAAATACCCCGTAGTAAGTAAGTACTGTGGGGTTATGATAATCTAATAATAATTTTGGATCAAACATAGGATTAGTGGTTAGAACTGTAGTAACTGCTTCAAAATTTCCAAACACACTCCAGACCAATAATGCAAAAGTTGGAATAAATGCTCCAAAGGTTAAGAATTGAAATATATCAGTAAATACTACTGCTCTAATTCCTCCAAAAGCAGAATATATAATTACAATAACACTACTGATAATAGTTGCATGAATGCTATGTATTCCAAAAAAGTAGTTAAATATACTGGAAAACACTTTAATCTGAGCTGCAATAAAGCTAGCAGATATCATTATAGAGCAGATTGCAGTAATAATTCTAATATGTTTGCCGTATAAGTCTCCCATCACCTCTGCAACTGATAACTTACCTAAAAATTCCTGCATGCGAGGAACTAAGATATAGCCACAAATACATAATCCTATTACTCCTCCTATATTGTTAAGTGCAAGTATTCCGACTGTATATGTTTCAGACATTACAAATGAAAATACACTGCCACTGATATAAGTAGCTATTAGTGTAGCAGTAAGTGCTGTTGTACTAAATCTTCTACCTCCTAATGCATAATCTTGCATGGATATTGTTTCTTTTCCATACCATAAACCTATGGCAAGAGTGATAATTAAAAATAAAATAACTAGTACTAAATCTGCATTGAAACTTATTAACATATCACCCTTCTTTTTACATTTTTATAAATAGCATATTTAGATAAGTATGGCTATTGAATAATTTCATTATAGCAAAGATGAGTATATTTTCTATAAAATTTTTTAGCTAAAGTTATATATAAAGATACAGTAGATACTATAAATGATGGTAGTGAAAACAGATGGTTAATTAATCATCTAAGGTAAGACAATAATTAATAATATCTTGAATGACATCATTGTTGTAAGGTTTAATGATAAACTTTACTACTCCTAGCTTGTACAATGATTTTTTAATTTTATTACTTTGATTATAGTCTGTTTGAACAACTACAGGTATATTATGTTGTTTGATGATATCTTGTACTTCTTCTAATACCTCGTTGCCATTTTTATCTGGCATTGTTATATCAAGTAATATAAGAGAATATTTACTAGGGTTTTCTTTAATTAATTTTATTGCCTCTATTCCACTACACACTGCAGTGGCTTTATAGCCCATAGCATATATAGTCATTGCTAAAGAGTTTAAAATAGCTATTTCATCATCTACTATTAATATATTTATAGTTTTGTATAAATTATCATAAATAATGTTATGGTAAAGTTTGTTTAATAAATTAACCTCATTTTTTATTTTTACTGCAATGTAATCAGTGTCTTTTTCTATACCAAAGATTTTTTCTTTTGTAACTCCATGAAATCCTGATTTTGGTTGTTGTAATGGCAGTCTAAATATAAACTTTGCTCCGCCATCTTTACAATTTTCTACCCATATTTTACCATGATGAGATAATATGATTTGAAGACATAAACTAAGTCCCAATCTTTCATTTTCTACTTTGGTTTTGCCTCTATTTCCCCATTCAGATAACCAAAATATTGTATCAAGATCTTCTTCTGCTATGCCTTTTCCTTCATCTTTTACTGATACTTCTACTCCTGAGTAATATCTCTCTACTTTAATTTCTATTAATCCAGACTTAGAATGTTGTATTGCATTCAAAATTAAATTAAAAATTACTTGTTTAATTCTTTTTTTATCACAATCTAATGTTTTTTTTGCTTTTTTGGCATATTTTAAAATTATGGCGTGATTATTACATATTTTTGATTTTCTAAAATCTGATATTACCTCTTCTAGTAATTCTTTAAAGTTGTAGTTTGTTATATCAAATACCATTCTTCCTTGATTAAATTTAGATAAATCATATAAATTGTTACTATAGCTTACTAACCTCTCAACACTAATATTTATTATATTTATTAACCTCATAATATTATTATCTAACAGTTTTTTTTCTTGCCAATATTTAGGTAGACATTTATCTAACAAACTTATTATTGATCTTACTCCTGATATAGGAGCTTTTATCTCGTGATTTAAGTTATTTAATATGTCTGTCTTAATATTTAATAATGTTTTTATATTTTGTTCCCTGATATCTAAGGATTTAACAAGCTCTTTAGTGGTGTTTTTAGCTTTTTCTAACGATTGTTGTTTTGACTTGTACTCATCTTGTTTAGCTTTAAAAAATATTACTATCACTCCACCAATTATTAATAAAATATATATGGTGCTAAATTCATAGTTAGTATTTTCTATAGTATTTAAAGCAGGGTTACTATAATTACCAAATGTTTGGAAAACCCATAATCCTAAAGGAATACCTGTTATTACCATAACTAAAGCTATATGCCACTTGATTAAAGTTCCTACTACTACAAGATTTGACAAAAAACATATAAGTGGGATTGAAGCAAATCTGCTTATTAATATCAATATAGTATTGACAAATATTAGGCTATAAAATGCAGAAATATGCCAGATTAATCCTATATATTTTTGACAAAATTCTTCTGGCCAAAGCTGGTATGCAGTAAATCCAGTTACTATCATAAATGATGATAATATAAGAAAATTAACCATATTTAAATTAGCAACCAGTAAACTACTATTATCTGCATTTGTAAGTAATATTATTATTAATGACAGTGTTAAGAAAATAGAAAAGTAGATATAATGATTTTTCTTTTCTAGAGAATTGTTATTGCAATAATTAATTATATAATTCCACCTTAACCTGTATGGCAATAGTTTAAAAAATTGAACTATAGTTTTTTTTCTTTGATGATATTGTGCCTTCAACACGTAAAGTGGTCTTTTATCTTGAGGTCCAATCCATCCTCCTGCTTCTTTTAATAAGTAATGTGCTAATATTATTACTAAAAAATTAACTATAGAAGCTGGTATTATGTTGTCTATGGGAAAGTATTGGCTTAAATAATAATTCCATATTATAATAGTTAAAGCTCCAGATGTCATACCAGCTAATATTATTCTTGCACTGCTTCTAAAACCTAGGATGGTAAGTAATAATGGTATAGCTACTATGGGAATGTAAAAACTTGCACCTAGTAAAATTATTTCTAACAAATTTTGTTGTGATAGTGATATGATTAAAGCAGTAGACCCTATTAGTATTGCAAATATTCTTACTATCGTTAATTCAGTTATATTTTGTAATATCTTTAAAGGTTTACATAGATCATTTACAAAGATAACTGAGGCAGAGTGAATAAAAGAATCAGCTGTAGACATAACCATTGCAGCAACGCCAACTATTATTAACCCTTTAAGACCAGAATATGAATAGTTATCTATTATATACATTACTAAATTACTTGTTTCTATATTTGGGTTTACTGATAATAATACTAGGCCAATAAAAGCAGTAAAAAGACAAAAAAACAAATATGTGGTGGCAGAAATTTTAAAAGAAGTGCTTATTTGTCTTGTATTTTTAGCAATTAAAATTCTTTGAAATATTGCTGGATTAAAACAAGGTAAAATACAATAGAAAAAAACTCCATAATAAGTAACTACTACAGGGTTATGATAATCTAATAATGATTTTAAGTTAAATAGTGGATTTGTAACTAAAGTGTTAGTTATTGTTTTAAGATTTCCAAACATGCACCAGATAATTAAGGTTAAAGTTGGAATAAAAGATCCAATAGTTAAAAACTGGAATATATCAGTAAATATTACTGCTCTGATCCCTCCAAAGGCAGAATATATGATGACTATAATGGTACTAATTAAAGTTGCATAAATACTATTATGCATGCCAAAAAAATGATTAAATATAGTGGAAAACACTTTGATTTGTATAGTAATTACTATTACTGACATTAAAATAGAACAAATAGCGGTAATAATTCTAACATGCTTGCCATATAGATCTCCCATTACTTCTGCTACTGATAGTTTTCCTAAAAATTCTTGCATTCTGGGAGCTAATATAGAGCCAGAAATAAATAGCCCTATTACCTGTCCGATTGAAACTATTGATAATATGCCTACTGTATATATTTGAGATATTCCAAGAGAGAGAATGATCCACCACCAATCCAAGTAGAAATTATAGTAGCAGCAAGAGCTGCTGTACTGAATTTTCTGCCACCTAAAGCATAGTCTTGCATGGATGTAATGTCTTTTCCATACCATAAACCTATGCTAATATTAACAACTAAAAATAAAGTAATTAATAGTAGATCTATGTCTAAATTTAGCAACATCTCTTCCTTCTATTTTATATTTTTAAATAGTTAATATTATTATAATTAATTAACTGATGATACACTAAAATTAAAATCCATAAAATAACTATTAAATTAAGTAATAATTATATTTAATTTTTTAGTTTTGTTTAACTTTATTGAAATTACTAAGAGATTTAATAGTGTAATATAAGGTAGGAATAATAAAAAGTGTAAAAAATGTACCAAAACTTAACCCACCTATAAGTACATAACCTATTGCATGACGAGATTTAGCACCATAATCATGAGATAGAATAAGTGGTATTGCTCCAAATACCATAGCTCCTGTTGTCATTAAAATAGGTCTCAAACGTAAAATAGCAGCTTGATGCACAGAAGATAAAATAGATAGCCCTTCTTGTCTTAATTGATTAGAAAATTCGACGATCAAAATTCCATGTTTAGTGATTAGCCCAATTAATGTGATTAATCCAACTTGTGTATAAATGTTTAATGATTGACCACATATCCATAAAGTAAATAAAGCTCCTGAACAAGCTAAAGGAATAGTTAATAATACAATCAAGGAGTCAATGAAATCTTCAAATTGGATTGAAAGAATTGCATATATGAAAATTATAGATAATAAAAACAAAGTTGTTATTGTTGTGGAATAGTTATTATAATCTTTAGCTAATCCACTCCAATTTTGTTTATATGTATTTGGTAGGTTCTTATTGATGATATCTGAAAGTTTTTGTAAAGATGACTCAATTGTATCACCTTCATATAATTCAACAAACAAAGTAGCTGATCGCATTTTGTTATAGTGATAAAGTGCAGGAGGAGTAATTTTAGGAGTAATTTTTGTAAAGGTACCTAAAGATATAGGTTTTCCTTTGACATTGGTTAAGTATAATTCATTTAATGTCCAAGGATTTGTTGCTCCTTTAAGTATAATATCGTAAGGGATGCCATCTTTTTGGAAAGTTAACGATTGATCACCACTGAAAAATATTTCAATAGTTTTAGCTATTTGTTGTTGAGTAAAATTAAATTTAGATAACACGTTATTATCAAAATCAATTATGTAATTTAAAGAACTAAGGTCAATATTATCTCTTACTGATTTAAATAGTTGACTTTCCTTAATAATTTCTTGTAATTTTTTTATTTGATTGAAGAGATGTTGGTAATCCTCAACAGTTGAAACAACCATTTCAAGATTAGAGCAGTCTTTACTGCTATTATCTATTCCTGGAATGCCGTAATTTGGTGTGTAGATAAAAATATCTAAAGGGAAAGAAGAAGTTATTGATTCAACAATCTTGACAATTTCTCTATTTGAATATTTTCTTTTTGGTAAGGGTTTTAAAAGTAAAGCTATATTTCCTCCCCAATGTGCAATTCTAGTTATAACTCTTAGGGTTTCTGGAATAGATTTAAGGGCATTTTCTACCTCTAAGACTTTATTTTCAAATGCTTTAAGGCTATCAATATCTTTTTTCTCTGATAATATAGGAATTTCTATATAAACCAGCCCATGATCTTCTCTTGGTGCTATTTCACCTGGCAATATCTTAAAAAATATTAACATTAAACTAAATGAACTAATTAATATACATAAAGCAGTTTTTCTGTATTTTAAGAAGTATTCCAAGCTTTTACTATATTGCTCAGTAAGTTTAGCTAGCAGATAATCAATCTGAGGCCAGTAATGCTTTGGTTTATTTTTTAATATTTTAGTACACATTAGGGGTGATAAAGTTAAAGCAACAACTCCAGAAATTATAACACTACCTGCAAGAGTAACAGCAAATTCAATAAAAAGCTTGCCAATTGGTCCTTGGATAAATGCAATAGGAGCATACACACTAGCTAGGGTTAAGGTCATGGCTATAATTGCAAATCCTATTTCATGGGAACCTTTAATAGCAGCATCTAATGGTGATAACCCGTGTTCTATGTGACGTGTTATATTTTCTAAAATAATTATAGCATCATCTACAACAATGCCGATAGCTAAAACCATAGCTAGAAGTGTCATAATATTAATAGAAAAACCAAATATTTTTAGAAATAATAAAGATCCTATTAATGAGATTGGAATTGTTATAAAAGGAATAATAGTAGCTCTAATATTACGTAAAAATATAAATACCACTGCTAAAACAAAAATAATTGTTTCAAGGATGGATGATCGAATATTTTTAATAGATGATCTTATAAATTTTGATTCATCCATAACAACATTAATTTTTAAATCTGGAGGAGAGCTTTGTTGTAGCTTTCGTACTTGTTTATGAACGAGATTAGATACTTCAATAGGGTTAGAATCAGTTGTTTTATTAATAGATAAAGCTAAGGCAGGGTTGCCATCAATTTTTATAATCAGCCTTTTATCATCTGGTTTTAATTTAACATCGGCTACTAATTGTAAAGGAATAAATTGGTAGCTTTTATTTTTACTTAAGTTATTATTTTTATTGAAATTATTGTCTTTATTAAAATTAATTTTTTTAATTATTAAGTTTTTATAATCTTCTATAGAGTTTAATTGAGTTTTTAATGTTGCTGGCGTTTGACCTTGAAAGTTACCAACTGGTAGTGATAAATCGTTTTTTTTGATTATATCATAGATTTCGTCTGCATTAATACCAAAATTATACATTTTTTTGGGATCAAGAGTAATTGTACAAGTATAAGGTTGAGAACCAATAATGCGTACAGAACCAACACCTTTAAGACTACGAAGTGCATTTATTAGATTAAGATTTGCATAATGAGTTAATGCTGAGTTATCCATTGATAGTGATTCAAGTGATATTATAATAAAAGCGTTATTTTTATTAGATATCATTGTCCTAGAAATAGCAGGTTCCCTTGCTTCTTTAGGAAGCTTGTATTTTACACTGTTAACAGCATCTCTTACTGTAGTTAAAGATTGGTTTATATCTGTTCCAGGGCAAAAATTTAATTCTATGTAACTGTTTTCTTCATGAGACCAAGATGTGATTTTATCAACATTTTCTATTCCTGCTAAGCTTCCTTCTAAGATGTTGGTGATAGAAGATTCAACAAGCTCTGCACTTGCATTTGGGTAAAAGCTGCTAACTGATAGTATTGATGAATACACTGAAGGATATTCTCGAATAGGTAAAGAATATAAGCATAGTACTCCTACTAAAATAATCATAATATTTAAAATAATAGCAGTGACAGGGTGCTTAATAAAATATGTTGTCATTTCTTGCTTTTCTTCATTTAAGCTATTTTGAGTTATAGATTGTTACAGGCATATTGGGATAAAGTCTTGTTTTTCCAGTAACAATAATATTATCATCTAATTGTAGCCCTGAAACAATTTCTACTTGATCTTTTTCTTGGATGCCAAGTTCCACTGGCACTAGAGTTGCTTTCTCGTCTTTTACGATATAAACAAAAGTTTGATTGTTTCGTATAATAATAGCTTCAAAAGGAATAGCAATTATGTCTTTTTTTTGTTGTACAGTTAAATCAACATCAACTATTGTGCCAATAATATGATCTTGTGGTGAAATATCTACATAAGCAGGACACATATGTGTTTCTTCATCGATCACTTTTTGAACATGACTTAATTTATAGTCTTTACCGTCAATTTGAATAGCCTGGCCATTATTAATAAAATTAATTATTGTAACTGGGATATAGAACTCAACAATTATGTTTGAGGGATCATAAAAGTTTAAGATTTTATCATCTTTTTGTAATAGTGTTCCTTGTGGTACTTTCAAAATACTAATTATACCATCAAATGGTGCGTAAAACTTAGTTTTATCAAACTCAGTTTTTGCTGTTATTAGTGATTGTTGTGATGCAATCCATTTTTTCTTTAATTCTTCTATATTACTTTGTTTAGAATAATTTGATTTAAGTAATTGCTGCTCTCTCTCATATTGTGATCTTGAAATTTCTTCATCTGTTTTTGCAAGAGCATAGTTTTTTTCTATGTCAGCATTATCTATACTAGCAACAATAGTTCCTTTATGAATTTTTTGCCCAGCTTGAAAAAATAGATTTAAAGTGCCAGTTATTTGTGCTGTAAATGTAGTTGAATATTTAGCTTTAACAGTTCCAAGTAAATGTACAGTTTGCTTAAGGTCAGTAGTTGTAATTTTTTGTACTTCAACAGTTTTTTTATTAACTTTTTGTTTATTGTTTTCAGGATATAGATAGGATTTTCTATAAATAAAAAACATGGCTATAAAGACAACTACAATAATAGCAATTATGCTAGATTTTATATTGATTTTATATTTTGTGAACATTAAATTTGACTGTGATTTTATAGATACTCATAGATAATGTACTATATATTCATATATATATGATTTCAAGGATCGAAGAAAAAACAGAAAATATAACTTGGTATGTATAGATAATAGCCACTTATGTTTTTAGTTAATATTTTGGAAGTAGAGAGGATACTAAATTATACTAAGTAACAAAGTTACTATAGTATAAAGTTAAGACTTTAAATTTTCGTTTGTACACTCTAAATTCATTTTATATCTGTATAAAATTTAATAGAGTTGAATTAAATATATTAATTTAATTAATCATTTTGCCAGCTAAATTTTTTGCTGATGATTAACTTATTTAATCTTATTAATTGATTTATTAGGATCGTTTGATTATATTATGCCAGTTATTTATAGATTGTAAGAGTATTAAATAAAACAAGTAAAACTATAAAGATGTAAACTTATGATATCAAAGGATAAAGTAATGTTAATTGCTAACTTATGTAAGTTAAGGTTTGATGAAAAAGAATTAAGTAGCATGATAAAGCAGTTGTCAAACATTGTTGATATGACTCAAAGATTAGAAAAGATTAATAGTCAAGATGAAGAATCTGTGACTTGTTTTACTGAAGTTAAAACAAGAATGCGTAAGGATGAAATTAAACAAGAGACATTAACAGATGAGTTATTAGCAAATGTACCTGAGCCTTCAGCAACTATAGCTAAAACCTTAAAATATTTTGTTGTTCCAAAGGTAATAGAATAATGCTGGATTTAATAAAATTAACGATATCTGATGCTATAGATGGTCTAAAAGCCAGGAACTTTTCTTCTGTTGAACTTGTAACTGCTCATATAAAACAAATGGAGAAATATAAACATATTAATGCTTATATTCTTGAAACTCCAGAAATTGCTTTAACATCTGCTAAAGAGTCTGACAGGCTTATTAGTATGAATCAAGTTCGTGCTCTTGAAGGTATACCAATTGCTATAAAGGATCTTTTTTGTACAAAGGGAATTTTAACAACAGCTGCTTCAAAAATGCTTCAAAATTTTGTGCCTTCTTATAGTGCAACAGTGTTTAGCAAAGTAGTTAATGCTGGTAGTATTATGCTAGGGAAAACAAATATGGATGAATTTGCTATGGGATCAGCAAATGTGAACAGTTATTTTGGTAATGTAATTAACCCTTGGAAAGCTAAGAATAATGATATAGATTTGACTCCTGGAGGATCATCTGGAGGGTCAGCAGCTGCAGTTTCAGCGTTTATGGCTATGGCAGCTCTTGGTAGTGATACAGGTGGATCAGTAAGGCAGCCAGCTGCTTACACAGGAACTGTTGGTGTTAAGCCAAGCTATGGTAGATGTTCTAGATGGGGAATGATTGCTTTTGCTAGTTCTCTTGATCAGGCTGGAGTGTTTGTTCGCTGCGTTAAAGATGCTGCTATTATGTTAGAAGTGATGATGGGGTATGATCCTAAAGATTCTACTAGTTTAGATGTAGAAGTGCCTGATTTAAGATCTGCTGTAAATCAGTCTGTTAAGGGTATGAGGGTTGGTATACCAATGGGTTTAATGTGCAATAACAACTTAAAAGCAGAAATTATTACAATGTGGCAAGAGACTGCTAATTTGTTAAAAAAACAAGGAGTAGAGATAGTGGAAATAGAATTACCACATCTTGATTATGCTTTACCTGTATATTATGTTCTTGCTTCAGCTGAAGCTTCTTCTAATTTAGCAAAATATGATGGGGTAAGATATGGGTTTAGGGTAGAAAATAATAATTCTGACTTAAATGAAGTATATGAGCTTTCAAGGTCAAAAGGCTTTGGTGATGAGGTTAAAAGGAGAATTATGATGGGAACATATGCTCTTGCATCAGGTAATATAGATTCTTTTTATAGGAAAGCACAGCAGGTGAGAGCTTTAATTTGTAAAGATTTTACTGTTGGGTTTGAATCAGTAGATTGTATTTTAATTCCTTCAACACCTACTCCAGCCTTTCCTCTTAATGTTGATCAAGATGATCCTGTAACGATGTATTTAAATGATATATTGACTATTCCAGCTAGCTTAGCTGGGTTGCCGTCTTTGTCAGTTCCAGTTGCTTTGTCATCTGAATCATTGCCATTAGGTATGCAAATTATTGGACGGAGATTAGATGAATATAATGTTTTAAAAATATCATCTGCTATTGAAAGAGCTACTAATATACAATTTATTCCAAAGGGTTTCTAAATATGGCGTTAATAGAAGGTAAAACCGGTCACTGGGAATATGTAATAGGGCTAGAAATTCATGCTCAGATAAAGTCAAATTCTAAGTTATTTTCTAGTGCATCTACTGAATTTGGCAGCTTACCTAATTCTCAAGTTGAACTTTTAGATGCAGCTATGCCTGGTACTTTGCCAGTATTAAATGAGTTTTGTGTATATCAAGCAGTTAAAACTGCTTTAGGAATTAATGCTAGGGTTAATAAATTATCTATTTTTGACCGTAAGAATTATTTTTATGCAGATTTGCCAGAAGGTTATCAAATTTCACAGTTTTATTATCCAATTGCTCAAAATGGGTGGCTAGAAATAATAGATGAAGATGGTCAAATTAAAATGGTAACTATTAATAGACTACATATTGAACAAGATGCTGGTAAAAGCATTCATGATCAATCAGAAATTTATAGTTATATAGATCTTAATCGTAGCGGTATTGGTTTAATGGAAATTGTTTCAAATCCAGATATTTCTTCGCCTATACAAGCAGCTGAGTATGTTAAAAAACTAAGAACAATACTTAGATATTTAGATAGTTGTGATGGTGATATGGAAAAAGGATCACTTAGATGTGATGCTAATGTATCAGTAAGAAGGCCAAACGGTGAACTTGGTACTAGATGTGAAATTAAAAATATTAATTCTATAAGGTCAATAGTTAAAGCTATAGAATTTGAAGCTAGTAGACAAGTTGAGATATTAGAGTCTAGTGGTAAAATTGAACAAGAAACTCGCTTATTTGACCCTTTAACTGGAGAGACTCGTATTATGAGGACAAAAGAAAATGCTCTAGATTATAGGTATTTCCCTGATCCTGATATTCCACCTATAGTGCTTAGTCAGGAATTTGTTGACGACATTGCAGCAAAAATGCCTGAGTTACCAGATGCTAAGATTACAAGGTATGTTAATGAAATGGGGCTTAGTAATTATGATGCTGGAGTTTTAGCAGCTGATAAGGATATAGCGGCTTTCTTTGAAGAAGTAATTAAAGTTGCTGACCCTAAATTAACTGCTAATTGGATTTCAAGTGAGCTGTTTGGCTTAATGAACAAAGCTGGTATTACTATAAAAGAATGTAAAGTTACTGCTCATCATTTAACAGAATTAATTCAGTCTATTACAGCTGGTGAAATATCTGGAAAAATTGCTAAAACTGTTTTAAAAGAGATGTTTGATACTGGTCAGGACTTAAAAACTATTGTTAAAGAAAATAATTTACAGCAAATATCTGATTTAAATCAAATAACTATAGTTATTAATGAGGTACTTGCATGTAATCAGCAATCAGTTGAAGAATATAAGTCTGGAAAAAGTAAGTTATTTAGTTTTTTTGTTGGTGAAGTAATGAAAAAAATGAAAGGGAAAGCAAATCCAATTTTAGTAAATAAAGTCTTACAGGAAAAATTAAATATGATATAATTAATATAATATGTCTAAGTAAGAGTAGTTATAATATGTTTTGTAGTGTGTAATTAGTATTAATATATAGTGTGGTTTAGATAGAATGTTTTTAAATTAAATAAATAATGATTATAAAATACTTGTAGCTTTTAATTTAATAAGCATATAAAAGCTTAAAGTTATTTTGTGTTATTTATATTATATCTAAAATAAGCTCTATAGCATATTTGCATGATTGGTTGCGTATTTGATGTCTATCACCATTGAAATTTTTTTTATAAGATTGTGTTATATTATTGTTGTTTAATCCAAAGTAAACTAGCCCGATAGGCTTATTTTTAGAACTTCCTGTAGGGCCTGCAATGCCTGTTACTGATAGAGTTATATCACTACCGGTTATAGTTTTACAGCCATCTGCCATTGCAGTTGCGCATTCTGCTGACACTGCACCATAAAACGATAAGGTGTTTTCAGGTACTTTTAATAACTCAATTTTAGACATGTTAGAATATGTTACTATAGCTGACTTAAATATTTTTGATGCTCCAGGAATTGCAGTAATATAGGCAGCAAGCATACCACCTGTACAGGATTCTGCTGTTGATATAAGCTTGTTAGTTTTAGATAGGAGATTATATAGTTCTGTTGCTAGCTTGATTATTTTTTGATCCCATTCCATATAAGCTTTTCCCTACAGTTTTACTAAGTTAATTGTTAGAGCATATATGATTACTATAGACATAAGCCCAGCTGCTATATCGTCAAACATCACTCCAAAGCCACTTTTAAACGTTTTATCTACCCAACCTATAGGCCATGGTTTTAATATATCACAAAGTCTAAAAACTATAAATGGTAATAGGAATAAAAAAACAAAATTTAATTGAAATTTACTTAGGTAGTGTTTAAGCCATGAATTTTGTGCTATAATAATATTTGGTATTGTTAGTATAATAACTAACATTTGTCCGACTACTTCATCAATTATAATCTCTTTAGGGTCATCAGTGTCATAATATTTTATGTATGATGAACTAAGCCACATACCAATTATAAATAATAAAATGATAAGGGTAATAAAGATAATAAAAATAGATAGAATTTCATTAATAAATTGCTTTTCATAGTTGAAAGGCAAGTAAATCTTCCATACTAGGATACAATTAACTATTAAATAGCTTAGAGGAAAAGCTGCTAAAGAACCTAAAGTGCCAGGAGCATATTTAAATTTACCTAAATAAAAAAAGTTATTACTAATTCAATGATTTTTCTGTGCATATAATTATTTATTTCTTTCGAAAATTAAATATATATTACTTTAATTTGCTAGAAATTAATTTATACGTACATTAAAATGTACTAACAATTTCTATGTTCTAAAAGTACTTATATGTTATCTAACTGCTTAAAAGTATAAATAATTAAGATATATTAAACAATAAAATCATTAATTTTTATTCAGTTCTTTCTATTTTTACTAGGGAAATATATCTATGTGGTAATACTTAATAAATATTTATAGATTTTTAACAACTTAAGGATTCAATCTGACAAATTAATATGTAATAACCCTTTATAAACCACCCATTTAATTTAATAAATATCTAAGCTAACTTTGATTTTTATTGTCTATATCTATATCTATTCCTTCATAAAAAAAGTTTACAGGTTGCTGTAGTGCTTGAGCAATTAACACTAACCTTCCCACAGAGATCCGGTTTGTACCTTTTTCATATTTATGTAACTGTTGATGTGTTACTCCTATGGACCCAGCTAGACGATTACGAGGTAACCCTTTAGCGATTCGTAAGGAAGAAATTTTATTTCCAATAGAAACATTAACTTTTTCTATATATTCATGATATTTGGCCATGATTTTTCACTCAATTCTAAATTGTTAATTTAAATTTATGGTATAATAACATAGTTTAATATTATTTGCAATAATAACACATAAATATTTAATAAATTTAATATTTAAATATAAGCAATTATTAAATATTTAATAAAATATCAAAAATAGATAATAACTTGAGCAATGATTAATCTTTTTTTAATAATTGTAGAATTATTAATAGAAGTAATATATTAATATTATTTAATCTATTTTTAATTTTTCTGTTGTTTTAATATTTATGGTAATAAGTTTTTTGTAAAAATTTTAATTTTTTATAGTCATTAAATGTTTAACAAATTTGGAATTCATACTTTTAAGTTAATGAAGTAGTTAATGAAAACTAAAATATATAGACTTACTTTTATGCTGTTTGGTGTAATGATTTTAACAGTAACTAGTGTTTTTATAGTTCAAAAGTTAAAAGGCCAGTATCTTAAAAAAAGAAATGAAATTTTACTGAACAATTAATAGTTAATGCTAAAGATTTTTAACTAGCTTATAAATATACGTTAAATTTAAGTAAACAACTAATTGAAGGTTTATACTAAAAGTTTGAGAAGGTTTGTAAGTTCGTTTTTAAACTCTGAATAACTTACATTTATAAAATGTTTATGAGGAATTATAAGATATATTCTGGATAGAAAGGGATTATTAGATTTGCTTATGATTTTCCTTTTATTTAAGGAGGTATTAATTGGCTTTAAATAACAATTTCTATCCAAAGCTGTAATATCTAAGGTTTTATAATATTGATTTATAATTTCTCTAATACAGGACTTAATCCTACGCTTAATTTTATTTCGTATGACGGCATTGCCACATTTTTTGCTTACTTTTAAACCTAAATAAATTTTTTGATTTAAATTATGTGATTTATTATGGTAAACTTTTCCTTCATAAAACTTTATAGAGGCTATATTGTTTTGTAATGAATAAGATACTAAGGTTAAACTTCTAGCAATAAACTTTTTGCCATATTTATTAACAAAATTAAATGATATTTGATTTTTTAATGAACAAATCTTAAGTTTTTTATGCAGATAAAACCTGCCTACCTTTTGCACGGCGCCTTATTAAGATTTTTCTTCCTGATTTATCAGCCATACGTGCTCTAAAGCCATGCCTTCTCTTTCTAACCAGTATACTTAGTTGATAAGTACGTTTCATAATATATTTAACTAATTTTATCAAAAACTTACTAAAAATAACATAAAATATGGTTAAGTCAATAACTTCTTAAAGTAGTTTTAATCTGATATTTTTTCTTTATTCTAGATTAGTAGAAAGTTGTTGAACTATTTGGTTTGCTGAAGTTAAAGGGTTTTTGTTGTTAATGTATTAATACTTTATAAAAAGGCATAATTTGTACAATATAGTAATATAATTATGATCATGTAGTGTTAAATATTACTTGTTTTTTTTCTGACTATCCTCCATTATTATAATTTTCATAATTTACTTATTATGTTGTCCAAGTTAGTTTATCAAAGTAGATGAATGTCACGACAGATATTTAATAATGTGCAGCTGAGATTTTCAAATATTTCAAGGTTTCTATATTATAATTTTATAATATTTTTGTTTATAGGGTTAGTTACTTTAGTATCAGATTCAGTTAATCACTTTATTTATAAAACTTTATCTATAAATGTTCAAACTCCTAACTTAGTTAAGTTAATAGAACCTAGTACTAATATTGATTTTGGTAAAACTAGTGTTATAATTAAGAAAGGTGATACCTTACAAAAAATTCTACATAAACAAAATATTTCAAGTTCTGATATTCGTAATATTATAGTTTTAGTTAAAAACTACCAATTTTTACTTCCTATAGATAAAGAAGTTGTTTTAGAGTATGACTTAAATGTGCTAGAAAATGGTGAAGATTTAGCACAAGAGCAATATATTCTAAAACGTGTAAAAATACCTATTAGTAATATTAAAGAAGTTGAAATTATTAGGGGAGAAGATAATAATTTTAACTTAGTAGAGACATCGTTGCCTTTTATTAAAATGTTGTCTAAACATACTACTACTGTTAGTAATAGTTTTGTAGGAGCACTAAAAACAATAGGTATACCAGTAAGTGCCATTATTGAGCTTACTAATTCTTATAGCCACCAGATTGATTTTCAACGGCAAATAAAGCCTGGTGATTCAATTACTGTAATAATTGAAAAGTTTCTTAAACAAGATGGTAGTTTTGTTAATTATGGCAAGATTATATTTGCGTCATTTAATTTATCAAATAAGAAAATTAATCTTTATCGTTTTTCTTCTTCTAGCTCTGAATCTGCTGAATATTTTTCTGAAGATGGTAAAAGTATAAGACGAAGTCTTCTTCGTACTCCTATTAATATAGTTAGAATTTCTTCACATTTTGGTAGACGCGCTCATCCTATATTAGGATATACTAAAATACATAAGGGGGTAGATTTTTCTGCTCCTATTGGCACTCCTATATATGCAGCAGGTAATGGTATTGTTATAGAAGCTGGGTGGAGGTCTGGATATGGTAAATTTATACAGATTAGGCATAATAAGAATCTTGTAACTGCTTATGCTCATATGAATGGTTTTTCAAAGAATATTGCAAGTGGGGCAAAAGTTAAACAAGGACAAGTTATCGGTTATGTAGGAATGACAGGTCATGCTACTGGCCCACATTTACATTATGAAGTTAGAATTAATGGTAAACATGTAAATCCTGCTTCTATTAAAACTACATTAGCTACTGAATTAGTTGGTACTAATCTTAGATTATTTAATAATTTTAAAGATGAAATTCTTAAAATTGTTAACTTAAAAGATAATACAGAAATTGCTTTTGATAAAATTTTTAATCTTAAAATTAATTAATTGTTTTTAGTAGGGCTAAATTAATTTTATAAAAAATTTAATTAGATACTATATAATATTATTTTACATATGCTTAGTCTTTCAATAAATTATGTAAGTAAAAACTGTCTTGACAAATGTATTTATTTCTGCCAAAACATTGGTGGCATGAGTAAGTAATGATTATTTTTTGTAATAAATTCACCTCATATATAAAATAGATTTTTTGTAAAGCTTACCTTTGGATAAAAGCAAAATACCACATATTTAATTAGCAATATTTAGGATGTAGATTTTAACTTAAAGCAAATATGTAATATTGGTTATCTTTAAAATTAATATTCCTTTTAGGCATTTTCTAAAAGATATCTAATTTCTCTACAAAAGTTGAGGAGGATAGAGAGTAAACAACTAGATATTGTTGTATGGCTTTTATATCTAGAATTTAATGTACTAACACTTTAAAAATAAAAATTTTTAGAAATATTAATAATAGTTAAAAAAGAAGCTCACATATTTACATAGTTTTGTTTCTATGTTTTTATGTCAAATATTTGTAAGTAAAATAATATATATAATTAAACGTTAACTAATTAATGATCTTATGTCTACAGTAAAAAAATAGGATTTTGGTCAGTTTTTTCTATTGTAGTTAGTAGTCAAATAGGTTCTGGTATTTTCTCACTTCCTACAACTATGGTTAAGTTTGGCAGTATTGGAATTTTAAGTTGGATATTAACTGGCTCTGGTGCAATTTTTTTAGCATTAGTCTTTTCAGATTTATGTAGGAGATTTCCTAAAACTGGTGGTCCACATGTATATGTTAGTAAAGCTTTTGGTAAGAAAATAGCTTTTTTTACTGCCTGGACTTATTGGGTAATATCTTGGATAAGTTCAGCTGCTGTTGTTATAGCTGCTGTTAGCTATGTTAGTCATATAATTAATGATTTTAATATATATTTAATCCTTATATTAGAGATTATAGTAACTATTTTGCTAATGTTATTAAATCTTTGTGGGTTATATGCTTCTCGTAAGTTAGATTTTTTATTTTTTCTGTTAAAAATTTTTCCATTAATTATTTTACCATTAATTTGTTTGCCGTTAATAAATTATGATTACTTTACACTTAATGATATGTCTATGACTTCTTCTTATATACAAACTATACAATCAGCTTCTTTAGTGACTTTTTGGGGATTTATTGGTGTAGAAACAGCGACAGCTCCTGCTGAATCAGTATTTAACCCCTCTAAAACTGTACCTAGAGCTATTATTATAGGTACTGCTTGTGTTATTTTAGTTTATTTATTGTCAAATATAGCTGTATTAGGTACTGTTCCTAATAATATTTTAATAAATTCTATAGCTCCTTTTGCTGAATCAGCAAATATTGTGCTTGGGGGTAACTGGAATAAATTTATAGCTTTTACAGCTGTAATAATTTGTCTTAGTACTCTTAATGCTTGGATTTTAACTAGTGGACAAATTGCTTTAGGTGCTGCTCAAGATAAGTTATTTCCTAAATTATTTCTAAAAAAAAATAAGCAAGGAGCTCCTGTATGGGGTATAGTTCTTTCATCTTTAGGAATGGTAATATTACTATTTTGTACTATACATCCTAACCTAGTGAACCAAATAGAGTTGATAATTGATATATCTGTTACAGCTTTTTTGTGGGTTTATATTATTTGCATTGTTAGCTATTTAAAAATAATATTTATATCAGAACCTGTGGTAACTATTAATAGTTTAATTGGAATAACAGCTTTAATATTTTGTGTATGGGTGATATTTGGCTCAAATTGGTGCATGTTGCTTTTTTCATTGTTGATAACTATTTCAGGTGTACCTATTTATATTTATATGAATTATAAATATTAATGTTAAGTTATAAATCTTTAAAGTTATAAGAAATTTTTTGGTTTTGTAAATTTATCTATTAGTGATGATAAAATATATGATATTTTTATATAGTATTTGTTATTCTTAATAGGAAGTAATTTAGTAAGAAATAGAGGCAAAATATAACTTTATCTTTATTTATAAGAGAAAGGAAAAAGAAAGAATCCCAGTTAGTTGAAATATAAAGAGGGATTTATATACTGATTTTTTGTAGGTTAAACGCATGATGGAAAATAATGACGGATTGCTGCCATTAGATATAGTTGAAGGTTTTATACTTAATTATAGGAAGGTTGAAAGCAGTTCTATATTGAATGGAGAAAATAAAGGAATTGAAGGAAACTGGCAAGATGATAGTAATGGTAGCAGTAAGATAAATAATGATTTAAAATTTGAGATTAGTGATTATGTAGTTAATAATATAGCTACTATTTTTATTGATTTAGCTCAAATACAAGGCCAAAATGCTACTATTAGTTTAGTAAATAGTAGTGCAGCAGGAGTTATTATTCTTAACCTTATTAAAAGCTTAAATAAGTCACTAGTATTTCATAATTTTATTATTCAAGCACAAAGTCAATCTGTTGTAAAGTTATCAACTAATTTATGTGATTTACAAGTAGATAATTTTATTTTAAATAATATAGAATTAATATGCGGTAGTAAGTTATTTAATATAACTAACTGTGCTATTAATAGTAATTGTTCGCTGTTAAGTACATATTTACCAACAACAAGTAATAAAATTGAAATTTGCATTAATTCGTCAGAAGATATGCTAGAGGTACAGAAATTATTACAGGGAGTAAATATTATTCCAGGCAATGGTGAGTATGTGTATGATACTGAGATACAATGGGATGTAAATCTAAATAATTCTGAAAAAATAGCTGACGCTACTTATAATATTAAACAATTAAAAGTAAGCTGTCCTAACGTTGTATGGATATCACCAGTAGTAGGTTGGTTTGGGGTGAGCAATGGTGATAATCTACTAGATGCAGCTAATATCAGCATTATGCCAGGAGTTGATATTCTATTGCGTAAATATATAACTAACTCTTGGCATGTTGGTGGTTACGATAATTCTAATGCTCATTTTATATCGGTAAATAGAGACTATGGAACATCTAACTATGGAGGTACAATAAATGATGAGGGTTTAATACGCTATTTAGATAGTTTACATGAATTAAGATATAAAATAATGTTATATCCAATGATTTTTATGGATGTTCCAGGTAAGCCTTGGCGTGGTCATATCACCTGTTCAAAATATGTAGTACATGAATTTTTTACTAAAGCTAAAGGGTATAATGAGTTTATTTTACATTATGCTAAATTGGTAATAAGTAAGGTAGATGCTTTTGTTATTGGATCTGAGTTAAAGAGCTTAACCAAGATTACAGATACAAAATATTCATACCCTGATGTTAGGCGTTATCCTACAGTAGTAGAACTTATAAAATTAGCCGAACAGGTGAAAAAAATTTTAGGTCCTGAAGTAGTTGTAACTTATGCTGCTGATTGGTCTGAATATCATCATGATGATGCAGGTTATTATCATCTTGATCCGCTATGGGCATCAGAGTATATAGATGTAATTGATATTGATGCTTATTTTCCTCTGACAGACAAGAAAAAAGGAGATATTACTTTGGAGGAAATTAAAAAAGCTTGGGAATCTGGACAGCTATGGGACTATTATTATAATGGAGGTAAGCAAGAGCTTTTAAGTGCAGATTGGGGATTAAAACAAATATCTCATTGGTGGAGTAGTGAACATTGGGCTTGGGGGGTTAAAAGTGTGTGGGTTCCTCAAATGAAGCCAATATGGTTTACTGAATTTGGCTTTCCTTCAATACATTATAGTACTAATCAACCAAATATATTTTGGAATCCTGAATGTGTTGATAGTGGAACACCAAAAGGTTCAAGTACTAATCCTGATTTTGCAATACAAATGCGTGCTATTAGAGCTAGTTTAGAATATTGGCAAGATAAGAAAGATATGGTACAAAACATGTTCTTATGGGCATGGGATGTAAGACCATATCCAGCTTACCCTATATCTTTTGTTTGGAGTGATAGAAATTGTTGGGAACGAGGACATTGGATTAATGGTAAAATTTTTCCATTATGTAGAGTTGTTTCTATTTATGGTAATTCTAGTACAGGTTTATTAATTATTGATGCTGATGAAGTAATAATAGATGATATTACTAATTATAATAATAAAATAATAACAAATGGTAAGTTGAAAACTAATAGGAACATTCAAGGAAAGGATTTAACTGTTATAGCTAAATCACTGGAGAATTTAATTGATATGTAATAGGTTAACTTGTAAAAAATAAGAGATTAATAATTTATTACCTAGCTGCATGAAAGAATAAGATTTTACAGATAAAATAGCTTACATAATAAAATTTAAGCAGAGGTTTGTAGGAAAAACATTTATAATATTAAAAATATCTATCATAATAGAATGAAGCAAGTAATACTAAGAAGAAATAGCTGAGGAGTTATACCCTATTAGTAGCACCTTTCTTACAAACAAATTTAGTTTTTAAAATTAATTATTTTTTAATTATAAAAAAATAAAGTAACTGATACTCAGTTAAAATAGTACTTCAACTCTACCATACACAGTATTATTTTTAATATTAGATTGTTTTGCAAATTCAAACCCTCCTTCAAATCTTAAAAAATTTTGACTTATTGATAAAGAAGCTCCTGTACCTATCTGTAACTTAGAGCTTTCTTGATTTATTAAACTTTGCTTAATTCCATTGCTTGCTGCTAAAATCCTCCTATTTTTAGAGTATATTGGTTTTCTGCAACTTATTCTGATAGCAGGAATATATTTTATATTGTTATTTTTATGTTCACTTTCTAATTTTATACTTCCAGTAACTGATAAATTATGCGTATTATATTTTTTAATGACTAAATCTGACATCTTACCATGGAAATAATTTACTCCAACTTCAGGTAATATTTTTAAATATTTATTAACTGTAATTCCATAACTTGCAGTTAAGCCTGTAGTAAAATAGTTTAGTTTTCCTTTACATTGGTACTGATTTTTATTATTATATTTTGTGTCCTTCATTTTTAATATACCATGAGATACATGGCTATTAAGACCTAATTTTTTACTTGTAAAATAATTACCATATATTCCAAAATAGTGATTTTGTAAGTTTGTTGAGATATGGTTATTAGTATCATTTGACGGTTTGATCGAACCATGTCCGTAGCTATAAAATAAACCAATGGTAGTTTTTTCATTAATTTTACTTTGATAACCAATTATTTTACTTATAAATCTTATTTTTTTGTTATAGCCACCTTCTTTTTTGTCATTTATTTTACCTCTAATAAAAGAAGGTTGTACCCAAACTTTGGACTGAGAAGTATCATTTCCTGATGATACAATTACATTTTGAAATTGTGATGACAAATATTCTCTTGTTATGTTTGTTGTTAGATCTGTAAGTGTTTGCATTGTAGATATAACATTATTACTACGATCTATTGATTCTGCATGAGCTTGTAATTGCTGAGAAGAAGATGGTAATTGTTGTGATGCTGTTGTCGGAACTGATAAGGATGTTACTGGAGTTGAAGGCATTGTCGAGATTGGAGGTGTTACTGGGGCTGGAGGTGTTACTGGGGCTGGAGGTGTTGTTGGAGATGGAGGTGTTGTTGGAGTTGTAGGTGTTATTGGAGATGGAGGTGTTGTTGGAGATGGAGGTGTTATTGGAGATGGAGGTATTGTTGGAGTTGTAGGTGTTATTGGAGATGGAGGTGTTGTTGGAGATGGAGGTGTTGTTGGAGTTGGAGATGCTACTGGAAGTAGAGGTGACCTTGAGACTGGTGAAGACTGTGATGATTTCTCCTTTAGTTTATCCATTAGCCCTATTGCGATATCAAGCCTTTCTCTTGGTGACATTGTTATTATTTGTTCTTTAAACTCACTTTTTTTTTGTGTAGTAAGCGTAGGTTGTGCATATATTGTCTTACTAAGAATTAAAGTAATTAAACATAGTGTTTTTAAAATATTGTATTTTTTAATCATTTTTTCTTTCCATAGTGATTTTAAATAAACAAAAATTAAATTTTAAGAGTTTAAGAAAGATATAATCTCATTATACTGACCTTGGGCTTCTTGCCCTAAAGCAGTAACTTCATCGTTCTTTAATGTTTGAAGTGTTATGTCAAGTAATTCTCTTAACTCATTACTACTCATACTATTTATATCTAAACCTAAACTTGATAGAAAGGACTCAGCATGCTCTATAAAGTTGATAGGATATGGTATATTTGTCTCTGATTCTGAAGATAGTAACTCACTATCTTGGTCAGATTCAACTCCGTCAGTTTCATCAAGATGATAAGATTCAGGTTTTTCATCTTCATAGAGGTCTGTATGTTGCTTTTTATATTCTTTTACTGCTTCTATGAAGTGTGTTATTGCAGGTGAGTTAGGTAGATTATTAATCATAAGATTAAAACCTTTTACTTTATCCATTACTTCTATTCTATATTGGTCCTTATTATATACATTGTTATCTAGTGATTGTGTTAATTGGTTATAATGTTCTTGTCTAAGATCAATTGAATTTTTTTTATCTAATTCAACCATCTGTTCATTCATTTCTTCATAACTATGTGATGATAACATTATTTTAAAATATTCAACTGCATAAGCCCCACAAGAGTTAGTACCTTGCTGACCACGATCATATGAAAAACATTGCTTGTAAAGTTCTTCTAGTTTCTGTTTATGAAGTTGTAATTTTTCTTCTATTATTTCTTCATTATCATCAGGTTGAATATCTGGTGCCTTATTTTGTTCTGCATAATCTTTAGCACCTTTACAAAATAATTCATGTATGTTTATCTTGTTTGGGAGAATTTGTTGTACAGCTTCTGCAATTAAATTCTGAATTTGCTCCTGTTTATCATTCTCAACTCCTTTCATTGCATCAGCTAAGTATACATGTAACTCACCGTTATTATAGCTACACATACCTGTAAACCAATGTGTACCAGTATGGAATATCATTATAACCTTATATCCTTGCAGTACTGCATTTTCCATATATGTTAGTTGTGCTTCTTGTATTTGTAGTATGTCTTGTGATGATGGAGCAAAGTCTGAAAGTCCTCTTGTCATATTGTCAATATATTCTTCCACATTCTTAAAAAGTGGAATAGGCAGAGGTGATATTATTGCTTGAGCTTCAGGGATTATTTGTGTAAATAAAAGATAGTTACCCAACTTTATTATGTGATCTTCATTATACTCTTCTCCATCTTGTTTTATATATGAGTACTCATTTTTTATTTCTTCCCCTTCTTTAGGTGATTCCATATAACCTCTTTGTATTGATTATTTTTAAAACTGTAGTTTGAAACCCTTATATTGATAATTTATACTTACTCATATTATTTACGATTGATGCTTACATATATTATGCATTCTTGTACTTTAATGTAATGAGTATATATATTCCATTATTATGTAAATATATACTCATTATATACTAAATACAAGTAAAAGTTTAAGTAAGTAGTACAGGAAGCAGATTTATCCTTTGTTGAAATTAGTTTTGATAATTTATTTAAATACAGAATGTAACTTGGATTATATAAACCGACTATGTTTTAGCTTTGACAATTTGTGTCTGTTACAAAATTGGCAGAGAGTATACTCGGTTAACATCAATAATTGCGTTGTCGTCAAGTTAAGATCTGAGCTACTCACATACTGAATTACGCTTCACTGCTTGACTTAATAACTCTTAGATTTATTGGTATTAACCTTTGTCTACCCATTCTTCATTTTATAAAGGTATATATTTGCTGAAACTAAATAAAGTACTGTTTAGGAAGTAGAAACATTTAGCTTTTTAATTAAGTTATATATCATGCTATAGTTATTTTGAGAAGATAGTTTTTAAATATTTGTTATATATACTTAAGTTATATGAAGATTTAGTTTTTTCCGTTATAATTTTGATTTTGTTCTTAAACCTTTCAAACCTATGGTATACATAGCTAGTTTTCAAGTTTTAATTTAAAATACAAAATTTTCTTGCAAAAATTCTAAGTCTTCGTATTACTTGAGTATATTTTGTTGTTCTAAAAAGAGTAGAATGTTTGTTGCTTTAGCTATTTATATTTTTTTATTAAAAAGTACTTCTCTTTATTCCTTATAATTTTGCTGTCATAAGGATATAGAATCATGCGTGTTATAATTATTGAAAAATAATCTTTATAGGGATAATAATATTTAGAAATCTATGTTAATTTTGCTAAAAAGGTTTAAATATATCAAGTTTCTTCAATATCTTCACCAACTTCAAACCTAACAAATTTGGTGATTTTAATTGGACTACCAAGTTCTTTAGCATAATTGTTTACTACCTCAGAAATTTTTGTTTTACCATCAATTATAAAAACTTGTTCTAATAATACAATCTCTTCAAGGAATTTATGTATTCTACCATCTACCATTTTATTGATAACAGATTCAGGTTTTCCTGTTGATCTAGCTTGTTCAATAAAAATGTTTTTTTCTTTTTCTATAAGATCTGTGGGTACTTCACTTGTATTTAGTGCTATAGGCTTACTAGCCGCAATATGCATTGCTATATTTGCACCTAAGATAGATAATTTTTCTTGATTGATATCGGATTGTAAAGCTACAAGTACTGCAATTTTACCTATGTTAGGTGCTACAGTATTATGTACATATGATGATACAATACCATTATCTACTTTAACTTGTTCTATCCTACGTAAGCTAATATTTTCCCCCATAACTGCAATGTTATTGTCAATTTCTTCCTGTATAATTTTGCCAGATGGTAATTGAAAGTTTTTACAATCTTGTATGTTGTTACAAGATGCAGAGTTTTCAACAATATCTTGTGCTAGCTTCTGGAATTTTTCATTTCTGGCAACAAAATCAGTTTCTGAATTCAGTTCTATTACTGTACCTGCTCTTTTATTACCTTTGATATATATTGCTGTTACTCCTTCTTTAGTTTTTCTATCTGTTTTTTGTAGAGCTAATGATAATCCTTTTTTGCGTAGTAGAGTTTTTGCAAGTTCAAGATCTCCTGAAGCTTCTTTTAACGCTTTTTTACAATCCATTATTCCTACACCAGTATCATCGCGTAGCTTTTTAACTAGCTCAATTTCAGTCATTGATTAATCCTTATTAATTAACTTTATGATTATCATTTTTCTTTATTGTAAAGTATATCTGTTTTATTTACAAAATGCTAAATATTATAAATAAATTTAATATTATTAACTTTTTGCAGAATCTAAGTTTTCTGAATTATTTATAGCATTAGCAAAATCTTCGCTGTTTTTTTCTATGTCTTGTTCATTTTGCTTGTTACTTACTTTTGTTACTTTCTTATTATGAGGTTTCATCTTAGTAATCTTCCTAGCTGCTTTAAATTTTTCGTTAGGACTATCTCCAGCAATCTCACCTAGATCAACACCAGAAGCAGCAAGAGCATGTTCAATACCAAGTAGCGCAGCATCTGAAAATATTTTACAATATAAACGTATGGACCTTATTGCATCATCATTTCCTGGAATTGGGTAATCAACAAGATCAGGATCAGAATTAGTATCAACTACAGCAACAACTGGTATTCCCATTTTTTTTGCTTCTTGCAATGCAATATATTCTTTATTAGTATCAATGATAATTAACAAATCAGGTTTTCCACCCATGTTTTTAATACCACCTAACGAACGTTCTAGATTATTTTTGTTACGTTGAATGGATAAAATTTCTCTTTTAGTGTAGCTACTAATTTCTTCTTGGTTTTCTAGTTTTTTTTCTAATTGCTCGAGTTTTTTTATTGATTTTGATATTGTCCACCAATTTGTTAGCATTCCACCTAACCACCTGTGGTTTACATAATATTGACCACAATTTTCAGCATATTGTGCAATTATTTCTCTAGCTTGTAATTTGGTACCTACAAAAAGTACCCGACCATTTTTTTTAACTGTATTGTAAATTGTTTTTGCAGCAATATTAATAAGACTTACAGTATATCCAAGATTTATAATATGAATATTATCCTTTATACCATAAATATAAGGAGTCATTTTAGGATTCCAACGTGCAACTTTATGACCAAAATGAACACCTGCATCTAGCAACTCACTAATTGTAACAACAGACTTTGTTGACATTTTTTCTCCATATTTTGTTAGCTATATACTCCAATGATCCTAGAGTTAAGCATATTATTTCTGCTTTTTAGATATTTGCATCACATCAATGTAAATAAATTACTCATATAAAAATATGTTCTACATAGTTTTACATTGACTCTAAAATCAAGAGCATTCCTCTGCAAAGTAATAAATATTATTTCAATAACTAACTATAATACCTTTGCGTGTGAATTTGTTATAAGCTAAAACCTTGTTAAAGATATTAATTTCAAATTGTTGATTCTACTTTAATATATATTAATTTGGTTCAAGCGCTAAGTAATAATTAGTGTATTTTGAATGTTTTTGCAAGAATTTTCTACTAAGTAATATTCTGACTGATAAATTTAACCTGACATATTAATTAGCTTAGCTAAATTACTTTTTTCTTTGTTGTCTACTGTTAGTTAAGATTATATAGCATTGATGCAGTAATCTAACTTTATGATTGTATTATATATTACATTTTTGTTATACTAAATTAATTAATAGTTTAATTTATTACTTAATAGATACGATTTGGTTAAATAATAGAATATTATTTATTAATATTGTTAAAAGATAAGGAAGTAAAAAATGTTGCCAAGTTTTAATATAGATTTAATACTAATTATTTTATTTCTAACTATATCTCTTTTCATAGGATTGTGGTATGGAAAAGATGTTCAATCTATGCAAGATTATGCATTAGGTGGTAGAAAATTTAATACAGCAGCTCTTACTGCTACTGTTATTGCTACATGGATTAGTGGTAGTGCATTTTCTATAGGATTATCTGAGATTTACAGAGTTGGGATACTTAGAATAGTTATGTTAGGGCAAGTGTTATATTTACTTACTGTAGCTTATATATTAGCTCCTAGAATGCAGGAATTTTTAGGTAAATTGTCAGTAGCAGAAGTAATGGGAGACTTGTATGGTAAGCATGTTAGAATTATTACTGCTATTAGCTCAATAGTTATGTCAGCTGGCTTTATTGCTATTCAGATTAAAGTATTTTCTAATATTTTTAATTATTTTTTTGAGATAAATAGTATTTATGCAACCTTAATCAGTAGTATTATAGTAATTATATATTCAGCATTTGGAGGGATAAGAGCAGTGGTGTTTACTGATATATTCCAATTTCTAACTTTTGGGTCATTTATCCCAGTTTTAGCTTTGCTTGTTTGGATAGCATTTGGTAATTGGGAATACATAATAAATATGGTTACTACTAATCCTATCTTTGATCCTAGACAGCTATTAGATTACAGTAATCCTACAATAATTGCCCGGTATGGTTTATTTTTTTATTATGCTGTGCCAAGTATTAATCCAGCTATGTTTCAAAGAGCTTTGATTGCTAAAAATACTCAGCAAATAAGTACATCTTTTAAAATTTCTGCTGTGATATTTCTATTATTTAGCTTATTTATTTGTTTTATTGGAATAATAATTTTATCTATATCTCCAGGATTAGAACCCAATAACCTAGTAATGCATATAGTTGATAGTTACTCATATCCTGGTTTTAAAGGTTTACTAGTGGTTGGAATAGCTGCAATGATTATGTCCACAGCTGATTCTTGGATAAATTCTGCTTCCATTATTTTTGTAAATGATTTGTGTAAGCCTCTAAGATTGCTAGATAGCAGCAAATTAGATGAGTTGAAATTAGTTAGGATATTTGCAATATTAATTGGATCAATGGCTTTAGTTATGGCATTGTCACAACAAAACTTGTTAAATATCCTTTTACTTGGAGCTAGTTTTTATAATCCAGTAGTTGGAATACCGTTGTCAATAACAATTTTAGGGTTTAGAAGTAGTACTAAAGTAATATTATCAGGAATGATATCAGGAGTTGTGGCCTCTGTTGTATGGAATAAATATTTTGAACCGTCTTTTCCTATAGGTAATATAATGCCAGCAACTATAGTTAATTTTGTAGTAATGATGATAGTTCATTATCTATTAAAAGAACCTGGGGGATGGGTAGGGCCTAAAGATAGGACACCACTTGATATTATCAAGGCTGATTGTCAACGAAGAAAGAATCAAATATATAATTTTTTTATGTTGCTACCAAGTAAGTTTAAATGGGATTATATAGTTAATTACTGCATTAATAATTCTCTTGATAGTGAACATCACTACATTTTCTTTGGTATTTTTATAGCATTATCATCAACAATAATGTTATTTATGAATGATAGTAAAAACTTTTTATTATTACATAATTTACAAGCTATTAGCTTTTTTGTAGCTATATTACTTGGAGTTGCAGCTTCATTTGTTGTATGTAAGCTTTGGTCAGTGGAATTCCAAAGAAAATATATAGGATTAATTTGGCATGTTTCTGTATTTTATGGGTTAGTATTTGTAAATACTATCTTAGTGATGGTTAGTAATTTTGCTAAAATACAATTAGTGTGTTTTGTAGTGAATCTAATGGTAGTAGGAATTTTAGTTAGATGGCGGGTAGCACTGTTTATGATAATATTAGGTATTTCTTTAGGAATATGGGTTTTTGGTATATTTAGTGGTCATGTAAATTTTATACTTGGTACTATGTATGCATTATTATTAGTTGGTGGTGTAAAGATGATGTTTTTAAAAGACTAAATAATATATACTTCTATGAAATGAAGAGTGGGTAGAGAAGGTCAAC
Organism: Occidentia massiliensis; assembly: GCA_000309075.1. Classification (GTDB taxonomy): domain Bacteria; phylum Pseudomonadota; class Alphaproteobacteria; order Rickettsiales; family Rickettsiaceae; genus Occidentia; species Occidentia massiliensis. The sequence goes on from CANJ01000001.1 coordinate 93,570, forward strand.
ATTAATAATTGCTAGAAATTATTAAGTCGAGCAGCAAAGCGTACTTTAGTACATAAGCAGCACAGATCTCAACTTAACGACAACGCAGTTATTGATATTGACAAGTATACTATAAAATGTTAAGCAGATATACTTTATTTTCTAATGATGAAATTGAGTATTTTTAACTAAAACTTGATAATAAACAATTAAATTATATTAATGATTTAGAGACTTTGATATTTGCATTACCTTCTTAAGTAATGTTCTTCTTTTTTTTATTAAGTATTTGATAAGTATTTTCTGACTTAGTGTTGGATTGTTGTTTTTCATATTCTAGTATTAATTTTACTATATTATTATAATTTTTCTTTTGCGCTAAATATAAAGGAGTATGACCTTCCATATCCTTAATATCTGTTTTAGTATCTTTACGCTCAAGCAAGGGTTTTATATTAGTAGTATTTCCTGTTCTAACTGCTAAATGTAAAGCTGTATCACCGTAGCTATCTTGAGTATTTACATTGGTCTTGTCATGATCAGCTAAGATTTTGGTTATAGTGTTGCATTCTTGCCTTACTGCCCAATGTAGAGCTGTTTTGTTATTATTGTCCTTAATATTTACATCTATTTTATTATTATCAAGTAAGGTTTGTACTATAACGTGATTTTTTTGTGTTGTTGCTAAATGTAAGGCTGTATAACCATATTTATTTTTAATATTTACATCTATTTTATTATCATTAAGTAAAGTTTGTATTATAGCATGATTATTCTTTTTTACTGCTAAATGTAAAGCTGTATTGCCATCTTTATCTTGAATGTTTATATCAGTCTTGTTATGAGTAAGTAAAGCTTGCACTGCATTATAGTCTTCCTTTGCTACTGATAAATGAAGAGCTGTATTGTCTAAATTATTTACAGGATTTTTGGGAAGAATTGGTATAATTTGTGCTAGGTTAAATATATTAGTATTGTTATTTGAATATAGGGTAAGTAATAATGTACTCATATGGTTGTTAAGTTTAGATCCTTGATTGATTCTTTTTTCTACATCATTACTATTCTTAGTTAAAATTGCATTCACTAAAATTAAATCTTCTCTATTTACGTTACTAATTCTATTTTCATCAATACTTTTTTTAAGTGTATTTATTAAATTATTGGCAATAATGTAATCTAAAAATTTATAATTATCTTTCACTAATGTATGATGTAGTTTACTACATTCATTACCTTCTATATAATCTATATCTGTAAAGCTTATTTGTTTTTTTTCTAGTAATTCTAAAATTTTAGGTTGTATAAGATCATTAACCTTAGTATGGTTTACTGTACTTAATTCTATTAATCCTTTTCTTTGATTATCAGGATAATAATCACGTGCTATTTTAAATAACTTTCTTATGTTTTGTTCTGAATCTTCAGTAGTATATACTGAGAGTGTATTAAGTATTTCATAATTTATAAGTTGAGCTTCAAATGTACTCAATATATTATTCCTAACCAGTGGATGTTCCTCTATATTGTTTTTTTTTCCAACTTTTAAAGCATTTTGTTCTTCTCTTAAAGTTTCTATATCTTGTTTTTTTAATTCTGCAATTTTTTAGTATAATCACTAATTAGTTTCTTTTTTTCTTGAACTAAATTGTCAATTTCTAATTGATTTTGTGCATTGCGAAGTTGTAGACTGTTGTTGAATAGCTTTAAACTATGTTCATATTTATATTTTTCATTATTTTCCCATTTTTGTTTTTCCTTTTCAAAATTTTTCTTTAAAATTTTATCTCGATCTGCATAAGCTTTTTTTTGTTCTGAGCTAAAGTGAGTTTTTTCGTTATAATATACAATTTTATGCTCTCTATCATATTCTGTAGCAACTCTAGTTCTAATAATTCTTTCTTCTTGTTTAAAAGCTTCATTTATAAATTTTTGAATCTGTTGTTCATATTCTTCTTTATTATTTTCTAATGCTTTTAATTTTTCCATGTTATGTTTTTGTACTTCTATTTCTGACAATAATTGTTCAAGTAATTTTAAACATTGCTCTTTATATTTTATAGGGTCGTTTTCTGTTTTCTTACACTCTTTATATGCATTATTTATTTCTTGTACATCTTCATATATTGAGTTTAAATGTTCTGGTAGTAAATGTTGTTGATTCCCTAGCCCTGTCATAATATGGTTCCATGCTTCTTCTTGTTCTAGATATTGTAATGGTAGTATTCCATTGTTTATGGAATCTATATTTCCTGAAATTGCTGCTATGAATTCTGTTGCGCTTAAATGTTCTAATCCTAAGTTTTTTGTGTTTGTCATGTATAGTTCTTCTTTTTGGTAAAAAATTAGATACTTAACCCTGATAGCTAGCTACTATGTTCTATAAATTATTTGACATTAACAAATGTTAATATAACATAAGAATTATTTAATAATATTTAAATTATTTTTTAAGTAAATTAATTATTTAATTTAAAGGAGTGATTATGCCGTTATATAATATAGAAAAACTAAATAGTTATCTAAATACACATAGTGATGAGATTGATAGACTTAGACTAGATATATTTAAGATAACGCCACTTAGACTTTTAGACTTTGATGGAGCACTTACATTAGCTTGTTATTACATTAAGGAATGTGATGAAGGTTCACTAAAAAATTTGATAGAAGCAAAGCCAGCTCTTAAACATAGTCTGTTAACAGCATCATCTCAGCCATGGAACGGTTTACCAATAGGGAAAAATTTATATAATTTAGCAGTATCCAGTAAGAGTAGTAATATAGTAAGTTATATTATACGTCTCTATATTACAGAGAGAGTTAATGAAAGAGTAACTGGAGAAACTCCAATAAGTCCTCTAAAATTTTATGTAGGTGATATTATTACAAATCAAGGTAAGTTTATGTCTTCTCTACGAGAAAGCATGGAGAAACTTTGTAAATATGATATAAAGTATAATGCAAGATTAATAAAGGATCTACTGGATAATCAACCTTATTTTGCACAATTTTTATTAAAATCTAGTAGTAGTGATACTATAATAAAACTAGCTAAAGCATTAAAGCTTGACTTGCTAGAATATATTAGGAGTATTTGCGTAGACCGGGATGATGTTGTAAGTGATGTTATAAAAGAAATGGCCTTTACTTTTGTTAGAGTAGGGGATAAAGAGTCATTATGTGAGTTGATACAAGGTATAGAAGGTCGCAAGATAGAATTTTTAAGAGCAATATATAAGTATAATAATTACTTTGATGATGGTAATATTGAGGAAGGTGATACTATACTTGTGGCAGCAGCTAGGAATTTGAAAATTGATGTAGTAGAATATCTTCTTGAGATTGGTGCTCACCCAAATCGATGTAGTAGTAGTAACATAACAGCTATAATGGCAGCTACTGTATATGATTCTGCTAAGCAAGGCATAAAACCTGAAGAGCATGATAACTGTGCTGTTCAGATACTGAAGCTATTAGTAAAGTATGGTGCAGACCTTACTATGCTAAGCGGAGAAGATGATATTACCACAGTAATAGAGAAGGTAGGTTATTTAACTCAATGCCGTAGTTTTGTTTATAATAAACTTACACAAGATGGTCATCCATATAGACACAATTTGTTAAAAGCTTTTACCTTTATTAAGAGTTGGGATATAAAACCATTAGAGAATCTGATAGAGAAAGAGGGATGTAACAAAGGAATTTTGCTAAAAGCAACATATGGTAATAAGTATGACAAATATATTGAGTGTAATGATACTCTGCTTGTGGCAGCAGCTAGGGAATTAAAAGTTGATATGGTAAAGTATCTTCTTAGTATCGGTGCTGATTCAGATCAAATAAATGATAATGGTGGTAAAAAGATAATAACAGCAACTATTTTTAATAATTTTACTAAATATAATTTGGCAAATAAATATAATGATAACTGTGCTATTCAAATACTAGAACTATTAGCAAAATATGGTATAACCTTTAGTAAATATGATATTGACATGAAGGAAGTACTAGAAAAGTCAACCATTGGTATGGTAAAATACTTTTTAGATGCTGGTATAAAAGAGGATAATGTAGGTTATTTAACAATAAAAATAGCTTTTGCTTTAATTGTTAAAGGAGATGAAGAGGGATTAAAGAGCTTAATAAAAAGTATAGGGGAAAATAATAAAGATATTCTACTAAAAGCAGCATATAATGAGACTGGATATGCTATATATGGTGACACTCTACTTGTAGCAGCAGCTAGATACCTAAATGTTGATATAGTAAAATATCTTCTTAGTATTGGTGCTGATCCAAATCAACAGGATCATCATGGTAATACAGTAGCTATGTTAACTGTTTTATTTGACTCTATCAAAGATAAGCAAAAAATGAAGTATAAAGATTATGATGATCCTGCTGCTCAAATATTAGAACTACTAGTAGAATATGGTGCAGATCTTACTACTGTAAATAGTGAAGGTAAAGATATTCGTACAATAATAGAACGCATAGGTATAAGTAATTTACATAAGTGTTATCGTTTTATTTGTGATAAATTTCGAGAAGGAAATAATACATATGAACAACAATTATCAAGTGCTTTTATCTTTATTGAAGATGGGAACACGAAAGCATTTAAAAACTTGATGGAAAAGGAGGCAAAAAGTAATAAGAAAAAATTATTGCAAGCAACATATGGTAAAACTAGTAAGTATTTTGATCCTGGTGACACTCTACTTATGGCAGCAGCTAGATACCTAAATGTTGATATAATAAAATGTCTTCTTGAGATTGGTGCTGACCCAAATCAACAAAATAATCATGGTAATACAGCAGCAACAATGGCTGTTTTGTATGATCCTGCCAAAAAAGCGCATGGTATTATATATGGAACGCATGATAATGGTGCTGTTGAAATACTAAAATTATTTACGGAATATAATAACACAATATTAGCAAAAGGGGCAGCAAATAGAAGTGACTTCTTTACTTTACTAGATAGAAATAAAAATAGTCTTTTAATGAGGATAGCTGGTACAGGTACTTTACCTAAATGTATGAGTTTTGTTATTGATGAGCTCCAGGAACGTAACATATTTGAACAGCAATTATCGTATACAAATAAGGAAGGCAAACAAGTATCAGATTTAATTTTGGGACGTAAAGCATTTCATAGTGGAAATGTGGAAGCAGTGAAGTCATTTATAATTGCAAGTGGTGTTGATGTATCACAATATGTAGATTATATTAAAAGCTTAGAAAGTAATGTGAGTAAGTATGAGCCTGGAAAGCATGTATATGTTGGTACTAAAGTTTATACTGAAGATAGAGATGAGTTAATAGCTTTATTGAAGGCAAGTGCTATTTTAGCAAAGTTAGAAACTGATATTTCAAGCTCTGAAATAGAGGAGTTAAGAAAAAATCAAGATAGTACAGTAGGCGAAGTAGCACATAACTTAGCAATACAAAGATTTGTTTTCTTAATGATGCAAAGTATACATACAAAAAAAACAGTAGGCACTGAAGATAAGCTTATGAATCTAGCAACTTTTATTCATAATGATTCTAGCGCTCTTAATGTATTAGGGCAGAAAATACTTCAATATAGTGTTACAGAGGCATTAAATTCAGTAATCAAATATTGTATTGACAATTATAGTGCTCAAATAAAAATGTTGAGTTCTGATGCTGTAATTAAGTTAACAGAATTAGGAAAGATCCTTGATGATGTGGATGCATATACGCTTGCAATACAAAAGTTGTTGGATCAGAATTTGGCTGAAAAAGATATTTTACCAAGAGGAGCTTTTTTGAATGCTATAACACAAGGAAATATTGATAGTTTAAGAAAAACTCTAGAAGAAATTAACGTTCCTGAACAATATCAAGATAGTTATGAGATTTTAAAGAGTAAATTTGGATATTTACTAAATAATATTACTTCATTAAAATTATCCTCGGATTACGATAAAAAAAGTATGAAAGATTCTGCGGAATATTATAACAATCATAAAGAAGCTTTAATACCAGGCTTAGTCCTTATCTATAATATAATGAAACTACCTTTTGGTAATCTTTCACAGCCAGTAGAAGAATTAACTTCATTAGTAAAAAAATTCTTAGATGAATATAAACTATTGATAAAGTTCAACTCTGATAATCAACAGTTAGGTAAATTATTGGGTGAATCTCATGAGATATCTAATTTAGTAAAGAAAGTTAGAGATATTAAAGAATCATTGTTGAATTTTATAGACTTAAGTAAGTCATTAGATAATGTGAACTTATATATTAAGAATGAAGTAGAAAAAACAGAGCCATTTTTACTTTTTTGTAGCAATAAATTAGAAGGTATAATGCAAAGATATTTGCAAAAATATGAGGAAATCAGTGGAAGTGATATGGTAAAGGAATTTGAAGTAATTGTTACTAAATTAGTAGATGTGGTAGAACAGCCTTTTCTAACTGAGAGTGATGTGGCAGAAATGGATACCTCAATGTTAGATGCTGAGTTTGAGATTATAGGGGATAATTATAATAGTTAGTTGTGATGAGTTTGGAATCCTAAAATAGGTTTCTTGTATAAATTAAAAACTTTTATCCACTATTTAGGTAAAAAATAGTTCTTCAATATAAAAGATATGTCTTTCTACTATTTTATCTAAAACCATATCTGAGTTTAATCTTTAACTTAAATATTAAACTCAGATATTTTTTAAGAACTACTATGATGTTCTATTTTCATGCTTAAATATACTTAAAAAGAATTTTATTATATTAGAAAACTTGAATAACTTCTAATTTTGGAAGTCCTTTCTTGCTTAAATTTTGTAAATAATAAGTATCTTTGGTGAACATCAATAATTGCGTTGTCGTCAAGTTAAAATCTGCGCTACTCATGTATTAAAGTGTGCTCTGCTGCTTGACTTAATAACTCCTAGCATTTATTGATGTTGACCTTCTCTAACTACTCTTCATTTCATAGAGGTATATATTAGTTATTATAATTATATTTTAGTGCAGTTTTTAAACATAAACTTTATATTCTTGGTTATTAGTTTACTAACTTATCAACTTTGGATTAAGAACAATTTAGCAAATTTTTTCTAAAGTTGTGATGAGTAATTGGTTAGTGTTTTGATAAAATTTGCTATACTATATAATCAACATTACTGATATGTGTAACTAGTAACTATTTAGAGAATGAAAAAAGTTATTTATAGTACTATAGTATTTGTTTTTAATAAATTAGTTAAATTTATTAATATTTAGTTATAGGTTGATATAAACTTTTATGATATAATTAACAGTATAGTTATATAAATTGTAGGTTGCTGTTGTGTTTAAAATAGAATATTTAAAGTTTGATCTAGAAGTGGTTCCTATTAGCGGTGTAAAAAAGAAATTAATGGTAAGAAATTGATGAATATTACAGAACAGCTTAAGCAATGCTGCTGGTTTAATGATAATCAGCTGTCTAAGAATAAGAAATTTAGATCAAAAGAAATAAGGGATAATGTAACCTTAATATCTTTCTTAATGAAGAAAAGAAATGAAAAAATACTTACTAATAATCATAGTATTTATTATATCTCATAATTCATTTGCTAAGGACAAGGTGTCTAACCTTGTTATGCAGGTTACTTATTTTATATATGATGTTAAACAACTAACTCTACTTAAAAATAACTTAAGTAGACATAGACAAGCAAGTATAGTGGGAATTAGTGGAATAGGTAAAACACAACTTGTTCGAATGTATGGTTATACAAGTAAAGATAATTATGATCTTATTTGGTTTATTGATTGTAACTTGGACATTAACGAAGAATTTTTAAAACTAGCACAAACTATTAATGAGGCTGCAAAAACTAGTATAATATCAGAAAATGTAGCGTTAGTAAAAAAACAAATAATTGATTATTTAACATATAAAGATAGATGGTTATTAGTATTTGATAATTTAAAAATTAATGATAATAAGAAGATTAAGGATTTTATCGACTGGAAGCATAACGGTAATATTATATTTTGTTCTCGAAGTAGTAAGATGTTACCTAATGTAATAAAAATGACTGCATTTAGTCAAGATGATGCTATTACTCTTGCAAGTAATATCTTAGAAGATGATAATAAGCAGTCTGCAGAATTTCTTGCTAAGGAGTCTGCAGGTTATCCTATGCTTATAGTGCAAGGTGCACAGTTATTTAATAAGGTTCATAATTTAGATAAAGAAGAATATAAAATACAAATAAGAAGGTCTAAGAATAAAATTAATTTTAATATGTTACTTACAATTAATGAACTAAAGCCAAGTGCAAGAAAATTGTTAGCTAAGATAGCTTTAATAAATAATCAAAGTTTTTCAAAAGAATTGTTAAGTTTTATTAGTGATGATAAAAAAACTCTTGATGATGATCTTTATCAGCTTTTTAAATTTATGTTAATTACTAATATTAACACTAATGAAGGCTATCAGGTATTTGAGATGCATGATATTATAACTCAAGCTATATTAGAGATTAACGCAAATAATAATAAAAAATGTTTAGAAGAAATAATTATTAAGCTATCTAAAACTATGACAAAAAATGATGCTGCAAGTGTTTATACATTGTGTACTTTACCTACAGTAAGTGAAAACCTAGAGATTATTCTAAGAAATGCTGAGAAATATGGGTTAAATGTTAACTTTATATTAGATTTAAGAAATCTGTTATTAGCAACATATCTTAACACATATAGTAGATATCAAGCAGAAAAAATGATCGATTGGTTTATGAATAAGGAATTCTTTTTTAGAGTTTGGTTCATGAATGATGATCAAAAACATATTTATGCTGGATATTTAGGATTAATAGGGTTTTATCATGAAAAAGATTTGTCGGATTTTAGAACAGCTATTACTTTTTTTACTAAAGCATTAAAAATATTAAATAAATTACATGGGTATACTAGCTTGAAATATAATTATATTAGTCATATTGCAATATGCCAAGCTTGGTTAGGAAACGTAAATCTAGCTCAAGATGCTATAAATGAGATGGAAATACTATCTAAACAAGAGATACATAAATCAGAAGTAGATTTTGCACAACATTATATTAGGTCATTATTATTTTTTTTAAATGGAAGATATGTTGAAGCATTAGAGCAAATCAATAAAGATGTAGAGGGAATAACTAAATATGTTCAGTCAAACGATTTGGTATTAACTGTAACATATTTACTGAGATCTGAGATTCTTAACTACATGGAAAAATACAAAGATGCATATGTTCAAGCAGAGCAGGTATATGGTATACATAAACTACATAGAAAAGAGGATTATAGAGTTTTAGCCAGAATCTTTACTCAAATGGCAAAAGCAGAGTTAGGGCTAGGTAAGGTTGATAAAGCCTTGGATCATATAGATGGTGCAGTTGCAATTTTTCTTGCTCATGAAAGGGTAAATCCTAAAGGTGCTAATCGCATTGATGATCCAGATTTAGCTAATAGTTATATAGTGTTAGGTGATATTTTCTTTACTTTGGATAAGTTTCAAGAGTCTATAAGATCTTACAGAGCAGCACAAGATATATACTTGCACCTATATAAGGATAATAGTAAGAATGTAGCACATGTTAGTTATTTGTATCTTCAGGGTGCCAAGGCTGCTTGTAAGAGAAGGGATTTATATTACTACCAATATTTTGGAGAACCTCAATTTAGAGAGTTTGGTGTACAGCATCGTAATACAATAAAAATGGTTGAATATTGTAAATCCTGTGATATAGATTATGGCTTATTAATCACTTTTCCTAAATATAGGAGATCTTCTAGAAACAAACATGGAATATAAAAATGCTGTAGTATTTAATCATAGAAGAGGGATAGTTAATAAATAAAAAGTTAACTTAAAATATTGTAAAATAAGTGTAATATAGTTTAATTACTCCTTTTTAGAGGAAGAAGTGGAACTTAAACATGTATCGAAAGATTGATAGCTTATGCTAAAAGATAAGGAGTATACAGAATAGTATATTAACTTTTATAGTGTTTTTGTATAAGCCACTTGGTAAAGTTTATATCAACATTATTTAAATTTAATTGTACTGAATACTCATACACTTCTTTGATTATAGAAAATATATTATTAAGAGTTGGATTTTTAGCTTTAGGTAACTTGATGAATTCTTTAAGTACAACATTACAAACATTAAGTAATAATTCAGTATTTGGATTTTCATTTGTATTATAATCAACTAGTAAATCTTGTACTTCAACATTAAAAGCTTTAGCTATAGATTGCATTACTTCAATTGTTGGATTTTTAGAAGTACCTCTAAAAATATTATTTATATTCCTTCTTTGCCCTATCCTATTCTCTAGGTCAGAAATTCTCCAATTACGCTCTTTTAATAGTCTTTCAATATTTGACTTGATGATTTGATGTGCCATTTTCTCTACATAACATAATAATGTTTTTTCATTTTAAGTTTTATCTTGCAATTTATAGCATATGAATATATAAATTCAATAAATAATGAGTTTGTATATTCATATATTATTCTACAAATACTCTACTTATATAGAGTTATTATAAAGTAAAGTAAGAGAAATTTGAAGAATAATTTTTGAGTAGATGGTGGTTTAGCATTAATGAGAGGTTAATAATTACTTTGAGTTTAAAAATTGTAAATAAAAAACAGGAGAGTAATAGAAGCAAGATTTTAAGAAGTTAGGCATTATTGAAGCTTTATATTTCTACTTAATAATTGAAATTAGTGGAAGTAGTAGTTAAGTAGTATAATCTTGACGAAGTGATAATACAAAACTTTTAATAAGTTTTAGTTTTAAAGAGTGGTTATTTAGAGGAGGGAGTAGGGATCAAGGTAATGAATAGTAGAAAGAAATACTGGGAAGTAAGTAAAGTAGTTTCTACTATGGTATTATTATGGTGCATAGCAATTAGAACTACTGAAGCCAAGGCTGTGTCTGTAATATGTGGTTATGCAACCATAAAAAAGCAGAATAGAATCGAGTTTAAAGGTGCAGAGATAGTAGAAGTGATAGGAGATAGTAGTAATACGAGTTTGCTATCTCTACTCTTAGGGATATTGTATTTTTTACTCCAAGAATTGGTAAGGAAGGTAAGGTTATTAATTTATCAATCGTATTAAACAATGGTGTAGTGCAAGACTGCATACTAAAACAACTAAAAGTTTAGTAAAGCCAGTAGTAATAGATGTAACAATAGCAGGCAAAGACACTCAAGATTTAAAACATGATAATAAGGAATTAGATCGAGAAATTGACCTTATGATGCAGGCAATGCATTGTAATGTTAAGTCTAAATATGAACTTGATTATAATATGGAGCTAGGAATGTGTGATGGCTTTCAATTTACTCAAAAAAAGAAATATGAATGGGAAAAAGATGGGTTAATTGGAAGAGTCATTGAAGTTAAGAGCTATTTTAATAAAAACCAAGAAGTTAATTTTACATTAGTTCAAAAGGTTGTAGGGAAATTTGTAGCTGTTTATCCGCTGAGTTTAAAATTATATCCACAACAGCCTGAAGTAATATATGTAATTAGTAAAAAATAGAGAAAATTAAGTTTGAGTGATCAATACTACCAATTAAATAAGATCTAATAGTTAAGCTTTATTTATGTAGGAATCTACAGAAACTATATTAAATTATCTGTTTTTTAATAATTAATTATTTATTATTTGTTTAGAAATATATCTAATAGATGATAAATTGTTAATTCATTTATACAAAGTTTTACAGAACTTAATTTTTTATAAAAAAGCATTAATATCAATTTATTATTAAGACTAAAATTATAAATAAAGATATAGAAAAACTAAAAAATATTAATGAAATATTAGATTTTCTATGATAAAATTAACTTTTATTTAGGTTATTGCAAGGGTATACAATTTTAGATTTACATAGCCTTATAGAAATATAGTTCTAATATAATTAATAGTTATATTTGTTAATAGTTGTTAATTTTTATCTAGTAAATACTAATGTTAAGAAGAACGTTTATTTGTAAAGTCCATTTACATATTAAACAAACTGTATTTCAATTAAAAAAACATAAACGAAATGTTGCTTATACATTTTATCTTGTATGTATAACTGCTCTAATTAATATAATGAATTACTTGTATATTTTACACGAGCAGAAATATAGAAACTTACTTATGTTAGAAACTCATCATGCTTTAATTAAGGAGCTTATATTTGATAATTTGGGTGTATTACAGATAATTAATGATGATAAATTATCATTTTCAAAACAAGTGTTATTTGTTCAAAACTATATTAAAAATTATATTTTTGTACCTAAATCTTCTATATATGTTGATCAGCAGAGTGATAAACTAGTATCTATAAATTTACAGGACTTGCTTAACAAACTCTCTAGGCAAGTATTTAACTATGCTATATTTCTTAACGATAAGCAAATAATAAATAAGAGTTTTATAACTTTTTATACTAGTTTAACAAAAAAATACCAAATCACTAAGAATTTATTTTGTAGTATTTCAATACAAATAAATCCTAATTCATTTTATGTACAAGAAACAAGAAATAGAATGGTTAACCAAGTTATTATATTTGCTATAATATCTTGTATAATTTTGTCGTTAGCCATTATGGTAGTTTTTTTGTCGTTAAGTAAAGATAGAAGGATGAAGATGAGATTGGAACAGTTAAATATAACTTTAGCAGATGTTGTTGAGAGAAACAGGAATATTTTACTCTTTAGTGAAAAAAATAAGGAGTTTATTTTAAAATGTTATCAATATTCTAAAGATTCTCCTAAAAATGTTCTATCAACAAAGTTATTGACTGAATTAGTTGATAAAAAGGATAATAAATGCAGTGAATACTTACCTATTCCTCTAATTTTAACTGGAATAAATGAATCTTTATTTGATGAATTTCAATTCTATAAGATAGAACTACAACCTATTATTTTAGAATTGACAGATTATTTTAAAGGATATGTAGCTTATTATAATACCAAAACTATATTAAGCTTAAGTAGTACGGTAGAAACAATTTCTATGCCATTTGAACAAGAAGTGTTTAATCAAGTTATAGTTAGTATTTTTTGTAATATATTACATTTTAATAAGGATACAAAAAATGTTAAGTACATTATGTTAGAGTTTCAACATAATAAAATAGTTTATTCAAGTAATGGTTTTCGTTTGGATCACAATTTGGTGATTAGGTACTCTGAAAAAATATTCAACGATACTGGTAACTTGTATCTATTGAACTTAGGTCAAGTGTTCATATTATTGAAAAAGTATAAATTAGATTATTTAGTGACAGTTAATAAACAAGGAACTACTATAGAAGTAAAACTAAATGAAGCTGAATCAACTGGTAGTAATAAGAAGGCAAAAATAATAAACTTGAGTAAATTTAAAAATAAAAGGGAGTTAAATGATTAAAAGAATTATATTATTAATAATTGTATTTATAAATAGTCATGTTGTTTATGCATTAATTAAAAACAAGGAACAACCTATATATTACTTTGTTAATCATGAAAGGCAAATTGATAATTTACGGAAAAGACTAATAACTAATAAAATAGTTATTACTAATATAGGTAAAAGTAAAATAGCTGAAGAATATGTTGAAGAGTATAAACAAGACTATGATATTGTTGCATTTCTTGATGCAAGTATAGATTTAATTCCACAATTTATTAATATAGCAAAGAAAATTAATCAGCAGCTAGGTTTGCAAGATGGATGTTATGTTGCAGAAGATCCAATTTTAGTAAAGAAGAGTTTGATGAAATATTTAAAGTTTAAAAATAAATGGTTATTAATTTTTGATAATCTTCATGTTAGTGAAAGCGATAAGGTTGAAGATATAATTAATTGGCAGCATAGTGGACATATAATAATATGCTTACAAGATGTAAAATATTTACAACAAAAGGCACTTGTGCCCTACTTAAATGATCAATATGCAAAGATAGTGGTTAAGAAGGTTGTAAAAGATCCACTATTAAGTTTTATAGAGAAAGCTATGCAGGCTTTACAAAGTTGCTCTTCATATATAATGAGGTACAGTGCTACTTATCCTTATAGTCATGTAGCGATGGAGCATATAGATTATATAAGGAAACATAATGCTAAAGTGCAAGTGCTACATATTATTTTAGGTCAAATAAGTCAACAAGAAAAAGATATACTATATAAAATAGCTTTGTTAAATAATCAAGAAGTAACTGGAAACTTACTAGAGCAATTGGTTGATAATCAGGCAATAATAGCAGATAATATTAATACAATAATAAGGTTTGGCCTTGTTGAACAAATTAGTAAGGATAGAAATAAACAGATATTTAGAATGCCTGACACTGTAAAGAAGAAGTTACTAAATATTAGTAATACATTAAATCAAAAGTATATTAATTCATTATTAAGTAAAATAAATAATATAGTACCTAAATCAGTAGATGATAGAATATTTGTTATTACACAAAATAAATCTTTGGAAAGTAATTTGGAGATATTGTTAAATAATGCAGAACAATATAATGCTGATGTTTATAAAATAATGGAGTTAAGAGAGAAATTATTATGGTACTATTTAGTAGGACATCAACCTCATAATGCAAAGAAAATGGTTGATTGGTTTAAGAATAATATGTCAGCTATTAATTTATGGCTATGTAGTAATAGGAAGAAAGCAGTATATAGTTGTTATTTAACTTATGTAGGAGCATATGAATATTTTGTTGCAAATCAACCAGTAGAAATTGCAATGAGGTATTTAAATCAAGCACAAGAAATTACTGAAAAAATAATAGGTTATGGTGAACTAAAATCATTTATTTATTCCTGTAAAGCCATAGTACAAATTAATATTGGAGATATTGCAAGTGCTATAGTAAATGTACAAAAAGCAGAAAAAATTAAGCCAATGATTCCTAAAGCTTTCTTAGGTGAACGTTTGGTAGATCATGTTAGGGCTCAAATTTTTTTGATTAAAGGACAATATCAGGAGGCTTTGGATATATTGCCAATTCATGCATGTAAATCTGAGAGGCTTTTTTGTGAAAAGGATATGCTTTTACTTCCAGAATATATAACACAAACTAGAACATTAAATTATATAAAAAGATTTAAAGAAGCCTATGATATTGTAAATAGTAATATTTATGAACATATAAAAAATAAAAAAGTTCCTGCTATCATTTTAGCTTATACTTTAATTGAACTATCTAGGGCAGAACTTGGCCTTGGTAATAGAGAAAATGCATTAAATCATGCTATTAAAGCAGTAAATGTTTTAATAGAGGATACGTATGGAAATGATAAAAATATAAATTTAGATGATTCAAAGGATGCATGGCTTGCTGATGCTTTGGTAGCCAAAGCTGATGCATTAACTGCTATAGGTAAGTCTGTAAAGGCTATAAAAACTTATAGAACAGTAAAAAGTATTTATGAAAATGCTTATGGCATAGAAAACATGAAAAATATAGACAATGTAAGTTACTTATTTGTACAAGCAGCTAAAGCAGCTTCTAAACTTCCTCAAGAAGAAGATAGGCAAATCTGGTGTTCTTATTTTTATAAGTTGTTTATACAGTCTTTTGGTAGAGACCATTTTAGATACCAAGAGATAAGGAGGTTATTTGATTAAAAAATATGATTAAGAAAATAATATTGTTAGTGATAACACTTATAAGTGATAATATTTATGCATTAATTATAAATAAGGAAGAACCAGTACATTATTTTATTAATCATGAAGAACAAATTAGTGATTTACGAGAAAAGTTAATACGTAGTGGGGTAGTAGGTGTTACGGGTATTACTGGTATGGGCAAAAGTGAAATGGCTAGAAAGTATATCCAGGAATATCAGCATGATTATGATATTATTGCATTTCTTGATGTAAGTGTAGACTTGATTCCACAATTTATTGCAGTAGCAAAAGAGATTAATCAACAAATATGCTTAAAAGAGAAATGTCATATTATGGAAGATTCAACTGTAGTAAAGCGGAGTTTGATGGAATATTTGAAGCAGAAGCGTAAATGGTTGCTAGTTTTTGATAATCTTCATATTAATGAAAATGAAAAGATTAAGGATATAATTGATTGGCAACATAATGGACATATAATAATATGTTCCCAAGATGCAAAATACTTGCAACAAAAAGTATCTGTTCCTCATTTAAGTGATGAACATGCAAGTAGTATTATTCAGAAGATTATGAAAGATCCACCGTTGGAATTTGTACAAGAGTTGGTACAAACTTTGCGAGGCTATCCTCCATATATGATAGGGCATAGTGCTACTTATCTTTACAATAATAGCCACATGACTATAAAGCAATATATGGATTATATGAAAAGGAATGAAAATAAAATACGGGCACACTTAAATATTATTTTGAGTCAAATGCATCAACAAGGAAAAGATATATTATACAAAGTAGCTTTACTGAACAATCAAAGAGTACCTAGAGAGATAGTAGAACAATTAGTTGATGACAAGATAATAATGTCTGATAGTATTGATGAAATAATAAGGTTTGGTCTTATTGAACAAATTAGTAAGGATAGAAACAACCAAATGTTTAGGATGCATGATGTAGTAAAAGAAGAACTACTAAATATTGCAGGTAATAAATCAAATCAGAAAAATGTTAATTTATTATTAGATAAGATAAATAATATAATACCTGAGTCAGTAAACGATAGGTTGACTGTGATGATAAGTAATAGGTTTCTAGAAAGTAATTTAGAAGTGTTGTTAAACAATGCAGAGAAATATAATGCTAATATTTATAAAATAATGGAACTAAGAAAAAAATTATTGTGGTATTATTTAAGAGGACAACATCAGCCTTATAATGCGAAGAAAATGGTTGATTGGTTTAAAAGTAAGGAACCGAATATTAGTTTATGGTTTTGTAATGATAAAAAAAAGGCAGTATATAGTGGTTACCTTGCCTTTATAGTAGTATATGAATGTTCTATTATGAATCAGAAACTAGATGTAGTAATGAGGTATTTGAGTCAAGCAGAAAAAATTGCTAAAAAACTATATGGTTATGATGAGCTAAAATCATATATTTATTCTATTAAGGCCTTAATACAAATTACAGTGGGAGATATTGTAAATGCTAAGAAAAATATACAAAAAGCAGAGAAAGCGTATCCTACTACTCCTAAGACATTTTTAGGAACAGGTTTCATAGAATATAATAAAGCTAAAGTTTTTCTTGCAGAAGGTGAATATCAAAAAGCCTTAAGTATGTTATTGGTAGATATAGATAAATTTAAACTTTTTCATCAGAAAGGCAAAGTTCTACTTTCGGAGTATATAATACAAGCTAGAATATTAAGTTATATGAAAAGGTTTAAAGAAGCTTATGATATTATAAATAATAATGTATATAAGCATATAAAAGGTAAAAAAAGAGAAGAAGTTTCTACTATTATTTTAGTTCGAACTTTAACTGAACTTTCTAGAGCTGAGCTCGGTCTTGGTAAAATAGAAGATGCATTAAATCATGCTACTGAAACTATGAATATTTTAATAGAAGATAAAAATAGGAATAATAAAAGTATAAATTTAGATAATTCAACAGACATACTTCTTGCTCGTGCTTTAGTAGTAAAGGCTGATATATTGGCTGCTATAGGTAAGACTGTAGAAGCTATAAAAACTTATAAAATAGTAAAAAATATTTATGAAAATATTTATGGTATAGAAAACATGAAAAATATGGATAATGTAAGTTACTTATTTGTACAAGCAGCTAAAGCAGCTTCTAAACTACCTCGTGAAGAAGATAGGCAAATCTGGTGTTCTTATTTTTATAAGTTATTTATACAGTCTTTTGGTAGAAATCATTTTAGATATCAAGAAATAAAGCAGTTATTTTAATTTATATAGTTTTATTGTAAGTCTATTAAATCTGTAAATCTAATAGTATGGATATTCTTCCTTGAGTTTTATAAAAGTTAACTAGCATGGTAAATAAAGCTTTTATAAGATATATACTCGGTGAACATCAATAATTGCGTTGTCGTCACAAGTTAAGATCTGCCGCTGCTTCACGGTACCAATACGCTCCTTTGCTCGCTTAATAACTCCTAGCATTTATTGATGTTGACCTTCTCTACCCACTCTGAATTTCATAGAGGTGTAACTCTATACCTTATTTTCTGTATTTTAGCTATGCTTGTATTTGAGAAATTATTTATACTCTTTTGCTTTTTAAAATTTGTTTCAGAATTACTGCACTCATATATATATATGCTGGTTCATCTGTCTAATCTTGAAGTCATTTGGGTATATATTTTAAAGCTATAATATGAAACTATATTAATTCTAATTAATAACAGAAAAGACTTAGTACTAATAATTAAAGTTAAGCTTTAGTTGAAATATTTGCGCTCAGACACAGTAGCTTCTTCAATTGATTTGAATTTAACTTTTCTAGTTGAACTGATTTTTTCATTGTCCTTACTTCGTATTTCCTTAGTGGATTTTTCTTCATCTATTATTAAGGATAGTCTCATTCTTCCTTTCTTATCAGATCCAATAAATTTAACTTTTACTTTATCTCCTAATTGTAGGTGGTCATTAATGTCTTTTATATGTTCATTATTTATCTCACTAATATGGACAAAACCGTCACGATTACCTAGGTAATTTATAAAAGCACCAGATTCAATAATTTTTACTACAGTTCCATTAAATAAATCTCCTATTTCTGGATTAAATGTAATATCTTGAATATTTTGTATCGATTTTCTAACGTTATCTACACCTATACCGCAAACTTTAACAGTTCCATCTTCACTAATATCAATCTCAACATTATAAGATTTACAAATTTCTTTAATAACTTTTCCTCCTAAACCAATTACATCACGAATTTTATCTTTTGTAATTTTAAATACTTCAATTATTGGTGCATATGGACTTAATTGCTTTCTAGGTTTATCAATAGTATTTTCCATAATTTTTAATATATGCTGTCTACCTTTTTTAGCTTGTTCGAAAGTTTTAGCAATCATTTCAAAATTGATACCTGGAACTTTTACATCTAATTGTAGTGCTGTAATACCTTTATTTGTACCAGCTACTTTAAAATCCATATCTCCTAGATAATCTTCATAACCAATTATATCAGATAAAATTTCAAATTTATCATCACTTTTTATTAACCCCATTGCTATTCCAGCTACTGGGGTTTTAATTGGAATACCAGCATCCATGATACTAAGAGAAGCACCGCATATTGTTGCCATTGAAGAAGAACCATTACTTTCTGTAATTTCTGATACAACTCTAATAGTATATGGAAAATGTTCTTTATTAGGAATAACTGGTTCAATTGCTTTTCTAGCTAATCTTGCATGTCCTATTTCTCTTCTGCTAGCTGGTCTAGGTACAGAAACTTCACCAACAGAATAGGCAGGAAAAATATAGTCTAAGAGAAAATGTTGTCTTTCATCTTTACCTAACTTTTCAACAATTTGCTCGTCATTAGTTGAACCTAAAGTTACCGTAACTAAACTTTGTGTTTCTCCACGAGTAAATAGTGCTGAGCCATGAACTCTATTTAAAAACCCTACTTCACATGTAATAGGTCTTATTTCATCTAGTTTTCTACCATCAATTCTCTTGTTATCTTGCAGTACTAAGTTCCTTAAAATTTTTGATTTTACATGTTTTAAAGCATGCTCCCATAGTTTAACTGTAACTATATTTCTATTTTCTAAGATAGTTTTGTTTTCAAAGTGATCTATAACTTTTTGTTCTATTTGTTGTAAGGCATTTTCACGCTCTGGTTTACAAGTGATTAGAAGTGCTAGCTTGATCTCCTTGCTGAATTCTTGCTCGATTTGATTTATATAAGTTGAAATTATACTCTCTGTTACTTTAAAACTTTCCTTTTTAATTTCAGATTTGAGTTCTTTAATAACTTCAATTACTGGTTTTGATGAATCAAATCCAAATTTTATTGCATCTAACATCTTTTCTTCACTAATTTCATAAGATTGAGAATCAACCATAGTGACTGAATCTGTAGTACTAGCAACTACTAAATCTAATTTCTTATTATTTTCTATTTGCTGATATGATGGGTTTAAGATAAATTTATCATCAATTAACCCTATCCTGGTAGCTGCAACAGATCCAATAATAGGTGCTCCAGAAATTGCAAGTGCAGCAGAACTTCCGATAATTGCTAAAATATCTGGGCTATATCTGGGATCATATGATAAAACTGTGCAAGTAATTTGTGTCTCATTTAAAAAATTAGGGTCAAAAAGCGGACGAATAGCACGGTCAATTAATCTTGCTGTTATTTTTTCATCTTTTGAAAAGCTACCTTCTTCTTTGTTAAAACCACCAGGAATTCTACCAGCAGCATAAAACATTTCTCTATAGTAAACCCCTAATGGGAAAAAATCAATATCATTTTTTGCTTTTTTTTCAAAGACTACAGTAGTTAATACTACTGTATCTCCCATTGAGGTAATTACTCCCCCATCAGCATGACGAGCTACCTTATTAGTACTTAGCGACAACATGTGACCATGCCAATCTATTTTCTTTATTATTTCACTAGACATATCTTATCCTTAAACACTTAAAATCTATTATACGAACTTAGAAGGGAAGCTTGTTAAAGCTATATCTTAAAATTACAAGAGTAAAAAAATACTTGACTATTAATAGTTTAAATAATTAATCAAATATCTTTATAGTACTTTCCCTAATTATCTTAGGTTGTTATAATACTCCTTTATTTGAAAAATAGCTACCAACATTAAATATTTTTCTATTATTATCTATTCAATTTAAAATTGTTGAGTATATATAATTGAGCACAACTATAATATTTTAATTTGCAAATAGTTATTAAAAATAAAGTATTATACCAATATTTCAAGCAAAAATTTAATTACTTACGAATCTCTAGGTTTTTAATAAGCTTAAGATACCTTTCTGATTTTTTTTGCTTTAAATAATTTAATAATCTTCTTCGTTTTCCAACTAGACCTAATAATCCACGTTTTGAACTAAAATCTTTAAAGTTGATTTTACAATGTTGTGTTAAATTATTAATACGTTCAGTTAAAATTGCACACTGTACTTCTACAGAACCTGTGTCATTTGCTGAATTAGCATACTTATTAATTAGTTCTTTTTTATGTTCTATTGTAATCGACATCTTTAAAATCCTTCTAATTTTTAAAATTAAATACTCTTAACGACTTGAAGCAATTATCTTTAAGAACTCCTATAGCAATTAAATTGTTATTATATTGTAATTGTAATAAAGGACAATCAGCTAATTTAAACTGCACTAATTGACCTTGACGAATTCTCTGTGCTACCTTATCGTTTATAGTTAGTACCGGAATGTCGTCCAGTACGATTTCGGTATTCATTATATATTCTTTTAAATATATAGTACTTTCTTTCTTGTTCAAGTGATCTATATTTAAAGAAACACTATCACATGCATAAAAGCATCCTACCCGAGTTCGGGTTAATTTTATCACAAAACTTAAGCTTTGCAAGGATAAAGCTATATCTTCACTTAAAGTTCTTATATAAGTTCCTTTTGAACAACTAGTATAGTAGGTAGCAGTAAGGTTTTTATGATCATAAGATTTAAGTTTGAGATCAAAAATTGTGACCTTTCTTGATGGGATTACTAGCTCTTGATTTTGTCTTGCAAGGTTATATGCTCTTATACCTTTAATTTTTAATGCTGAATATTTCGGTGGTATTTGGGTAATTTTTCCTATAAATTTTTTTGATATTGCTAAGCATTCGTTATAAGTTGGAATATAATCTGTAGTTTTTTCAATTTTACCTGAAGCATCACCTGTATCAGTTTTAGCCCAAAATTTTATAGTGAAAACATAATCTTTTTTAGCTTCCATTATATAAGGTACTAACTTAGTTGCTTCACCTATGGCTATTGGTAAGACTCCTTCAGCTTCTAAATCTAATGTGCCAGCATGTCCTACTTTTAATGCATTAAGTAAATGTTTAACTTTTGCTACTATTTTAGCTGAACTTATTCCTGTGGGTTTATATAAATTAATCCATCCATTTATTATATTCTTATTTAACATTATTATTTTTAACTGTTGTTATGATTTTCTTTAAAGTTAACAATATACTTCAATTTATCATTATTGGCATCCTGTAGAGTCTATATATTTTAAGGGATCAACAGCATTTTTGCCATGTTTTATTGATAAATAAAGCTGTGGCATTTTAACAATTCCTGTATTTCCTACGTGACCTATTACTTTACCTAATTCTATATTTTCTCCTTTTGTTAAGGTTAAATCTAATAAATGAGCATAGGCAATATAAAAATCTTTAGGTTGGTTAGATTTTATGATAACTAAATTGCCAAATTCTGAATTTTGTCCTGAGTATACTACTATACCATCAGTTATGGATTTGACAGCACTGCCTAAATTAGTAGCTATGTTTATGCCTTTGTTTTTTCCTGTTGACATTTGTTCACCAAATTTAGCTATAATCCTTCCCTTTACTGGCATCATTAGTTTTGTTGGTAGTTCTAAGTATGGTGATTTTTGGTTATCTTGGGTAGTTTGGTTATCAGCTTTACTGATTTGCATATTTTTCTTGGTTTGGTTTGAGGAATCAGTAGGTATATGCAAAACTTGTAGTTCTTCAAGAATATAAGGTGGTTTTAGTTTGTTAAACTTTATTAGGTCGTTTACTGATATATTATATTTTTTTGCAATATTGCGTATGCTTTCACCTTCTACAACTTCATGAACTATTTCTTGACTTGATAAATGTGTTTGATCATCAACTTTAATAGTATCTCTATAAGATTTAGAGCTTAAATTAAGTTCAGCTATGTTTCTATCAAGCTCAGTATAATCTGTTGGCTCTTTACTATAGTCCTTTAAGTCTTGATGAATTATATGGCCATCATCTGATAATATTCTTGTAATAGATCCTTTTTTACTCTTCTTTTTTGGTGTATTATACTCTATAGGTGCTGGTGGTTGAGTAGCACAAGATGAGAGTAGACATAGTAATAAGTATATTAGAAAAAAATTATTTCTCATAGCACTACATATTTATATTTTATGTTGATAATATAAAATATAATTTTAAAATAAAGAAATAATATTTGTAAAAATATCTTATGAACTTATCTTATATTGTTGCTATTGCGTCTGATCATGCGGGCTACTGGTTGAAAACACAAATTTATAAATATTTATCTGAGCAAAAATTTCGTGTAATTGATTGTGGTACAAATAATGATCAAAATAAGGTAGATTATCCTGATTTAGCTAAGTTGGTATGCGAGAAAATAATAGAAAAAGATGCAAAATATGGTATTTTAATTTGTGCTACAGGTATTGGTATGAGTATATCTGCTAATCGTAACTCTAGTATTAGAGCAGCCCTTTGTACAAATGAATTGATGGCAGAGCGGGCCCGTCTTCACAATGATGCAAATATTTTAATTATAGGATCTAAAGTTAGTGACTTTGCTACTAGTATTAAAATGATTAATAAGTTCTTTAATACAAAATTTGAAGGTGGACGTCATTTAACTAGATTGGAAAAAATTAGGTAATGATTGTTAATAAAGAAGTATAGTGGTGTTATGCTTCTTTCTTATGAACTAATTATGTTCAGTAGGTAATATTTTTAAATACTGTATAATTTTTCTTTTCAATTACTAAAAATTATGTATATTTCTTTCTTTTAGGGGTATTTTAAACATCTGATAGCTTATGTAATAGGTGCTTACAGTTCTTATAAATTTAAAATATGAAAATAGGTAAAATATGTTACAGCATACTAATAAACATCTAAAGCAAATTATTGAAAAAATTGAAAGATTAGAAGAAGATAAAGTAAATATAATAGAAGATATTAAAGAGGTATACAATGAAGCTAAAAACCATGGGTTTGATATACAAATAATTAAGCAAGTAGTTAAAATAAGAAAAATGGATAGTGAAGATAAAGCAAAACTTCAAGAACAAGAAGCATTACTACAAACATATTTAGATGCTTTAAAAGAAATTTAATCTTTAGATATTTTTATAAATTATTGCGAATATTGACGGAATAACAAGTTGTTGACATACAATAAATTAACTATCTAAATTAAAGTGATAAACGTAACTATGTTAGTTATCACCTGTTAGGTCAATTATTTCATTAGGTGAATCTAAAGATAATTGGTTGTTATCGCTATAGTTATGCTTATCTGGTTGTAATAATGAGAATTTTAAATGTGATAAATATTTTGTAAGATTTTGTTCACTACTGTCACTACATTTGTTTAATTGTAATAATAAATATTCTGTAATTAATAAATATTTTATAAGATCTTGTTCACTACTGTTATTGTATTCGTTTAGTTGTGGTATAAATTCTAAATATAGTAGATATTTTGTAATGTTACATTTATGATTATACTTATTCAACTGTAGTAATAAAGGTTTTATAGTTGATAAATATTCTATAATATCTTGTTTATCATTATTATACTCACTTGATTGTAATAACAAGGCCTTTATGGGTAATAAGTATTTTGTTATACTTTGTTTGTTATTATCACACTTACTTAGTATGGGTCTTATGGCTGATAAATATTCTATAATATTTTGTTTGTAATTACTGTATTTATTTAATTGTGGTAATAAAAGATTAATGGTTGATAAGTACTCAATAATAGCTTGATTATTGTTATCATTATATTCATTTGGTTTAGGGAATAAAGGACTTCTAATTGATAGATATTTTATAATATTCTGCTCATTATTATGTTTGTTTGACTGAGACAGTAGTAACAACTCTAGGTGTGATAAATATTCTATAATATTTTGTTTGTGACTATTATTATACTCATTTGGTTGGGGTAATAAGGGACTTATAGCTGATAAATATTCTATAATATCTTGTTGAGTGCCATTATTTACTTTTTTCCACCATAATGATATTATGAAATCTTCCATAAGTTTTATGGTGTTATTATGATGTTATGTGCTTTAAGCATCTTAGTTGTAATTATATGCTTTGAGTAATGGTTCATAGCAGTTAAAAATTCTAATAACCATTGTACACTATTATTTTTAATATGTTTTGATTTTAGCATCTCTAAAATACCATTATCAAGTATTATTGAGCAAATACCGCTATAGGAAAAAAGCATCATTGTAGTTGATTTATGGTTGTTTTGTAATGCGTAGAATAAAGGTAAATGTCCTTCATCATTTAAGTCATGAACATTACCATTTCTTTTGAGTATTTCCTTCATAGTAGTTAAATGCCCTTTTTCTGCTGTATAATGCATAAGAGTATTGTTATTCTCATATTTAGCATTAACATTGAGACCTTCATTGGTTAGTTTCTCGATTACTTGTTTATAGGTAAAGGATTGTGGTCCAACTAACTTGGGCTCTAACTTGCTGATTTTACTAGTTTTATTGTTTTCTTCTGGAAAAACTACATTAAACTTGCGTTTTAGCATAAATTAACCCCCCTTAAAAGAAACTATACGACTATAATTATATTATATAATAAATTATAACTAAATTAATTCTTAGACTAATAATTTTTTATTTTTAAATGAAAAAATCTAAAAATTTTTAAAAAGTTGTTTATATGAAATTATAAATAATAATTATATAACAACCTTTTTATATTCTAAATTAAAATTTAAACTTACCTAAATTTATTAATGTTTTTGATGTAAGCTTAGGGTTTTCTATATCAATTTTATCTTTAGCGTTGTAAAACGCTGCTATGATTAAATCTTCTAACATCTCTTTATCCTTTGTTAAAGATGAATCTATTGTTATAGATCTAGGATTACTATGTCCATCTAGCACTATGCTTACTAAACCATCTTCACTACTACCATGATAGTCTTTCTCTAAAGTCTTTTTTTGTATAGCATCTGCTTGCTTCATAAATTGAAATTTATTGTTTATGTTGCTTATAATATCTAGTGATTGAGACATAACTTTGGAAACTTCCACTTCAAGCTGCTTCTTGGCATTTTGTGCTGCTATTACAACTAGTTTCTCTAATTTTTCTTTATCCTTAGTTAAAGATGAATCTATTATTATGGACTTAAGTTTAACTTCTCCATCTAATATTACATTAACTAATTTTCCACCAGCACTACCATTATATTCCATTTTTTGCATTTCTTTTTCTAAAGCTTCTGCTTGCTTTATTAATTGATTAATTTTGATCATAAAATTTGTTGTTACTAATTATAATGTCGATAACTTTAGCTTCCTTAAAATTTTTGGTTATTATATTCCATTCTTCTGACAATTGAAACTCTTTAACTAAACTTTCTTTTAAGGAAGTTTTAATATTATTATTATTTTCTGAAATGAAAACATTCCAGTTGACACCTGTCCATTGAAATAATTGCATTTGTAATTGATTATTTAAATCTTTATTGCTGCCTTTTTCACTTATAAAGATATTTGGTGCTGAGATTTCAATTATAGATATTTTATTCATCAAATAATAGTAAAGGTCTATCTCTTTTTTTTCATTGAGATATTTTAATAAAGCTATTAGATTTATTGCATTACTATTTTTACTATCATAAAAAATATGATTATAATTGCCTGGGCCAATTTTGAGATTTGACTTGCTGCTCTTTAAAAGAATAATCCATTAACTCTTTATTTAAGTCTTTGTTATTTCTGTCTATAGTAGAATATATTTTAGATTTATTTATTTCTTCCTCTTGCTGATTAACTGAAGTAATAGATTGATTTTGCAATTGTTTAATAGCTTCAGCTGGAGTAGGTAGAGAAAAACTATAAATAGCTTTTATTGTAGTAATTTCAAAGCTAAGCTTTTGGTTATGTGTAACTTTAAGTTCTGCTGCTGCTTTATTAAAAATTTGCCATAATATAGTAAGTCTAGCAATAGTAAGCTTTGCCTTTATATCATTTAATGCAATATTATGATCATTATATACAGGTTCAGTATAATCACTAATAGTTTTTATTTTTGTTAAATATCCTAGTAAGTCTATTATGTTTTCATTGCATGCTATAAAATCAACACCAGCTATATATAGATCTTCAATTATATTGATAACTCGATTTGCATTTTGATTAATGATTTCAGAAAGTAGTTGTATTAGATTTCCTAGATTTACTACTCCGCACATTTGTTTTACAATATCTAAACTTATTATTGGAGATGAAGCATTTTGTGATAAGGAATTAGCTTGTTCAAATAAAGATATTGCATCTCTTGCTGAACCATCTGCTTTTAATGTAATAAACTCTAATGCTTCATTAGTTACTGTGATTTTTTCTTTAAATGCAATGTTTGTTAGGATTTGTATAATATCTTGTTGGCTTAACCTTCTTAAATCAAATTTTTGACATCTAGAAATTACTGTTAAAGGTATTTTATTGATTTCAGTAGTTGCAAATATAAAAATAACATGGGGTGGTGGTTCTTCAAGTGATTTTAACAAAGCATTGAAAGCACTTTTTGATAGCATGTGTACTTCGTCAATTATAAATATTTTATATGTAGCAAGTAATGGTTTGTATTCGCTATCTTCTATAATCTTCCTTATATCATCAATACCAGTTCTACTAGCTGCATCAACCTCACTAATATCAGGATGAGAATTATTCTTTATGGCAAAACAACTATTACAGTAACCACAAACTCCTATCATATCTTGATTTATTACTGGGTTAAAACAGTTGATAGTCCTTGCTATAATACGGGCTGCAGTTGTTTTACCAATACCTCTAATACCGCTTAATAAATAAGCATGAGATAACTTGTTATTAATCATACTATGAGTAAGAGCTTTAGTTAATATTTCTTGTCCTACAAGCTCTGACATAACAGTAGGCCTATATTTCCTAGATAAAACTATGTAATTACTTTTTCCTTCTGTCATGAATGAATTGACTAAAAATAATAACCAAAAGAGCTAGCATCAACCCTCTAAATTCTACTACAGCTGCTTTTTTTCAAATCTGACTGAATTTATAGGTTTAGAGCCTGTGCCAGCTAAATAATAGTATAAATGCTTTTAATGTTTAGTGCAACAGGTAAATTAGTGTATTATTTTATAATTTGTTTTTAATTCATTTTTTTCTAGTTGTTTGGGGTAACCATGAGTTTTTGGTGATTTAATTGAAAATAATATTGGTGAAACATTTTTGATATTTTTAATTGATATGATATCTAGTACTACATTCCTACTCTTTGCAGGTAAATCTGGATTTATAACTTCAATTTTTGATAGTTTTAGAGGTTGTTTAGATAAGGAAACAACAATTTTCTTGTTGCTATTATAGTTTGTTATTAAAGCAAGATAATGAGAATTTGTGGTTTTTATTAAGTTTATATTAAATAATTTTCTTAGATTACCATTATTCAATAGAAGATTAATTAATATATTACCTTCTCCTAAGCTTTCGTCGTTTGGATTAACTCTAGTTAGTTGTTGCATCTCAAAATCGTATAATGAGATAGAATGCTTATTACCAACAATTAAAAGTGGATATGGGGCATAATAATTACATCTAAAGTTATAAGGTTTTGCTAGTATAAATTGACCATTAGCAATAGTATTATCATGATTTATTTGTTTGAATTCAATAGCTACTAAATTTATTTTAGATAAATAATCTATGATTTGATTAGAAATACTAGAGGCAAAAGATGGTAAGGGACATACTATGATTGCATAAATACAAAATTTCTTAATAAAGTTCATAAATAATATTTTTTCCTTAGTTAGTAGTATAATTATGTTATGA
Source organism: Occidentia massiliensis (assembly GCA_000309075.1). Classification (GTDB taxonomy): domain Bacteria; phylum Pseudomonadota; class Alphaproteobacteria; order Rickettsiales; family Rickettsiaceae; genus Occidentia; species Occidentia massiliensis. The sequence goes on from CANJ01000001.1 coordinate 122,405, forward strand.
TATAATAAACTAATATATAAAAATTATAATAACAATAAATAAAATCAATAAACAGCATGATTATTTTTTTATCTTTTTCGCTTAATTTTTTCTTATAAAACAATTTTAATATCAGATTTAGGAATTTTCTAAATCTAATATTAATTCTTTTACTTCTGTTTCAGAAGAAGGTAACATCGATGCCTCTTCTAAGTCTTTTTGCTCATCACCATCAGTTATTCCACCCATGATTATTAATGTCATTATACTTAATATTCCTAGCCCTCCTATTATTGCAAATATTGTTGCTAAACCATAAATAGACAGATTATTAACAGATATATCTAAACTGATTGAGTTATCATCTGCAATATCTTGTGGCATAAACCCTCCTTATAAAAAATAAATTAATTTCTCCTAAATTTAAATAACAATATATAGTTGCTATTACATTAGTTAATGTTAGCATATGATACTAGTAACTGTAAAGCTGTTTTAAAGCTTAACATTAAGATTTAACAAATATTATCTGATGCTTGCTCTGCTTAATTTATCATTGATTGCAATGCCAACACCTAAATAAGGTATTTTAGCTACTGCAATAGTATCAATATCATTATTTTGTGCATAATTGTCTAGTTTATAAAGCATATAGTATAAATTTGCAGCTGCTTCTATAAGATTGCCTTTAGGACTAAGGTTAAGGCAGTAGTTTCCATATAATCTACTATTACCATAATTTAATCCAACTTCTTTATTTGAAATATTGTCTGAATTCATTCTAATTTTAGTAATTGGGGAATAATGTTTTAACATCATACCAGGTGCTTTAAATATATTATTATTTTGTGTAGTAACTGAGAACTGACCTGTAATTTCTTCTATTATATCTGATGTTATGAATCCATGCCGTAATATTGTTAGTTTAGGAGTTGTGGTGTCAATAATAGTAGATTCAATTCCATAAAGAGACTTTTCTCCTTTAAGGATAAATATATTATGAAAATCTTTAAAATGGGTGAAGACATGTTTGTAACAAGTGGTGCTAATATAGCCAGATGGATTAGCACTAGGTGCAGCAATAGGTTTTTTAGTTAGTTTAAGCAGTGCAAGTATTGTTTTATGAGCTGGAATTCTAATAGCAATTGTATCTAGATTAGCTGTAACTTGTTTTGAGATGTTTGATGTTTTGTAAAGTGGTACTACTAAAGTTAGTGGTCCTGGCCATAAAGATGATAATTTTGCTGCAGCTTTATTAAATATACCGATTTCTTGTGCTTTCTCTATACTACTTACATGCACAATAAGAGGATTGTTTTTTGGCCTACCTTTTATCTCATATATTTTTTTACAAGCATTAGAATTTGTTGCATCAGCTCCTATCCCATATACTGTTTCAGTAGGGAATACTACTAAATTACCTTCATTTATAAATTTTGCCGCAATGTTAATATCATTCATGATAGTGATCAATTACTAAATTAAAAGGAGCTATATTATTACACTGCTCTACTAAGTTTTTTAATATAAGCTTGCGATCATTAGCAATTTTATTGTTAGGATTATTAACTATAACATAATTTAAAAAGTCATCTATAGCTATTGTCATAGGTAATAAGAGTTTAATAACTTGGTTGTAATCTTTTATTTTTTGTGTGCTAAGTGCTTTTTTTATTTCTTGGGCATGTATATGTAAGCGTACTTCATATCTGGTTTTAAGTTGATGTATATCAATTTTATTGTCAATAATAGTGTTATCATTCTTAATAATATTATAAGCTCTTTTATAAGCTTGAATAAATAACTTACCTTTTTCAGAATTAAGGAAATTACTTAGAACATGAAGTTCATATTCTAGCTTGACTAAATTATCTTTTTTATTTTGATCAAATATTGCCTCAACTAATGAATTATTAAATTTTTCTTTAAGTATATGTTTTGCTTTATCCTTTATAAATGATAAAACTTCTATGGATAAATCTGTAGTAGAGATTATTGTGTTCTTTGTATTATGAAATTTATAGATAAAATTTAGTAAATCTAACAATTTTACTTCAATGCTATTAACTAAAATAATCTTAACTATAGCAAGAGCACATCTTCGTAAAGCGAAAGGATCTTTTGAACCAGTTGCTCTTTCTCTTGCTAAATATAGGCTTGATAAATTATCAATTTTATCAGCTAAAGCTAAAATTGCAGCTTTCTTAGTTGGTATTTCACCATTAACACCAATAGGAAAATAATGTTTTTCTATTAACTCTGCTATTTCTGCACTTAACATATCGTTTAAAGCATAATATTTACCCATTATGCCTTGTAACTCAGGGAATTCTACTACAACTTTTGATACCAAATCAGATTTGCAAAGTTCAGCAGCAATGCTAAGGTCTTGATCATTAGGCGCAAGTTCATTACATATTGCTTTTATTCTTTGTACTTTGTCAAAAACACTACCAACCTTACTATGAAAAACGATTTCCTTAAGCCTATCTAAACGGCTATATAATGAAAATTTGCAATCTTGCTCGAAAAAATATAATGCATCAGCTAATCTAGATGATAATACCTTCTCATTTCCTGTAATAATATTTGTAGGATCTTTAGGATTAACATTAGCAATAAATAAAAAATATGGAGCTAATGTATTTTCATTATTTTGTACAGTAAAATACTTTTGATGTTTTTGCACTGAAGTAATAATTATCTCTTTAGGTAAAGACATAAATTTATCTGGTATTTTTCCCCAAAATACGTTTGGATATTCTACTAAGCCTATAACTTCATCAAGCAATTTATCATTGTAATTTAAAGAAACATTAAGTTTTTTACATATATCTTCTAAAGCATTTAAAATTATCGATTTACGTTTTGTTCTATCTAACACTATAAAATTATTTTCTAAAAAATCTGTATATTCTTGCCAAGAATGAACAGTGAAACTTTTAGGGTTAATAAATTTGTGACCGAAGGTTTTATTATTTGAACTTAAATGACCAAAATTGATTTTTAACTCATTATTATCTAAAAGACACAAAATGTTTCTTAAAGGTCTAACCCAATTTATTTCACTATTTCCCCATTTCATAGATTTTGGCCAAACATATTCTTTAATGGAAGATGTTATAACTTCTGGTAAAATATCTTTAATTTGCAATGCTGGAATAATATGATTATAAACATAAAATTGCTGGCCATTAATGGTTTTTGTTTCTAAATCTTTAGCAGAAATAGATCTTGATCGGCAAAACCCTGCAATTGCACTTTCATTTGCTTCAACTCTTGGACCTTTATATTCAGTAATACGGCTAGGTAACAATTTAGAATTTAATAAAGCATGTAAAACAATTCTGCATGGGCTAGTGTAGATTTTTAGATTAGTAAAACCTATACCTGATGACTTAAAGTTTTTAGTGAAAATATTTTGAAAGGCAGTTTCACAATGTCTTTGCATGCTAGCTGGAATTTCTTCTGAGTAAAGCTCTAATATTAAATCATATATCATATAGTATTAATCCTCTAATATTTCTAACCATTTATTACAACATATTTTTGTGAGATAACGCACTCTTGTAATATATTCAGCTCGTTGCGTTACACTAATTATTCCTCTACTATCAAGTAAATTAAATAGGTGACTTGCTTTTAAGCAAAAATCATAAGCTGGTAAGGGTAATGAATGCTTTATTAAGTCTTTACATTGAAGCTCAGCATCATCGAAATGCTTTAATAATATTTCTGTATTAGCATATTTAAGATTATAGGCAGAAAATTGTTTTTCATTTTCAAGATTTAACATCTCATATGTTAAAGCTGCACTGTTTTTTTGGCCATTCCAATCTATTAATTTAATGTCATTAACCCCTTGAATATAAAGGGCTAATCTCTCAAGCCCATAAGTAAGTTCAGCAGATACTGGGTTGCATTCTATACCAGCAATTTGTTGCATATAGGTGAATTGAGATATTTCCATCCCATTGCACCATACTTCCCAACCTAACCCCGAAGCACCAAGTGTTGGTGATTCCCAGTCATCTTCTATAAATCTGATATCGTTTATTTGACAGTCTATTCCTATATATTCTAAACTTTTTAAGTAAAGTTCTTGAATATTATCCGGAGATGGTTTTCTAATAACTTGGAATTGATAATATTGTTGCATACGATTAGGATGAGCACCATACCTGCTATCTGTTGGTCTTCTGGATGGCTGTACATATGCTACATGCCAGGGTTTAGGACCTAGTAATCTAATTGCTGTGGCTGGGTGAAATGTACCTGCTCCAACTTCGATGTCGTATGGTTGTAAGATAGCACAGCCTTGATCGCTCCAAAATTGTTGAAGATGAATTATTATTTGTTGAAAAGAAAGTTTTTGCATTATTTCACCAAAAATAAAATATTATCTGTTTGATTTAATAATACTTTATAACCAACTTTTAGTTATTTTACCATAGTAAAATCTGTGTTATGTAAAAAGACAACCAAATTCTTTTCTATGAATTTAAATATGTTGATATGGTTTTAAATAATTGACTTAGTTATGCATGTGTAATTAAAGTCAATATTAATAGTTATTTAACTAGAAGTTAGTTTTATTGATTATCAATTTAATATAGGTAAGTTTAAAAAATAAAAGAAAAAATATGAAAAAATTATTATTAACTAGTTCTGTAACATCTCTATTAGCATTCTCACCAGTTACTATGGCAAATAGTGATATGTTAGGTTCTAAATACCAAGTTTATCTTAAAACAGAGGCTGGTAGTTCATTTTTAAATACATTTAAAGTTCCTATTCACAATGAAGAGAGCAAGCTAAAATTTAATTCTTCTGCTTCAGTTGGAGCAGCTGTAGGTTGTTATTTTATGGATAATGTAAGGTTTGAACTAGGTTACAATTATTATATTCCATTTACAAGTAAATCTATAGCAACACAAGAGGTAATAGATTTAGGAGTAGGAGAAGATCTTTACTTCAACACAAATATATATTTTAAGATCAAATCACAATCGCTACTGCCAAAAATTTATTTAGAATTTTATAAAAGTCCAATTGGGAAGGTTTATATTGGTACAGCTATTGGATCAGCAAAAACAAGAGTTAAAAGTACTGAATTTGATATTTCACCTCAAGGGGGAGGGTATCATCTTGCAAAAAAAACAAAGACGAAAAATAAAGTTCAGCTAGCTTATATGTTAGCTATTGGTACCTCATATAATGTTACAGATTCTTTGACTACTGATATAGAATATAATTGGACATGTTTAGGGAAGGTAAAAATTTATAACATGAAAAAGGCTTCAATTAATATGCATAACGTAAAAATTGGTTTGAGATATAAGTTATAGACATATAATCTTTTCGGTACGTAGTATAAAATATTGCTCTGCTTATAAAATATATTCTAAATTAACTAGTAAATAGTTAATGTATATGTTTTTTCTTAGCTAACAGTTAATTTAGAATATAAAATGCGATATGATGTATTGTAATAAGAATCTAATGGTAAATTATGTAAGCATTGCTCTATTGGAGTCTAATGGAATATAGTATTAATTACATAGCAAGTAACTATTAGAATTGTTCATATATTCTAGTGAAAAATAGCTATCTGTATATTAGATCGGAAGTAAGATAGGATAACGTATTTAGCTATTAATTAAATGTAATTTAAGCTTAACTTCTTGTATATATTTTGTTTTAATAAATATTAGTTAATATAAAGTTTTTGCTTTACATAATAGTTAAATAATGATACACTCGCAATTACCTGACTATTTATCTTAAAGTTGTAATATTGCCACATCTATTTAAGAATTATACACTCATTATTGTTATTAAGACATAAAGCTAGTAGATGTAAAAACTTTTTTTTGATAAAAGGTCTATTAATGTGGTTGCATGGTTTTACTTGTTCACCACTACTTATTTACTAAAGAGTTTTTAGGAGAAATTTATAATGAAAAAATTAATGTTAATTGCTACCACAGCATCTATTTTATCATTTTCATCATTAGCTTGTGCAGAAGAAGGTGTAAGTACTGACTCTGGTATGTCAATGTCAGATTCTTGTTACTATATAAGGATAGATGGTGGTGCTAGTTTATTTGGGAAAGTTAAAATTAACCCTAGTAAAGATAGTACTGAAAAGGTGAAGTTTAAAGTATCACCTATAGTAAGTGCAGGTGTAGGTTATTATTTAATGGATAATGTTAGAGCTGAAGTTAATTATATACATCCTTTTGACCCTCAAACAAAAAAGAAAAAATGTAAAGATAGTAACTCCTCTGAGGATAACAAGCATTCAGTTAAGTATAATATACATTCAGTTATGGCTAAGGCATATTATGATATGTTTGAGGCTGGTCCAGCAAAGTTTTTTGTTGGTGGAGGACTAGGTGCTGCTATGAATAAAGTCAAAGTAAGTCCAGTAATAGTAAAAGATGAAAAAATTAAATCTAAATTAAAGCTTGCTTATACTCTTGCAGTAGGAGCATCATGTACTTTAACTGAGAAATTGACAGGGCAAGTAGAATATTCTTGGATTGATTTAGGTAAAGTAGCTAGGGATTATGGTAAGTTTAAAGCACGTGGCCATAGTTTAACAGCAGGTATACGTTTTGATATCTAAGTTTTTAGTTAAAGGAAGTTAGCGTTACTTCCTTTCTCTAATTGTTTTATTATACTATTATATACTATGGAAGGTGGTCTAAAGTTCTATTTTAGTTATTGTTAGAGTAGTCATTATTATAATCAATTTACTATTAGTTTGAGTTTAATAGTGCTTCTGCATGTTTTCAAAGAAGTGATTTTAGGAACTGAGATGATTCTAGTTATTATTATTATAATGGTCTTGGTTATAATTCCGATAAGTATTAATAATTAGGGATAATTCTTAAGATAACATGATGTAAGCAACTAAAAAATTAATTAAAATATTTTTTACTAATTAAGGCATACTGTGTTTGAGAGTATTCTTAAAGATGGAAGAGGTAGTATGTTGTAAATAAATAGTTAATAAAAACAGAGATTTATATATTTTTACTTTGAATAGTTTGTTTTTATAACTAAAATAATGAGCTAAGGCAAATACTTAATGAATATATACTTTTATAAAATGAAGAGTTGGTAGATGAAGGTTAACATCAATAAATGCGTTGTAGTCAAGTTAAGATCTGCGCTGCTCATATGCTAAAATGCGTTCCGCTGCTCGACTTAATAACTCCTAGCATTTATTGATGTTAACTGAGTATACACCATAATTTTATTCAATTTTGGCATTTAGATGTGTATTGCTATATTTTGTAGTTTTAAGCTATAATGGCGATGATAGAAGCTTATAGGTTATTATGCAGTTTATAGATGAAGCAAAAATTTACATAAAAGGTGGAAATGGAGGAAATGGATGTGTAAGTTTTAGAAGGGAAAAATTTATACCCATGGGGGGACCAAATGGGGGAAATGGAGGGAATGGGGGAAATATAATTTTTGTAAGTGATCCTCATTTAAATACTTTAATACATTTTAGGTTTAAACAGCATTTTAAAGCTCAGAATGGAAAAGCTGGTCAAGGAAATAATAGAACTGGTAAATCAGGCCAAGACTTAGTCTTAAGGGTACCTTTAGGTACACAGATTTTGTGCAGTAATAAACAAGAAGTTATTTATGATTTTAAAGAAAAAGGTGAGAAATTTAAAATTATTAGTGGGGGGATTGGAGGGTTAGGAAATAGTAATTTTAAGTCTTCTATTAATCAAACGCCAAGGGAAAGTACAGTAGGTAGTATTGGTAATGAGATGTGGGTATGGTTACATTTGAAATTATTATCTGATGTAGGGTTAGTAGGATTGCCCAATGTAGGTAAGTCTAGTTTTTTATTAATAGTTACCTCCGCACGACCTAAAGTTGCAAATTATCCATTTACTACATTAACTCCAAGCTTAGGAGTTGTTTATATTAATAATGAAGATTTTATTATTGCTGATATTCCAGGTTTGATAGAAGGAGCTAATACAGGGCAGGGATTAGGTGATAAATTCTTAAAGCATATTGAGCGATGTAGAATCATACTTCATCTTATTGATATAACAAAAGAAAATTTAGTAAAAGATTATTATACTATTCGTAATGAACTTGAATCTTATTCTTCTTTGCTAAAAGTGAAGCGAGAAATTGTATGTGTAACTAAAATTGATGTTACTACAGATGAAGAGGTAAAGCTTAAAGTGTTAGAATTTAGTAAAGCAGTTGGTAAGAAAATATATCCAATATCTTCGCATACTAAAAAAGGGGTAAATATTTTATTAAATCAAGTTTTGCAGGAAATATATGATTGTAAATGAGTTGCATAATGTTATTACATAGTGCAATATTAATTTATAATATTATGGATTGAAATTAATAAATATAAGTTGAATATGGTAATAAGAAATAATAATGATCAAGAGCTCTGTAGCCTACAAAAATATGCTGAACTTAAAATTGATGATAAAGTTGTTTATTTACCTATAAAAAGATCAACAACAGGCCCAGATGTAATAGATGTAACTACACTATATTCTGAGACAGGGTATTTTACTTATGACCCAAATTTTATGTCTACAGCTTCTTGTGAGTCTGCAATAACTTATATAGATGGGGATGAAGGAATATTAAAGCATCGAGGTTATGATATTAAAGACTTAGCTGAAAATTGTAGTTTTTTGGAAGTGTGTTACCTTCTTCTTAATGGAGTTTTACCTAATAATGAACAAAATGATAATTTTGTTAAAGAAATAACGAGACATTCTTTACTTAATGAGCAACTTCGTAATTTGTTTATGGCATTTAAACACTCTGCTCACCCTATGGCTATAACTCTTGCTGCAGTAGGCTCACTGTCAGCTTTTTATCATGATGTACTTAATGTTAAAGATTCAAATTATAGAGAATTAGCATCCATAAGAATTATTGCTAAAATGCCTACTATAGCTGCTATGGCTTATAAATATTCAATAGGACAGCCTTTTATGTATCCAGATAATTCTTTAGATTTTATAGAAAATTTTCTGTATATGATAAACGGTATTCCCTGTGAAAAATATGTAGTGAACAAAACTTTTGCTAAAGCATTGAATAGAGTTTTTATTTTACATGCTGATCACGAACAGAATGCTTCTACTTCTACAGTAAGGATTGCTGGTTCGTCTGGTGCTAGTCCTTTTGCATGTATAAGTTCTGGTATAGCTTCGCTTTGGGGACCGGTACATGGTGGTGCTAATGAAGCTGTAATAAGGATGTTACATGAGATTGGAGACCCTAAAAATATTCCAAAATATATTGCTAAAGCTAAAGATAAAAATAGTGGTTTTAAACTTATGGGATTTGGCCATAGAGTATATAAAAATTATGATCCTAGAGCTGCAGTACTTAAAGATATCTGTAAAGAAGTATTAAATGAGTTAGGGCAGTTTAATAACCCAATACTAAGCATTGCTACTGAACTTGAAAAAATAGCTTTAAATGATGATTATTTTATAGAGCGTAAGCTTTACCCTAATGTTGATTTTTATTCAGGACTTATATATGAAGCTCTTGGTATTCCAATTCAGATGTTTACCGTAATGTTTGCTGTTGCTCGTACGGCTGGATGGATGGCTCAATGGAAAGAGATGCAAGAAAATGCTAACAGTAAGATTAGTAGACCTAGGCAACTATATGTAGGGCATGTAAAAAGAGAGTTTATTCCTATTAAGGAAAGGAAGGGGTAAATGTAGTTTACCGGTTAGAGGTTAATGTATATTTAATGTTATGATTAATGTAGGCTTGAAAACTTGCTAGGGTTTTTAATCCAATTTAAATTGTGCTTATTAAAGATTAATCTTGAGAAAAAGTGGGTTTGTATCTGTAGTTTTTATTATTGATATTATTTGTTGAATTATTCTTAGTAATTTATAATTACATGTGGTAGTATAATAAATAGAATAATATTATAAAGGGAAGGGGTTTGTGAAAGGGAAGCAGCATTATGTCAAAAAATTTCCAACAAGAGAAACTATATGTTTTTGTCAATCATTACAAGGTTGTAGTATAAATGCTTTACCTACTAAAATTGAACAAGCAGTAAGATTATTGCTTTTACACGAGTTTGATGCTAGGGGGTTAGCTACAGTTTTGTATTTTTTTTGTAAAATTATAGTTGAAGTAAAACATCAAAATACATTTTCAGGTAGCCAGAATTTTACTGATTTTTTGTTAAAGTGGCAAGAAGAAGCTACTTCTAGGTTACTTGAATTTAATAACCAAGAGTTATCTAATTCTATCTATGCTTTTAGTAAATTAAAGATTAAACCAAATGATAAGTTTCTAAAAAAATGGCAAGAAGTAGCTGAGGCAAGATTACTTGAATTTAATAGTCAAGGGTTATCTAATTCTATTTATGCTTTTAGTAAACTAAATGTTAAACCTAATAAAGATTTCTTAAAGAAGTGGTGGGAAGTAGCTATTTTAAAATTACCTGAATTTAACGCTAAGGATTTGACTAGCTCCATTTATGCTTTAGCAATACTAAATATTAAACTTGATGATAAATTTTTAAGGACATGGCAAAGGGTTACTACCTTGAAGCTATCTGAGTTTAATGACCAAGAATTATCTGTTTCATTTTATGCCTTATCAGTATTGAGTATTGATCTTGATGATGAGTTTTTAGAGAAATGGCAAAGATTTGCTACTTTAAAGTTGCCTGAATTTAATAGTCAAGGATTAACTAATTCTATTTATGCTTTTGGTAAACTAAATATTAAACCTGATGATAAGTTTTTAAAGAAGTGGCAAGAAGTTGCTACTTCTAAATTAATTGGATTTAACTGTCAAGACTTGTCTAATTCTATTTACGCTTTTAGCAAGTTAGTTATTAAGCCTAATGATGAATTTTTAGAAAAATGGCAAAGATTTGCTATTTTAAAGTTACCTGAATTTAATAGTCAAAATTTATCTAATTCTATTTATGCTTTTAGCAAATTGGCTATCAAACCGTGTATTGGTTTTTATAAAAAATGGCGAGATATAGCGTTTACTAAGTTGCTTGAGTTTAATGGTCAAGAGTTATCCATTTCTCTTTATGCTTTAGCAATATTAAATATTAGAGCTGATAAAGAATTTATGTTAAAGTGGAGAGATGTAGCACTTGCTAAATTTCATAAGTTCAATGCTCAGAATTTAGCTAACTCCATCTATGCTTTAGCAATATTAAATATTAAAGCTGATAGAGGATTTATGTTGGAATGGCGAGAAGTGGTACTTACTAAGTTACCTGAATTTAATAGCCAAGACCTATCAAACTCTATTTATGCTTTAGCAATATTAAATATTAAAACTGATAATAATTTTCTGTTACAATGGCAAAAGACAGCTACCTTAAAGTTGTCTGAATTTACTAGCCAAAATTTATTTAACTCTATATATGCCTTTAGTAAGTTAGGGATTAGACCTCACTCCAAGTTCTATAAAAAATGGCGAGATGTAACATTTTCAAAATTGTCTGAATTTAATAGCCAAGAACTTACTTTTCTTTATGCTTTTGCAATACTAGCAATTAAACCTGATAATGATTTTTTACTGAAATGGTATAAGGAGGCTATCTTAAAGTTATCAGAATTTAATAGCAAAGAATTGGTTACCTCCCTTTATGCTTTAGCAATGCTTGGTATTAAGCCTAATGATGAGTTTTTACTGAAATGGTATGAGGAGTCTATCTTAAAATTACCTGAGTTTACTAGTCAAGGGTTGTTTAATTCTATCTATGCTTTTAATAGGCTAAACATTAAACCTAATGATGAGTTTTTGCTGGAGTGGTATAAAGAATCTATTTTAAAATTGCCTGAATTTACTAGTCAAGAATTATCTAGCTCTATCTATAGTCTAGCAATATTAGCTATTGAACCTAATTATGAGTTTCTAAATGCATGGCAGAAAACAGCTATTTTAAAGTTACCTGAATTTGATAATCAAGGGTTATCTATATTCCTTTACGCTTTAGCAATATTAAATGTTAAACCTAGTGATGAGTTCTTAGAGAAGTGGCAAGAGGTAGCTATCTCTAAATTATTTGGGTTTAATAACCAAGACTTATCTAATACTATCTATGCTTTAGCAATATTAAATATTAAACCTAATGATGAATTTTTAAATATATGGCAGAAAGAAGCTTTTTTTAAATTAGCTGAGTTTACTGATCAAGGCCTGTTTACCTCTTTTTATAGTTTTACTTTGTTGGATTTAGTTATAAATCTAAGGAATAGGCTGGCTGTAAAAATCTTGCCTGGGTTTCTAGCAGAAAGAGTTAATGAATTGATTGCTAAGCAAGAAGTGGTAGAGCCTGGACATCTACATGCAATATATCAATCTAATCTGTATTTTTATTATAAGTATAATGAAAATATTCTGACAGAAAAGAACGCTAAGAAAATACAACAAAAGCTAGATAACAACTGGGTATATAAAAGTACTACTTCTCATCTACAACAGGTAGTTTACAATGCATTAGTAGGGATAATACAAAGAAAAGATGTTAAAATACAACAAGAACAACAAATAAAAAAGATTTATAATAATGTTGATATAATACTAGAATATAATGGTAAGAAACTAATAATACAAGTTGATGGTCCATATCACTATGTGAAATGCAATGACCAGAACAGTAATCAAAGTCAATATTTATCTAGTTCTACTGAGCTAAACACATATCTTTTAGAACAAGCTGGATACCTAGTGAAAAGGATAGGGTATCAATATATAGATCAGTATAAAGGTGAGGCTCTAAATATGTTGTTAAAAACATATATAAAAGAGGCTGCTATGTCTAATATTCTAGAGTTAGCTGAGGAAAAAATAGAAAGTCAAGTGTTAGGTGGTCAGGATTTAGATGTTCTTATTTAGAATATTAATGTTAATGATGTGCATTTTGTTGTTACTGTTGTTAAATTATTCTTAGTGATTTATAATTATTGTGATAATATTAACCAGATAAAATAGTCTAATATAAGGAAGGGTTTTTATGGAAGAAAATCAACAGTGTTATGTTAAGAGATCTCCAACAAAGAAATCTATAAAGTTTTGCCAATCTTTGCAAGGTTGCAGTATAGATGTTTTACTTATTAAAATTGCATCGGGAATAAGGTTATTACTTGCACATGAATTTGATGCTAGAGGTTTAACCACAGCCTTATATTCTTTTGCTAAAGTTATATTTAAGTTTAAATGTCAAGATGAATTTAGAGATAATTGTGATTTTATTAATTTCTTAAGGCACTGGCAAGAAGAAGCTATCTCAAAATTACCTAAATTTAATAGTCAAGGATTATCTAACTCTATTTATGCTTTTAGTAAGTTAGACATTGAGCCTAGTTGTGAATTTATATTAAAATGGCAAGGTGAAGCTACTTTAAAGTTACCTGAATTTGATAGTCAAGAATTATCTAATTCTATTTATGCCTTTAGTAAATTGGCAATTAAACCTAGTGCTGAATTTCTGTTAAAGTGGCAAAAGGAGGCTACCTTAAAGTTACCTGAATTTAATACGCAGGAATTATCTAATTCCATCTATGCTTTTAGTAAGTTAAGTATTAAACCTAATGAAGAGTTTATGCTAAAATGGTGGAGTATAGCATTTATTAGGTTACCAGAATTTAATAGCCAGGACTTAGTTAACTCTATCCATTCTTTTAGTAAGTTAGGAATTAAACCTTGTAATAGTTTTTTACTAAAGTGGCAAAAAGTAGCTTTTTTTAAGTTATACGAATTTACTAATCAAGAATTATCTAACTCCATCTATGTTTTTAGTAAATTAGAAATTAAACCTCACCCTAATTTTTATAAGAAGTGGCAGGATATAACTATCTTTAAATTAGGTGAGTTTAACAGTCAGGAACTAGCTAACTCTATTTATGCTTTTGGTAAATTAGGGATTAAACCTTACCCTAATTTTTATAAGAAGTGGCAAGATATAACTGTCTTTAAATTAGATGAATTTAACAGTCAGGAACTAGCTAACTCTATTTATGCTCTAGCAATATTAGATGTTAAACTTAATGATGACTTTTTATTAAAATGGCAAAAAGTAGCTTTCTTTAAGTTATATGAATTTACTAATCAAGAATTATCTAATTCCATTTATGCTTTTAGTAAATTAGGGATTAAACCTCACCCTAGTTTCTGTAAGAACTGGCAAAAAGAAGCTATCTTAAAATTACCTGAATTTAATAGTCAAGGATTATCTAACTCTATTTATGCCTTTAGTAAGTTAGACATTGAGCCTAGTTGTGAATTTATATTAAAATGGCAAGGTGAAGCTACTTTAAAGTTACCTGAATTTGATAGTCAAGAATTATCTAATTCTATTTATGCCTTTAGTAAATTGGCAATTAAACCTGATAATAAGTTTGTATTGGAGTGGCAAAAACTTGCTATTTCTAGATTAACTGAGTTTACTAATCAATCATTATCTATTTCTCTTTATGCTTTTAGCAAATTAGCTATTAAACCTGATGATGAATTCTTAGAAAAATGGCAAGATATAGCTATTTCTAGATTGCCTAAATTTAATAGCCAAGACTTAGCTAACTCTATTTATGCTTTAGCATTGTTAACCATTAAGCTTAGTGATGAGTTTTTAGAAAAATGGCAAGATACTGCTATTTCTAAGTTACCTGAGTTTAACAGCCAAGACTTAATTAATTCTATTTATGCTTTGGCAATACTGGCTGTTAAGCCTAGTAATGAGTTTATATTAGGATGGCATAAGCTTGCTGTTTCTAAATTGCTTGAATTTGGTAATCAAGAATTATCTAATTCTATTTATAGTTTTACCTTATTAGACTTGATTATAAATCAAAATAGTAAGTCAGTTGTAAAAATCTTACCTGAATTTTTAATAAGAAAAGTCAATGAATTAATTGCTAAACAAGAAATAACAGGCTCTGGACATTTACATTCAATATATCAGGCTTATTTGTATTTTTATTACAAATATAATGAAAACATTTTGACAGAGGAAAATACTAAGAAAGTTCAACAAGAATTAGATAATAACAGAATAAGTAGTAATACTACTTCTTATTTGCAGCAAATAGTTTATGAAGCATTACTTAAAATAGTACAGAGAAAGGATGTAATAATAAAGCAAGAGCAAAAAATAGAGGAGATTTGTAATAATGTTGATATAGCATTAGAATATGGCGGTAAAAAATTAGTAATACAAGTTGATGGTCCACATCATTATATAAAGTATAATGATCAAAATCATAATCAAAATCAGTATTTATCTAGTTCTACTAGATTAAACACGTATCTTCTAGAACAAGCAGGATATTACGTAGGAAGAATTGGATACCAAGATATGGGTCAAGATCTATCTGCATTACTGGAAACATACATAAAAGGCGCTGATATGTCTGATATTTTAGAACTAGCTAGGGAAAAAGCTGAACCCTTATCGTTAGGTCAAGATCCAGTGTATTCTTGTCTTGAATATTAAGCACTGTTGACAAAGTTAATTTTAAGCTAATTGAATTCTTTTTTGCTGTAAATTATAAGATTTTTGAAATAGAGTCTATTCCAGTAAAATCTTGTTAATTCTTGCTAAAAAACCTCTTTAATTATCAATTAAAATAACTTTGTTAACAGTACTTAATATAATTAGATATACTTAAGTGATATAAAGATTTAGTTTTTCCATTATAATTTTAATTTTGTTCTTAAATCTCTCAAACCTACTATGATACACATAGCTGGTTCTAGAGTTTAAATTCAAAATACAAAATTTCTTGCAAAAATTCTAGATCTTCGTATAGCTTGAGTATATAATAAAATGGTTTTTTGTTTACAAAGTTAGGAGATATAGAAAAAGTAATGAGCATATAATGAATTTATGTCAAAAATAGTTTTTTAGAATTGTTTTTAATAGCTATATAATATATCCTGTAAAAAAGATCATTTGCTGGGAAATATGTAGACAGGTAGTATTCATTGTATATTTATTAACACTATTAGAAAAATCTGTGTTTTACTAGGAATAATATTATATAATTGTTACAGGTACTATATAATGGGGATAAGTTTAACATTTTTTAGCTTTTTATTAAGAATTACTTATTAATGGAAAATAGATTTTTAAGATTAAATTTTATTTATAAGTTTGTAACAGTAATTATATTTATATTAATATCTACTTTACTAGCTAATGCAGAAACCATTATACTTAATAGTTCAGATAAACAGCATTTATATATAAATATTGAAAAATATAATTTAAATAACTTGTTTGGTAAGAATACTTTAAATATTAATTTATGCGAAGGAAATGTTAAGAATTATTGTCGTATTCCACAGCGTAATTTACAAGTTAATGGTTTAAAAATAACAAAAGGTATAACAATTAAGCCTGAGATTGAAGGAGAATGGAGATTTGCTGATTATAATGGTGAAATCACTTTTACTCCTAAAGTTTATTGGCGTGCTGATCAATCTTATACAGTTACAATTGACCAAACTATTTTTCCTCACTTTGTAGTTTTGGATCAGGAATCTATTACTTTTAAGACAAAACCTCTTTTACCTAAAGTTGAAAGAATGTCTTATTTTCAGGATGTAAATGATCCAAGTAAAAAGCTTGTTCAAGCTGAACTTAAATTTAACTATCCAGTTGAACAAAAATCTTTAGAAGAAAAACTAATTTGGGCGACGTCATCTGCTATAGAAAATTTTAACTTACCTGGTGTTGTTACATATAATAATAATAAAGATGAAGTTAACATAGTTGTTCATATTAAAGATCTTGGACAGACTGAGAATGTTCTGTCTTTGTCTATAGCAGAAGGAGTAAGGCCTTTGTATGGGGGAGCAAGTTTAAGTCATCAAGTTATTGCTAAAGAAGATAAGCTGCGACAAGATAGTTTGTCTTCGAAACAGACTTTTTATAAATATAAAGAGCAAGTATTAATACCGAGTATATACTCGTATTTTAAAGTTCAGGATGTTAGTGTACAAGTAGTAAAAAATAATAAATTTGTTCCTGAACAAGTGTTAATAATACAAACTAATGCTCCTATTACTCCTCAAGAGTTAAAAAATAGCTTAGAGTTGTTTTTATTACCTAAAGATAAACCAACATCTTTTATTGGTGGGTTTGCTAAAAAAAACTATGAATGGCAAAGTTTTGCTGAAGTTACAGATAATGTAATTAAGCAAAGTGAAAAAGTAAATTTTGAGTCAATACCTATAATTGGGGAACACTCAGCTACTAATAGTTTTAAGATTGATACTATTCCTGGTAGATATTTATTGTTAAGACTTAAGCAAGGGGTAAAATCTTATGGAAATTTTACCTTGGATAAAGATTATTCTAAAGTAATTGCGACACCGATTTATCCTAAAGAGATTAGTATAATGTCAGAAGGATCGATATTGCCTTTATCGGGAGAAAAGAAATTATCAATTTATTCATTAGGAGTAGATAGGATTAAGGTAGAAATAGATAAAATCAATTGCAACGATATTAATCACTTAATTAGTCAAAGTTATAAGTATGGTAAGTTCCAGAATCTAAATTTTGTAGATCAGTTTAATGAATACAATATTGCTCAAGTATTTGAAGAAGAAATAATTTTAAATAATCAAGATATTCGAATACCGCAATACTCTACTTTTGATTTTTCAAAATATATGAAGAAAAAGCTATTATCAAATGATAACAGCAAAGGTTTATTTTTTATTAAAGTGTTTAATAAAGATAAAGAGAAAAATAAAATAATAGAAGATAAAAGATTAATTTTAATTACTGATTTAGGATTTTTAGTTAAAAATAACCAAGATGGTTCTGAGGATATTTTTGTTGCTTCTATTGTAAGTGGTAAACCTATTAGAGGTGCTAAAGTTGAAGTTATAGGTCTTAATGGTCAAGCTATAGCTAATACTGAAACTAATATTGAAGGGCATGCAACTTTACCTAATGTTAAGAATTTGACTAGGGAGAAATCTCCAACTGCTTATATAGTGAGATATGGACAGGACTTGTCCTTTATGCCTTATGGTAGAGTAGATAGACAAGTAAATTATTCAAAATTTAATGTAGATGGAGTTGTTACATCTGCTAGTAAATTAAAAGCTTACTTGTTTTCTGATCGTGGAGTATATAAGCCAGGAGAAAAAGTTAATATAGGGATGATTGTAAAACAAGCAAATTGGCAAAATGGCTTTGCTGGGTTACCGCTTGAGTTGGAAGTTGTTAATCCTCGTAGTCAAGTTGTTTCTAGCAGGAAAGTTATATTAAATAAGGAAGGGTTTATTGAATACCTATTTCAAACTAATGAGACTTCTCCAACTGGTGTTTATAATATTATTTTGTATATTACAAAAGATGGACGCCGAGATAGTCAATTAGGCAGTACTACTATAAGGGTAGAAGATTTTCTGCCTGATAGAATGAAAATTAAATCAAATTTTATTGTTAGTAGTAAGAAACTGTGGGTGAAGCCTGAAAGTCTAAAATCTTCAGTTGATTTAGTTAATCTTTATGGCACACCTGCTATAAATAAGAAAATAGCTGCTAATATTATTCTTACCCCAGCAGAGTTTGTTATTCCTGAGTTTCAAGATTATACATTTTATAGTGGTAGTCAAAAGAATAATAAAAGCTTTACTGAGCAATTAAATGATGCTGTAACTAATGAAAATGGCAAAGCTGAATTCGACTTAAATTTGCAAAAATATAGTGATGCGACTTATCGTCTTAATTTTTTTGCTGAAGGGTTTGAATCAGATTCAGGAAGATCTGTCCAGATTACTAAGTCTATTTTAGTATCACCTTATGATTATGTTGTTGGCTTTAAGACAAATGGTAATCTAGAATATATTAATCAGAAGGATGAGTGTAAGCTTAAGTTTATAGCAGTAAATAGCAATGGCAGTAAGATTGATGCACCTAACCTTGAACTTGAGTTAAAGAAGATTAACTATGTGAATAGTTTAACTGTTCAGCAAAATGGTACTTATGCTTATCAGTCAGTACCTATAGAGGTTCCATTTTATAAGACAGCCGTAGATATTACCTATGAAGGGTATGATTATACTTTACCTACTACTGAGGTAGGTGAGTATGTTCTATATGTTGTTGATAAGAATGGTATTATTTTTGCTCAAAGCAAGTTTACAGTAGTAGGAGAAGGCAACGTTTCAGCAAGTTTAACAAAAGATGTTGCTCTTAAGATTAAAACTGATAAAGCCAACTATAAATCAGGAGAAGAAATTGCAGTAAATATTACTTCTCCTTACACAGGTTATGGACTAATTACTATTGAGACTGATAAAGTTCATAGTTTTAAATGGTTTCAAACAAATAATACTAATACTGTTCAAAAGATAAAAATTCCTGATTATTTTGAAGGAAAAGGATTTTTAAGTGTACAATTTATAAGGTCTTTTAACTCTAAAGAAATTTTTATCAATCCATTTAGTTATGCAACTATACCATTTTCTGCTGATATTGATAAGCGGGATCAGAAGGTTGTTTTAAAGGTTCTAGAAAAAGCTAAAGCTGGAAAGGAACTAATAATAACTTATAGTACTAAGAAGCCAGGGAAAATAGTTGTTTTTGGTGTTGATGAAGGCATATTGTTATTTGGTAAGTATAAAGTACCAGACCCAATTGCTTATTTTATAAAAGATCAAGCATTAGAAGTTTCAACTTCACATATATTGGATTTGATTTTACCTAAATATTCTATGTTAAAGATGCTATCAAGTGCTGCAGGTGATGATTTTATTAATGATGGTAAAAACCTTAATCCATTTAAACGGAAGGATCAACCTCCTGTTGTGTTTTGGTCTGGTATAATTGATGCTGATAAAACTGAGCGTAATGTTAATTTTGCTATTCCTGATTATTTTAATGGAACATTAAGAATTATGGCAGTTTCAGTAGCAGAAGATGCTGTAGGAGCTAGTCAAGCTACTTCTACAGTTCGAGGTAGTTTTGTTATTAGCCCTAACATACCATTATTTGTTACACCACAAGATGAATTTATAGTTCCTATTACAATAGCTAATAATGTGGTAGGGTCAGGTAAAAATGCTAAAGTAAAGCTTGATGTAACAGTTAGTGAGCATCTAGAGATAATAGACTACCCTAAAGAAATACTAATAACAGAAGAGCAAGATAGTACTGCAAAAGTTAAAGTAAAAGTTAAAGATAAGCTAGGACCAGCAAGTGTTAAGGTTACTGTATCATTGAATGATCAACAAGCGTCTATAACTAGTACTACTAGTGTTCGTCCACCTACAGCTATTGTTACTACTATTGACACTAGCTATCATTCTATTAGTAAAGAGGTTGAAATTAAAATTCCAAGAAATCTTTATGAAGAGTTTAGTAAGATAGAGGTTTCTGCCTCTACTTTACCAGTTCCAATTATTAGCGGACTTAAGGGGTACTTAGATAGTTATCCTTATGGTTGTACTGAACAATTAGTTAGTAAAAGTTTTCCTAATGTTTTATTATATGATCAAAGAGATCTAGTTAGCACCTTAGAAATTGAACGTAAGAAATTAGATGAAACCTTAAATAGAATATTTTCAACAATACGTGAAAGGCAAAATTATGAAGGTGGGTTCAGTGCTTGGAATAATTTTGGTGAGACTGATAATTTTACCTCTGTTTATACTATGCATTTTTTAACTGAAGCTGCTAGTAAAAATTTACCTATACCGAGTGATAGTTTTAATGCTGGTATTAGTTATTTAAAGAATATGGCTAATAGATCAATAACTTCTTTAATAGAAGCAAGGGAAAAAGCCTATGCTGTTTATATATTAACGAGAAATAATGAAGTCACTACTAGTTATTTAGCTAATATATTAAATTATCTAGAAGTTAATGAAAAAGATTATTGGCATAATGATTTGATAGCAGTTTATATTGCTGCTACTTATAAAATGTTACAGATGATTCCTGAAGCTAATGCTCTTATAGATAAAGTTATTCAAGCTAATGCTCCTATAAATCCTAATTTACAATATAGTTTCTATGATAATTTGATAAAATATTCTCAGTATGTATATGTATTGTCTTTACATTTCCCAGAAAAATTAGCTAGTATGGATAAAACTACAATGGGGAAAATTACTAGCTTTATTAATGAGGGTTCTTATAATACTATTGCTTCTTCTTATGCTATTATGGCTGTTTTAGCTTATGCTAATTCTGTTGGTAATGTAGAAAATTCAAGTTTTATATTAAAAGCATATGATCAAGAAAATAAAGAACTAAAGCTAGATTTGAAAGGTGATAAGATAAAGGTAGCAAAACTTGATACAACAGTTGCTAGTTTAAAACTTATTTCGAGTCATAAAGATTTTTTCTATCAATTGCTAACATCTGGTTTTGATAAGAAGATAGATAATAATATTGTTGAGAAGGGAATTGAATTAAAACGACAGTATTTAGATGATAATGGTAATGAGGTCAAAGAAGTTAAACTGGGTGATGTTATAAATGTTTTATTAACTGTAAGGTCTGGTAGTAGTAAGATTTTGGATAATATAGCAGTAGTTGATTTACTACCAGGTGGATTTGAGTTGCAAACTAATTATTCTGCTAATAAAGAGGATAAGTTAGACTTACAGTGGAATACTACTTATGTAGATAGAAGAGAGGATAGAATAATCATGTTTGGCTCTGTTCCAAATTATGAAGTGCAATATAAATATAAGATAAGAGCTGTGAATTCAGGTAATTTTACTGTTCCTGCTCCTTACGCGGAATCTATGTATATGTCTGATATTTATTATAAAGGTAAAATAAGTAATATGGTTGTTAAGTGAAACTTTAAAAGTTTGATAACTTTTCTGGGATTATTTATGTACAAAATTTGAGAAATATCTTACATGTGCTTTTTACCTAAAAAACAAGGTTTAATGATATTATCGTTGTTATTTAGTAGTTTTATACTGTATATAATATTAATTAAGCCACCATTACTAGATAATATAAGTTTTTCTAGAACGGTTTTAGACAGGAATAGTGAACTTATGCGTCTTTCCTTATCAAAAGACCAGAAATATAGATTATATACATCTTGTGCTGGAACTTCATCTTTATTAAAGGAAGTTGTGTTATTATATGAAGATAAATATTTTTATCACCATATTGGTATTAATCCTATTGCTTTAATTAAAGCTTTTGTTAAAACTTATATAAGTGGTAGTAGAAAAATTGGTGGGTCTACTATTACTATGCAGGTTGCTAGAATAAAGTTTGGTATAAATTCTAGTTATATTCCAGGGAAATTGTGGCAAATAATAAAAGCTTTACAACTTGAATTTCATTATTCAAAGGAAGAAATTTTGGAAGCTTATTTAAATCTTATTCCTTATGGAGGTAATATTGAAGGGGTAGGTGCTGCAAGTTATATTTATTTAGGACGACAAGTAGGGGAGTTAAACTTGTTAGATAGTTTAAGTTTAGCTGTAATACCGCAAAATCCTATTAAAAGGTCACCAAAAGAAAATAGTGTGTATAAAACTAATAGTAAATTTTCTCTTGCTAGAAAATATTTGTATAGTAAATATGTAAAAAATCATCCAGAAGATATTGGATATCAAAGCCTACTTGATCTACCAGTTAAGTTTAGTAGTGTTAAAGTTTTGCCATTTGTTGCTCCTCATTTTTCTTTAAATTTACTTACATTTAGTTCTGCTGATAAAATAATAACTACTTTAGATAAACATTTACAATTTACTCTAGAAAAGCAAATAAATACTTATATTAATACTGTAAGTAATTATGGGATTAGAAATGCTTCAGCATTGCTTATTGATTTTACTACTATGGAAGTATTGGCACATATAGGTTCAGCTAATTTCTATGATAATTCTATAGACGGCCAAGTTGATGGTACTAGAGCAAAAAGGTCTCCTGGTTCAACCTTAAAGCCTTTTGTTTATGCATTGGCCTTTGATCAGGGTCTAGTACATCCTATGACTTTGCTTAAAGATTCTTCTCAGCAATATGGTAATTATTTTCCAGAAAATTTTGATAGTAATTTTATGGGTCCTCTTAGTGCCAGGGAATCATTGATAAGAAGTAGAAATGTGCCAGTTCTTTATTTAGCTTCAAAACTTGAAAATCCAAATTTTTATGAGTTCCTACAACGGGCTAGGATAAGTAAATTACAGAAATTAGAGGATTATGGTTTAGCATTAGCACTTGGTGGTGTTGAGCTTACTATGGAAGAATTGACAGAACTATATGCAATGTTAGCAAATTTTGGTGTTTATCAAAAATTAAAAAAACTATTAGTGCTAAGCCACAAAAGGAGTATATGTTATTATCAGGAGAAGCAAGTTATCTAACCTTAGACATATTAAAAGATATTCCTAGACCAGGGTTGAGTTTTAATATTTCCTATCAAAATAATGTTTCTTTGCCTGTATATTGGAAAACAGGCACTTCAAGTGCATTTCGTGATAGTTGGGCTATAGGTATATTTGGTAAATATTTATTAGCAGTTTGGGTAGGTGATTTTAAAGGTAGAATAAAAAGCTCTTTTATTGGAGTAAAAACAGCTGCTCCATTATTCTTTAACATAATAGATGCTGTATTAGCTAAAGGTAATAATGAAGATTTAATATTTAATAAATCTAAAAATCTTAATATTACTAAACTGTTAGCTTGTACTGATACTGGTGATATAAATAATGATTTTTGCCCAGTTAAAACCAGTACTTTATTTATACCTGGTAAGTCTCCAATTAAATCTACTGGCATATATAGAAAGGTTTTAATAGATAAAAAAACAGGGATGCAAACTTGTGTATTTCAAGATGGATCTACGGAATATAAGATAGTTAGTTTTTGGCCTTCGGATTTACTTAAACTATATGAAAAGGCTGGAATCAATAAATCTACTCCACCTCCTTATTTAGCCAATTGTACTAGCACAGTTAGTAATAATTATGCTAGGCTTAGGATTACTTCTCCTTTAAAAAACATTACTTATTCTATTAAAAATGGTAATAAAATTACTTTTTCATCTATTACAGATGCAGATGCATCAGAGATATTTTGGTTTGTAAATGATGAATTAGTGGGAAAATCCCATCCCTCTCAACCGTTATTATGGGAAGCTAAAAGTGGTAGAATGATTATACGTGCAGTTGATAATAATGGTAGAAGTGATACAAGAATAGTTATGATAGAGAACTAACATAATTTCAGTTCAAATAGTTATTTAAAAATAATAAAAAAACTTAGTGTTATAGAATTTATTGTTAAACTATATGATAGTAAATTTAGAGATGATAGGTATTGTGTAAAACAAAAATATAATTTAAAATTTTATTTAACCAAGTAGTTTTGATTAAAGATATAATTAGTAGCATTTATGATAGCATATAAACAATTAGAACAGCATTTTGAGAAAATATTACATATTGATAATAGTATAAATATCTTGTATTGGGATTTAGTGAACACAACTCCTGTAGGTTCTAGAAGTTATAGGCAAAAAGAAATTAGTTCTCTTGTTGCTTTGTCAAGTGAATTACTTACCTCGGATTTTACATTGCAATTGATAAAAGATAGTGATCAGATATTATCACAACTAGATTTGTGGCAAGTAGCTAATCTTAATCAAATAAAGAAGAAGTATTATAATTCTGTATGTGTAAGTAAAGATTTGCAAAAGCAATATTTTGTTGCTTGTTCTGAGTCTGAATTTATATGGACAAAAGCAAAAAGAGAAGGTAGTTATGATGAATTTAAACCTTATTTAAATAGAGTTTTTACTATATTAAAAGAGATTGCTGAACTAAAAAAAGAGCATTTGCAAAAAAGTTCAGCATATGAGGTGGAAATTGATCAGTATGATCCTGATAGAAGTCTTTCTGAAGTTAGATCTATATTTAGTACTATAAAGTCTGAGTTACCCGGCTTGGTTTCTAATATTATAAAAAGGCAGCAAGCTGAGCAAATTAATAATATTAGCTTGAGTATTTCAATTGATCAGCAAAAGAAATTAGTAACTAAAATGCTTAAGGATTTTGGTTTTAATTTAGACCAGGGGAGAGTTGATAAAGGAATACATCCTTGTTGTATTGGGGCTCCAGGTGATATTAGGATATTAACTCAATTTGACCAAAATAACTTCTTGAACACTATTTTAGCTTTGGTACATGAGGTAGGGCATGCATTATATGAACAATCTCTACCAACAAAATATCAAAATCAGCCTGTTGGTAGGGCTCAAGGTATGGCTGTGCATGAGAGCCAGTCGTTAATTATGGAAAATCATGTATTAAAGTCTAGAGAGTTTATGGCTTATCTTGCAAGATTGTTGCGAGATGAGCTTGGTATTACAGAGAAAGGTTATGATGCTGAGAATTTATTTAAAATAATTACTAGAGTAAAAAGGAGTAATATTAGAATTGAGGCTGATGAAGTTACTTATTTTTTGCATCAGTTAATTCGTTTTGAAATAGAAGAAGATATATTTAATGGTCACATAAATGTGGATATGTTACCTGAATGTTGGAATAGCAAAATGAAGGAATATTTAGCTATTGTACCTAGTGATGTTCGTGAAGGGTGTATACAAGATATACATTGGTCGAAGGGAAAATTGGGTTATTTTCCAGCATACGTTACTGGAGCTATTATGGCAGCAATGATGATGAACCAGATTAAGGTAACTAACCCAGACATAATGAATGAAATAGCAAAAGGTAAATTTGATAATATGAATAATTTTCTTGATAACAAGGTCAGGAAATATGGTTCTTTAAAATCTTCTGAAGAAATACTTGTTATGGCAACTGGTAAATCTAAAGTTCAACCTATAGATTTGATACAGTATTTAAAAGATAAATATCTGAGTTAATTTCATATATACTTGGTGAACATCAATAGTTGTGTTGTCGTCAAGTTAAGATCTGTGCTGCTCAACATATTAAAGTATCTCTACTACTTGGCTTAATAACTCCTAGCATTTATTGATGTTGACCTTTTCTACCCACTCTTCATTTCATAGAGGTATATTTTGCTATCAAGAGTTAAGTTTAAGAGTCTAATTATTATAAAATAATTCTGTAAGGTGTTTATCTAGTTTAGAATTATTATGTTTCATTTAACAGAATTATAATTTAGCTTTTATGTTTATTGACCCGGTATAGCTAGTATATTTTTTTGCTAAGTAAGAATCACATGAAATACTGAATTCCATTATATTTTTATTAACTGCTATTATGGTTAATTTAGTGCCTAATTGGTAAGAAGTTTTAGGAAATTCTTGTGGCTTAATAATGTTTATATCTTGAAGCACTTTATTAGCTTGTGCTTGCATACTACTTTTTTTGTTTTGTAGAGTATGGTGAACAAAGCCATGGATTTCTGGTATAATTTTGTTTTCAGCATTTAGGTGTTTAATAGTAGCTCCTATTACTCCTGTTGTAATGCTTTGTTTTTTATTTAGGATAGAATAAATATTTGTAGATTTTGTAGACTGGTAATCTGCTGTCTTGAGATAAATATAGTTGATACCTAAACTTGGAGCTATAGTTGTTTTTTTATATAAGTGATTATTGTGGCTTACTAAAATATTACCACTATAACTTCTACTTTTTGGAGTATCTAGAAAAATAGATTCTTTGCTTTTAGTCATATAATAGCCAATAGTTGCTGTTCCTTGAATGAATAATTTATTATTAAAGTAATGTTTACCATATAGAGATAATAGATAGGAGCTAGTGATTATTTCTTTTATATTATAACTTTTATGCTCTACATTGAATCTTGTATGAGAAACAGCAATACCAGCTCTAATCCTATCATTTAAATATCTATCTATACCAAATACTATACCATAACTACTGGTTTTATACCCTACTATTTGGTTACTAGTTTTCTGATCTTCAGTTGCTAAAAAACTACTTGCCCATATGTTATAATTTTGTAGATTATACACTAATCCTGTACCAGCACTTAGAGGAATAGATCTATTATTTGATAATTCTGAAGTAATAGATGATGTTAACGCATTAATATTATTTCTTACTGTAGTTATATTAACTAAAGTTTTAAAAAGTCTTCTTGCACGTTTTTAGCTGTAGAATCAGGTATTATAGGTGGTTCTGCTGGGAAATATTTATCTGTAGAGGAAGTTGAACTATGTTCTAGGTGTGAATCTATATTACTATTAGCTGTAGTTAAGTTTTCATCGGTTGTAGGCAGGTTTTCAACATTTTGATCAGTAGATAAACTCATGCTATTATTTATGCTTGATGGTGTAATTAAATTGTTTTCTGAGTTGTTACCATTATCTCTAACATCAATATTTTCTAAGTTTTTAAGTTTTTGGAATTGCCATACTCCTTCATTAGTTTTTACCCAATGAACTTTGTCATCTTTAATAACCAATGAATTAAGTAATTGCTTGTTATCTGTATCTATTGGTTTAAGTATGGAATTATTATTGCATAGCTCAGGATTTTTGCAATTTACTTTTATTGTGATACTAGTATCATTAGGTATTGTTAAACTAGCACAGTTGATGCTTAATCTTCCACACAAATTTGGTACTGGTATACCATTTTTGTCAACATGGTAATCTAATGATATTGTGTTTCCTTTGCCTAGAGTAATATTATCGCTTTGTATTACTAAGTGTTTATTATTTAAATTAATTGATGCCATATTAACGTTAACTCTACCCAAGCCATTATTTTGAGTTTTTATTATGTAATCATCTTTAAGATGTATATTTGAACCTGGCTTTAAATAATAATTATTGGCATAAACAATACCAGATACTTTAGTAATTACTTTACTATTTTTACTTGCTGGCCTAAGCTCAATAGAATTAATGTTTTGACCTTTCATTCCAATATTACCAGTAATTTTTTCTGGTCCGCTAAGAATTATTTTGCCACTACCATTTTTTACATTATCTCTTAATATAATATTTTTTATATTGGCTCTATCTTTAAAGTTAACGTAAGCATCTTGATTTGAGATTACTATTTTATCAACATTAACTGATTTAGTAAAGGTTACGGGGTGTTGACTTTTAACTTCAATTTCTTTAGCGTATATGCTTCCTAGCATTTGAGTATTTTTAGCATTTTGGTCTATTAAGAGTTTTCTAAAATAAAGATCTTGTGAGCCTATACTATGTACTAGGTTTTCTGTTCCTTTAATAGTAACTTGAGAGGTTTTTGCTATATTAGTTGTAAAATCTGCATATATTTTAGTATTTGGCTTTGATATAATGAACTCTTGATCGCTATAGCTTTTTAACTCTTTTAAGGGGTGAGAACTTGAACCTATATTTTTATTTAAGAAAATTTTTCCTTCGCTTCTATTTGTGTGAGAGAATGTTAAAACACTGTTTGCTTTTTTAGTTTGAATACTGGAATTAATATCTAGTTCTTTAAAAGTTGTTTCAATTTCTGCTGTTTTATTGTTTAATATAATCAAATCTGTTAATATTTTACCTTTTTCTGTATTTTTTGTTGTATTTCCAATTAATAATCTAACATCAGAGTTAAAATTAATTTCTTTACTAGCTAATGCTGAATTTTCACCTGAATCTATGATTTCTACTAAATACTTTGTTTGGTCTTTATTTGCATTTAAATTGATAGTTTGAACTAAGCTATTATAAGTAGAGGAATTGGTTAAAGTTGCATAATTATGTATATTAATAATACCATTACCTGAAAACCTACTTTCAATTTCAGTTGGAGTTAAAATAGTTAAAGATTTTGCATTTTTATCTAGGAAAATTCCTTCTGAGGTATATATAGAAGTGTATGCAACAGGAGTGTTATTTTGTTGGTCAATAATAAAATTTGCAAATTCATCTATGATAATTGCTTTTATTGGATTATTACTTGAGCCTATGTCTTTATTTATCCTTAATGTAGCATGAGGAGATATTTTAACAGTACCTATAGCTGGGTTTTTTGCTATAATATTACTATAGATTCTTGTTTTTCCATTAAGTATTAACATATCTTCAAGATTATTGAAAATAATACCTGATGTGGTGTAAATCTCTGCTAGTGTCTTATTATAGTTACTAACGTCTGCAAGGGAAGAACCTATATGTAAAATTACAGGAGTTGTAGTACTTTCTGAAGTTAATTCGATAGAATGGATAGGTTTTTCTCTATCACCTATAATAATTTCATTGAGTTTGTTAGATTTAGTAATATTAATTTTACCAGTACCATAGTTTGTTGTTGTTATGTTTTTAATTAAATTATTTTCAAACATTAAAGAAATAGTATTTTGTATGCTATATAAGCTTGAAGCTAAGACAAGGTTATTAGTATATATACCTTTTGTTATTTGCAGCTCTGTATTGTTACCTATAAGTGATATGGTTGAAAAAGGGTTTAAAACTTCTCCTATTGGCTGTGTTATCTCATATATTTTAGATCTGTTGTCATCATCACCTCCTCCTATAAATCTTATATTATCGTTAATATCAGATGCAATAAAATTTGCATGTATATTTGTAATGTTATTATCTGTATTTGTTTTAGAATCTAGTATTAGTGACCCGTCTACTTTAACTTTTAATGGATTATCTAGTTGTCCTAAATGTTTAAAATATATTTCATTTTCTCTTCCACTAACAATAATATTGTTATTACCTTTACCTATTATGTTAGCATAGACTGAAGTATTGCTTATTAATAAATTACTTGATTGGTCAAGAATGATATCTCTGTAATTATTAGTTGATTTAGTAATTAAAGGGGATTGAACTATTAGTTCACTTGAGCTAGATGGAAGTTTTGATTTTGAAACAAGTATATCTATATCAGCTATAAATGGTTTGTTTATCTCAGATTTTCCTTCAATTTCTAAAGTTGCTTTCTCACTTTTAACAAATACTCTTTCTGATAGAGAATTTAAGTTAAATTTGTTAGTTGCGTTGCTTAATATTAGTTTTGACTCTGTATTATTAAAATTTATTGTATTAATTGTGTATTTATACTCATTAAAATCTGTCAAAAGAAATTTTGATTTTTGACCAAATGAAATATTAGCTTTATTGCCGATAATGTAATTAACTGATAATTCATCTTGGGCAATGATAATATTAGGATTTAAGTTACTATTAATATTTATTAAATATGGATTTATATTATTGTTAAATTTTATTCTATGGCCATCTTGTATTGTAATATTATATTCTTGATCTGGAGTATTAATATCAGATGGTATGGTTAAAGGTTTTAATGTTTCTAATGATCTTGTTGAAGAGTTTTTTTGATTGGTAGTGTACGACAAAATTGCAGCTTTTGAGTCTTTAGTCGATTTTATAAATGTATTTGTTGAAATAGTAATTAAAACTAACCATTGAAATACTTTTTTATGACTTATCATATTGTATCCTTCTCCCTTATGTTATTATAGGATTCTTTTTGTTTATGTCTTTATATATCCTGTAATATTGTTTTTAAGTATTAAATTTTGTAAAGAATAATTTAAATATTTTAGTGATATTGTTAATTATATTTTATTATTTTTGTATGTATTGTTAATTTATATATAAAATATTATAAATAGTCTCTAAAATTTTTAATGTTTAACTATATATTAAGTATTAAAAAAATATTTATGTATTTTTACTTTGAAATACTAAGTGCTAGATATAAAATATGATAAAGGTAATAAGAATAGAACAAACTAAAGAAAAACGTGAGTGTAAGATATTAAGTAAGGGGAGATATCTAATATGTTCTACTGTTAATATAAAAAAATAAAAGTAGAAAATAAGATTGAGGTTGAAGCTATTTTAAGATAGAATAATAAAAATAAATGAAAGTAAGAATGTAATTTGCTTACATAATAAATATAATGAAGGTTGATATTAGTAAATTAATGAGACAAAAAGTAATTAAATTAATCAAGAATTATCTAATTTTAAAGGAGTAATTATATAAAGAAATAATAATAATTACTTGATAAATAACAGAGTTTGTAGAGAGAACGCATGAAAATAATAGTATGTTAGTACAATTTAGTAAGTTCAATTTTATCTTAACATTAATGTTATTGGACTTCTTATCTATTTGTTGTTATATACATGGTACCCGGAACAAGTGATTTAAATTGGAGTAAGTTAATGAAATATTATTGGAGTTATGATCTTTTATGATAATAAAATACTAAATATTACCCTTTATGAATAATTTTTTACCTTGTGTTAAGAATGATCAAGTTGATGGTAATAAGGATTGTTGTCAAGTAACAGGGGTGGTGGAAAGGATTGCTTTTCATAATACTGATAGTGGGTTTTGTGTTATTAGAGTTAAAGTAAAGGGTGAAAGAGAGCTAGTTACAGTAGTTGGTAATAGTCATACTATTTTAGTAGGAGAACATATTGAAACCATTGGTAGGTGGGTAAAAGATAAAGAACATGGATTACAGCTTAAAGCTGATATAATAAAAACAGCTGCTCCTACAAGCTTAGAGGGTATAGAGAGATATTTAGCTTCTGGACTTATTAAAGGTATTGGTTCTGTATATGCTAAGAAGTTAATACAAGCTTTTGGCACAGATGTATTTACTGTGATTGAGAAAGAAGATATTAAGCTAAGAACAGTACCTGGTATTGGTCCTTCTCGTGCTGCTAAAATTAAGGAAAGTTGGGATAGTCAAAGAGTTATTAGAGAGATAATACTGTTTTTATATAGCTATAATATTAGTACTAGTAAAGCAACTAAAATATATAAACAATATGGTACTGACGCTATAGCAATAATAAAACAAAATCCCTATAGGTTAGCAGCAGATATTAAAGGTATAGGTTTCAAGAGCGCAGATAATATAGCAGAGAGTGTAGGTATTGCTAAAAACTCTATGATAAGGGCAAGAGCTGGGGTAAGTTATGCATTGGCTACTATAATGGATAATGGTAATTGTGGTTTGTCTACTAACAAATTGATTAATTTATGCCGGGAATTATTAGATATTTCAGAAGAACTTATTATCACTGCTTTGCAGTTGGAAATAGATGAGGGAAATGTCATTAAAGAAGTAATTGAAGATGAAGAATGTATATTTTTAAAAAGCCTTGCTCATGCTGAAAGGCAAATAGCTGAATCGATAGTGCATATTAGTAGGGGTAAATTATCTTGGCCACAAATAGATAGCGATAAAGTTATTAATTTTATAGTAGATGGTTCTGATCTCAAACTATCTTCTAGTCAGCAACAAGCTATAAAATGGGCATTATGTTCAAAATTTATGATTATTACTGGTGGCCCTGGAGTTGGTAAAACTACTTTGATCAATTCATTACTAAAGATTTTTAAAGCAGAGGGAGTAAAAATATTATTGGCAGCTCCAACTGGTAGAGCTGCTAAGAGGCTAAAAGAAGCTACAAATCATCAGGCTTTTACCATTCACCGTTTGCTAAAGAAAAATCTAGACCAGGATATACATACAAATGTTATTTTGCAGTGTCAACTATTAATATTAGATGAAGCATCAATGATTGATGTACCATTGATGCATGCAGTACTTAAAGCATTACCGGAAAATGCTGCATTGTTTTTAGTAGGAGATGTTGACCAGTTACCTTCAGTAGGACCTGGTCAAGTGTTTAGTGATTTAATTAATTCAAAGTGTTTAACTGTAGTACCACTTACGGAGATATTTAGGCAAAATCAAGAAAGTAGTATTAATTACTAATGCTCATAAAATTAATAAAGGGCTGATGCCAGTTTTGCAACAAGATCAAGAACTAACACATAATGACTTCTTTATTGTTAATAGTGATACTACAGAAGGTACGGTTACCACAATAGTTGAATTAGTAAAAACATATCTTCCTGAAAAATTTGGCATGTCATCATTTACTGATGTGCAGGTATTGTCACCGATGACTAAGGGTATTATAGGTACAAAGAATCTTAATTTAGAATTACAAAAAATATTGATACCTGATAATTCTCCAGATAATGAAGTAAGGGCTTTTGGTAATTACTTTAAACTTAAGGATAAGGTAATGCAGACAAGTAATAATTATGACAAAAATATTTATAATGGTGATATAGGGGTAATTAGTAAAATAAACAAGGATAATCAAGAGTTAATTGTGAATTTTGAAGGTAGAGGGGTTATTTATAAGTTTGATGAGCTTGAGGAGTTAATGCTTGCTTATGCTATTACCATTCATAAATCACAAGGAAGTGAATATAATAGTGTAATTATTCCTTTAATGATGCAACACTATCCTATGTTACAAAGGAACTTAATTTATACTGCAATTACTAGGGCTAAGAAATTAGTTATAATTGTTGGACAAAAAAAAGCTTTAACTATTGCAATTAATAAAAAAGCATTTGGAACTAGATATTCTACTCTTAAAAAAAGATTAATTGAATTAACTCAATGGTATTAATTATATAGTTATTTATTTAAGAAATAGAAATATGTTTTAATAGATTAAAGCAAAGCTTTTGCTTAAGGTTTTGTTATATAAAAACTAAAATTTAAATAAGTTTCTAATGATTAAGAAAACAATTTTACGTATAATAAGCACAATAATATTTTAAACTAATAGTTGCAAAGTTGATATTGCACATATTGTATTATCTTTAGATTTTAACTCTAAAAATATAGGTTTGTATCTGTTTAATAGTACATGTCATATTTTTGTGCCTCACCTATACAGGTAAGATTAGTATATTCATTTTCCTATTTATCTAATAATTTAGACATTTCTACTTGAAAGCTATCTACAATAAGATACTATTAATTAAGTTGAACTCATTGCCCATGTCTTCTATAATAATTTTATCTAGCTTTTTTGTAGAATAATTAACTGCAAATGCTAACTTGTTTAGGGAATCATTTAATTTATCGAAATTCTTTATCTCTCCCAAAAAGCTTTTTCATCTACTAATGATTTCTTTACAATTTGTAAATTTTATAGTTTCAAATTTATATTCATTAAGTTCATTAACAATATCTTTAATTGAATCTTAGTTGTTGATTAATCTCCAGGATTTTAGATGCTCTTTCAGTATAATTCTAAAACATTTTAAGTTACTATCTGATAGTTCATTATCAGTTACAACTCAAAACTTAGGATTAAATTTTATTTTCCCATCTTTTTTAACTAATACATATCCTGCTAGCTTATCAATTTTATCTTTTATAATACTCTTTCTTCTTTCAATTCTAATAATTTTATCTTTGTATCTGGCATGGCTAATTAAAAGTGCTATTTCTTGAGCAAACTCTATAACATTTAAAATTTTATAATCCTTTGTTAATTTAAGAAACTTTCTTTCATTTACAAAAGTTTCTTCAAAAAAGATTTTACGAAACTCTATAACTTGTGGAGATAAATCTTGATTACTAATGAACTTGCTATAGAATTTCTTTTCTTTAACATTAATTATTCCTTGATTTAATCCTCAGATGTAAGATTTTAAGAGATTATCTTTTAATAAATTTATAGGTTGGTTATTTAATACATAGCTACTTAGTTTTTTTGCTAATCTAACTAAATCATAAGTATCTTTTAATTTATCAACTATCCTTGCCTTATCAGGAAGAAAATCATCAGTTTTAAATTTCCATAGCTTAGCTTTTTAAGTTTAAGCATTGGTTTCACCTTTAAAGTCTAAGATTTTATCTTTTTTTCTACTTTTTCTAAATTATTTTTTAAGTTTCCATTTAAATCAATGTTGGTATAGATAACTATATCCTTTATTATATCATCTTTAAATTTTTGACTAACATTATCATGGTAAGAAATAAAAAATTTTTGCAAAGCAAAAGGACGTTGATTTAGTTCTTCTATTTTAAAAGGACCTTTATCTTTTATTTTTAATAAGTCTGTAATATCTACTGTTTTTTGTTCTAAAAGTAATTCAATAAGTTCTAGTTTATTTTTACTAATGCTATATGTAAGGAGTATTATTTTGATTATTTTTGTATTTGATATTGATTAAGCATTAAATATTGCATCTTACGCATAAGAACCTTCCTTCTTCCATCGTTATAACTTATATAATAAATATTATTATATTATTAAAATATTTACTAATCTACAATTTTTTAAGTATCAAAAGATGGAAGATATTGCTGAACTAATATAAGTAAGTAAACTATAGATTATTATAAATTATTCTACTAGAGTCATTGAATTATTGAAAAACATCATTAGGTTGATTTATCTTTTTACTAAATGTAAGGATCTTATTTTGTATTTTGGTATTTACAGATAATGTTGTATAATAAAACTTATAGTAAATTGTTTTGGGTTAAAAACACTAATTAGAAAAGGGAGCTAAATGATATTGGCATATGTAAATTTAGACTTAATATTAGTTGTTTCATTTTTAGTTGTTAATTTTGGTGTGGGTTTATGGTCTGGGAAAGGGATTACATCTATGCAAGGTTATGCTTTGGGTGGTAGAAGGTTTAGCATAGTAGCTCTTACTTCCACTGTTAT
The DNA here is from genome assembly GCA_000309075.1 of Occidentia massiliensis. GTDB lineage: Bacteria > Pseudomonadota > Alphaproteobacteria > Rickettsiales > Rickettsiaceae > Occidentia > Occidentia massiliensis. Next base: position 157,903 of record CANJ01000001.1, read on the forward strand.
TGCTGCATGGATTAGTGGCAGTATATTTTCTATACTTGTTGCTGATGCATATCAAAAAGGAATATTACATGCAAGGTTAAGTATAGGGATTGGTTTGTTTTTTACTGACTATATATTAGCACTGCATATAAGTGAGTTTTTTGGTAAATTCTCTATAGTAGCTGAGATTGCTAGTGATTTATATAGCCAGGTATTTAAGGTTATTACTGCATTTTGTTCAATAATGATATCAGTTGGTTTTATTGTTGCTCAAATTAAAGTTCTTTCTTTTTCATTTACTCATTTTTTTATAGTAGATAGTTTCTATGCTATGTTATTGAGTAGTATTGTTGTAATTTTGTACTCTGCTTTTGGGGGATTTAAATCGGTAATATTTACTGATATATTTCAATTTCTAGCCTTAGGAATTTTTGCTTCAACTATTAGAGCTGTATCTGTAGGGTTACTGGTAGGGTGTTGTGCTATTATAATTCTATGGAAGATGTATTTACAAGATTCCTCAAGTATTGATAGTGTAGTACCTGCTACTTTTGCTAATTTTGTTTGCCTTTATGCTAACGCATTACATATTAAGAGAGCCTGGAGGATGGGGGTTGCCCTATAAAAATAAAAAGCAGCTAGTAATTGTTTAAAAATTGAATAGAGAGGGACTAAATGGTGTTATCAAATTTTTTGAATATAGATCTAGTATTAGTTATTTTATTCTTAGCTATTACTCTTACTATAGGTTTATGGTCTGGAAAAGGTTTAGTATCTTTACAGGATTATGCCTTAGGCGGTAGAAGGTTTAGTACAACAGCTCTTACTGCTACTATTATCGCTACGTGGATTAGTGGTAGTGCATTTTCTATACTTACTGCTGATGCATATCAAAAAGGAATCTTTCAAATTATTGCAAGAATAGGTACAGTAATTGGTTTGCTTGTTAACAGTTGTATATTGGCACCGCGTATGGGAGAATTTTTAGGCAAGTTTTCTATAGCTGAAGTTGCTGGTGATTTGTATGGTAAGACATTTAGAATTATAACAGCATTCTGTTCGATAATGGTGTCAGCTGGTTTTATTGCAGCTCAAGTTAAAGTTCTTTCTTTTTTATTTACTCATTTTTTTGTAGTAAATAGTCTCTATGCTACATTGCTAAGTAGTATTATTGTGATTCTATATTCTACTTTTGGAGGGGTTAGAGCAGTAATATTTACTGATATATTTCAGTTTTTAGCACTAGGAACTTTTATTCCAATTATTGCAATAATAACGTGGGAAACTATAGGTAGTGCAAACGTTTTAAGCTTTACTAATGTTATTAGAAAAGAACATTTTCTAGATTTTGCAAGTAAAGAAAATATGGTTTTAATGGCTGTATTTTTATATGGAATGATTCCTACTCCTAACCCAGCTATGTTTCATAGAATGTTAATAGCAAGAAATACTACACAGATACAAACATCTTTTTTAATTTCTGCAATTGTCTTTTTTATATTTATTGTTCTAGCTGCTTTTATTGGCATAACACTTTATTCAGTAAGTCCTGATTTAAGTCCTAATACTCTTGTAATGTATATAGTAGATAATTATTCATACCCTGGCCTAAAAGGATTCACTCTTGTAGGTATTACAGCAATGGTAATGTCTACTGCTGACTCTCATATTAACACTGCTTCAGTAACTTTTGCTAATGATGTTTGTAAACCTTTAGGGTTAAGCTCAGAAGAAAAACTATTACTAATATCTAGATTTTTTGCAGTTTTTATAGGTATATATAGTTTGTTCATGGCTTTATCATGTGATACATTATTGCAATTAGTTTTTTTGGTGCAAAATTTTTATGTACCTATAGTATCAGTTCCAATATTAATGGCTATATTAGGATTTAGAAGTAGTGTTCGAGCTGTTTTTGTTGGTTTAATAGTGGGGTGTGCTACTGTAGTTTGGTGGAAGATATATTTACAAGATTCCTCAGGTGTTGATAGCGTAATACCTGCTACTTTTGCTAATTTATTTGCTTTTATGCTAACACATTACATATTAAGAGAGCCTGGAGGGTGGGTTGGCCCAAAAGATAGGATACCTTTAGATAAGATAAGAATGAATCGTGAATATAGAAAAAGACAAATATTTAAGTATTTTGAACTATTAAAATATAAACTAAGATGGGAATATGTAGTACATTATTGCTATAATCACTCTTTTAATACTGAAAAATATCTTTATATCTTCTTTTCTATTTGTATGACATTATCACTGATAATAATGTTATTTGTCAATGGTAATAGAAGCTTTATACCTCTTCATCTTCAGGCTATTATTTTTCTTATTACACCATCATTTACAATCATGACTGCATTTGCTGCTTATAAAATGTGGCCGAGAGAATTTTGTCGTAAATATATAGGTGTTATTTGGCATATTTTTGTATTTTATACTTTAATATTAATAAATACTGTTTTAGTTTTTGCTAATGAATTTGCCGAAGTTCCATTAATATGTTTTTTATTGAATCTCATAATAGTAATAGGTGTAATTAGGTGGCATGTGGCCTCATTTATGATGATAACAGGTATTCCTCTTGGGATATTAATTTTTAATATAATTTATTAACATTGGTAATTTTATCCTAGAATTGCTATTTAAAAAAATAATTTACACATTATATTAGTAAAATACGTTATTTTTTTACTAAAAATGGGTTGAAAATGTCAGTTGAAACCAGGAAATTTAGTGCAGAGGTAGATAATGTACTGCACTTTGTTATTCATTCACTTTATACTAATAAAGAAATTTTTTTACGAGAATTAATATCTAATGCTTCTGATGCTTGTGATAAGCTTAGATATCTTGCACAAAGCAATGCTGAGCTGTTAAAAAATGATAGTAATTTTAAAATTACTTTTAAAATAAATAAAGAACAACAACAACTTATCATCCAAGATAATGGTATTGGAATGGATAAGAGCGATTTAGTTAAAAATTTAGGTACAATAGCTAGATCTGGAACTCGAGAGTTTGTTGAACAACTAAGTGGTGATGCTAAAAAGGATAATACGTTGGTAGGTCAGTTTGGTGTTGGTTTTTACTCATCATATATGGTAGCAAGTCAAGTAGAAGTAATTTCTAAGAAAGCTGGAGAAACACAAGCTTATAAATGGTTATCAAAAGGTATTGGTGAGTACCAAATTCAAGAGTGGGAAGCTGATTTTGATAGAGGAACAAGAATTATTTTATATATGAAACCAGGAAATGAAAACTATCTAGATCATTTTCATGTTAAACATATTATTAAGAATTATTCTGATCATATTTCAATCCCAATATATTATATAGATGATAATGGAAAAGAAGAGCAAATTAATGCTTCTTCAGCATTGTGGTTAAGACCTAAAAAAGATATAACTTCTGAGCAATATCAAGAATTTTATCGTAATATTTCATATGCTGTGGATAAGCCTTGGCTTACTATGCATAATAAATCAGAAGGCTTAGTGGAATTTACTAGCCTGTTGTTTATTCCTTCAACAAAGACTTTCGATCTTTTTCATCCTGATCGTAAAAGTAGAGTAAAGCTCTATATAAAAAGAGTGTTTATCACTGATGAAAATGTTGATCTTATTCCTAAATATATGAGATTTTTAAGAGGAGTGGTGGACTCAGAAGATTTACCATTAAATATAAGTAGAGAAACTCTTCAACATAGCTCTGTTGTTGATAAGATTAAGCATTCTATAACTCAAAGGGTACTTACTGAACTAAGCAAATATAAAGATGAAAATCGTAGCGAGTACGAAACTTTTTGGAACAATTTTGGTGCTGTATTAAAAGAAGGGTTATGTGAAAGTACCTCTGATTCTGAGAAATTATTAGAGATCTGCTTGTTTAGAAGTGCTTTACAAGATAAACTTATTTCCCTTGATGAATATATATCAAGTTTAAATACAGAAAAGAAAATTATTTATTATATAAGTGGTGAAGATGCAAAAATACTTAAATCCAGTCCACAAATTGAGGGGTTATTAAGTAAGAATATTAATGTTTTGTTATTTGTTGATCACGTTGATAATTTTTGGGTTAATATAGTGAGTAAGTATAAAGATTATGAAATAAAATCTGTAACTAGGGCAAATATTGACCTTGATAATGCTCAAAAGTCAGAATCGGGTAATGGTAAAGATAATAATTCTTCTTCAGAGAAGGAAAATTATAAACAATTGATACAATATTTTAAAGATGTACTAGGTGATACTATAAAGTCAGTAGAGGTATCTAAGAAACTTACGTTAAGTCCAGTATGTTTGACAGTACCTGAGGGAAGTATGGATATTAGAATGGAACGTTTTTTAATTGAACAAAAACAATTAAATAATCCTTCTAGTAAAATTTTAGAAATTAATCTTAATCATAAGATTATTAAAAAAATTGATAATGATCTTAAATCAGGTAATAATCTTGAAGAAAATAAACAGCTTGTTCTCTTATTGTTTGATCAAGCCTGTATAGTGGAAGGTGAGCCTGTTATTAATCCTCAGGATTTTTGTAATCGTATAAATTCTTTAATTGAGAGGGGAATATAGTAAGGAGATAATTATTTTTTAAAAGCTAAGAAAGAATTGGTTGTTAGGCAAAGAATAAATTGTAGATGGGCTATTAAGCTCTCTAGCTGACTTAAAAACTATGTACCTTTAAATATTTTAAAAATATTGATTGACAAGATAAGTAATATCACATATATATTATTTTAGTATTATGCAAGAGTTGTTAGACATTTAAGCATAGCTGTTTATAAAGTAAATAACTAGATAAAGGTAGTGACATGTATATTTTCGCAGAATTGAAATGCGAATTATAAGTAATGTCTCGTCAACAAATGAGACAGATTAAAACTTAAGTTAAACTTAAGAGTTTGATCCTGGCTCAGAACGAACGCTGGCGGCATGCTTAACACATGCAAGTCGAACGGGTTAAAATAGACGTAAGTTTATTTTAATTAGTGGCAAACGGGTGAGTAACACGTGGGAATCTGCCCATCAGTACGGGATAACTTTTAGAAATAAATGCTAATACTGTATATTCTCTTTGGAGGAAAGATTTATCGCTGATGGATGAGCCCGCGGCAGATTAGGTAGTTGGTAAGGTAATGGCTTACCAAGCCGACGATCTGTAGCTGGTCTGAGAGGATGATCAGCCACACTGGGACTGAGATACGGCCCAGACTCCTACGGGAGGCAGCAGTGAGGAATATTGGACAATGGGCGAAAGCCTGATCCAGCAATGCCGCGTGAGTGATGAAGGCCTTAGGGTTGTAAAGCTCTTTTAGTAGGGATGATAATGACAGTACCTACAGAAGAAGCCCCGGCTAACTCTGTGCCAGCAGCCGCGGTAAGACAGAGGGGGCTAGCGTTGTTCGGAATTATTGGGCGTAAAGAGCGCGTAGGCGGTTTAATAAGTTAGAAGTGAAATCCCGAAGCTTAACTTCGGAACTGCTTCTAAAACTATTAAGCTAGAGTATGGTAGAGGGTGATGGAATTCCTAGTGTAGAGGTAAAATTCTTAGATATTAGGAGGAACACCAGTGGCGAAAGCTGTCACCTGGGCCATTACTGACGCTGAGGCGCGAAAGCATGGGGAGCAAACAGGATTAGATACCCTGGTAGTCCATGCTGTAAACGATGAGTGCTAGACATTGGAAGGCTTTTCTTTCAGTTTCGTAGCTAACGCATTAAGCACTCCGCCTGGGAAGTACGATCGCAAGATTAAAACTCAAAGGAATTGACGGGGGCCCGCACAAGCGGTGGAGCATGCGGTTTAATTCGATGTTACGCGAAAAACCTTACCAACTCTTGACATGGTAGTCGCGAATCGCGGAGACGCTTTTCTTCAGTTCGGCTGGACTACACACAGGTGTTGCATGGCTGTCGTCAGCTCGTGTCGTGAGATGTTGGGTTAAGTCCCGCAACGAGCGCAACCCTTATTCTTATTTGCCAGCGGGTTATGCCGGGAACTATAAGAAAACTGCCGGTGCTAAGCCGGAGGAAGGTGAGGATGATGTCAAGTCATCATGGCCCTTATGAGTTGGGCTACACGCGTGCTACAATGGTATCTACAGAAGGATGCAATACGGTGACGTGGAGCTTAAGCCTTAAAAGATATCTCAGTTCAGATTGTACTCTGCAACTCGAGTGCATGAAGCCGGAATCGCTAGTAATCGCGGATCAGCATGCCGCGGTGAATACGTTCTCGGGCCTTGTACACACTGCCCGTCACACCATGGGAGTCGGGTTTACCTGAAGTTAGTGAGCTAACGTAAGAGGCAGCTAACCACGGTAGGACTGATGACTGGGGTGAAGTCGTAACAAGGTAGCCGTAGGTGAACCTGCGGCTGGATTACCTCCTTTAAAGACAACTTTTATAGTAAAATATAGTATTTATACTATAATAACTATAAAGTCTGATAATTAGTCACTACCTCTATCTAGTTATTAGATGTAATATATCAATTATATTATATTCATTTTTAGTCTTACTCTAAGTCTAAAATTAATATATTATAAGTTTTATTTTATAAGCTTATTAAACAGTATCTTATTTAGTTATTAAGGCTAGTAAAAAATAATCTTTACTTTGCTAAATAATTGTTTTACCTTTAAAATTAATTTTATTACAGAAAATTGAGTTTTTATGGGTATGAGTGTTGCACAATTGTTTATTGTTTTATTAATTATTTTAGTACTTTTTGGTGCTGGACGTCTTCCTCAAGTGATGTCTGATTTAGGGAAAGGAATTAAAGCTTTTAGGGATAGTTTATCAAAAGAAGATGATAAAACTGAATAATAATATTGATTAATATTATACTTGAAGAAAAATATAAAATGTATTTTTAGGTAATAAAAGTAGGATTAAATTTACAAAGATATAAAGAGGTGTTGAAGGGATTTTAGAGAAAATAAGCCTAAAGATAGAATAATTTTAGAGAATAGTAAGAAGTATAAAGCTAGAATTTGAAGAAAGAGGAGATAGAAGAAATATTATATAAGGAAGTAGTATTTCTAACATTAAAGGCGAAATGTTTTGTATATTATGTACTACTATAGGTTGTTTTTTCTTTATATAAGGTTTAACTTAATTAAACTTATTAAGCTTATTTAATTATATAGGAAAACTCTCTTAATATATCCTAATGCAATGTATTTTGAATTTTGTTAGCCAAATCTTTAGTGTAATATGCTAAATATATAATTTGAATATAAGACAGAAGATAATTTTCTTATAAAGGTGATAATTTGTAATTAAGATTTTAACTTTATTCTAGAATTGACCACTAAGCGTGGTGTTTATTAATAGATAATCTGACTCTTTATTATAAATCCTCTTAATTTTAGTATACTAACTAAAAAGGGGGTCTTGAGGTCTAACATATGCAGTTGGAAAGACCATCATATGAGTGTATGAGAGCATATTCTTGTAGACTAAAGCTGGCAAGTTTCAATCTACAGAAACTACTTTGTTATAAAATTCACTCAATGCTTCAGATAAAATAGGGCTGGAAGCAGCAGATCCTATAATTCTATGTGATGCAAGGATTTTTCTATTTAGTTTATTTATTAGATTATAATCCAAAATACAACTTATATTTATTATCTAATTCAAATATAAGACATAATGGTTTAGCTCTGAAATCTACATAATGACTGCCATTTTTGTTAATGATTTCAAGCCCAGCAATAAATCCTTATGTCTTCTAGGCTATATTTTTTTAAATCAGTGAAATATATTTCCAAATGCGGAAATATTTTTAAAATCTGATCCTTATTCCAATATTCAATTTCAAAAGTATAATTAAGTGTAACCCAATCTAATATATTTTTTGAGGTCATTTTCTTCTTTTCTATTGAGTACAATAAATACTATTCTTTGTGGTATTTCATCATTTTTATTAAATTTAGTTTTTTTACCACTTTTTGTATTGTGTAATTTTCTCATGTTATTTAATCTAGCTTTTTTCTATATCTGAAAGCTTATTATAACTGCTGGAATTTAATCTTAACCAAATTTACCACAATCAATGTAAAAGAGTCGTTGACCTGGTAGGTTGTGTTATATACTATGTAGTACATCTTTAATTATAGGATGATAAGGAGATACTTCAATAAAGTCATTACTAAGATACGAAGACTCCATTCCAGTATAAAAATTATATTTATAGCTGTTAAGTTCATCTAAATTTCTGTAACATTTGATATCCATATCTTTATACACTCCACCAAGCTGATACAAAATAACATATCGTGCCATGTCTAACTTTTGTACTTCTGTACAATACATGTAATAGATACCTTTATATTATGGATATTTCTTATAGAATTTTACAATATCTTTTTCTGTGCATGTTTTAAACTTCCAATCTAGATACAATAATCTGTACTACTAATTATATTGCTTGTACAAAGGCAGTATTTCATCTGGTTCAACCCACATTTGGTGCATAATCTTTGGTATTAAAAGAAAGATCCTTGCTACATGGCATTTTTGATATAGATTTTGCTGTATAATGTTTTTCAAACATTTCAAAGCTTCCATAGTTAATAATGTCTTTCTGTTTGTTTTTAACTACTTCTTCTAATATTTTAGAATATCTGGCTGTTGATTTCCAAAAATTCTGCAGAGAATGAATATGGTTATCTAATGTTAAGCTAGAACTATGCCAAAATAAAATAAAAACAGCAAATGATCTTAAGCTTCTCATATATTTTTACATCTACTTTTATATGTTATTTACCTGAGATTTTTCTTATATAAACTAACTCCTTGACTTATTAACTATGTAGAATTAAATTAACTTTTGGTTTATAGATATAATATAACCTTAACTTACTAAAAACATCTGCGGGTTAATATAAACTTGCTCGTTATTATATTAATTGAAATCAAGCATATTATATTGCTAAAGAATAGCCCTAATTAAATAAATCAAAATATTTCTAAAAAACTTTTAGAAATATATATTAACTCTTCCGTATATAGTATTATTTTTTATATTAGATTGTTTCGACATTTCAAATCCTCCTTCAAGTCTTACGGAATTTTTTCTCACTGCTAAAGAAGCTCCTATCGCAATTCTTGGGCTAAATTTTTCTTTTCTGTTTATTAGATATTGTTCAACCCCATAACTTGATATTAAAATTCTATTATTTTTTAGATTGGAATGTATTAGTTTCTTATAACTTACCTTAATAGTAGGGAATAATTTTAAATCTTTAGCTTGATGTTCTCCTTGTAATCTAATACCTCCAACAATAGATAAATTGTTCCTATTATGTTTTTTAATACTTATATTATTTGCTAGATTTGGCTCTTGTTCATGTAAACTACCCATTCTACTGTGAAAATAGCTCATTCCTATTTCAGGGGATATTTTTAAATTTTTATTAATCATAGCTTTGTAATTTGTTACTAAATCTGCAATAAAATAATTAAATCTAGTTTTACTATGGTAGCAATCATTACTATCATGTCTTGTATTTTTTATTCTAGTTATACCATAAGATAATTGACTACTAAGATGTAATTTTTTAGTCATTGCATAACTATGGTATGTTCCCATAAAATGGTTTTTTAGCTTTGTAAGAATAGATTCATCTAGATTATTTATTGGTGTTATAGAACCAGATCCGTGACTATAAAATACACCAATAGTTGATTTATCGCTAATTCTAGATTTTAAGTTAATAACTGCTCCCTTGAAACTCATTTTGCTATTGTAACTATTTTTTATTTTGCCTTTAGTAACGAAATATTTTCCTTGGATTTCATATTGGGAAACATTATCTCCTGCACTTCTTATAATGGGAGTATTTTGGATTTTTCTTTGGATCATAGCTGATACTGCACTTGCTATTGCTTGTGATGATTCGGTGATGTCTGTATTATGTTTTACAAGTTTATCCGCAGATTTGTAGATTATTGGGTTTGGTAATATTTGCTGTTGTACAGCTTGTTTTTGAGGTGGTGGTGATGAATCACTATTACCTTTACCTTCATCATCATTTTTACTAGATTCATTGTTTGTATTTGGAGTTGCTGCAGTGTTTTCACTATTTTCATTGTTTTGATTTACTTTAGTTGGATTGTTTGAATCTTCTTTACTTTCTCTCCTTGAACCATAACCTTGATCTTCTTTTTGTTCCTCATCACTATAGACAGTATCATAACCTAATGATGATTCTCTTCTACTATGTATACTGGATGTACTGGAGTCAGGGTCATCATCGTAAAAGTCACTTGTAGGCCAACCTACATTATTAACTGAATTGTCTATATAAAGTGATAATTCAGAAGAAGATGGTGATATTATTTGTTTCTGTTCATCATTAGGTTTTTTTTGTTGTTCTAAGATTAAGGCTTCTCTAGCGTGTTTCTGAATTTCTTGTTTTTGCTCTGGTGACATTTCGCTCATTGCTACTATAAGTTTTTCTTGTAATTCTTCGTCTAATTTTGCTGGTATTGATTGTGACCTTTGCAGTGACGGCTTGTTATTATCGTCTCTTTTACTTGAACTATCTTGTTTTATAAATTCCCAACCCTTAGCATGTTTTGAATCGGAGTCAGAGCCTTCAGGTCTATCTATAATTACAGCTTCTTCATTAATTAAAGGTGTTTCTAGTTTTAAACTAGAACTTTCATTACTTAAAATTAAGTGTTTAGGTAATATTAAACTTGATCTTTTTTTTCTTCTTTTTTTCTTAGGAGATTTAACAGTAGATGTGGGATAAGCACCTGCTACAGTATTTGCCTTTACAGATAATTCTGTTACTTCTTGATCTTGGCTATCTGAATTGTTAGGCATACTACCTGGATTATTAATACCATTTGAAAGATTTGGATTATTTAATGTTGATCTTTTTGGTCTTCTTAGATTTGACAATTCAATTTCTTCATCACTAGATTCACTGCTGTATCTATTCCTATTTGTAGAGATACCTACTATTGTTTTACCTTTATTATTTTTAGTTTTAAGTTTAACTCCTGTTTTTATTTCATTTGTTTGACTGATATTAGTACTAACATGGTGGTGAGAATTAGATAAGAGAGTTGAATTTGATGTTTCCTCTGGTTTTGTATGTTCATGTTTAGTAGTTCTTGGGAATGTTGCACTGCCTCTTACTTCCATATTTTGATACTTTGTAGGTAAAGGTAGTGAATTATATTGATTATTTTCACTTTTACTCACTTTTTTTTGAGGTTGTAAAGGCAAAGAGGAAGAAATATCTTCGGTACTGTTTGTATCTGGTCTTAATTGATTAATAGTTGTATTGCTATTTTGTTTATGATGATTAATTTTGGTACTACTATTATTTAATGTTTGTAACTCCTCATAGGATGGTGGTACTTCATTATTATCACTATCAGATGATAATTGGTTATCTAACTTTTCTACTATTAATGTACCTGTATTTTTTATTGCATCTTGTAAATCATTTTGTAAGCTTTTGAATTTATCTTCATCAAACTTTTCATTAAAGTCTTGTTGTGTTAGTTGTGTTACTGCTTTACTTTTTAGATCTTCTAACTGTTTTTTTGCTTTTTGTGGTCCTAGATTTCCATCTTGTAATTTATTTCCTAGTTCTTGTATATTTTTTTTATTGTTTCTAATGAGTTATTTTCACATTCTTTAGAGGATTTATTGTTTTCATATTTATCGTCCCATTCGCTGTTATTACCTGATTTATTATTAGGATTATCTGATTCCGAATCAGAGGAGCTCTGCTTAATGGCTGGTCGCATTGTTGCAAGTATATTTTGAAGAGCTTTTTGCATTGTTGCTTCTCCAGTACTGTTACTAGAGGGAAAGGTTTTATACTTACTGGTAGCTTGTTTATTAATATATTCATGAATAATACGTTTTTGTTCTGCAGTAAACTCAATTATACTTCTCCTCCTTATTTTTTCTCTTTCACTTTTTAATTCTTTAGCACTAGGCTTTACTACTATATTACTTGTTGTGTTTTTACTTTGTTGCATTTTTTGTTTTGCCTGTATTGGTAGAAAATTTTTAGGAGATGATGGTAGAGGTGGAGGTGGAGGTGGTGGAGGTGGTAGTATTATTGCTTGAGCAACATTTATGGTAATTGGATTTTCACTATTAAATATTAGAATAGTTAAACATATAACCTTTAGAATAGTGTACCTATTAAACATGGTTTTTTGCCCTCTCTTGCTAATCACTTTATAAAAATTTTCTTTTATCGTTAGAAAAGGATAAATAGTGTTTCAGTTTTATTGCAAGTAAAAATCGAATTGAATATTTAATTTAATTTAGGCGTGATGTAAAATAGTTAATATAAATTATTTGGTATATTTTTAACATTGTTCATAATAATTTTATTCTTGATTACAGATAATATTTGGTAGTAAAGTACTTTAACTCTTATCTTTATAAATAATATAATGTTGCATATTTTTATTAATAACTGTGGATTATTTGTTATAGCTTGTGGTTTATTTTTTATTGTTTCTAGTGTTATTGGACTAAGTCGTTTTCCTGATTTATATTCAAAAATTCATGCTGCTGGTGTTGCTGACAGCTGTGGAATACCTATGACTCTAGTAGGGTTAGGTATGATTAACTACCATAGTATTAATGTTTTTAAATTATCAATTTTAATTGCTTTAATATATATATTAGGTCCAACAGCTGCGCATATATTGCTTAGGACTGTATTTAATAGTAACTATCAATCTCAATCTTCAACGGATAAAGAAAATATAGATAATAATGTCAATAATCAGTAATTTTCCAGATTTACCTTTAGAGTTTGATATTGCTAATATATTCTTATATATATTTTATCTTGTCTTAATTATAGTTAATGTTTATTTGGCTAGAAGTTATGATCTGTTGACATCTGTAATTTTAATGTCACTATCAAGTTTAATTGTTTGTGTATGTTATCTGTTAATGGATGCTCCTGATGTAGCTATGACAGAAGCATCACTTGGAGCTTGTTTATCTACTGCTATATTTCTTAGACTAGCACGTAAGCAGCAACAAAGTTTTAATATAGTAGCAAAACTACCATTATATCAGAATATAGTCTATGCTTTGATTTGTGTGTTTTTTGCAATATGTTTAGCACTAGTAGGTTTTGATTTACCTGAATTTGGCCTTATGGAATCTCCATTGCACCAGCATATATCAAAATACTATATAAATCATACAACAGAGCAAATTGGTATTCCTTCTTTTGTTGCTGCTATACTTGCTAGTTATAGAGGTTATGATACTTTAGGTGAAACAACAGTAATTTTATGTGCTGCAGTGTCTGTAGTTTTAATTTTTTCTAATAGAAAAGTTGATGAAAAATAATAATATTATAATACTTAAAGCTGTTACTAAAATTGTTATTCCTTATATATTGCTTTTTGCAATATATATTCAAGTTAATGGAGAAGTTTCTCCTGGTGGTGGTTTTCAAGCTGGAGCAATATTAGCTTCTACTACTATAGGTTATAATATTATTTACTCTAATAAGCTTGTACAACAAGATTTTAAAGTATCTGTTTTAATTATAACAGCAGCATTAGGTGTTACAATATATGGGCTAACAGGAATAATAGCATTTTTAAAGGGTAATAATTATTTAAATTACTATTCTATAGTTTCAGAAGGGGTTATTGGCCAGTATTTAGGAATTTTTATTATTGAACTAGGAGTTGGATTAACAGTAGCATCAAGTTTATTAATTATTTATTATATGTTTTTAGAGCAGGAGTAACTTCTATGCTAGTTAGTAAATTGATCTATATTTTTCCTGTAATTTTGTTATCTTTAGGACTTTATATAATTCTTACAAGTTATAATTACACAAGAAAAATTATTGGTCTTGCTGTGTTTCAAAACGCAGTTTTGGTTTTTTATATTGCTTTATCAAAAGTTAAAGGAGGAATAGTGCCTATAAGCCAGTGTTTAGGCCAAAAGTCCCAAGCTTGTCAATATATCTATTCGAGTCCGTTACCTCATGTATTAATGTTAACTGCGATTGTAGTAGGGATTGCAACTATGTCAGTAAGTCTTGCTATTATTCATCGTATTTATAATCAATTTAATAGCTGTAATGAAGATGAAATCTTATTAAAATTACAAAAAGATGAATAGTATTTTTCAATTTGTAAAAATACACTTGGTAATATTTGAGGTTTTAGTGCCATTTTTCAGTAGTTTACTTATAATTTTCTGTAGGAATACTAGTATAGCTTTAGCAATATCGCGTTTATGTACAACATTAGAAGTTATATTAGGATCTTATGGAATATACTTAATGATATATTTTCCTCCATATTTTTATGCAGTTGGTAATTGGCAAGCTCCTATAGGAATAGAATATCGTGTTGATCCTATAAATCAATTTATCATTTTATTAAGTAATTTAATATTGTTTATATTGTTAGTGTTTAATTCTAAACTTATAAAAACAAATCTAGAAAAATCATTAACGCAGGCTAAAGCACATTTACTGTATTGTATTTTACTTCTATTACATACAGGATTTTGTGGTATTGTTGTTAGTAATGATTTATTTAATATTTATGTATTTATAGAAATTGCTTCACTTGCTAGCTACACTCTAATTTCTCAAGGATTTGATAAACGTGCTTTAATTGGCAGTATTAATTATTTGATATTAGGTACCATAGGAGCTACTTTAATGCTTATTGCTATAGGTTTTTTATTAAGTTGTACTGGAAGTTTAAATATTAATGATATAGCTATCAAGTTACCACAACAAAATTCGAAAACCTTAATTGCTGCAGTAATATTTTATATTATTGGTTGTTTGTTAAAAGTTGCTTTGTTTCCTATGAATTCTTGGCTTATTAGCGCTTACAAATATACTTCTTCACTGATTTTATCTTATTTTGCTCCGGTATCAGCTCTTGTTGGGTTCTATACTTTATTATATTTTGTATATCATATAATTGGTGTGAATTATGTTAATAACCTATATTCACATTTTCTTATAAATATTATTGCTTTGGTAAGTACAGTATTTTGTTCATACTATTCTATGCAACAAAATAATCTTAAAGCAATGATGGCTTATTCTATAGGAACTGAGGTAGGATATATATCTTTAGTAATATTTAATTTGTATGATTCTACTATAGGCGCACAGCTTGTTGTTATATTATTTACTAGTTGTGTAGTAAAATCAGCAATATATTCTTTGATAAGTCAAATAGAATTATATTATCAAGATAATAATCTTGCTCGAATTGAGGGTATAGGATCTAGTCATCCAATGTTTAGTGTGTTATTAATATTAAATTTAGTCTGCAATCTAGGATTACCATTCACTATTGGCTTTATTAACAAATTAAATATCTTTTTAGCAGTTTTACAAGTACTAGGTTGTTTTTCTATAATGATTTTAAGTCTTAGTGCTTGTATGAGTTTTAGTTATAATTGTAAAATATTTCACTATATTTGTGCAACTAAGCTGGAATCAAATAATACCTTTCAGTTTAATGGTAATAGCCTAGCTGCTTTAAGTTTGACTATTATAAGCTATTTAATGTTAATATTTTATAATCAATTAATATTATACTTAAAAAGTTTTTTTACGTGGAAGATTATATAAGTTTTATAAATGATTTACCCTATTACTCAATTTTTTTATTATTATATAGATATGCAAGTGTTACCTTTAGTCTTGGCATTAATATGGTCATGTAGCTTGGTTACACCGTTATTTATTAAACAAGATTATTTTAGGGAGGTATTAATATTTATAATATTTATTATACATCTTTTAGTTATTGTATTTTTATGTTTTTTAACCTTTTCACCTTTTATTTTTATTTTGATAATGGGACTCTATAGTCTAGTTACGCCATTTTTAATTAGAAAGGATTTATTTAAGGAAGTATTGATGTTTTTGATATCTATTCTTCATCTTATTAATGCTGTACTTTTATATTTTTTATATAAAGGAGGATATAAAGACTATATAACTCTCTTCCAGTTGGGTGTTTTTGACTTTACTTTAAATTTTACTTTACTAGGTAATTCTATATTTTTATTGATAGCTATTTTATGGCCAATTGCAATTATGTATACAATTGGTTTTTTAAAAGTTGATGAAGAAGCTAATACAGAGGATAATTGTAATAAATTTTTATTTTTTACTAACTTATGTGTAGTAATTAGTAATCTTATTGTACTTTCTTCAAATTTTTTTACTATGTTGATATGTTATGAAATTTTAACTTTTGCTACTATTCCTTTAATTAAGTACACGATTTCTAGCAGAACAGATAAAGCTTTATATAAATATATGCAAGGATTATTTTTACCATCTTTGCTATTTTTAATGCCGGTACTTGTGATTTTGCAATATAAATATGGTACTACGGATTTTTTAGAAATTGTAAATTTGCAACATCAAGACCAATTTTTATCTCCATTTGAGTCTATTATTTTGGTGTTATTTATATTATGTGGAACAGCTAAAGCTGCTACTGTACCTTTTCATATGTGGCTGCCTACAGCTATGATAGCACCATATCCAGTAAGTGCAATTTTACATGCTGTTGCAGTTGTTAATGTTGGGGTTTTTTGCTTGTTAACAGGGATATTTTCAGTGTTGGGAGAACAGCAATGGTTATTATATTATATCCAATGTTTTATTGTATGTGGAGTATTATACACTGCTTTTAAAGCTTTATTTCAAACCAGCATAAAGAAAATATTAGCTTACTCAACTATTTCTAATCTTGGTATAGTAGTACTTAGTGCATTTATTGGAACTACAGGGTCTATAACTGCAGCTATAACTCATATGTTTACTCATTCTATAGGAAAGATAACACTATTTTATGCAGCTGGTTGTTTATATGTAGTTGCTAAACGTACAGATATTAAAGATTTATATTCTATAGGGTATTATATTCCAGTTATGTCATTATGTTTTACAATTGGTAGTTTATCACTTATAGGATTTCCACCGCTGGCAGGTTTTGTTAGTAAATATAATATAATATTGGAAGCAATAAAAGAACATAATCATTTAGTAATTTTTGTTACAATTTTAACTAGTATTGTGTCTTGTTGTTACCTATCAAGAATTATTAAGATTATGTATACTAAGAGAGATAATATTGATATTAATTTTGAATTGGTTTTACCTAAATATATGTTTTATGCTACAGTTTTATGTACCGGATTGATAATATTATTTCCTTTTAATAGTATTTTAGTCAATTTTATATATAATTACTAATTATGTTTTTGATATTAAAAATAGGGTGATAGATGGGTAAATATACTATAATTTTATTAATACTTGCAGTTTTAACTTTTAGTTTTTCTGAATTTATGAAGAGCTATTTTTATATTCCTTTAATTGGAAGTTGTATTATTTATATTATTGCTAAAATAATAGGGTTTATTTTTAAAAAACAACTTAGTTCATCATGGGAGAATAAAATAGATGGAGGAGGCTAGTTTAAAGGATTTATTATTAAATCCTGGTATTTTTTTGTTACTATCTTCAATATTATTGTATATTTCTAAATATATTAAGGATTGTAGGGTTTTTAACATATTAGCGATTATTATTCCTATAGTGGCTATTTTAATATTATTTCTTCAACCGAGTAATACATATTGGTATAATTTTTATGGTTTATGGCAAGTTTCTTTTGAATATAGCTTTTTAAATAAGGTAGTTTGCATATCTATATTATTGTGTTCTGTTTTTATTAATATTTCAGTTTGGCACTCTTATAATTACCAAAACATTATTTTTTCAATAATTTATATGGGAAGTAGTATAATAGCTATATTGTCAATAGATTTTTTGACTAGTGCTTGTAGCTTTGAGTTAATGACACTTACAGCAACTATAATTATATATAACCAAGTGAACGAGTTGCAAATTGAAGCTGCTTATAGATATTTAATAGTACATTTTTTTAGTGGTAGCTTGATATTAGCTGGTGGGATTATTTTGACTGAATTGAATGGTTTTCAAATTGTACAATTAACTAATTTACTACAAGATTTTAAGCAAAGTTGGTTAACTTTAGGTGGTGCACTTATATTATTAGGTCTTTTAATAAATATTGCTTGTCCTCCTTTTTCATCTTGGCTAATTGATAGTTATTCTGTAAGCAATGCGGTTGGAAGTGCGTATTTATCAATTTTGACAAGTAAAGTAAGCTTAATATGGATTTTAAAACTGTTTTTAGGATTAGAAATCTTAACAGTAATTGGTATTTTTATAGCAATCTTTGGAGTAGTATATTCTATCTTAGAAAATAATATAAAAAGATCTTTTTGTTATTTATCAATATCTAAATTTGGTGTTATATTAATACCAATGGGATTTAATAATGTGAATTTACCTTTAATTATTATAGCTTTGTGTGCAAGTCATATTCTTTATCAATCTTTTATTATGTTAATGTATGGTTGGTTACATGAGAAATATCAGATAACATATTTTACTGATTTTAATAATAAAATAATTGCTATTGATTTTATGCTAGTTATTGGGTTAAGTTATTCTCTCGCTTCACTTTTTTCTATTCCATTTTTTAGTTCTTACTATGTTAAGCTTGCATTAGGACAGTATTTTTATACAGAAAGTTATAATATTTATAGCTTAATAAATATTATAACAGCATCACAAATATTATTTATACCTTGGCTACAAATTTTTAAGAATATAAAAATAATACAAAATAATAGATTTGTAACTATTTTAGATGATCACAAAATTGTATATATAAATAAAATGGAATCTGTGACAGTTTTAAGTTTTATTGTTATAAATTTGGTATCTCACTATTTTTTGTTGCCTAGTGTTTTAATTAAAGTAACTCCTCCTAGTTTAATACAAATCTTACAACAAACAGTAATTATAATTGCTGGATTTGTTAGCTTCTATATTGTTAATCCCCAAAAAACATTTAATCAATTATTGTTACCAGAAAGTATTTTATATAAGAATATTTATAAATTGATCAATTTATTTGATAAATATGTTTATATTAATTTACAAAAATTTAATTTAGAAAACTTTATAAATTTAGTAAGATTATCTAAAAACAACTTACTTGCAGATCATATTGTAAGTACATCTTTAACTATTTTAATTTTGTCTATTTTAATAATTGTTGATATTAGTAAAATGTTTTAACTAAATAAAACTTATTGTTTTGATTTTTTAAGGTTAAATAAAACTAGTATTGGAGCTGAAATAAAGATTGAAGAATAGGTACCTATAATAATACCTATAAAAACAGAAATGCTAAAGCTTTTAATAGCTTCTCCCCCAAATAATATTAAAGCTGAATTTGCTAATAGAGTTGTTAAAACAGTTAAAATTGTTCTTGATAAGGTTTCATTAATACTGATATTTATTATATCTTGAAGTTTTTTATGTGCTAGCTTTTTTAGATTTTCTCTAACACGGTCATAAATTACTATTGAATCATTGACTGAGTAGCCAATTATTGTAAGTAGTGCTGCAATGCTGCTTAGATTAAAATCAAGACCACTTATACTAATAAATCCAATGGATAATATAATATCATGAATTATAGAAATTAAAACTCCTAAGCTAAATTGCCATTCAAAACGGAACCAAACATATATCATGATAAAAACAAAAGCAAGAAGTATTGCTTGTATACTTGATTTAATTAAATGGCTACCAACTTGTGGTCCGACAAAGTCTACTTTTCTGTATTCAATTTTATAATTTAAATCTTTTTCTAAAATATTTTTGATTTTGTCTGTTACTACTGTAGTATTAATATCTTTTAAGTTATTACTTACTTTTATTAGAACAATATCTTCATTACCAAAATTTTGTATAGATATTTTACCAAGATTTGAGTTATCTAAATTAGTACGAATTTTTGCTAAATTAGGTACTGGATGTACTTTGATTTCTAAATTTAGTCCTCCAACAAAATCAATGCCAAAGTTAAGTTTTAAGGTTATTAAACTTGTTATGCTTAATAATATTAATAAAATTGAAATTATATAATTAATTTTATTAAGACTAATAAAGTTGATATTTAAATCATTTGGTATTAATTTTAGTGGGAAAATTTGCATTGTTTTCCAAAATAATATATAAATAAAAGTAAAATTGCTTTTATTTATATAATCTTTTTTTTAAAATTGAAAGTAAAAGAATATATGTTACTACTTTAACATAGTATTTATTATATTTAAAACTTTCTAACAAAAACTATTATTGTATTATTTTTAGCTAATTTCTAATAAAATGGTTTCTTTAATTTTATAAATCATATCTAAAGCTTCCTTAGGAGTTAATTGGTCTGGCTTAACTTTACTTATCATATCTATAGTTTTTGTGGGATAAGATAAGCTTTTTGTGTTTAAGTCAGTTAGATTTTGTAATGTAGTATTTGTATTTTTTTTGCTTAACTCTAGATTTTGTAATATTTCTTTTGCCCTATTTAATACTGATTTTGGTAATCCAGCAAGCTCAGCTACATGTATACCATAGGATTTATTAGCTGTTCCTTCAACAATTTGATGCAAAAACAATAGTTTGTTATCTGTATCATGAATCTTTACAGTGAAATTTTTAAGAGCAGATAATTGCTTTGCAAGCTCAACTAATTCATGATAGTGAGTTGCAAATAAGCATCTACATGCTATATGATCGTGGATGTATTCGAGGCAAGACCAAGCAATTGATATACCATCATAAGTTGACGTACCACGGCCAATTTCATCTAATATTACTAAAGACTTTGGCGTAGCTTGAGCTAAAATAGCAGAAGTTTCTACCATTTCAACCATGAAAGTAGATTGACCTCTAGCTAGATCATCTGCAGCACCAATGCGACTAAATAATTTGTCAACAACTCCTATTTGTGCAGATTTAGCTGGAACGTAGGAACCTATTTGAGCTAGTATAACAATCAAAGCATTTTGCCTTAAGAAAGTGCTTTTTCCAGCCATATTAGGACCAGTCATTAACCATATTTTTTGATTATTTTGTAAATTGCAATCATTAGCAATAAAGCTTTCATGTTTTTTATTTAAGCTTTTCTCAACAACAGGGTGACGTCCAGCTGTAACATTAAAGACTAGATCATCACTTATTTCTGGTTTACAGTAGTTATATTCATGAGCTATGTGAGCAAAGTTACAAAATACATCTATAATACTAATGTTTTTTGCTAAACTGTATAATATTTCAGATTTGGTAGATATTGTTTGACATAATTTTATAAAAATGTCTTGTTCAAGTGCTATTGCTAAATTTTTAGCATTAAGAATTTTTGTTTCTAAGTCTTTTAATTCAGAAGTGGTAAATCTACTAGAATTAGAAGTAGTTTGCCTATGTATAAATTTAGGATCAGTAATTTTATGAGAATTTTTTGTTGTTACCTCAATAAATGCTCCTAAAATATTATTATGGCAAATTTTTAGTGTTTCTATACCTGTTTCACGTTGATATCGTAGTTTTAACTTTTCAATAAAATTAGAACTGTTATTAATTAAAACTCTTAGTTCTTCTAGTTTTGGGTGATAATTGCTTTTAATAAAGCCTCCGTCAGCAATACTGTTAGGCAACCTGTCAAGTAGAGCTGACTTTAATAAATTACGTAGTTCTTCGTCACCTGATAGTGAATTAAAAATTTCTTCTAAATAGCTAGGGATATTTATTCCTAGTATTTTGGAAAAATCTCCTTTCATTACTAATGCTGTTTCTAAAGATATTCTTATATATTCTAAATCTTTAGGTACTCCTTTGCCCATTAATATCTTACTTAAGGATCTTTCCATATCCTGTATTGTTTTTAAGCTTTTTCTTAAATTTTCTACTAAAGATAAGTTATTGTAAAAGAAATCTGTAAGTTGGAGCCTTTTATTGATTGCTTGAGCATTTGCTAGGGGAGTTGAGAGAAATTTGTGTAACAATCTACTACCTTGTCTAGTAATAGTATAGTTAATTACTGACAGCAAACTACCTTTGATATTTCCGTCTGAGTCTGTAACTAGTTCTAAATTTTTTCTAGCTGAAGCATCTATTAGCATTAAACTTTTATGGCTTATGATTTGTGGGAATGGTAATTTTGCTTGGTTATGTTTTTGTGTTATATTTAGATATTCTAATATGGCTCCAACAACTGATATTTGTGTATTATTTAATCTGCCAATAGAGTCAGTAGTTAAAATTTTATAATAATCTTGAATTACTCTTTGGCCTTTGTTAAATGAAAAATAACTCTCTACTTGATATACTATTTTTTGTTTATATATATTAAATAAATATTCTAGATTAGTATTTTGTTGCAAGACCTCTGATAAAAGTATTTCTTTAGGATTGATTCTAGATAGCTCGCTAGCTAAATCTTGTATAGTAATGTCAATTATTATAAATTCTGATGTACTAACATCACAATACCCTATAGATGCAATGTTTTTGTTTATCACTATTGCTGCTAGGTAGTTAGGAGCATTAGGTTGGATTAAATTTTCTTCAGTAAGAGTACCAGAAGTAATAATTCTTACTACTTCTCTTTTGACAACAGCTTTATATCCTCTTTGTCTTTTTGCTTCTTCTGGAGATTCTAATTGTTCACATATAGCAATTTTATACCCTTGTTCAACTAATTTAGGTAAATAAGATTCAAGAGCATGATATGGTACTCCGCACATAGGTAAATCTTCACCAGCATGTAGTCCCCCTCTTGTTAAGGCTATACCAAGAAGTTTACTTGTAGTGAGAGCATCATCGAAATATAATTCATAAAAGTCTCCTTTACGAAATAAAAGAAAGCAATGTTGATGGTGGTATTTTATATCCAGATATTGCTGGAGCATTGGTGTAGCTTGATCATATTTATATTTATTTTTAAATTCTTTTATAGAGAACATTTTAAATAACCACTTTTGGAAATTGTTGTATCTTATTGTTATTAGATTCTAAGAATTTTAAATAATATATAACAATATATCAATAGCACTAAGCTAAAAGTTCAGATTAAATAAATTTCTAAATTAGATTGGAAATTTATTATAAAGGAATATGTTATAATAAATTGATAACATATATCACTTAATACTAAAATGTTTTAGTGATAAAAATACTTATAGTGAAATATATTTTTAGTTAATCTCTATTATAATAACTTGAAAATTTAATTTGGCTACATTAATACACCTTAAATTAAATATTTTTTAACTTTTTATTTTAATAGAAGGGAATAATTATGGGTATTAAGATAGATCTTCAGACATTAGCTAGAATAACGTTTAATAAAACTAAAGATTGTGGAAATTTTTTAAATACACAAATTGGAAAAATTCAATATATGTGGGACACAGGTAATAATGAATTTATTGGTAATAGCTGCTTTTCTGTAAAAGAATGCGCTAAAAAACCAAGAAAAATTTGTGATGTTTTTACATGGCAAAGTTACGATGAAATGACTTTATCTCTAAAGGGAATGTTTAAAAAAATTGGTGATAATATATATACCCTTGTATATAAAGGGCATCCTGGTAGAGATTATTCTATTACAAGTGATGGTTTTACATCTGTTATGTTTGACCCTCAATGTAGTAGTGAACATGAAATTCAAGCTGTTTTAAAAGGTAACAGTAATTATACTCTTGCTAGAGTAGCACATGAATGCAGAATGTTTATTGTGAAAAATATAACAGAATTAGCAGCTACTGCAGTTAATGAAGATATTAATACAGATGAAAATAACGATAGTGGAGATTTCATTCGTGAAGGATGTATAATAGCATTGGGTGCAGTAGCTTTAGGAAGTTGTGCGGTGCTAGCAACTACATTATATAAAAAATATATGAATTCTGCTGGTAATAGACAAGAAATATCTATATCAGTCCCTATATTATCATCAACTACTAATTCACAAGTGCTTAAGCACGAGCAAAATAGTTCTTCTGCTATTACTCCTGTAACTGCAAGTTCTAATAGTAAAAACTATAGTTCGGATGAGGATAATAAACCTCTACTTAATAGCTCAGATAGAGCTGATCAGTTTATAGGGTCTGAAATAATGGTGCTTTATTGTGCTTCTACTAAGAAACTTACTAAAGAAGTTACTTTTAAACCTGTTACTAAAGATTCTGCTAGTATGGGTTCTAGTTTAGATACTGTATCTAATAATATAGCTGATGCTCCTCGATTCTGCCAAGACCCTCATTATGATCTTCTTCCTCCTCCAAGGCCTGTTAAAGATGTTACTTCTGAATCTGACGGAGATTCTGGTTTAGAGGATGGTAGTTCTTTATTTAGTAATGCTACAGAATTTTTTAATGGAAATAGTAGCTATAGTGATAGTGACTATCAACCTATAATAGTTCCGGCTCTTGGAACTATTATTGTTGAAGAAGAATAATTAATAAGTTTTATGGATTATAGTTACAGGGCTAACATAGTAATTTTTAGAAATGTTATATGTTAGCCTTTATTAAACCAGAGTTTAGAGTTGGGTATTTGTGTTAATAATATAGCATATTGCTTAGTGATAAGAATTTTAATGGTAGAATATTCAATCAAAAAAAATAAATATTGAAAAATTAATACAATTATATTAATACACCGTTTTAAACAAAAGTAATATTTTTTTATTTTATTAATAGAAGGAGATTGAATAATGAGTATTTTTTCAGTGAGTTTACAAACATTAAGTAAGGCAATGTTTGAAGGTGCTAGGAGATGTGTAGGAGCAGCTGGAACATTTTTAGGGGTAAACATTGGAGATGATTCATATATGTTAGCCCAAAGTAGTAATAAGCTCATTAGTAATAGTTGTTTTTCTGTAAAAGAGTGCATTATAAAATTACGGAAAAAAGTTTGTGATGTTTTTACTTTACAAGGTAATGATGCAAAATCTTTATTTTTGGATGCAAATGTAAAAAGAATAGATGATAATTTATACACTATTGTTTCTGATGATAATAAGCATTATGGTGGGAATTACTCTGTCGTAAGTTATGGTTCTAAATCTATTATGTTTGATCCTAAATGCATTAACGCAAGTGTAATTAAGTCTGCTAGTGATAATATTTTTGCTCATATAGCTAAAAAATGTAAGATATTTAATATAAAGAAAGGATTGGAATCTTTTTTTAATTCTAAGATTGAAACTGATATAATAGAAGTATCTAATGCAATTAGTAATATTACATCAAATTTTAGTGAGTATCTTATTCCTGCAAACACTACAGTTAATAATAATTCAACAATTATAGTAAATAATAATAGTGTAGATGAAGGGAATGATGTTTATGAATACTTTATTCGTGAAGGATGGGTAGTAGCAATAGGTTTATTGGCCTTAGGTAGTGCTGCGGTTAATACCTATTGTATTTGGAAAAAGTGTACAAAATCTACTAGTGATGAACAAGGTATAGCAATGACTGTTATACCTTGTTCAGGGGAAGAAGATAAAGAGTTTAATAGTAAGCAACCAGATGTTATTACTACTTTCCCTACAATATCTTGGGATAAAACTGAAGAACCTGGGCTTGGAGGAAGTAATGTGGCCAATTCTTCTAATGGTTACTACATGTGTATGAATGGAAAAGCAAAAGACGATGAAGGAGATTCTGCATATGGTGGAAGTGATCAAGCTTATAATCATGATGAAGTAGATACAAGTGGTTACTTATTGCCAAAACCACTTATTGATGAAGGGTCCAGTAATAAAGGAAGAAAATCTCTTAATCATGTATATGAGGAGATTGGTGAATCTACTAGAGGTGATGATTATGGCATATTTGCTGCTACACATAATAGCGAGAGTTATTATCAAGTTCCTACTCTTCCATTAAGAGCTGTTAAAGAAACTAAAGTTGATGTTGTTGGTGATAAAGGCTTTTGTGATATTGAAGTTGATCAAGTTTAAAGTATAAATTATCTATATATCTATAGTATATTTGTTTTAGCTAAATAAATATAGACTTATTTAGCAATTCTATATTTATTTAGCTGTATTTGAAGTAAGAAGATTGAGGTAATATTTATATAAAGCTTTAACACTTGATATCCAGATTACACATATTACTATAAAGGAAATCATTAAAAATACTATAATGTCATCATACCTAGCAGATGGAAAAATAGAAAAAATTGAGAATTGTAAGGCAGCTCCACATGCTTTACCAATTTTCATTCCAGCAATTTCCACTGCTGCTTTACCCTTGGTTTTCATTTCATCATCTAGTGGAATGTAGGTCATTTCCTTAGTAGTATCAAATACAGAATATTTAACTCCTTTTCCTACAATATTTTGTATAGCTCCAATTATTACAATTATAAATAATGGAGATGTATAACCTATACCCATGATTATTGTTTCAGTATGTTTTTGCAATGCAGCAAAAGAAAAGAAGAGAGTTCCTGCAATTAAAATTATAATTGGAGAAATAACAGCTCCCCAATACCATCCCCAGTAACGTATAATGCTACTACCTAAAAAAGAACAAAATAAGGTAAATATACCTGTTACAAAAAGCACCTTTCCATGATATGATATAAATTGGTCAGTTGTGGGATATAGCTCTTTGACTTTAGACATCCATAAACCTTCTATGAGATTCATTGTAACGCTATATGAGATAATCATGCAACAAATTAACCCTAAATATTTGGAGGATAAAACAGTTTTTATACTGTTTCGAAAACCCATTTTTAATACCTCTTTATTTATAGACTGGCTGGTATTTTTAGAACTATTGATTATATTGATTTCTATAAGACGATGTAATAGCAATAAAATTATAGTTGATATGATTATAATTACCATTAGTGATTTTACCATTACCTCATCTGTTGCTCCACCTTTAAACCAATCTGCAATGAAATGTTTTCCTTCAGCAAAATAAATTATTATGCTACCTGAAACAAGTAAGTTAGATTGGCCAAATAAGCTAAAAAAGGAATAAAAACGACTTGCTTCTTCAGTTTTTGTAATTTTATTCGCCAATTGCCAATAAAGTAGAGAAAAAACTACAACTGGCCATAACTCTCCCATTATATAAAATAATACAAAACTCCATTTACCCCATATGGTAATAAACCATTTTAAGTGGGGAAATTGTAATATATATAATTTTATGGTATCTGGATCGGGATGAAATAATATATGGTTTGGAAAGATAATAAAGGTAAAAATAGTAAAGAAAGATAAGAAAGAAATTACTATAATTCTAAAGGCATTTTCAGATGTGACACAGTTACATAATTTTGTATAAAAAATAATAAATAAAAATCCTGCTGGCATATCTCCCCAGAATTTTATAAAACTAATAACTTCTGGTCCAACATAAGTTACTATAATGCTATCTTTAATGCCTCTTATAATGTTTTGGTTCAATAAAATGGAGAACATTAATAGAGACATTGGGATAAATTTTGCTAGCTCTGAAGATCTAATTGGCCATACTACATGGCGAAACTTACTATCACGAAGCTTTTGAAAGTAAGATAACTTAAGGTCGGATTTTTGTAAAAAAGACATAAGATTTTCATTGAACCGTATCAAATTTTATAGATCATGTCAATTTATTTAACTTTGGCATTTTATTTATAAGCTAGTGTATTTTCTTTTTTAGACAAAACTGTTGAAATGGTGCATTCGATTGGGATTGAACCAATGACCTTTGCCTTCGGAGGGCAACGCTCTATCCGCTGAGCTACGAATGCTAAAATAAAAAATACATATATAAATTAATTAACTTATAATAAAGTCATTATATTTGAAGTATTTTTCATTTCAACTATTGTTGAGTTGATACCAGATTTTATTATCTAATTAAATAGGGGATTAGTTATTAAATATGCTTACCTAATTAATAGGTAAAACTATATTCTTTAGGTTTTTTAAAAAATATGAGTTTATTTTTTAAAATGAAATTAGTTCCTTTTATAAATAAGATCTATATTTTGTTTAAAAACTCTGTTAATGTTTCCTAATAGGTGTATAGAATCTTATTTTTTTGTATATGTCTTATAAACCAGGATTGTATGTTGTTTCGACTCCGATTGGTAATTTGAAAGATATTACTCTTAGGGCTATTGAGGTTTTACAAAACTCTACTCTTATATTGTGTGAGGATACTAGAAGAGCTTTTATATTGTTAAAGAAATATGATATTAACTATAAAAAACTTATAGTATATAATGATTATAGCAGTTCTCAAACTAGGGAGTGTATAAGAAAATTTATAATGGATGGGGAAGTTATTAGTTTAATCACAGATGCAGGTACGCCACTGATAGCTGATCCAGGCTATAAGTTAGTAAGGTTTCTTCAGGAAAATAATTGTTACATTGATATAATACCAGGAGTCTCTTCTATTATTACAGCACTGACGATTTCAGCTATGCCAACAGACAAATTTATGTTTTGTGGCTTTTTACCGAAAACTGTCATAGCAAAAGAAAAATTTTTGCAATCACTATATGGTTCTAACTTTACTCTTATTTTTTTTGAGAGTATTAAACGCCTTGTTAGTTCTCTTGTAGCTATAGCAAAAATTTTTGGTAATGTTGAAATATGTATTGCTAGAGAATTAACAAAAATTTATCAGGAAGTACAAAGGTCAACTGTTAAAGAACTTATTGCATATTATAGTAATAAATCTGTAAAAGGTGAAATAGTGCTACTGGTTTATCCTGTATCTAAAAAAATTGACAACATTGTAAAAAGTTTAGTAGAGCAAGAAATAGATAAATTTATTAGGCAATCTTTTAGTGTTGAAGATAGTGTTAATTTAGTTTTTAATCAAAATAAGCAATACTATACTAGATCTGAGATATATAAAATGGCGATTAAGATTAAAAAGAACTTGGTTAAATAGTTATTAAAAATATATTTTTTTTTAAAGGGGCATATAGATGTTTTACCTCCCATATAACTTACTAGTGCTTTTGGTATAGTAACTGAGCCGTCTGAATTTTGGTAATTTTCTAAAATTGCTACTAAAGCTCTACCTACTGCAACTCCAGATCCGTTAAGAGTATGTAAGAATTTTATTTCTTTAGAACTGATTTCTTCTTTGTATCTGCTTTTTGCTCTTCTTGCTTGAAAATCTCCAAAATGTGAGCAACTTGAAATTTCACGGTAACGTTTTTGAGCTGGTAGCCATACTTCTAAGTCATAGGTTTTCTGAGCAGCAAATCCCATGTCACCAGCACATAATAACATTACTCTATAAGGTAATTCCAGTCTTTTTAAAATTTCCTCAGCAACATTTGTAAGGTACTCATGCTCTTCCACTGATTTTTCAGGAATAGTAATACTGAAAAGTTCAACTTTACTAAATTGGTGCATCCTAATCATGCCTTTAGTATCTTTACCAGCGCTTCCTGCTTCGGATCTAAAGCAAGGGGTATAAGCTACGAGCCTTATAGGTAAGTTCTCTTTTAGTAAAGTAGTATTAGCAAAAATATTAGTTAATGGTACTTCACCTGTAGTAACTAGTCTGTGTCCATTGGTTGTTTGAAAAGATGCATCGATAAATTTAGGTAATTGTCCAACATTATACATTGCATGATCTTTTACAAGATATGGTGGGGCAATTTCAAAAAAATCAAATTCTGTAGTATGTATATCAATCATAAAATTTATTAAAGCTCTTTCAAGTTTAGCTAAATCATGCTTTAATATTACAAATCTAGCACCAGATATTTTAGCTGCTCTATCAAAATCCATCATTCCTAAGTTTTTGCCAATTTCGTAGTGATGCTTAGGGGTATTGATTTCTTTTGGTTGTCCTATAGTTCTAATAAGTTTGTTTTTGCTTTCATCCATACCATACGGTACATCTGAAGCTGGTATATTAGGAAGATTATCCATAATTTGAGATAATTGATCTTCTATAGTCTCTTGAAGTTTTAACTTTTTTAATTCAGTTAATTTTTGGTCAATATGATTTATGTCATTTTGTATGGTTTTACATTCGTTGCTGGATTTATCTTTTATATAACTTATATTAGTGGATTTTGTGTTTTTTGCGTGTTGTAACTGTTCTATTAATGTAATAAATTTTCTTTTTTCTGTGTCAAGCTGTAGTATTTTTTTAGAAATTGGTTGCACTCCTCTTTTAAGTAAAGCTTGATCTAAAAATTTAGGGTTAGCTCTAATCCACTTTATATCTAACATTTTATCCTCGGTTTTTTAGGATTTTACATATTATTATAGAGGTTTCATATAATAAAATTAGTGGGATTGCAAGGGCAAACTGGCTTAGAATATCTGGAGGAGTTAATATACCTGCTATTATGAAATTAACTACAATAGCTATCCTTCTTTTATTTATTAGTGTTTGTATAGGAATAATTTTTAATATATTGAGTATTATCAAAATTAAAGGTAATTGAAAAGATACTCCAAATGCTAAACTAAATTGTATTAGTAAGCTTAAATACTCATTTATTTTAGCTTCAAGAATTATTGGAAAGTAATTATTATTTATAGATTCAAAACTTAAAAAAAATTTCCAAGCTTTAGGTATAACTATATAAAAAGCAAATAAATTTCCTATATAAAAAAGTATTGGTGATATAAAAATTAGAATTTTAAAAATATGTTTTTCTGATAAATATAATCCTGGAGCAATAAATAAATAAAGTTGAGTAGCAATAATTGGCATGGTTGTTAAAAAACCTATATAGAAAGAAAGTTGAAGATGAGTAAAGAATCCTTCTGCTAAACTAGTATATATCATTTTGTGGGTATGATTTGGTAATATAGCTTTTAATGGTGTAGCTAAAAAATTATATATTTCTTTACTGTAATAATAACTTATAAAGCAGGCTATTATAAAGCAAATAAATATTGTTAGTATTCTAATTTTTAGCTCTGTTAAATGTTCACTTATTGTGTAAGCTTTTGAATTCATAATTAGTAAACGTTTGAAACTTAATATATAAAGATTATTTTTTAAATTTTATTAAATCATAATTAATTATTGTGTATATTCAAGTTAATAGTGTGAAAAATTTGTAAAGTTTTTTACTTAATTTACTATAAAAAACTGTTAGTAGAAAATTTTTTAAAATGAATTTTGATAAATAATTTATATATTGTTAAGCATATTATGAATAAGATGATTATTACATAAGTAAAATTTTATTATTTATAATGAATTTGAATTGAGTAGTATTTTGCGTGAAATATTACTACTAAATATATAAAAATGTTTTTTATTAAATAAAGATAAATATGTTACAAAATATATATACAATTTTACAAAAACGCTATAATGTTTCACGTGAAACATTTAATAGATTGAGAGAATATTATTTGATATTAAGTAAGTGGAATGTAAAAATAAATTTAGTAGCAAAATCTACTATTGAGCAATTTTGGCAAAGACATATTTTTGATTCAATACAGTTATTAAATTATATTGATGATAAATCTATTATTTTAACTGATTTAGGTAGTGGAGCTGGCTTTCCAGGTATGGTGTTATCAATAGTAGGAATAAAAAAAGTTATATTAATAGAATCTAATGCTCGTAAAGCAGCTTTTTTATTGCATGCTTCTCAATTATCTAATAATAAAGTTGAAATAATAAATGATAGGGTTGAAAGTTTAAAAATAAAATGTGATATTATTACTGTTAGAGCTTTTGCAAATTTAACAAAGATATTGTCATATACAAGTCAATTTAGTATAAGAAATAAATACTTAATTTTGAAAGGAAAAACCGTTCAACAAGAAATTAAGCAAGCTCTATTGTATAAAAATTTTATTTATCAACTTTACCCAAGTTGTGTGGAAGATAGCTCTTGGGTATTAGAAATTAAAGTGAAAGAATAATGGGTAGTGATTCACAAATTATAGTTATTGTAAATCAAAAAGGTGGAGTAGGAAAAACTACTACAGCAACTAATTTAGCTACAGCACTTGCTGCTGTTCACAAGAAGACATTATTAGTTGATTTAGATCCTCAGGGTAATGCAGGTACTGGATTTGGAATAAATCAGCCAGATAAAAATAAGACAATATATCGTGCTTTTATACATTATAATCCAGAAGATATTAATAATGATTCTAATGTTGTTCAAGATTTAATAATGTCTACAATTGTACCGGAGTTAGATATAATAGTTTCAAATATTGATTTAAGTGCTATAGAAATTGATTTTGCTCATATACAAGGTGCAGAATCTATGTTAAAATCAGCTTTTAATGTTATAAAATCTAAGTATGATTATATAATTATTGATTGTTTACCATCATTGGGATTATTAACTTTTAACGCTTTAATGGCAGCAACACAAGTAATAATACCTATGCAGTGTGAATTTTATGCATTAGTAGGATTAAGTCAATTATTAAAAACTATTAATAGATTTAAGAAGCAACTTAACCCTGCTTTGAAAATTCAAGGTATACTTTTAACCATGCATGATAGAAGAAATAGATTAACAATACAAGTTGAAGAAGATGTTAGAAAATGTTTAAAAAATTTAGTTTTTAAAACTGTAATTCCAAGGAATGTACGGATATCTGAAGCTCCATCGTTTGGTCAACCAGTTATTCTATATGATCATAAATGTTTAGGGTCAGTATCATATTTACACTTGGTAAAAGAGATATTAGATAGGGAAAATGGAATAGAATATGAGTCGATCATTTAAAACAAGAGGATTAGGGAAAGGACTTTCGGCATTATTAAGCGATAATTTGGGATATATTTCTGGTGTTACTGATAAAAATACTATTTGTAATTTGAGTATTGATCAATTAATAGTAAATCCTAATCAACCTAGAAAGTGTTTTGATGATAATAGTTTAAAAGAATTATCAGAATCAATATGTATACATGGAATAATACAGCCAATTATTGTTAATAGAATAGCTGATCAAGAAAAATATATTATTATTGCTGGGGAACGGAGGTGGAGAGCAGCTAAAATAGCGAACTTATTTGAAGTACCAGTGATTATAAAGGAAATTGATGAAAAACAAATATTTCAAATTTCATTAATTGAGAATATTCAACGACAAGAATTGAATATTATTGAGGAAGCTGAAGGATATAAAAAATTGATAGAAGAATTTGGTTTTACTCAAGAAGAATTAAGCAAAACTTTAGGAAAAAGTCGTAGTCATGTTACAAATATTTTAAGACTTAATATTTTACCTAAAGATGTAAAAGAAAAACTTATTCAAGGTAAAATTACAATGGGGCATGCTAGAACGTTAATTGGTAGTAATTATACTCAAGAGATAGTAGAGGTTATTATTGATAAAAATCTAAGTGTGCGTGAAACAGAAAGATATATTAAAAAGTTGAATAGCGAAAAAAAACAAGAGCAGTCAACTGTAATAGTAGAGGAGTTGAATAATAATTTTGAAATAGATGATTTGAATTTACTTATACAAAGCCTTTCTAGTAAATTTGGTACTAGAATTACTATTGATAATTCTCAACATGGTGGAAAAATAACTATCTTCTTTTCTAATTTAGAAGAGTTAGATAATATATTGTCTAAAATAAGATAGTATAAAGTAAAACAATAAGAAAATATACAAATAAGAGCAATATAGTATTCAAAAAAATTGGAAAAGAACTGGACATATTCCTTATATAATTAGAGAAATATAAGTATAGTATCACAAAAACACAAGTAATAAAGGCTAAGATAAGTATAACAATATGATAAAAAAGGATAATATAGTAAATACAAAAAATTAAGAAGCAAAGAAAATATGAGAAACTAAGTTAGATATTTAAA